>JAURKY010000001.1 GCA_030831475.1 Burkholderiales bacterium
GAAAAAGCTCATGAGTTTTATGACATAGCAAAGAATTACATTAATGAAAATTTAGAGCTCGTCATTCTGGGAGTGCTTGTAACATCGATTGTTGTTGTGATTTTGTCTATTATCTACATTCTTGTGACACCCAACTCCCCTACAAAAAAAGCTAAAGTTCAGAAACCCAAGAATTTAAAAAAAGATATTAAGATTAAGTACACCCAAGAATTTTTAAAGGGTGTCAAAGGTATTGATCTTGATTTGAAATAATTCAAACAAGATGAGTCAATCTATTAAATAGATTGTGTTAGCACAAAGCAGTACGTTAGCAATAGCGCCAATGAAATAAAAGTGTTTATTAAATAAGTCATGAAAAGGATTTTAGCGATAAACAAAAAGTAATGTGTTATTGCGAATCATTATCATTTTCATTACAAATAAAAGAAGTGGCCCAACTAACGCGGGGCCCTACGGTAATAGAATGACAGGAGGAATAAAAAAACTATTACTAAGCTTTGACGCTGATTAGGTTAAAAGGTAAGGATGTTTAATGGATTTATTTCACACAAAATAAGTTCAAGCCTGACCTTTTTCTTTTTAACAAGTCACATTCATCACAGGGGGGTTATAACACATTGGAATTTGATGATATTTTTAGCGGATTACAATCCAATAGTGAGTCATCAAAAAATGCTGCTGCAAATGCATTATTTAACCAGATCATGACACCTGGCATCAGACATCTGATGAGAAAATGGAGATTTCCTGAACAAGACGCCGAAGAAGTCATGATGATATCAATGGAAAAAATGTTTTTAAAAATTAACAGTGTCAAAGATAGTAAAGCGTTTAAATCTTGGTGTTGGACAGTGATTGAAAATTCTGCACATGATTTTTATAAAGCTCGAAAAAGAAAAGCTGAGACACCTTTGTACATGAGTGTAGATGATGACGGAGAAGAGGCAGTCATTGAATTAAATCATGAGTCTAATATGAATACAGAACTGGTAGATGTATCCAAATGCCTTGAACAAGCCTGGGCAAATTTTGAGAATGATTTTCCTGAAAGGGCCTACGTTATCGAGCAGCAGGTCGAAGGCTATTCCATTGAAGAGATTGCCATTAAAATTGAAAGATCTGATGCAGCGACCAAGGAATTTATATCGCAATCGAAAAAAGTCAAAGATAAGTATTTAAAAAAATGTAAAGAGGAGAGCGATGATGACTAATAAAAAACAAGCCCTCTTTGAAAGACTTGAAAACATTACCATTCAAAATTGGATCGATCGTGAAAATCAGGTCATTGAAAAAAACTCAGAAAGACGTCGTCATAAATTTAAATCGAGAATGCATAAACATGGATTGTTTTTAGATGAAAAACAGCCTTCACCCGTTAAAAAGTTCATTACTTGGCTAACGGCAGGCCTCTTGGTTACAGGGCCGATTGTATACGCCACCGTCAGTGTTAGCTATTTTGATCAGCTCGAGCCTATTGCTTGTCATCAACCCACACAAGCGAGTAATGATCTAGGGGCACCGGAGAGTTTTGCAGGATTTAAACAATTTATTGCCAAATTTTCCACGCACTATGAATCAAAACAAGATGAAGTGATTAGTCAGATGGATCGCACCGATTGTAATGTGGTTTATTTAGCAGAGCGATATAATCCTAATGCGCTTTTTAATATGGGTCTGATGTATCAAGAAGGTCTTGAGGTGGTTCAAGACTATCAAAAAGCTTATGAATATTACAAACGCGCTTCAGCGCTTGGCAATACCAAGGCCACCTTCAATATGAATTATCTTATCGAAGAAAATTTAGCACCCTAATCGCCTGACCTATTTTTTTATATTTCGTCTTTGAAATTAATATGATTTTAAGGATGAAATATGAAACTCAAAAAAATAACATTATGGCTTAGCCCCATTTTTCTGTTTTCCAACTTAGCTGTTGCAAAAGATAATTGTGATAAAGAAACTTTTTGGTCTACTTGGTATAACCAGGGAGGTTTTAAAGGTTTCGGTATAGCACCTTCGCAGGAAAAAATTGTAAAAGCTCAGTATGAATTAGCAGAACATTACTATAAGGGTAATGTAGTCACCAAAGATTATTCAAAAGCACTCGATTTGTTTCAAAGAGCTGCTGAGGGCGGTTTAACCCAAGCACATTTTAGGCTGGGTTTAATTAATCACTATGGCAAAGGTAAATCAAAAGATTTAAAAGAAGCCTTTAATCATTATCAAATGGCGGCCAAACAAAATGATCCTGAGGCGCAATTTAATTTAGGCCTCATGTACCGATATGGATTAGGTATTCAAAGAAATATGACTCAAGCATTTAGCTGGTTTGAGAAATCCGCAAACGATCAGCTAAGTCTGAATCATAAACAATGTGAAATTAAAAAGGCTGGTGTTTTGGAAGCGCAATTTAACTTAGCACAAATGTATCACTATGGTATGGGCGTGACTAAAAATACGACGCTTGCGGCAGTTTGGTATGACAAGGCAGCTGAGCAAGGTATGAAAGAAGCCCAGTTTAATTTAGCAAAATTAATTTTAGCCGGTGATGGTATTGAGTATGACTTTGAGAGAGCGATGGATAATTATGAAGCTGCAGCCAGTCAAGGTTTAGTAGAGGCGCAATTTAACTTAGCACAAATGTATCACTACGGACCTAGCCGATTTCAAAATCATTTAAAAGCCCACCATTGGTATTCGCTTGCTGCAGATCAGGGTTTTGCTGAGGCCAAATTTAATTTGGGCTTGATGGCACAATATGGCCGGGGTACTTCGCGTAATTATGTCTCGGCAAAAAAATATTATGAGGAAGTCATGCATGAAGATATTCCTGAGGCCTATGTTAATTTAGGATTTATTTATCATTATGGTCTCGGCACTTATGTAGATGATCAATTAGCTAATGACTTTTTTATCAAAGCTGCAAAACATCGAATACCTCAAGCGGAATATCATCTTGGCATCATTTACCGAGATGGCCGTGGTGTAGCTAAAAACTTAGCTAAAGCAGACCAGTGGTTTCAAAAAGCAAGACAGCAAGGGGTATGGGAAGCAGATGAAGTTTTAAAAACACTTGCGTATAAGGAGCCTGATGATGTTTATGCTTATCAGGTAGATGACTAATGTTTAAGCGATCCCATTTTATTAAAGTGATCGTTTTATTTTTTGCTTTAATTATGTTGACTTATATCATTGAGAGTTCTTTGGATAAAAGAATTCATAATGTTGCTGTCGAATTTAATTACGCATAAAAATTAAGTATTCTTTCATTTAAAAAGCATTACTTTTTGTAATGCTTTTTTTATTTTCAATTTAGAATAAGGTATGGTGAATAAAATTAAATCATCCTCATCTGAAACCTTCATCGTCAAAACTCAAATAGACCATGAGTTTTCGGAGGCTATCAAAAAATTAGAAGCTTGTGTTCCGGCAGTTACTCTGTTTGGTAGCGCTAGAATTGTTCCATCTGATCCAGTCTATCAGTTAGCACAATTAATCGCTCATCGTTTTTCTGAGGCTGGTTTTTCAGTATTTTCAGGTGGAGGCCCAGGCATTATGGAGGCATCCAACAAGGGCGCTTATGAGGGTAAGTCAACCAGTGTCGGTTTAAATATTAAATTACCCAAAGAGCAGGCACCAAATGATTTTCAAGACATTGAGATGCACTTTAATTATTTTTTTACCCGAAAGATCATGTTTATTAAATTTGCATCCGCCTTCGTTGTCTTTCCTGGAGGCTTTGGAACTTTAGATGAATTGTTGCAAGTACTTACTTTAATGCAGACAAAAAAAATCGATCTTGTGCCCATCATCTTAGTGGGCAGTGAATTTTGGCAAGGATTTCAAGACTGGATTAAGCGTACTTTGCTTGAAAAAAAGATGATTAATGATGATGACTTTGGTTTAATCAAAGTCATGGATGATCCTGATGCTATCGTTGATTATGTGAAGGCCTATTACGAATGCGATGGTAATGAATTTTGCATGAGTCAAAAGTTACCTTAGAGATACATGGCTTACTCGATTGAGATTATTGACGCTTTAAATCTTCTTAACAACTTAGCAAGAAAATCTAATGCACACAAAGGACACAATGGCTCCATTGCTTGCCTTGGAGGTAGTTCTGGTATGGCGGGGGCTATTTTATTAAGTGCTAAATCAGCACTTTTATCCGGAGCTGGTGTTGTCCATGTATGGATGATGGATGCAAATTCATACCATGTGGACCCTCAATCACCTGAAATTATGATTCACCCATGTGAGGGTAAGATTATTCAACAAATCAAAGCAATCAATCCTGCATGTTTAGTTGTGGGCCCTGGCATGCAGTCCGATGCGATCAATATTCCTTTGTTAGAGGAAATATTTAATTTAGATATTCCTTTGGTGATTGATGCCGGTGCGCTAAATTTAATTTCACAAAATGATGATTTATTGAATCAAATTTTAAATCGCCAAACATTTACTGTGATCACCCCACATCCCGGTGAGGCAGCACGGCTTTTAAAAACAACTGCAGATGAGGTGCAAAAAAATCGTGAAAAAAATTGTTTAAAATTAAATGAAAAAATTCTTTGCACAGTCGTTTTAAAAGGCGAACATACCTTGATTACAAATGATCAAAATACGGTTTATCAGTGTAATGATGGCAATGCAGGTATGGCATCAGCGGGTATGGGTGATGTTTTAGCAGGTCTTATGGGTTCCATGATAGCTCAGGGTAAACATTATAAAATAGATGCATTTAACGCATGTCTTCTTGCAGTGCAACTTCATGCCAAGGCAGCAGATCAATTAGTTGACGAGGGTTTTGGGCCGATTGGCTTGACGGCAAGTGAATTAGTTAATCAAATTAGAAAATTGATTAACGATTTTACTTAAACTTTCCTTTGGCCCTGTCTTTTCCTCTTTCTGATCCTTCAAAGAATTCAGGTTGATCGATAAATTTTAAATAATCCTCAAAGAAATTAACTTCTTTGGTGTCATATTTATCCTTTATATCTTCTAGCGGAATATCGTTTGATACGATCACATCATCTCCAGGCTGCCAATTCGCTGGAGTAGATACATTATGTTTTTCTGATAGTTGTAACGCATCCACAATACGCAATATTTCATCAAAATTTCGTCCAATATTTTTTGGGTAAACCAGTATGGTTTTAATTTTTTTGTCATTATCAATGACAAATACAGATCGAATGGTTTCTTTCAGGGGATTACCCAATGAATTGGCATTTGGATACGCAAGCGGGTGATACATATCGTATTGGGCGGCAATCTCAAGTGACTCATCGGCAATGATGGGATAATTGACATCCGTTTCTTGATCAGATTGGATGAGATTATTAATGAGATTATCTTTTTTAATTAATTCATTTTTAAACCGATTAATGTGAGGAATCCATTCCATATGATCCTCTAATGAGTCTCCACTCAACCCAATTAACTTGACACCGCGCTTTTTAAATTCAGGTTGTAATAGTGCAGCAGTGGCTAATTCAGTGGTACAGACCGGCGTAAAGTCTCCCGGGTGTGAGAAAAGAATCACCCATTGTTTGTCAGACCATTCGTAAAAATCAATATCACCTTGTGAAGTAGAGGCTTTAAAGTTAGGTGCTTTATCACCAATTTGCAGGGCATTCACTGAATAGTTAAGGGTGACAAGGAGACTAAAAAATAGCCACTTTAAGACTTTTATAAATGTATGATGAGTATTCATTACTTTAGTATAGAACATAGCGTCGAGCTTATTGAAATTTAATCAAGATCTTTGATTAAAGATTGCTGAATCTCAGGCGTTAGAGTGACTTCTGTTTTAAAAAGCGGATGATCTATTCCAAAAGTAATAGGAAGACCCACCTTGGCTTGAGCACACATGCTTTTGCTTAATTCAAATCGCATAAAATGAACTGAGGCGGTTTTATCTTCATTTTCACGACTTAAATCTTCATTAGAGATAGCAAATACTTTTTCACTATCTTCAACTTTAACCCAAACACTTTTTTCAACGCCGATGAGTTTTGCTAAAGCTTTTTTTCTTTCTTCAACATCGCCGTACTCAATCATAAACGTTGCTTTCCAGTTTGAGCCATCAGGAATTAATGGGTTGTAGACATCGAGTTCTTCTTGAATACCCTCAGCCTCAAATATTTTTTCAATACGTAACATTTCTTGAACTTGGTATTGCATGGTTAAACTATCTTCAAAGTAAAGAGCTGCATGAGGATTGAGTGCTAAGCGCCTATTTTTTTTATGCTCCATAACTTTTTTTCTAAAGTCATCTCTAATCTCAGCATATTTTTCTAAGCTAAATAAATCTTTTTTTTCTAAATGTGCCATTGCTAAATTCCGTAAGCCTTTCTTAAAAGTGTAATGGGGTGTTCGGGTTCAGTGCCATCGTTGCGAACATGACCGATGTGATGACCTGCCATTGCACAATCACTCCCGTAGTGATCAGCTTCGTTTTGATTAATTTTATTAACAATTGGTTTCACAATTTTTACAGAAAAATCATGACACTCTTTTTTAACCGCATAGGTACCATCATGCCCAGAACATCTTTCAATAATTTGGACTTCGGTATCAGGAATCATCGCTAGCGTATCTTTAGTTTTAGGACCAATATTTTGTACCCTTTGGTGACATGCCGCATGGTAAGACACTTTACCTAAGCCTTGTTTAAAATCTTTTACAAATTTATCTTCTTTATTACGAAGCATAAGATACTCGAAGGGATCATAAAAAGCATTTTTAACTTTAATAACATCCGCTTCATCAGGAAACATCAGAGGCAATTCTTGCTTGAACATGAGCACACAAGATGGAATGAGCGACGTTAAATCCCATCCCTCATCAACCAGTTTTGCCAAAATAGGGATATTGGTATTTTTAGCTTCTTCAACCGCCTTTAAATTGCCTAATTCAAGTTTTGGTATGGAGCAACATACTTCCTTGTCGGTTAACTTAACTAAAATATTGTTATGCTCAAATACTTTGAAAAAATCCTCACCTGGCCCAGGCTCATTACGGTTCATGAAGCAGGTGGCAAAAAGGGCAACCTTACCTTTGGTTTTACCAACAGCCTCAGGTGTGATTTCAGACGAGTGATTCTTTAAACGCTTTCGAAGAGTATTGCTCTCAAATTTGGGTAACCATGCCTTGGAATGAATACCAGCGACTTTTTCTAGAGCTTTGCGAGCTAGACCTACTTTATTTACAGCATTCACAGTCTGAGCCACAATGGGTATGCCAGCAAATTTGCCTACTGTATCCGTGCTGGTAAGCACCTTATCTCGAAGCTTGGTCTCACCTTTTTGATAATAAATAGCTTTGGCCCTTAACATCAAATGAGGAAAATCAACGTTCCATTCATGGGGAGGAACATAGGGGCATTTTGTCATATAACATAAATCGCAAAGGTAGCACTGATCAACCACTTTTTTATAATCAGATTTAGCCACACCATCCACTTCCATGGTTTCTGATTCGTCAACAAGATCAAATAACGTTGGAAATGATTGACACAAGCTCACGCATCTTCGACAACCATGACATATGTCGTAAACACGCTCTAATTCTTTATTAAGAGAATCCTCATTATAAAAATCGGGGTTACGCCAATCGATAGGATGACGCGTAGGTGCTTGTAAATTACCTTCTTTGGGAGTATCCATATTTAAAAAAAACCGGGGCTTGGCCCCGGCTTAAATTATACGAGTTCGTTTAACGCTCTTTCGTAACGGTTAGCATGAGAACGTTCTGCTTTAGCAAGTGTTTCAAACCAGTCAGCAACTTCGTCAAAACCTTCTTCACGAGCAGTTTTTGCCATACCAGGATACATATCAGTGTACTCATGAGTCTCCCCTGCCACGGCAGCTTTTAAATTATCCTCAGTACTACCGATGGGAAGACCTGTTGCTGGATCACCACACTCTTCTAAAAATTCAAGGTGACCATGCGCATGACCTGTCTCGCCTTCAGCAGTTGATCTGAATAATGCAGCTACATCATTGTAGCCTTCAACATCTGCTTTAGCAGCAAAGTATAGATAACGACGATTTGCTTGTGATTCACCTGCAAAAGCGTCCTTTAAGTTTTGTTCTGTTTTACTTCCTTTTAAAGACATAATTCGATCCTTCTCTATAGATAAATAAAAATTGATTAATACCAAACTATTCTATGTGCACATATTTATATGTGCAATTGATTGTTGTTAATTTAGTTAATTTTAATGAATTTTATTAACGGTTATTATCTTGGTTTTCGCGGGCTTTTTTTAGCTAAACAATCCCAAATCCAATTGGGTAAAAGGTGCATGATTCTACCAATGATGGCCATTTGCCAGGGGATAATGGCATATGTTTTTTTCTGTCTAATGGCAGCTATTATTTTTTTTGCAGCACTCTTAGCCTCAATAATAAAGGGCATAGAGTATGGATTCACATCGGTCATGGGGGTGACAATGTATCCTGGGGCGATGGTGATGACATCCAGACCATAAGAACTTAATTCAACGCGCAAACCCTCTAAATAATTGGTCAATGCAGATTTGGAAGCACTGTAAGCTGATGCACCTGGCAATCCGCGAATACCGGCAACACTTGAGATACCCACAAGGCAACCTGCCCCATTTTGTTTCATGGAGGCAATGAAAGGCTGAAATGTATTTAATACACCCAATAAATTTGTATCGATGATCGATTTAAAAGCCTCAAAATCTTCAACTTCTTCAGATAAAGTCCCATGACTAATACCTGCATTGGCAATAATAATATCGGGAGGACCAAATTTTTTGAGGAATTGTTTTGCCATAGCAAAACAAGATTGACGATCAGTGACGTCGATAGCAAAAATTTCACTAACACCTTTTAATTGTTTTTGAGTTTTAATAAGGTTTGCCTTGCTTCTTGAAATCAGACCCAGCGTTGCACCTTGTTTATCATATTCGATAGCCAGTGCCCGACCAATACCCGAACTAGCCCCAGTGATAATGATCTTTAAAGACAATTATTGTTTTGCTTTATCTTTTCGAACGTTATCAACAATGTAGTTAAGAAGCTCAATCGCATTTTTTTCTCCGCCCGCCATGGTGGTTGAGGTGAGGTATTTACCATCAATCACGAGTGAAGGCACACCTGTTGCCCCAGCCGACTTAAAAAGCTTGGAGGCATTGGATAATTTTGAATTCATTGAAAAGCTATTAAAGGCATCTTTGACTTCACCTACATCTTTTTTGCCATGAACAGCAATCCAATTGATGGCACTGAGTTCGCTGTAGGGATCGACGACCTTTTCTTTATGGACAGCATCAAATAGTTTTTCATGGAGTTTATGATCCAGTCCTAAGGTTTCTAGTGCGAAGTAAGCCTTAGCCATAGGCATCCAGTCTTTTCTCGGGATTACCGGGACTCGTTTGAACACAACATCTTTTGGTAATTTATCAGCCCACTTATCGATGTAGGGATCAAAATTAAAGCAGTGGATACAGCCGTACCAAAACATTTCAACCACTTCAATTTTACCTGGCGAATCTGTGGCAATGACTTCTTTGGTTTGCTTAAAATTTTCACCTGGCCTAGGTTCAACAGCCCAAAGGGCTGTGCTGATTAAAATAAGAAATGTTGTAATTAATTTTTTCATAAGTTACCTTTTATTTTCTAGTTATTTTTAGGCCTTGTAAGCTTAATTAAGTTCGCTTTGAAACCTTCTTTAATAAGTTTTTCTCTCATCTCTTTTGCGGTTTCATAATCATCATAGGGACCCACGCTGACACGATGAAAGGTATTTTCACTAATTTTTGCTGACATGATGACGGATTCAAAACCCATGAGCGCTAATTTGGCTTTTAAATTATCCGCCGGTTCTTGTTTTGAGAATGCGCCTACTTGCACATAATAATCAATGATTCTATTTTCTTGAGGCTCTTCAATTGACTCATTAGCATAATTGGATGGGTCTTTTGGTAAGGTGTCATAAAAATCAAAAGAATTATCCTCGTCAATATTAATCACATCATCTTCACCAATCGCTGAGTTGACCTCAATGCATGAACCAATAGTCTCTTTAGAGATAAAGGGGCTTTTACCATTAGTAACAAAGAGTGTGACAGCAATCGATACTAGAATACCGAGCAATATGCCTACAAAAAGCCCATTGGTAAAGGGGGTACCTTCTGCTTTTTTTTCTTTGATTGTTCTATAATCTTCACTCATTTAATGTCCTTTACATTTTATTTGGGGCTGATATTCCTAGTAGGCGCAGACCATTTTTGATGACTTGTTGAGTTGCATAAATTAAGCTTAATCGACCTAATTTGGTCTGTTTCTCATCAACTAAAAATTTACTGTCATTATAATAGCTATGAAACTCAGCCGCACAATCCTTTAAATAATTGGCAATTTGATGGGGTGCTAATTCCATGCATGCTAAATAAACCAAGTCTGGAAACTCACTGAGTTTTTTAATTAGGCTTTTTTCCGCTTCTGTTTGATATTGATAGCCATGATCTTGATTGAGCTTTGTTAATTGCTCACCCGACTGATTTAAGACAGCTTCAATCCGTGCATGTGCATATTGGATGTAATAGACAGGATTATCATTGCTTTGTGCTTTTGCCAGATCAACATCGAATACCAGTTGCGAGTCAGGTCTGCGGGCTACTAAAAAATAGCGAGTCGCATCGCAACCGACCTCGTCAATAAGATCATTCAAGGTTACATAGCTGCCAGCGCGTTTCGATATTTTGACCTCTTCACCATTTTTCATCACCGTAATCATTTGATGCAAAACATACTCAGGCCAACCCTTTGGAATATTTTTTTGTAAACCTTGTAAACCAGCCCTGACACGATTAATGGTGCTGTGATGATCAGCGCCTTGTTCATTAATTACCCTTTTAAAACCTCGCTCCCACTTATTTAAATGATAGGCCACATCAGGTATAAAATAAGTGTACGCCCCATCACTTTTTTTCATGACTCGATCTTTATCGTCACCAAATTTGGTAGTTTTTAGCCAGAGCGCATCATCTTTTGTGTAGGTTAATTGGTTATTAATTAGCGTGTCGACCACTTGATCAATAGCACCAGACTCATAAAAAGAGGATTCTAGAGTGTAGGTATCAAATTTAACATTAAAGGCTGCTAAATCCTTATCTTGTTCATTTCTCAAGGTGGCGACACTGAATTTTTTGATTAGCTCCTCATCATTAATATCGCCATTAGATTGGATGGTTATGCCCTCGCAAACCACTTTTTGTTTGTTGAGGTAAAGGTCTGCAATTTCTTTGATGTAGTCACCACGGTAACCATCTTCAGGAAAAGTTGAGTCTGATGGGTCAATATGATTACATCGCGCCATGACAGATTTTGTTAAGTTATCAATTTGCGCACCAGCATCGTTGTAATAAAATTCTCGTGTGACTTGCCATCCAGAAAATTCAAAAAGCCTTGCTAGGCAATCACCAATGGCAGCACCTCTGCCGTGCCCAACATGTAATGGCCCGGTTGGATTCGCCGAGACAAATTCGATTTGAATTTTTTCATTTTGACCCGACGTATTTGATCCATAGCGTTCTTGATGTTTAAGGATATTCTGAATGATGGAGGTGAGTGCTTTATTGTTCAAATAAAAATTAATAAAACCTGCACCGGCTATTTCTATTTTTTCAAAAACCTCAGACTCATCAAGATGGTCAATGATGAGTTGAGCAATTTCTCGAGGAGGTTTTTTGAGTGATTTCGCTAAAGTCAGAGCAATGTTTGTTGAAAAGTCACCGTGGGCTAGAAGTTTAGGGCGTTCAATTAGCATTTGACTTGAGTCAAAGTCATCTGTTAACGAATTAACAGATTTGGTCAGTAAATCGATTAGCTTTTCTTTCACTCGAGTTAGAATATAAAAAAAACGATATTTTAACCTATCCTTTGCTATCTTATTGAGGAATCCTTTAAATATGAAATCTGGACAACAGATTGTCAGGGTTGCACTGAATGTTCCTGTTAATGATTTATTTGATTATTTATCGAATGATACGAGCATTCAAAGAGGTCAATATGTCAAGGTTCCGTTCGGCAATAGGCACTTAGTTGGGATTGTGTTTGAAATTTCGAACTCAACCAACATTGATCCTAAGAAACTCAAATATATAGCCAGTGTTGAGCCAGAAATTATATTTGATGCTGGTATGCTCAAGTTACTTTCATTTGTGGCCGAGTATTATCATCATCCTATTGGTCAAACCATCATGTCGGTTGTACCTTCAAGGATAAAAAAAGGTAAAGGTCATAGCATTAATCATGAATTGGTTTTTAATGCCACAAGCAAATTAACGCAAGATATTATTGATCAATTTCCCAGGCGCCAAATACGCCTCAAACGACTAGCCAAAGCATTATTAGAAGCACCTATTCGTCAAAAAAATTTAAGCTCACTGGTATCGAATGGCATGCAACTTATTTATGATTTAGAACAAGCAGATTTATGCCAAAGGTCTGAGTGGCAAGATACACCTCAATCCCCCCATCATTTTAATAAACCTAAATTAAATGATGCACAATCAAAAGCCATAAAAAGTATTTTAGATAAAACAGGTTTTTTGACATGGCTTTTACATGGGGTCACCGGCAGTGGTAAGACGGAGGTCTATTTAAATTTAATCGAGAAGGTTATTGCGAATCACAAACAAGTTTTGGTTTTGGTTCCTGAAATTAATTTGACGCCTCAATTAGAGGCACGTTTTCTAGCACGTTTTAGTCATGAAAAGATTGTTATATTACATAGCTATCTAACGGAATTAGAGCGATTACGTCATTGGCAAGAAGCTAGACAAGGCCAAGCAAAAATTATTATTGGTACGCGATTAGCTGTGTTCACCCCCATCAAAAGTTTAGGCATGATTATTATTGATGAGGAGCATGATGCATCATTTAAACAGCAAGATGGTTTGAAATATCACGCTCGTGACGTTGCGTTGGTACGTGCCCAACATTTAAAAATTCCAGTTGTTTTAGGGTCTGCGACACCCTCTATCGAATCTTGGCGACACGCCACTCAAGAACAAAATAAGTACCAATATTTATCATTGCCGAAGCGCGCCGTAGACAAGGCTGTGATGCCAACCATCAAATTAATCCCTTCAAATAGCTCAAAGACCGAAGGTTTATCACAGCCTTTGATTGATGCTATTGAACATAATCTAGCTCAAAGGCAACAGACATTAATTTATATTAATCGTCGGGGATATGCGCCGGTGTTGGTTTGTTCAAATTGTGGTTGGTATCCAAGCTGTCAACGGTGTTCTGCAAAACTTGTTTTTCACCAAGCATCCAAACAACTCAAATGCCATCATTGTGATCATAGCCAAAAGATTATCGATCAATGCTCACAATGCGGCAACGATGATTTAATTCCCTTGGGAAAAGGCACACAAAAAATTGAAGAATGGATTCAAAAACAATTTCCTAAATCGAGAATGTTGAGGGTCGATCGAGACACCATTCGCTCAAAAAAAGCCATCCATGCGCTCTATACTCAAGTCAGTGCAGGGGAAATTGATATTTTAATTGGCACCCAAATGCTATCTAAAGGTCACGACTTTCCACGTTTGAGCTTGGTCATTATTTTGGATATCGACGGCGCTCTATACAGCACACATTTCCGTGCTACCGAACGCACCTTTGCTCAACTAACACAGGTTGCAGGTCGGGCAGGTCGGGCGGATAAGCCTGGACAAGTTATGATTCAAACCGATTTCCCAGGTCATCCCATTTTTCAATTTTTAAAACAAAATAATTTTAAAGGTTTTGCAGATAACCTCCTTTTGGAGAGGCAACAAATGCAGCTCGTGCCTTATTCACATTTGGCTCTGTTAAACGTTGAGGCAAAACAAATGCATCAGGTGAATTTATTTTTAGACGATCTCATGGCATCACTGAACCAGCATCCATTTAAAGGCGATGTGTTTGGTCCCGTGCAACCTCAATTAAAACGACTCAAAGGTTATGAGCGCATGCAATTATTTTTTCATGCCTCAACAAGAAAAGATTTACATCAATGTTTGGAGTTTTGTTTAAATAGGATTCGAAACTCTCTTTATGTGAATAGGGTAAAATGGTCTCTTGACGTTGATCCGATAGATTTTTAATAAATAAAAGCGGGTGTAGTTTAATGGCAGAACGTGAGCTTCCCAAGCTCAATACGTGGGTTCGATTCCCATCATCCGCTCCATAGATAAAGATGAATCATTCCATACCAAAAGTGATGACTTTTTCAGCAACTGATCCCACCGGGGGTGCAGGCATGCAGGCTGATATTTTAACGCTCTCAAGTCTAGGTTGTCATCCTGTGTCGGTGACAACCGGTATCACAGTTCAAGACACGATTGGTGTGGATAGCATGATGGCGTTAGGTGCTGATTGGATTGTTGATCAGGCACGATCTATTTTGGAGGACATGCAAGTCTCAGCTTTTAAGTGTGGCTTATTAGGAAGTGCTGAAAATATGGCTGCTGTTGCGGAAATTGTGTCAGATTACCCAGAAATTCCATTAATCATCGATCCTGTTTTAGCCTCAGGCCGCGGTGATGATTTAGTGGATGCTGCCATGATCCAGGCGATGATTGAATTACTGTTCCCCCATGCGTATTTAATAACTCCAAATAGTTATGAAGCGAGGCGTTTGGTTATTCACGATGATGAAGAATTTATTGATCTTACTTTACATGAATGTGCAGCCAGACTTCGATTGATGGGTTGTAAAAATGTGCTTATCACCGGCACACATGAGCAAACAGATTCCGTGATTAATACCCTCTACAGCGCTTCTGGAAAACAACTTCCTTATCATTGGGAGAGGCTACCTGGTACCTTTCATGGTTCAGGCTGCACGCTAGCCTCTTCTATTACCGCATTTTTAGCCAGAGGCATTAAGCTCGAGCAAGCTGTTGAGGAAGGACAAAATTTCACGTGGCAGACTTTAAAGCACTCTATTAAACCGGGCATGGGGCAATTTATTCCAAACCGTTTTTTTTGGATGAACGAGGAAGACGAGAATGAAGATGGACAAACACACCATTAAAGGTGTTTATGCCATTACCCCTGATGAACCTGATGATCAAGTTTTACTCCGCATGGTTCGAGATGCCCTTGATGGAGGCATTCAAATACTTCAATACAGAAATAAACAACTCGATTTTGATTCAAAATTAAGGCAAGCCAGCAAAATTAAACAGCTTTGTGATGTTAAACATATACCCTTTCTGATTAATGATGATATTGAAATTTGTCGTATTTTAGATGCATTTGGAGTACATTTAGGAGCAAATGACGACAATTTAACGACAGCTAGAAAAATTTTAGGCCCTGCAAAGTGCATTGGCGTCTCATGCTACAACCAAATTGAGCGTGTCAGGATGGTATTAGACCAAGGCGCTGATTACATTGCCTTAGGTGCTTTTTTTCCAACATCCACCAAACCCAACGCTCCTAGAATGACCAATGAGATTTTGCAAGAGGTAAAAAAAATATGTCCGCTGCCAATTGTTGCTATCGGTGGCATATCTAAAGCTAATGCGGCTGACTTAATCAAATCAGGGGTAGATGCGATCGCGGTTATTCAATCTATTTTTTCGTCTGATGATATCATTCAGGCTGTAGATGATTTAAACCAACTATTTAAGAACCATTGATGGATAGAAATAAAGACTTATTTGAAAAATCACTTCGTACCATTCCTGGCGGGGTGAATTCACCCGTTCGTGCCTTTGGCTCAGTGGGAGGCACACCTATTTTTTTTAAAAAAGCTCGAGGCAGCCGTTTGTGGGATGAGAATGATAAAGAATATATCGACTATATAAATTCATGGGGCCCTATGATTTTAGGCCATGCTCACCCACAAGTGATTCAAGCTGTTCAATCGGTTGCCGAAGATAGTTTATCCTTTGGCGCACCCACCGCACGTGAATTAGAGATGGCAGAAACCATCGTTAATTTAGTGCCCAGCATTGAGCAAGTGCGTTTGGTCAGCAGTGGTACCGAAGCCACCATGAGCGCTATTCGTGTGGCACGAGGCTTTACAGGTCGAGATACCATTGTGAAATTTGAGGGCTGTTATCATGGCCATGCAGACGCCCTTCTTGTTAAAGCCGGTTCAGGAGCGCTGACATTTGGCCAACCCAGCTCTGCAGGCGTGCCAGAAGATTTTGCTAAACATACGTTAACCTTACCTTATAACGACACTGACGCCTTAGTAGAGCTATTTAAAAAAATGGGTACGCACATTGCCTGTGTGATCATCGAGCCTGTGGTGGGCAATATGAATTTGATTATTCCTCACGAGGAATTCTTAAAAACACTCAGATCGCTTTGCAGTGAGCATGGAAGTATTCTTATTTTTGATGAGGTGATGACAGGGTTTAGGGTGTCTTTAGGGGGCGCTCAAGAATTATTTGGTATCTTGCCTGATATGACTACCCTCGGTAAAGTCATCGGCGGCGGACTTCCTGTAGGAGCTTTTGGAGGACGCAAAGATATCATGCAAAAGCTTGCGCCGATTGGCCCCGTTTATCAAGCAGGTACTTTATCAGGTAATCCAGTGGCCCTAGCTGCTGGGCTTGCGACATTAAGATTGATCCAAAAAGAAAATTTCTATGAGGATTTAGCGAAGATGACTCATGCGTTAGTTAAAGGTTTAGAGGATGCATCTAAAGCTTTCAACCATGCCTTTAGTGCACGCAATGTTGGCGGTATGTTTGGACTTTATTTTAGTGACAAAGCCCCTGATAGCTTTGATGAGGTGATGGCCTCAGACCGAGAAAAATTTAAGCAATTTTTTCATCATATGCTTGATGAAGGTATCTATTTTGGACCATCGGCTTTTGAGGCAGGATTTGTATCTGCGGCGCATACGCAAGAAGATATTCAAACGACATTGAATGCAGCTCAAAAGGCCTTTAAAAAACTTTAAAATCTTCGCTTGATTTGCCCCGAAATCATTGAATAAATCAATAAAAAGTCTTATTATTCAAGGTTCCGTTTAAATTTATAAAGTAACAAATGACATTAGAAAGAAAACCCAATAAGCAAGGTCTTTACGACCCTAAAAATGAACATGATTCATGCGGTGTTGGTTTTGTTGCCAACATTCACGGCAAGAAAAGTCACCAAATTGTTAAACAAGGTTTAGAAATTTTAACCAACTTAACTCACCGTGGTGCTACGGGGTATGATCCAAAATTGGGTGATGGCGCAGGCCTATTAATGCAGATGCCTCATGCATTTATGCAGAGTGAGGCTAAAAAACTCAACATCGATTTACCTGCCGAAGGTCATTATGCTGTGGGTATGTTATTTCTACCTCAAGCGACAAAAGCAAGACAAGCATGTGAATCTATCATCACGAAAATTATTCAAGAAGAAGCACAAATTGAATTAGGTTGGCGCGATGTTCCTGTAGATAATACTGACATTGCTCAAGCCGCCAAAGATGTTGAGCCTGTGATTCGTCAGGTTATCATTGGCAGAAATGACGATCTTGAAACTCAAAATGCTTTTGAGAGAAAATTATTTGTCATTCGCAAGCGTATTGAAAACACCATTGCCGCTCTTGAGTTAGACGATCCAGCTAAATTTTATGTCAGTTCAATGTCATCTAGAACCATTGTTTATAAAGGCATGTTGCTCGCTTGTGAGGTAGGGATCTATTTCAAAGATTTGGTGGATGAGTCGATGGTCTCTGCATTAGCACTGGTTCATCAACGCTTCTCTACTAATACGTTCCCTGCTTGGGATCTTGCCCACCCTTATCGTATGATTGCTCACAATGGCGAAATTAACACGGTTCGGGGCAACATCAATTGGGTGAATGCTCGCCATGAAAAAATGAAATCATTATTAATGGGTGATGATATTGAAAAATTATGGCCTCTCATTGATGAGACGCAATCTGACTCAGCCAGTTTTGATAATTGTTTAGAGTTACTGGTGGCAGGCGGTTACAGTTTGCCGCACGCGATGATGATGCTCATCCCTGAAGCATGGGCTGGTAATCCTTTGATGAATGAGGAACGTAAAGCCTTCTATGAATACCATGCAGCCTTGATGGAGCCATGGGATGGCCCCGCGGCAGTGGCTTTTACTGATGGCCAAATGATTGGTGCTACGTTAGATCGAAATGGTTTAAGACCTGCAAGGTATCTCATGACTGATGATGGTGTGGTCATGATGGCATCAGAAATGGGCGTTTTAAAATTCCCAGAAGAAAAAATTGTTAAAAAATGGCGCCTTGAACCTGGCAAAATGCTTTTGCTTGACCTTCAAGAGGGTCGAGTCATTGACGATGAAGAAATTAAAAAACTTTTATCCAGCCAGAAACCTTATGCAAAATGGATTAAACAATCACGCTACTTTTTAGGCGATTTAAAAGCCGTCGAGGGTGAATTAAAACTGAATGAATCGCTGTTAGATACGCAACAGAACTTTGGTTTTACTCAAGAAGATATCAATTTTATTCTAAAACCTATGATCGAGGATGGCCAAGAGGCTGCAGGCTCAATGGGTAATGATGCAGCGCTTCCAGTATTATCGAACCGCCCTAAATTAATTTACAATTATTTTAAACAACTGTTTGCTCAGGTTACCAACCCACCGATTGATCCAATTCGAGAAGAAATCGTCATGTCGCTGGTAACTTTTATTGGGCCCCGCCCCAACCTCTTAGGTATTGATGAAGTCAATCCACCAATGCGTTTAGAGGCGAGCCAACCTGTTTTGAGCGTAGAAGAATTAGAGCAACTTAAGCAAATTGATAAACTCACTAATGATCAATTTAAGTCGATTGTCATTGATACAACCTTCACTGTAACCCATGATGAAAAACCTGGGACCAGGATGCAAAAGGCCTTAGATTATTTGTGTGAGCAAGCGAATAAAGCGGTTAAAGATGGTTACAACATAATTATCCTATCTGACAGAAATGCTAGTAAAGATCGTCAGGCGATCCCTGCACTGCTAGCATGTTCTGCGACTCATCAATTCCTTGTTAAAGCGGGTAATCGAACCAATACAGGCTTAGTGGTGGATACAGGTTCTGCGAGAGAAGTCCATCACTTTGCCCTACTTGCAGGCTATGGGGCTGAGGCTGTATGTCCGTGGCTTACTTTTGAAACCATTAAATCAATCTCAACTGATTTTATGGGTGCGCAAGAAAAGTTCGTTAAAGCAATCAGTAAGGGCCTATACAAGGTTATGTCTAAGATGGGCATTTCTACTTACCAGTCTTATTGCGGCGCACAAATTTTTGAAGCTGTAGGCTTAAATCATGCTTTTGTAGAAAAATACTTCACTGGTACGGCAACTAATATCGAAGGTATTGGTATTGATGAAGTTGCCGAGGAAATTAATAGGATGCATCAATCCGCATTTGGTGATGATCCTGTTTTACTTAATGCACTTGATGCGGGTGGTGAGTATGCATTTAGGATTCGCGGTGAAGAGCACATGTGGAATCCTGAGTCGATTGCTAAGTTGCAACATGCCAGTCGCGCAAATCACTATCAAACTTATAAAGAATATGCAGAGCTGATTAACAACCAAGCTCATCGGCATAAAACGTTACGTGGATTATTTTCTTTCAAAAAAACCAATGCCATTCCTCTCGATCAGGTTGAACCTGCTTCAGAGATTGTGAAACGTTTCGCAACAGGTGCAATGTCATTAGGCTCTATCTCAACAGAAGCACATACAACTTTAGCCATTGCCATGAATCGTATTGGCGGTAAGTCAAACACAGGTGAAGGTGGTGAGGATACCAAACGTTTTATTCCTATTACCAAAGATACCTCTATCGCTGATCATTTAGGACAGGACATTATTGAATCTAATTTTGATTTAAAAGCAGGCGATTCCATGCGATCAAAAATTAAGCAAGTAGCTTCAGGTCGTTTTGGTGTGACTGCTGCTTACCTATGCGCGGCAGATCAAATTCAAATCAAAATGGCACAAGGTGCTAAGCCTGGTGAGGGAGGCCAACTACCCGGCCATAAAGTTAGCCCTTACATAGCTAAATTGAGGTTTTCAGTGCCAGGAGTAGGATTAATTTCACCTCCACCTCATCACGATATTTATTCAATTGAGGATTTAGCACAGCTTATACATGATTTAAAAAATGCGAACCCAAATGCGGATATTTCAGTGAAGCTGGTTTCTGAAACAGGTGTCGGTACTGTAGCAGCCGGCGTGGCTAAAGCAAAATCAGATCATATTGTCATTGCAGGACATGATGGAGGAACTGGTGCCTCACCTATTTCATCGATTAAGCACGCAGGCACACCTTGGGAGATTGGTCTGGCTGAGACACAACAAACATTGGTGCTCAATCGACTTCGAGGCCGCGTAGTTCTGCAAGTTGATGGACAAATGAAAACAGGCCGCGATGTGGTGATTGGCGCCATGTTAGGTGCTGATGAATTTGGTTTTGCTACGGCACCTTTAGTGGTTGAAGGTTGTATCATGATGCGTAAGTGCCACTTAAATACTTGCCCTGTGGGCGTGGCTACCCAGGATCCCGAATTAAGAAAACGATTTAAAGGCCAGCCTGATCATGTGGTTAACTTCTTTTTCTTTATTGCTGAAGAGGCCAGAGAATTAATGGCATCGTTAGGTATTGCTAAATTTGATGATCTGATTGGTCGATCTGATCTTTTAGATATGCAAAAGGGTATTGATCACTGGAAGATTCATGGACTTAATTTTAGCCGTATCTTCTTCCAGCCTGATGTGCCAAAAGAGGTTGCGCGTTTCCATGCTGAAACTCAAGATCATGGACTTGATAAAGCACTTGATCATGAGCTGATTAATAAAGCGATCAAAGCGATCGAGACAAGACAATCCATTGAGTTTGATATACCTATCACAAACACCAATCGAACGGTGGGCACATTAATTTCACATGAAGTTGCTAAACGCTATGGCAATGAAGGATTAGCTGAGGATTCGATTAAAGTTAATTTAGCAGGCACAGCCGGTCAAAGTTTTGGTGCCTTTTTAGCTCGTGGCATTACCTTTAATCTTCATGGCGAAGGTAATGATTACGTCGGTAAAGGACTCTCAGGGGGTAAGATCATTATTCGACCGCCTAAACATTTCAAGGGCATTGATGGTCAAAATATCATTGTGGGTAATACCGTGATGTATGGTGCGACTGCAGGTGAAACTTATTTTAGAGGTGTCGGTGGTGAACGATTCTGTGTCAGAAATTCTGGTGCACATGCGGTTATCGAGGGTGTTGGCAATCATGGTTGTGAGTACATGACCGGAGGCACGGTTGTGGTTTTAGGTTCGACTGGACAGAATTTTGCCGCAGGTATGTCAGGTGGCGTGGCTTATATTTATGATCCAGAATCTAAATTTAAACATTACTGCAATATGTCGATGGTTGATCTTGAAAAGTTAGAAAAAGAAAATGTCCAACCTAAAGGCCCTAGACACTTAGATATGGCCGATGAGGTGATTCTTAAAAATTTAGTAGAAAATCATGAGCGTTATACACAAAGCCCTATTGCAAAATCGATCCTAGAGGATTGGGAAAATCAATTGAATTATTTTGTGAAAGTCATGCCTCATGAGTACCGCCGAGCATTAAATGAAATGCATCAGGTAAAAACGAAGGAGGCTGCATAAGTGGGAAAAGTTACGGGATTTATGGAATATGAAAGATTAAGTGAAGGTAATATTCCGCCTGCTGAAAGATTAAAAAACTATAAGGAATTTGTATTGCACCTCAGTGATGAAGAAGCAAAGATTCAAGGTGCACGCTGTATGGATTGTGGCATCCCTTTTTGCAATAACGGTTGCCCAGTGAATAACATTATTCCTGATTGGAATGATCTTGTTTATCAACAAAATTGGCGCGCTGCGATTGACGTTCTTCATTCAACCAATAACTTCCCAGAATTTACAGGTCGGATTTGTCCTGCGCCTTGTGAGGCAGCTTGCACATTAAATATTAATTCTGATGCTGTCGGCATTAAATCCATTGAACATGCCATCATCGATAAGGCTTGGGAAAATAATTGGGTCGTACCCCAACCCCCAAAAAATAAAACCGGTAAGAAAATTGCTGTGGTAGGGTCAGGCCCTGCAGGCATGGCAGCAGCTCAGCAACTTGCCCGCGTAGGTCATGATGTGGTGGTGCTAGAAAAAAATAATCGTATTGGTGGCCTTCTTCGTTATGGAATCCCTGATTTTAAAATGGAGAAAAGTCATATTGACCGTCGTATGGAGCAAATGGAAGCTGAGGGTGTTGAATTCAGAGTAAATCAAAACGTCGGTGAAAATGTTGACCCTGATCAATTAGTTAAAGATTTTGATGCAGTTATCCTAGCCGGCGGTGCTGAATGGCCGCGTGATCTTCCAGTGCCTGGAAGAGAATTAGAGGGCGTGCATTATGCGATGGATTTTCTTCCACAACAAAATAAAGTTGTCGCTGGAGATCAAGTCGAAGATCAAATCATGGCGACAGGTAAACACGTTGTTGTGATTGGCGGTGGCGATACAGGTTCAGATTGTGTAGGTACCTCAAACCGTCATGGTGCAGAATCTGTCACGCAGTTTGAGCTGATGCCACAACCGCCTGAATCGGAAAATAAGTCTATGGTTTGGCCTTACTGGCCATTGAAACTTCGAACCTCAAGCTCTCATGAGGAAGGCTGTGATCGTGACTGGTCAGTAGCTACTAAATCTTTTGTGGGTGAGAATGGAAAGGTCAAAGAACTTGTCGCCTCAAAGGTTGAGTGGAAAAACGGCAAAATGGAAGAAGTACCTAACTCAGAATTTAAAATTAAAGCCGATTTAGTATTACTGGCGATGGGTTTCCTAGGACCGCAACAAAATTTACTTGATAAGTTTGGAGTAGATAAAGATCAACGTGGTAACGCGGCAGCTTCAACAGAGGGTGATAAGTCATATTACACTTCAAAGGCTAAAGTATTTGCTGCGGGTGATATGCGTCGAGGACAATCATTGGTGGTTTGGGCAATTCGTGAAGGTCGTCAATGTGCAAGATCAGTTGATGAATTTCTCATGGGGTCTAGCACGCTGCCACGCTAACTTGTTCTAGATCTATCTTTAGATTTGATAAGTTATCAATCATGTTAAAAAACGATACGATATTAAAGACTCTCAGAGGTGAAAAAACTCCCTATACCCCTGTCTGGATTATGCGCCAAGCGGGTAGATACCTGCCCGAGTATCGCGAGACTAGAAAAAATGCAGGAAGCTTTTTAGACCTTTGTAAAAATAAAGATTTTGCTACCGAAGTCACTCTCCAACCTTTGGATCGCTACCCCTTGCTGGATGCTGCGATTCTCTTTTCCGATATTTTAACAATTCCAGATGCCATGGGTTTGGGTCTTTATTTTGCTGATGGCGAGGGACCTAAGTTTGAACGCCCTTTAACAAATGAAAAAGAGGTTCATAAATTAGATGTACCAGACGTGGAACAAGATTTGGCCTATGTTTTTGATGCGGTTAAAAGTATCAAGCAAGCATTAAATGAACGAGTGCCCCTCTTGGGTTTTGCTGGAAGCCCATGGACATTAGCCACTTATATGATTGAAGGGCAAGGTGGGACAGATTTTTTAAATATAAAAAAGATGCTGTATGCGAGACCTGATTTATTGCATCACATTCTCAAAATTACAGCAGAGTCGGTAAGTCAGTATTTATCTTTTCAAATTAAAGCGGGTGCAGATGCTGTGATGATTTTTGACTCATGGGGCGGCGCTTTAGCTGACAATGAGTACGAACCTTTTTCATTAAATTACATGAAGGTCATCATTAATAATTTAAATATTATGGGTCATGAAAGTACCCCTAAAATTTTATTTACTAAAGGTGGCGGTCAGTGGTTAGATAAGCAGTTACAAAGTGGCGCCGATGCTCTTGGACTTGATTGGCAAACAAACATTAAGCAGGCCAAAGCGATCGTCAAAGATCAGGTTACCCTGCAAGGCAATATGGATCCCTCTATATTGTTGTCGGATACCAAAGCAATTGAAAAGAATGTGAAGTCAATTATTGATGATTATGGTCATGGCGAACGACACATATTTAACCTCGGTCATGGTATTACTCAATTTACCCCTCCTGACAATGTCACTTGTATGTTAGAGACATTAAGATCTCATAGCCCCCAATATCATCTGTAAATTTGTCATAAATCTATAACAATTAAGTCATAACATTCGTTTGTTATGGATAAATTTTTAAAAGATTCTTTTAAATATTTAAATAGGGTTGATTATTCAGCCTGTTGTTATTTGAATCATTTAAGTCGCATTACTTTTATCAGACTTTTTTTCAAAGCCACTAGTCGATTAGGGGATGGTGTCTTTTGGTATTGTTTGATGATTTTCATTATTGGTATCAATGGATATCAAGGCATCAAACCCGTTTTAATGATGTTAATTTTTAGTGGAATGGGTACGATCATTTATAAAATTTTAAAAAATAAAATATCCAGGCCCCGGCCATATCAAGTTCATCAAGCCATCGTTAATCGTGGAAAAATTCTAGATCATTTTAGCTTTCCCTCGGGCCATACATTGCATGCCGTCATTTTTTCAATGATTGCAATGTACTATTATCCTGAGCTAACTTTCTTGGTTTTACCTTTTACATTGCTTGTTGCCATGTCAAGAGTGATTTTAGGTATTCATTATCCAACGGATGTAATCGTCTCGCTTTTAATTGGGTTATTCATAGCGGACATTGCAGTTTCAGCAGACAATATTTTTTCCTTAGGTTTTAATTAATTGAAAATTTTATTTATTTCGGATGTTTACTATCCGCGTATCAATGGTGTTTCAACATCAATAAAAAGTTTTAAAGAAAATCTTGAGCAATTAGGTCATGAAGTGCGTTTAATTGCCCCTGAATATAACAATCATCTTTGTTCAGAAAAATGGATAAAAAGAGTGCCATCATTTCAGGTTCCTTATGATCCGGAAGATCGCCTCATGAATTATTTTGAATTAAAAAAATTGAAAAAATGGGTTGAATCGGAGAAATTTGATCTTATTCATATTCATACTCCATTCATGGCTCACTACTTTGGTCTTAATTTAAGAAAGACCTTATCTATTCCATGCATTGAAACTTACCATACTTTTTTTGAAGACTATTTACACCATTACATTCCATGGCTACCTGAAAAATTTGGTAGACGTTTTGCTAGATGGATATCAAGAAGGCAGTGTAATTCTGTGGATGGAGTGGTTGTACCATCTAAACCCATGCTTGATGTATTAACTCAATATGGTATTGATAAAACCATGTCTGTGATTCCTACCGGTATCGATGAGCATTTTCTTACTAAACGAAATTCTGATGTCTTTAAATTAAATTATCAATTACAAATGAATAAAAAAATTCTTCTTTATGTTGGAAGAGTTGCAAAGGAAAAAAATATAGAATTTTTATTACATGTGGTTAAAAATTTATCAAAGGAATATAAAGATATTTTACTTTTAATCACTGGCGAAGGACCTGCTGACAAAGATCTGAATTTAAAAATAAAAGAGTTTGGGATCCATGAATTTGTTAAAAGACTACCGTATCTTGATCAAAGAAATGAACTCCCACAATGTTATTCGGCTGCTGATGTATTTGTGTTTTCATCTAAAAGTGAAACACAGGGTATTGTTCCATTGGAGGCAATGGCACAAGGTACCCCGGTGGTTGCAATTGCTGAAATGGGGATAAAATCTGTCATAAGTAATAATAACGGGGCATTAGCTTCAAAAGATTCTGTAAAAGATTTTTCAGAAAAAGTTGAAAAATTATTAGTAAATAAAAAGTTTTATGAAGAGCAATCAAATAAAGCAATTGATTATGTTAAAAATAATTGGACTGCAATTAAACAAGCAGAAAAAGTTATGATGTTTTACTCTGAAATTATTAATAACTTTAAGAAAGATGAATTATTCTTATTAAGTAAAACTTAAATTGATTTAGAAATAAGTTGAAAACAATTATCTGATAATTTTTTCCGATCAAGATTAGCTTCAATCATATCCAAAATGTTTAATCTAACCTCTAACCTGTTATGTTTGATTATTAAAAAAAATGACTCAAGCAAATTGATGTCATCATAATAACTAGCAATAGTTGTTTTTTTATTGTTATGAAAATATGAAATTGAGATAGGAATAATATTTTTCTTACTATCGATTGCAGCTTGAAATAAATTACTTTTAAAAGGTAAGAGAGAATTCCCATCCGTTGCCTTTCCTTCAGGAAAAAAACACACCGAATTCATTTTTAATTGCTTGATGACTTTGTCATTTATTTTTTTTAAATTTGTTTTTGAAGACCTATTCACAAAAATTGTATCTGCACAAAAGGTAAGAAGATTAATAAATGGCCATTTTTTTATTTCATCAGTAGCGATAAAACTGACATGAGATTGTGAATTGATGACTACAATATCAAGCCATGAAACATGATTGGCGGCAATGAGAAAATTTTGCTGTGAAGTTAAGGTTTTTAAATTTTTATTTACACTCACCTTGATTTTGAGAATTGATAAGATTATTTTTGACCAAATTGAAATAATATTTTGTTTTAAATGACGATTAAGCAGGAAAAGAAAAGGGCTTATGAAAAGCCCTAGAATTAATGTAATTAGAATAAGAATAAATTTGATCATGGGATAAATTTAATGATGGCTTCCCTCTTCAATACCAATGCCTGTTTGAGCTCTAAAATATTGGCTATCAAATTTCTTATGTTCATCCTTGGCAGTTTTTGATTTATCAGTCACCGAGAAAAACCAAATTAAAATAAAAGTCACCGCCATGGAGAAGAGGGCAGGATATTTGTAGGGAAATATGGCCTCTGAATTCTTTAGGATGTCGACCCAAACAACAGGACCTAGAATAACTAAAAGAACAGCAAGCATAAGACCAGCCCCACCACCAATCACAGCACCTCTTGTGGTTAATTTTTTCCAATAAATAGAAAGTAAAAGTATGGGGAAGTTGGTACTTGCAGCAATTGCAAAGGCGAGCCCAACCATGAAGGCTACATTTTGTTTTTCAAAAATAATACCAAGAAAAATCGCAATGATCCCTAGTGCAACGGTAGCGACTTTTGAAATCATCATTTCTTTTTTTTCATTGACCGATTTTGAAAAAACGTTTGCATAAAGATCATGCGAAATGGCTGAAGCACCTGCAAGTGTTAATCCAGACACCACGGCAAGAATGGTGGCAAAGGCTACCGCTGAAATAAAGCCTAATAATAAATCTCCGCCAACTGCATGCGCTAAATGAATGGCTGCCATATTATTATTACCAACGAGGGTACCGTCAGCATTGAGATATTCTGGATTGGAAGAGACAAGAATGATGGCACCAAAACCAATGATAAAAGTGAGTAAATAAAAGTAACCAATAAAACCTGTTGCGTAAACAACCGACTTTCTTGCTTCAACGGCATCTTTGACTGTAAAAAAACGCATGAGGATATGCGGGAGACCTGCCGTACCAAACATCAATGCTAGACCTAAAGAGATAGCCGAGACCGGATCTGATATTAGCCCACCTGGCGCTAAAATAGCATTTCCATTGTCATGAAAATTGACGGCAGCACTAAAAAAACTATCAAAGTTAAAGTTAAAGTTAATTAAAACCAAAAAGGCAATTAACGATGCGCCAGATAGCAATAAGATGGCTTTAATGATTTGTACCCAGGTGGTGGCTAACATGCCACCAAGGGTGACGTATAGAATCATAAGACCACCAACAATAATGACAGCCACGTAATAAGGGAGTCCAAATAAAATTTCAATTAATTTTCCGGCACCCACCATTTGTGCAATGAGATAAAGAATGACCGTAAATAGGGAACCGAGTGCAGCTAATGTTCTTATAGGCGTTTGCTGAAGTCTAAACGATGCAACATCGGCAAAGGTATACTTTCCGAGATTTCTTAAGGGCTCCGCAATCAATAATAAAATGATGGGCCACCCTACCAGAAAACCAATTGAATAAATTAACCCATCAAAACCAGAGAGGTAAACTAGTCCAGAGATACCTAAAAAAGAAGCCGCTGACATAAAGTCACCCGAGATGGCTAAACCATTTTGCAGTCCTGTAATGTTTCCACCTGCGGTATAAAAACCCTTAGCAGTTTTAGTTTGGTTCGCAGCCCAATAGGTAATAAATAAGGTAATCAATACAAAAATTGAGAACATTAAAATGGCAATGAAATTGAGGTCTTGGCTTTCTTGCATAGTTATTTCTTATAGGATGTTTGTATTTGTTTAATAAGTGGCTCTAATTTTTTATTAGCCTGGTATACATAAATAAGCGTGACAATAAAAATAAGTAAGATTAATAAAAATCCTAAAATAATTCCTATAGAGAAATTAGTTTCAAGAAAAGGCTGACCGAAGAGATCAGGCTTAAATGCAATTACAGAAATAAAACTAAAATAAGCAAAGACTGTGATGATTAGAAGACGAGTTGTGATTTCTTGTCTAACGCGCTTGAGTTCGTTAAAAATTTTGTTATCAATTATCATACATCTTGAATCGCTTTAATCAATACTGTAAACATTAACATAGTCACCTTGTTTAAATCCAAAGATTTTATTGCCTCCTGCAACCACAGCAATGTATTGTTTACCATCAATCATAAAGGTGATGGGCGGAGCATTTACCCCAGCATCAATTTTAGTCGTCCATAATAGCTCACCTGTTTTTGCATTAAAGGCGTTAAAGCTACCATTACCCTCGCCGTTAAATATTAAATCGCCAGCAGTTGAGAGTGTGCCACCAATGAGAGGTTCTTCAGTATGATGCTGCCATTGAATTTTGCCTGTCTCCAAATTTATTGCTGACAAGAGCCCCCATTTTTCATCGTCGGTAGGTTCCGATTTTACGTACCTTTGAGTTTTGTATCCATCATTGTGTTCCATGAGTGTATATTTAATAGGCGCATGAATACCAGAGATAAAGGCTAAATGTTCATCAATGTTGATACTGACTGGAGACCAATTAGATCCGCCCAAGATACCGGGATAAATAATAGTTCCAGCCTCAGTGGCTTCGGCAAACATATTTTGTTGTGGCACAAAAGCTTCTGATTTTAGAATTAATTCACCGGTATCGCGGTGGTGAATATAAAACCAACCAGTTTTACTTGCCTGACCTACAACAGGAATAATTTTATTGTTGTGCACCGTGTGAAATAAAACAGGAGGGCTGGCAACATCATAACCCCATAGGTCGTGCGGGACTTGTTGGAAATACCATTTGAGTTTTCCGGTATTAGCATCGAGTGCCACAAGTGAAACCGTGTATAAATTATCTCCAGGACGGCTTTCACCGTTCATTTGCGGAGACGGATTACCGGTCCCAAAAAAGAGGGTATGAGTATCGCTATCAATAGCAGGTGTCGTCCAAGCAGATCCTCCACCGTATTGGGCCGCGTCAGGATAGTTATTAAGATTTTCTTTTTCATAAAGAAGGTCTCGATTTAAGAGCTCACCATCTTTGGTATAGTTGCTCATTTCACCTTCCCAGCCCTGATCTGGAATGGTGTTAAATTGCCATATTTTTTTACCTGAATAAATATCATAGGCAGCCAAAAAACCAGGCCGACCAAATCGACCGGCTACACCGACGACGGCACCTAAGGGTGCATTTTTATCATCATCAATATGTAATCCATAACCTACACCGGTTATGCCTACGATGACTTTATTTTCATAAACAATTGGCGCCATGTTAATGCCTACACCGGTGCCACCGCTCATGGTTTTATCACGATTAGGGTCGTCGATCGCTAAATTATCAATGTTTTCTGTTAGTACGTTATTTTCAACTACGTTGATATCCCAAATAATTTTTCCTGTTTTAGCATCGAGAGAAATAAGTCTTGCATCAACGGTACCCATAAAAATTTGATCACCATGTATGGCTACACCCCGATTAGCAGGGCCACAGCATAATTTCCAATCCCGATTTCGATCATGCTCATAGCGCCATAGCTCCTTACCCGTTTTGGCATTAATCGCAATTAAATGATTAAACGGCATTGAGATGTACATGATGCCATCTTTTACGATGGGGGTGGCTTGAAAGGTTCCACGAATACCTGTGCGATATTGCCACGCTAATTTAAGTTGATCCACATTGGTACTATTAATTTGATCAAGCCTTGAGAATCTTTGATTAGTTAGGTCATTACCATAGGATGACCAGTCTACATTTTGTTGTTGGCACCCTATGAAAAGAAATGCGGAAAAGAAAAAAATAAAAAATAACTTCATTTAATTAAAGGTTGATATCGGCACATTAAGAGATTTCATTTTATCAGCTATTAGATTGATTTCTGCCTCAGTGAGTCTTTCAATTTTAAGATTTATTTTTTGTTCAGAGGGTCTTGCCATACTGTATAAATGAATAGCTTGAAGCTTTTTTTCATGAGGTTTAATCAGATCAATGTATTTTTGAATCTCATCATCCGAGGGTAACTCACCATTCATTTTGATAAGGCAGGTTTGTATGAGTGTGGGTGAGATTTGAATCGCAGATTCTAAATTTTTTTTAATTTGATTTTGAGTTAGATTAATTTGATTGATGATTTTTATTTTTTCTAAATCCCCACTATCAATCTTGAACCAAATCTCTTTTTTCCCAAGAATTTTCTTCCAAGCAGTTTGAACATAATTTTCAGACAGGTGGGTTCCGTTGGTGATGAGCCGAATAATAATTTTTTCATTTAGATGATTTAATTCAAGTTGATTGAGAACACGATCAATCACATCACCAAATTCAGGGCATGCTGACGGTTCACCATTGCCTGAGAAGGCAATATCACGAAGCATGGTACCTGGCTCTGTGTGCTTGGCTAAAAAGTCACCCTCTAAAATTTCTTTAAGCCAAAAATTAAGATCATTCTCGAGTAGATCAACATCAATCGGCTCTGGTTTGCCGCGTGTAAGATTGGGCACCTCACAGTAAACGCACTGCCAGTTACAAGCATTATTGGTATTTAAATTGATACCTAATGAAAGTCCTTTGGCTCTGCGAGACACAACTGGGTAGACATATTTTTTTTCAAAAATGTCCCTGCGATGATCGGTAATTGAAAGTTTCATAATAGTCTAGCTACGATGATACTTTGAAATGAGTGACAATTATATATTTAGGTATTTTTATTAAACCACATGCGCCTTAACGTTCCATCCTTATCAATAATTGCATGCTTGAGAGCACCTAAAATATGGAAGATCAGAATGAGTAGAAGCAGTTGACCAAAAATTTCATGGAATTCATAGAACAGTTCTCGCATGACTTCATTATCAATACCTGGAATGATTTTGATACCAAACCATTTGATACCGTATTTACTTCCAATTGACATGATGATGCCAGTAAGAGGAATTAAAAACATCAGCAAATACAATCCATGATGCGCAGCCGTTGCGAGTCGTTTTTCCCATGGCTTCATAGTGGTTAATAGTTCCGGTGGTTTATGGGTAAAGCGCCAGAAAATTCTAAAAAGTACTAAGACGAAGATGGTGACCCCCAATGATTTATGAAAATTAAAATAAAAAGACCGTGGCGATTCCTCTTTAGCAACTTCCCATGTATAAATACCCAAATTAAAAAGATCAAAACTGGTTTGTTTTGGTGCTTCTTTTGGAATATCTGTCATAAAAATGCCTAGAGCAAGCATAAAGATAATCACAATACCAATCAGCCAATGCAGAAGCACCGCAGTATTGTTATAACGTTTAGAATTATTTAAAAATGAGAAATTTTTCTTTACTTGTGCCATCATGTTCCTTCATTGAGTTTCGTTTTAAGTTTAATGCCTTAGGGATGAAATGAAAAGATGAAAAAAATTATTTTTCTAATAACCTTGCTTTTTGCATGCATGAATCATTTGTATGCAAGCTTGAATATGGTTGAGATCAAGTCTAATGTTTTCATTCATCAAGGGCAGCATTTTGATGTGGATAAAGGCTACCAAGGTGATATATGCAATATCGGATTTATTATTGGTAATAAATCTATTGCCGTCATAGATACTGGGGGAAGTCTTAAAGTTGGCAGTGAACTCTTAAAAGAGATTAGGAAGCGATCAAGTTTACCGATTAGCCATGTAATTAATACACACGTTCATCTGGATCACATTTACGGTAATGCTGTGTTTAAATCAGAACAATCTGAATTTGTTGGCCATAAAAATTTAGCTAAAGCGATGTTAATTAGGAAAGCTTTTTATGAGCGTTTAAATTTAGAGCTTTTAAAAGTCCCTTTTAAGGATTCAGTCCAAGTACCTCCTAGTATTGAAATTAACGAAGGTGAGATTTTAAAGATAGATCTTGGTGATCGACTTTTATCGATTGAGGCCTACCCAGAGGCTCATACAGATTCTGATGTAACAGTGTTCGATGAAAAAACCAAGACCTTATGGACAGGTGATTTATTGTTTGTTGAGCGAGCACCTGTGATTGATGGCAATATTCATGGCTTTATAGAAGTGGTCAAGAATTTATCTCATCGATCGTTAGATCTTGCAGTGCCTGGTCACGGAACCCCGCCTGAGGATCACCAAAAAGCCTTTAAAAAAATGCAACATTATTTAGTTAGCCTTCGTGATGCGATAAGGCAGGCTATTGATGATGGTATTGATTTAGATGAGGCAACCCAAACATTGTTGAAAGACCAAGCCAATGAGTGGGAATTATTTAATATCCAAAACCCAAGAAATATAAATCGCGTTTATCCCTCTATGGAGTGGGAATAACTTTATTTTTTTCTTTTAGCACATAAGCTGTCTAAGCTATAGGGCATTTCTGGATGAATGGCCATATATAAGAACCCACCAAACAATGAGAGATACTGTAAACCCTTTAAAATTAGATCTTGGTATACAGAAGGTGAGACTTCGGCTGGAAGATTACCCATGAATAAAAAGTAGGTGATGGCCCAAATCAGCGAATAGATCGCAAAGATGTAAGAAGATAATTTGATTTTAAAACCTGCAATTAAAAAGGCACCAAAAATAATTTGGATGAGAATACTTAACGGAGCAAAAATACCAGGCAGACCTTTTGACATGAGGCTGACTTGATATGCTTCGTAACCTTGAGGTGTGCTCACAATGAAATCTAAAATGAAGAGCATACTGATAAAATATAAACTACTCAAAAATACCCTTGCAATTAAACCCATGTATTGACTCATAATCATTCCTTTAAATTTATTAAACCGAATAATGCCTTGTTCTTGGGTTGTCTGCAACCCATAAAGTTTCATTTTAAAACTACTTTAGTTTGTAACATTGTTTGATTAAAACTTTAATAGGACTGGGTAAGGCTGCGCCTTCAATTTCTTCTAAGGGCATCCAGATGGTATTTTTAATTTGATTCATATCATTTTTAATCTGAACATTAAGATGTGTGAAATGCATACGAAGCTTGTAATGAGAAAACGTCGCCGTTTTAGTGCCTTGTGTAATGATCTGACTTTGATGAATATAAAGATTCTTTTTAACCCATACCCGAGGGTCTGTGCTATCAACTTCAGGAAGTGACCATAAGCCCTGCCACACTTTTTTTTCTGTTCTTTTAGTAAGAAGGATTGTTTTGGCATTTTCAATGAGAAGAATATTAGTATCCATAATTGGCAAATCTTTTTTTGGCTTTGAGGCTGGGATAAGGTGCGTTAGTTTTTTGTTAAATGCCAGACATTGTTTAATCAGAGGGCATTGAGGACACTCAGGATTATTTTTTTTACAAATCGTTGCACCTAAATCCATCAGGGCTTGTGTATAAATTCTGATACTTTTGTCAGGTAAGAGTTCTTGAGCAATGCCCCATAGTTTTTTTTCAACAAGCGTTAAACCTGACCAACCTTCAATACCATAAAGACGACTAAATACGCGTTTAACATTGCCATCTAAGATGGGATATTTTTTGTTAAAGCTAAAGGCCAAGATGGCGCCTGCTGTTGATCGACCAATGCCGGGTAACTTTATGAGATCCTCATATCTATTTGGAAATTGACCTTTAAAGCTATCCCGAATCATGACGGCCGTATCATGCAAATTTCTTGCTCGTCGGTAATACCCTAAACCACTCCATGATTGCATCACCTCATCGATATCAGCATTTGCGAGGCTTAAAATGGTAGGAAATTTTTTTAAAAAATTTTGATAGTACTCAATCACTGTGGCCACTTGGGTTTGCTGTAACATAATTTCTGAGACCCAAATATGATAGGGATCAAAGTTTTTTTGCCATGGTAAATTTTTTCGACCATGTTTTGTGTGCCATTGAATTAAGACCTTAGCAATCATGTCCAATGGGCTAACCATTCAGGTAGATAATTGATACCCTCACTTCCTAAAAGATAGATCCCTAAAAAAAATAAGGCGAAGTAAAACACACTAAAGATAAGCCAAAAAAATGAGATTAAGATAAATAGGCCATCTTGCTCAAATTGGGCAAGTGCGCCAAATAAAATAGCCAGACCTGGAAAAAAATTATTTAAGGGCAGTACTCCAAAAGGAATCGCCATTAAAAGACCTCCCGCAATTAAGATGAAGCCTTCACACTTTAAACCTAGGCCACTGGAGACTAAATTTTTCAATCTTGGCCGAGTAATTTTTTTTGAAACTTTAATAATAAACATACAAACTTGGGTTATTTTTTGCCAGTGATGTTGTTGAAGTGAGATATTTAAAATTTTTTTGGGTAAGACAGGAATTTTTTGTTGTTTTAAAAGTTGTAAGCCTAGTGCGGCAAAAGTCATTCCCCCAATCACGCTGATGGGGCCGACAGGAATGGGCTGCATAAAGGGCAAAACTAAAAGAAGAGCGATGAGCGAGAAGCCAAAATGATTTAGTTTTTTTAAAACAGCACCAATGGTGCTTGCTTTGGTTGATTCACTGATGGACTTGAGGATCAAAATAAGCTGATCATAAGATGACATAATTAATAAAAGTAATAGAGTGTGATGAGTCCTACCAGGATGCGATACCACCCAAAGATCACAAAATTATGACGTGAAATAAAACTAATAAAAATTTTAATAACAATCAGAGCACTGATAAAAGAAGTGATAAAGCCGATTGCAAAAACAGGTATATCACTACTATTTAGTAGATCTATATTTTTAAATAAATCAAAAAAAGAGGCGGCGACTATGATGGGTATGGCAAGAAAAAAAGAAAATTCTGCTGCCGTTTTGCGATCAAGTCCCACCATAAGTCCACCCATGATTGTTGAGGCCGCCCTTGAAACACCAGGAATAAGAGAAAAACATTGAGCTAAGCCAATCATGAATGCTTGAGGTTTTGATATTTGATCGACATCGATGGGTTTTCTCTCAGGTAATTTTTTTTCAATGAAGATTAGAATCACCCCACCAATGATGAGTGCATAGGCCACTGTAATTGGGTTGAATAAATAAAACTTAATGTATTCATGAAATAAAAGCCCCAAAAGTGCGGCGGGAAAGAATGCAATAAAAATAAGCAGGGTAAAATTTTGCGCTATGGATGAATTTGGAAGACCAATAAATGTATCTGTTATTTTTTTTCGGTATTCAATGAGTACGGCTAAGATGGCACCGAGCTGAATAAAGATTTCAAATACTTGGCTGCTGTTTGTTCCAAAATCTAGAACATCAGCGGCAATAATTAAATGACCTGTAGAGCTTACAGGTAAAAATTCTGTCGCACCCTCGATAATGCCTAAAATGAATGCTGCCCATAAAAGATAAAGATCCATCAATGGCCCTGTTAAATTTTGTGGTAAACCTCAGAACCTTTTTTAACAAACTCGATGGCTTTTTCTTCCATACCTTTTTTAAGTGCTTCTTCCTCAGAAATGCCTTTTTCAGCGGCAAAATCTCGCACATCTTGAGAAATTTTCATGGAGCAAAAATGTGGCCCACACATAGAACAAAAATGTGCTTGTTTAGCACCCTCTTGCGGTAAGGTTTCATCATGAAATTCTTTCGCCTTTTCTGGATCCAAACCTAAATTAAATTGATCATCCCATCTAAATTCAAAGCGGGCTTTGGAAAGAGCATTATCACGAATTTGTGCACCAGGATGGCCTTTGGCTAAATCAGCAGCATGGGCTGCAATTTTGTAAGTCACAATACCTTCCCTGACATCTTCTTTGTCAGGTAACCCTAAGTGCTCTTTCGGGGTTACATAACATAACATGGCACAACCATACCAACCAATCATTGCGGCACCAATGCCTGAAGTAATATGATCGTATCCAGGTGCAATGTCTGTGGTCAGAGGCCCTAGTGTGTAAAAAGGTGCTTCATCACAATGTTTGAGTTGCATGTCCATATTTTCTTTAATCATATGCATAGGCACATGACCAGGACCTTCAATCATCACTTGTACATCATGTTTCCATGCGATTTGAGTTAATTCACCTAGGGTTTTTAATTCTGCAAATTGAGCTTCATCATTGGCATCATAAATAGAGCCTGGACGAAGACCATCGCCAAGACTAAAGCTTACGTCATAGGCCTTCATAATTTCACAAATTTCTTCAAAGTGAGTGTATAAGAATGATTCTTTGTGATGAGCCAAACACCATTTGGCCATGATGGAGCCTCCTCGACTGACAATGCCCGTCATGCGTTTGGCTGTCATGGGAATATAGCTTAGTCGAACCCCAGCGTGAATGGTAAAGTAATCAACCCCTTGTTCGGCTTGTTCAATCAGTGTGTCCCTAAAAATTTCCCAGGTGAGGTCCTCGGCTTTTCCATCCACTTTTTCTAACGCTTGATAGATTGGAACGGTGCCAATGGGTACAGGACTATTTCTAATAATCCACTCACGTGTTTCATGAATATTTTTCCCGGTTGAAAGATCCATGACGGTGTCACCACCCCAACGCGTGCTCCAAACCATTTTCTCAACTTCTTCACTGATGCTCGAACCTAGAGCGGAATTACCAATGTTGGCGTTAATTTTGACTAAAAAATTACGACCTATAATCATGGGCTCTGATTCTGGGTGATTGATGTTGGCAGGAATAATAGCTCGACCTCGGGCAACCTCGTCTCTGACAAATTCTGGAGTGATGAGTTTTGGAATTAATGCACCATAATTCTCACCTGTATGTTGGGTTTGGATAAAGTCAGATATGCCTTCGCGTCGTTGATTTTCTCGTATTGCGATAAACTCCATTTCCGGAGTGATGATGCCTTTTTTGGCATAATGCATTTGTGATACGTTTTGACCCTGTTTGGCTCTTCGTGGTTGGCGTTTAAGATTAAATCGCATGTTATTTAACATAGGGTCATCTTGACGTTTTTGCCCATACGATGATGTTGGCCCGGTTAAAAGCTCAGTGTCATTTCGATTTTCTATCCAAACTTTTCTTAATTCTGGTAAGCCGTCACGAATATCTATAGGATAACTAGGGTCTGTGTAGGGGCCCGAGGTGTCGTAAACTAAAACAGGATTATTTTTTTCAGCACCAAATTGAGAAGGTGTGTCTGAGAGCGAAATTTCTCTGAAAGGAACTTGAATATCGGGCGAACTTCCCTTCAGATAAACTTTTTTGGAATTGCTGAATGATTTATGAGCTTCAGGATCGAGCTTGGCATCCTTGCTTATAAAATTATCAATATTTTTCTTAAATTCTTTATCTGTTGCATTCATTTTTTGCTCCAATCAACGCAGGAGCAAAAATTTTGCTTTCCTACGATGGTATTATCCACATCAGGTTCAAAGGGTTTTTCTCACTATTTATTAAATTTTAATAGACCCCTAGCATTAGTTTAAAGTTACTTTATATTGCTTGAATAAGCAAGGCTTGAACTCTTAATTTTGAATTTTTGATCAGTGAAATAATCCAATTTGGACTTGGATTTTCGCTATAATTAAACTCTTTTAAAAAAAACCACTATGTTAGAAAAACTTCGTTTTAATATGATTGAGCAGCAGGTGAGAACCTGGGATGTTTTGGATGAAAATGTTTTGGATTTATTAAAAACATCTAAAAGAGAGGATTATGTCCCGAAGCAATTTCATAAGCTGGCGTTCGCTGATATTGAGATTCCCCTGAGCCATGGTGAAAAAATGCTTTCGCCAAAAATTGAGGGACGAATATTACAGTCTTTAGAGATTAAGACGCATGACCATATTTACCATGTTGGAACGGGGTCAGGTTACTTTGATTTGCTACTCGCTTCACTAGCAAAAGAGGTTCTTACCGTGGATATTCATCTTGATTTTATTGAGGCGGCTAAAGCGCTTCATCGATCGCAGAAATTATCAAATATTCATTACATTCACGGTAACGGGTTTATTTTGTCATCTGAATTAAAATCGTTTGATGTGATTGTTTTCACGGGATCGTGTAAATTTGAGCCTCTAGGTTTTCGGGAAAGATTAAATTTAAATGGTCGAATGTTCTATATTGAAAATCATGGTTCAATTATGAAAGCTAAATTAATAAAGCGAATCAGCGAGGATCAATTTAGCATGAACGAATTATTTGATTGTGCTATCCCTCCTTTATCTTATGAGCGCAAAGAGCCTGATTTTGCTTTTTAGATTATCTTTTTTTTGTTTATTAGGGTTATACCTTTTGAATCCGATGAATCTTTATGCAAAGGATTCTGATTTGGTTGAGATTTATCAGAGGGCTCTCACTTATGATGCTCGTCTATCGGCATCACGCTATCAAAATGATGCGACCAAAGAACTTATTAATCAGGGCCGTTCCTTATTTTTACCTTCCATTACTGCGACAGGGGGTTACGATGAAAATGATAATGAACGAAAGATTTTAACAAACATCGATAATCAGCTGCTCTCTGGAACCAAAGCAGATTTCCATAGCTATGATTATAGTATAACCATTAGACAACCTCTCTTTGATTACAGCGCTTTTCAACAATATAAGCAAATTATTTCTCAAACGAATTTGTCTGATAAACAATTATTGCAATCACAACAAGATTTAATTTATCGAGTGGTTTTAATTTATTTTGAAACATTAATGGCTAGGGATGAAATTGAATTATTACAATCTCAAAAAAAGGCAGTGAATGAACAGCTGCTTGAATCTCAAGCACGATTTGAATCTGGCTTAATATCGATCACGGATGTGAATGAAGCAAAAACGAAGGCTTCTTTAATCGAAGCACAATTAATTTCCGCTGTGCAAAAACTTGAAGTTAAGCGTCAGCAAATTAAAGTTTTAACGGGCGAAGAACCCGGAAAATTAAAAGGCTTGCAAGCGGCCATGAATTTCGTGGCAATTGATTCGGATATGAATCGCTGGGTCAGTTTAGGTTTGGAAAATAATCTTGAACTCGGTATCGCACAAGATCAAATTAAAGTCGCCGACTATGAAATCAGTATTCGTGAATCGGATCATTTGCCAACCATTGACGCCATTGCGAGCAGAACAAGAAATTGGGACAAAGGTGGCTACCCTTATGGCGATACAGAAAACAAAGGTATACGAAGTTATTCAGATGTTTTGGGCGTTGAAATTAATATTCCAATATTTTCAGGAGGCTACACAAGCTCAAGGGTGCGTGAGGCTAAACTTTTAAAGTTTAAAACTGAAGAGGACGCAGAATACATAAAAAGAGAGGTTGAGTTAAAAGTCAAACAAAACTTTTTAAGCTTGCAAGCCAATTATGCTGAAATTGAGGCTTATCATCAGGCCTTAAAATCAGCTGAATTGTCGCTTGAATCGACTCAGCTGGCTTTTCAAGAAGGACTGAGAAACGGTGTTGAAGTTTTGGTTGCACAGCAAGTTCTCTTTAATGCTAAAAGAGATTTATTAAAATCACGTTATAATTATTTGATATATTTAATCAGCCTTAAGCAATCTGTAGGAATTTTGACTGCAAGTGATCTTGAGGAAATCAATCAATATTTGGTGGTGAATGAAATATGATGGCAGATTTCGAAAAGAGTCAACTCGTAATAATTGATATCCAAGAAAAATTGGCTGCAGCGATGCCAAAAGAAGTGATCAATAAATTAGTCAAGCGTTGTGAGTTATTGGTGACGACTGCGTCAGAATTTGGCGTACCTTTTATTTGTTCTGAACAATATCCAAAAGGCCTTGGGCCTACATTATCCTCCATGCAATCTTTTTTAAGTGATGCAAAATTTGTGGAGAAGGTGGTTTTTAACTGCGTTGATGAGCCAGTATTCGAACGTTGCTTGGTGAAATCTAGACCCCAAATCTTTATCATGGGTATGGAAGCACACATCTGTGTTTTGCAGACAGCTTTATCATTATTAGATAAAGGTAAAGATGTGTTTATCGTCGAAGATGCCATTGTTTCTCGAAATATTTTGAATAAACAAAATGCGATCAATCGACTTCGTCAAGCAGGTTGCATCATTACAACCACTGAATCAGTTGTGTTTGAATGGATTAAATCTGCTGACAATGAGGTGTTTAAAAAAGTGGCAGGATTAATCAAAGATATTGATTAATTTTTTTGGCGATTTTAACGCTTGCACCAGAATTATTTTTAATAAACGCCTTAATTTTTTTTGATTCTTGCTGACTATTTTTTTGGTTTACCTGTCTTAATACTTCGTCTTTAATTTCAGCTAATTTTTTGAACCTGATAAAAATACCTTTATTCGTTCCATCATCAATAATGTGTTTAAAATTGTAATCCGAAGGCCCTATAGCAATCCTTTTTTCAAGCTTTAATGCCTCAATTGGATTTTGTGATCCGAAATCTTGAATGCTTCCTCCCATAATGATGAAGTCAGCCATAGCGTAGTAATTAAACATCTCCCCCATAGAGTCTCCCAGGATAATTTGCGGAACCTTGTTGATATTTTGTGTGGTTGTTCTTTTAACATAGTCAAAATTTGAAGTTTGAATAAGCTTTTCAACCTCTCTAAATCGTTGTGGATGCCTTGGTACGATGATAAGTGTAATTTTTGGGTTATTTATTTCTTTATAAAGTTTAAGCAGCTCTAATTCCTCACCTTGTCGAGTACTCCCAGCCACAATGACAAATTGTTTATTAATGTTAAGTTTTCTAAGGAGCAAACGTCTGGTGTTTTGAATACCCTTGGGCAAGGGAAAGTCAAATTTTAGGTTACCTTGGGTATAAATTTTTTTTGAATAAATTTGCGCAAAATGATTTTTATCTTGATCTGATTGAGCGTAGATACTTTGAAATCCTTCAAATACTCTAACAAAAAAGTGTTTTGCCATAAGGTATTTTTTAAGGGATCTTTGCGATAGACGCCCATTAATTAAAAATAAAGGTATTTTATAGTTTTGTGCTTGATATATTAGGTTGGGCCAAATTTCAGTTTCAACAATTAAACCAAGATTCGGTTTGAAATGATTTAAAAAGCTTTGAACAAAAGGTTTTAAGTCATAGGGTAAGTAGGCCCGATGAATTCTGGTTGAATCATTTATCTTGACCTCCCTCCCTGTCAGGGTCCCATGAGTAATTAATATCTCTACCGAATTATTTAGTTTTAAAATACTATCAACCAGGGACTTGATTGCATTTGATTCACCAACCGATACCGCATGAATCCAAACTATGGGGTTTTTATAGCGCTTTTTTTTATAAATACCGAAACGCTCTAACACATAGTTGAGGTAATTTTGATTGAATAAACTACGATAAATTAGTTTAGCCAATGCAAAAGGGATTAAAATTAGAACAAGGACCTGATAAAAAAATAAATACATAGGTGAATTTTCTCATAATTCACAATTTAAAATTATTTTTTTCTTGCGAACATATTGTTTTTATTCAACTTTTTTTTAGCAATTAAAAAATAAGTTTTTTTTTATAAAAAAGCTATTGACCAACCACAACCAGATGATAAAATTTTTCCATTAATCACAATATGTTGTGGTTTTCTCAAAACTGGTTTAAGGAGTCAATTTTCTTCGTAATACCAATAACTTAGGGGATTTTAATGCTCAAGGCTGTTTCTTCAGAATCAAAATCATCTGTTGATGATGAGAACGATATACCCATCCAGTCGGTCTCGATGGACATATGGGATAAAAAGTATCGTTTAAAAACAAAAAAAGGTGAGTTTGTCGATGAAGATATTCAAGATACCTATGACCGCGTAGCAAAAGCCCTTGCTGAAGTTGAAGATCCTAAAATACGTGATGAGTGGCATGAAAAGTTTTTATGGGCATTAAAACATGGCGCGATACCTGCGGGACGCATTACATCGAATGCTGGAGCGCTTGAACATAAACCGGCGACTAGCACCATTAACTGTACTGTTTCAGGTGTGATTGAAGATAGTATGTCGGGTATCTTGGATAAGGTCCATGAGGCTGGCCTGACACTTAAAGCTGGCTGTGGTATTGGCTATGAATACTCTACGCTTAGACCCAGGGGTGCTTTTGTAGCAGGTGCAGGAGCTTACACGAGCGGACCTTTATCTTTTATGGATATTTATGACCGCATGTGTTTTACAGTATCAAGTGCGGGTGGTCGACGAGGCGCTCAAATGGCTACATTTGATATTGCCCACCCAGACATTGCTGACTTTATTAAAGCTAAACGCGAAGATGGCCGTCTAAGACAATTTAATCTTTCTTGTTTGATTACCAAAGAATTTATGGAGGCAGTTAAAGCTGGGGCAGATTGGAAACTTGCATTCCCTGTGACTGCTAAGGAAGCTAAGGAAGAAAAATTAGATCTTGATAATGAGGACCAAGTTGTTTGGAGAGATTGGCCAAGTCCTGAAAAATATTTAGTCGAGAAAAAAGGTCCACGTGCTGGTAAAGTAGCTTGTAAGGTGTATAAGCCCATGAAGGCCCAAAGACTTTGGGATATTATTATGTCATCCACCTATGATTATGCGGAACCTGGTTTTATTCTTATTGATCGGGTTAATGAAATGAATAACAACTGGTTTTGTGAAAATATTCGCGCAACGAATCCATGCGGCGAACAACCTTTACCGCCCTATGGGGCCTGTCTTCTAGGTTCAATTAATTTAACCAAGTTTGTTAAGTCACCATTTACGGATGAAGCGTATTTTGATTGGGATGAGTATAGACAAGTGATTAGTATTTTTACTCGTATGCTTGATAATGTCGTTGAAATTAATGGACTACCCTTAGAAAAACAGCGCGATGAAATTGCTAGAAAACGTCGACACGGCATGGGTTATTTAGGTTTAGGTTCAACCATGGCGATGATGAAAATGGTATATGGGGATGAGGCTTCCATTAAATTTACCGAAGAAATTACTAAAGCTCTTGCCGAAGAGGGTTGGAAGACAGGTATTGATTTAGCTAAAGAAAAAGGCCCCGCTCCTATTATGAATGAGCTTTTTGAGATTACCCCTGAGCTTATGGCGATGCGACCTGAAATGAAGGATGATGGTATCAAGATTGGTGATAAAGTGCCGGGTAAAGTTTTGTTGGGACAATACAGCCGCTACATGCAGCAATTTCCTCGTGATTTGAGGGATGAAATTGCAGATCATGGTGTGAGATTCAGTCATCACAGTTCAATTGCGCCGACAGGAACCATCTCGCTTTCACTAGCGAACAATGCAAGTAATGGTATCGAACCCTCTTTTGCTCATCACTACAATCGTAATGTGATTCGTGAAGGTAAAAAGACAAAAGAAAAAGTAGACGTCTTTTCCTATGAGTTACTTGCTTATCGTCACTTAATCAATGAGAAGGCAATGCCATTTTCTGATCAAGAGGAAGAAAAGTTACCTGATTACTTTATTGATTCATCGACCATTAAAGCGAAGGCTCACGTGGATATTCAAGCGGCTGCGCAAAAATGGATTGATAGCTCTATTTCAAAGACCATTAATGTTCCTACAGATTATGATTTTAATGATTTTAAGAGTATCTACTTGTACGCTTACGAAAAAGGATTAAAAGGTTGCACCACGTTTAGATTTAATCCAGAAGCGTTCCAAGGTGTATTGGTGACAGAGAAAGATTTAGAAAATACAACTTACAAATTCACGCTGGATGATGGTGCCGTGATTGAAGTTAAGGGTAACGAAGAAATTGAATATGATGGTGAGACACATACAGCGGCGAATTTGTATGATGCGCTTAAAGAGGGATATTACGGTAAATTTTAGGATAAAACATGGCTATTAAAATTGAGAAAAAAATTGTTGGGTATAGTTTAGCTGAGCCAAAAAAAGCAAATGAAAAGCCAGAAACTAATATTGTACAGTTAGGCGAGCCTTTAGATCGTCCTGAAAAAATTACTGGAACAACGTATAAAGTTAAGACACCGGTCACTGACCATGCTTTTTATATCACCATTAATGATGTGATCATGAACGAGGGTACTGACCAAGAACATCGCCGACCTTTTGAGATTTTTGTTAATTCAAAAAACATGGAACATTTCCAATGGATTGTTGCTTTAACACGTGTGATGTCAGCTGTTTTTAGAAAAGGTGGTGATGTCACCTTCTTAGTTGAGGAGCTTGAATCGGTGTTTGATCCTAACGGAGGTTACTATAAGAAAGGCGGTAAATATATTCCAAGTTTGGTTGCTGAACTGGGCCATGTTGTTGAAACACATTTAGAGAATATCGGCATGCTGAAATCCAGCGAACCTGATGAGTATCAAAAAAAACTGATCGATGAAAAGAAGGAAGAATACTTAAAACAAAATTCAGGCAATCTTGATGAGAGTGGTTTTCCTAAAGACGCTCAGTTATGTGCTAAATGCCAGACAAAAGCATCGATCTTAATGGATGGTTGTTTGACTTGCCTCAACTGCGGCGAGAGTAAATGCGGTTAGTTTGAATGAACTTAAGGGGTAGATTGAAATCTATATTCCTTTGTAAATTCTGTTAGCCATGTTTAAAAAATTATTATTTTTCTTAGTATTAACCTCTACAAATTTTCTTTTTGCTCAACCATCCAATGAGCTTTTATTTTCACTTAATCAATCAGTTCTTAAAGTTCATGTAGCTACCAAAGAAGGTCACCATGGTGTTGGTTCAGGTGTGGTTATTCAAAAGGATTATGTGGTCACCAATTGTCATGTGATTGCCAATGCTCAAGGTGTGCATGTGACAAAGTTTGGGTACAGCTATTCTCCTGATGCGCTTATCGCTGACTGGAAAAATGATCTTTGTATATTGAAGTTTAAATTTTTAGAATTACCTGCTGTTAAGTTAGGCAGCTCTGATCATCTAGAATATGAAATGGAGGTCTTTGGAAAAAGTTATGGTGGTAATACTGTTAAGCCTCACACATCTTATGGAAAGATCAAGGGCATACACCCATTTTTAGGTAATAACATCATCCAGTCCTCAGCCTGGTTTTCGCTAGGAGCAAGTGGCGGCGGGCTATTTAATTCAGAGGGCGAGTTAATTGGAGTTACAACCTTTAAAGCAGCTGGAAGATTTGCTTACTTTTATAGCGTTCCAGTTGAGGTTATTAAAACCATGTTAAGTAGCGGAGAGGAAATTTCTGTAACAACCCAACGAGAACTGCCTTTCTGGGATGCACCTGAGGAAGAATTACCATACTTTATGAGGGTTGTTCGTTTAGAAAGAAATAAGGATTGGGAAAACCTTAAAAAAGTAGCACTTGATTGGGAAGGTAAAGAGCCCGAGGCATTCGAGGCAAAAAATTATTATGGCATTGCCTTATTTCACCTTGGGGAAATTGAGTTAGCAGAAAAACAATTTAAACAAGTCATTCAATTGAATGAAAAACATTCACAAAGCATTTACTACCTTTATAAAATAGCCAAAATAAATAACCAGTCGGATGTCGCTGAGTCATATAAAACCGCATTAAATAATTTAGATGACTCAATCCTTGCTAATGAAAAATAAATTAATTCTATTTCTTAGCTCAATTTTCTTAGTATCATGCGCCGGCATTGTTTTTGAGCCAGAAAAGGTAGAGGATTTTTTTTCATGGGGCGATACTGAACAAGATCAAATACCTGATGATGCCATCATGTATGAGTGCAAAGCTAAAAATCGTTTTTTCATCAAATACTTGGATGATAAGAAAACCATCTGGATTGTTTTTCCAGAAAGAGAATTTAAGCTATATCAAGATGAGGCCAATCCTGCTATTTATACAAACTCGCTAACAACGCTTGAGCTCTCAAATGAGAATACCTTTGTCAAAGATCAAAAAGGTATTGTTTATGAAAATTGTTTTGTTAAATTAAACGATTAAGTCTTGCCAACCTAAAACCGATGATGTAACTTTTAATTAAATCTTAATCATTGAGGTGGTTATGGATAATAAGTATGGTTTGGGTAGCTCTAAGGTTGCAGTTGAACTGCACAAAAAAGACCAGCAATTAAAATGTCGCTCCTGTGATGGTGAACACTTGCACTATTGTCCAACCATGCAGGATCATCAATGTGAAGATTGTGGTGAGTGGCAAAACGATATTCCTTCGAATTATTCCACCGGCCGTAGCGCAGATTATTAATCTTTTTTTTGAGGTATAAATGTTAATTCAATCAGAATTTGTTGATATAGGTACTCCTACGGGTGATATGAGAACCTATGTTCATAGGCCTTTAGAAGCCAGCCAATATCCAACCATCTTGTTTTACTCAGAGATTTTTCAACAAACAGGCCCTATTGAGAGGGCAGCCAAAATTATGGCAAGTCATGGATATGTTGTTTTAGTCCCTGAAGTTTTTCATGAGCTCAATCCTATTGGTACGGTTTTAAATTATGACGATGCCGGACGAGAAAAAGGTAATGCAGATAAAGCTGCGAAAGATGTTGAGGGTTATGATTCGGATAATCAAGCCATGATTGATTGGGTAAAAAAACAATCTTGGTCGAATGGTCATATTGGTGCCATGGGGTTTTGTATTGGTGGCCACCTTGCCTTCAGGGCTGCATTAAATCCTGAGGTGAAAGCAACAGCATGTTTTTATGCAACCGATCTTCATACCAATACGATCCCAAATAAACCAGGTCAACACAGCATGGAAAGGCTTGATGATATTAAAGGAGAGCTATTAATGATTTGGGGTAAGCAGGACACACATATCCCAACCAGCAATCGTGTTGAAATACATAATCAACTATTAAAAACAGATATTGTTTTTAGTTGGCACGAGTTTAATGCCCAACATGCTTTTATGAGAGATGAGGGAGAACGATACGATCCAGAGCTAGCCGCTTTGTGCTATCAGATCACGCTTAGAATGTTTTCAAGGACGCTTTATTAATTAAACACAATCAGAGAAAGCTTCAAGTGAACGAAAAAAATCGCTACGTTTATTAGTTTTCTGGGATTCTTGATTGTTGTTTGATGGCTGATCGATATTTTTCTTATCAAGATCAGGACGATTATTTGCGTCTTTTAAATTTTTAACTTTCATCATTTTTTCCTTTTGGGAAATGTTGTTCGGGATTGTGTCCCTTAAAATTGAATAGATATCAAAATGTCATAAAAATTCAATTTTTAAATAATAAAGTAAATAGGTTATATTTATTTAATATTTATATTTGTTATTCTAATATGAAAATAATAATTAATGGAATCGAAAAAGAGTTTGATGGCAATTCATTAACGGCTAATGAATTAGTCAATCACTTACAATTAGAGGGTAAACGGTTTGCCATTGAACGCAATGGAGAAATTTTACCTAAAGGATTGTTTGCTGAACTCACCATTAATGAGGGCGATCGTTTAGAAATAGTAGGAGCTGTGGGCGGTGGATAAACATGAATTTAATTCCAATGAGTGGGTCATTGCTGGACGACCGTTCCAGTCTAGACTGCTTGTGGGTACCGGAAAGTATAGAGATTTCAAAGAGACACGTTTAGCAATTGAGAAAAGTGGTGCGCAAATCGTCACCGTAGCGATCCGACGAACGAATATCGGTCAAGATGCTAATGAGCCATCGTTACTAGATTTTTTACCCCCTGATCAGTTTACCTATTTACCCAATACAGCAGGTTGCTATACTGCGGATGATGCTATCAGGACCTTAAGGTTAGCCCGTGAACTTTTAGATGGTCATAATTTAGTCAAGCTAGAAGTCTTAGGTGATCAAAAAACACTCTACCCTAACGTTGTTGAAACGCTTGAGGCTGCAAAGATTCTTATCAAAGATGGATTTGATGTGATGGTTTATACCTCGGATGATCCGATCATTGCCAAACAATTAGAGGACATCGGTTGTTGCGCTATCATGCCATTAGCATCTCTCATTGGTTCGGGTATGGGTATTTTAAATCCTTGGAATTTAGAAATTATTATCGATACGGTTAAAGTCCCGGTCATTGTTGATGCCGGTGTGGGTACTGCATCAGATGCTGCTATTGCTATGGAGTTAGGTTGTGATGGCGTATTGATGAATACCGCCATTGCTACTGCAAAAGATCCAATACTTATGGCTTCTGCAATGAAAAAATCCATTGAGGCAGGCAGGGAGGCTTTTCTAGCTGGTCGAATGGATAAAAAATTATACTCAGCCTCACCAAGTTCACCCATGTCAGGATTGATAAAATAAAAAGTGCATACACCTGAAATAGAAATTCAAATCGAAACAAACTATATTCAGGAAAGATCGATTATTGAAAAAAATCGATATTTTTTTACTTATACCGTTCATATAAAAAATATAAGTCAGCAAACCGTCCAATTGATTAGTCGTCATTGGATTTTTGAGAATGCTCATGGGGAAACGTTTGAAGTTAAAGGGTCAGGCGTGGTGGGTGAAAAACCGGTGATTAAGTCTGGAGAAATTTATTCTTACACGAGCGCTACAGAGATTAATACTCCGAGCGGTCTTATGTATGGCTCCTATCAGATGATTGACGAAAAAGCCCAAGGGTTTGATGCAAAAATTCCTATCTTCAAATTAATTATGCCAAGAGTGCTCCACTAATGAGATTAATTTTCATCTTAGCCGTTTTGATATTGCTTAATAGTTGTAGCCAACTAGGTCAAGACGTTGCAGATTGTGATTGTGAGGAACAAATATTAAAGGCTACAAAAGAGGAGTCGCTTAAATGTGAGGCTTATCCTGAAAAAGCACTTGAAGCAGAAATTAAACCTTATAGCCTTCTTGTAAAAACCTCTTGGACAGAAATTGATGCACTTTTAGCCGAGGATCATTTGAATCTATCTTGGCCTGCCTGGCTTCGAAGTTGTGATGCATTAAAAAATAAAGAGTCATGGCAAGATGTTTGTCATAAAGCCAACCAACTTATTTCTCCTTCAGATGATGAAATTAAATCCTTTTTTTATAGCCACTTTGATTTATACCAAGCTAAAAAAGATGATGAGTCGTTAGAGGGCCTGGTCACTGGTTACTATCAGCCAATACTAAAAGGAAGCCGAAAAAAATCAAAGCAATACGCAACCCCGCTCTATTCACCACCCAATGATTTAATCACGGTTGATTTAAGTGAGGTTTATCCAGACTTAAAGTACATGCGATTAAGGGGAAAGGTTGAGGGCAATAAATTGGTTCCCTATCCAACGAGAGAGGAGCTTGCGCATAAACAAGATCAAATTCTGGGCAATGAATTACTTTGGGTCAAAGATCCAGTTGAAGCTTTTTTTCTAGAGATTCAAGGATCTGGTGTTATTGAGTTAGATTCGGGTGAGAGAATTCAGGTGGGTTATGCGAATCAAAACGGACACCCATATCGCTCGATGGGACGTGCATTAATTAATGAGGGCGAGTTATCGAGGCACCGCGTCTCTATGCAAAGTATTAAAACTTGGGCAAAAAAGAATCCAAAAAAACTACAAAAATTTTTAAATGCTAATCCGAGCGTAGTTTTTTTTCGTGAGCTAGAAAAAGGTTTACCAGGCCCACTAGGGGCAATGGGTGTTCCAGTCACGGCTGAACGTTCAGTGGCCGTTGATCGTAAATTTATTCCATTAGGAGCCCCAGTTTTTTTATCGACTACATGGCCTAATTCCTCAAAACCACTCAATCAGCTCATGATGGCGCAGGATACAGGGGGTGCGATTGGCGGAGGTGTACGTATTGATTTCTATTGGGGTCAAGGAGACCGAGCGGGTAAATTAGCAGGCTCAATGAAGCAAGAGGGTAAGGTCTGGGTGTTGCTTCCGAAAGGATTTAAATTTCCATAAAAAAAGGGAGACTAGCCCCCTTTGTAAAAATGTTTTGTAAAAAACAATTACTTGTTCATTACGTACATTGTTACTTCAAAACCGAAACGCATTTCAGTTGCAGCAGGTGTTGTCCACATAATGTAATCTCCTTTCTTAAATTTTGATTCTGAAGAAAGCAAGCTTTCTAACAGTTTATACACTATATAAAATTTTTTCTTAAAGATCATTATTTCTTAATGAAAATAATCTAATGAAAATCATGATCATAAAAAAGAGAAAGGGTGCCAAATGGCACCCTTTCGATCACTCAGTTACTACAACAGGAGGAAGTATTATGAGTGATAAGCGGTCTCACCATGTGAAGTTGTATCAAGACCTGTTCTCTCATCTTCTTCACTAACTCGAAGACCCATAACCATATCAATGATCTTGAAGAGAACATAACTGATTACACCACACCAAATCACGGTGAAGATGACTGATTTTGCTTGAACCCATAGTTGGCTCATCATGGTGATACCCTCGTCGTAACCTACGCCACCAAATTCAGCTGACATGAGAACAGCAAGGCCTACAGCACCAACGATACCTGCCACACCATGAATACCGAAAACATCTAAAGAGTCATCGTATCCAAGTGCTTTTTTAAGACTTGTACAAGCCCAGTAAGCTACAACTGATGCCACAAGACCAAGGACAATTGCTCCGAGTGGACCTACGACAGCACAAGCAGGTGTAATGGCTACTAGACCTGAGATTGCACCTGAAGCACCACCTAGCATGGATGGTTTACCTTTAGCAATCCATTCGATAAGCACCCAACCTAAGACAGCAGCAGCTGTAGCAACTTGAGTGTTAATCATGACTAGACCAGCAACGCCGTCAGCAGCTAATTCACTACCCACGTTGAAACCAAACCAACCAGCCCATAGAAGAGATGCACCCACCATGGTTAAAGGAAGACTGTGAGGAGCCATGGCTTCTTTACCATAACCAATACGTTTTCCGATGACGATGGCACCTACAAGAGCAGCAATACCAGCGTTGATGTGAACGACCGTTCCACCAGCGAAGTCGACTGCACCCCAGCTTGAGATTAAACCACCACCCCAAACCATATGGCAGATTGGAGCATAAACAAGTAATGCCCAGCCTGTTAAAAATACTAAAAGGGATGAGAATTTAATACGCTCAGCGAAAGCACCTACAATCAGTGCGGGTGTGAGAGCAAAGAAAGTGAGCTGGAATGTCACAAATACAAACTCAGGAATCGTACCGCTTATTCCCTCGCTCGTCATACCTTTGAGGAATGCTAGACTAAAATCACCGACATATGCATTACCTTCTGAGAAAGCCAAACTGTAACCGACAACCACCCAAAGGACAGACATGAGTGAGACAGTGACAAAGACCTGCATTAAAACGGAGAGCATGTTTTTAGATCTAACTAGACCTCCGTAAAAAAGAGCAAGACCTGGAATGGCCATCACTAAAACTAAAATGGTGGCTACAATCATCCAGGCAGTATCACCTGCGGATAAAGTGGGCGCCTCTTCAGCAGCCGCTGGTTCTTGAACCGGCATCTCAGCATGATCGCCATGCATCTCGGCAACGATGTTTGTTTGCCATAAGGCATCATTCGCAGTATTCACTTCAGTTGCCATACCTGTGAATGAAAAGAGTAGTAGACTCATCATGCCTACCAGACCAAATTTCGAAATCCATTTTTTCATGATTGTCTCCTTATAATGCATCATCGCCCGATTCACCGGTTCTGATACGTTTAACTTCATCAAGACTCATGACAAAAATTTTGCCGTCACCGATTTTTCCAGTGCTGGCTGATTTCTCAATAGCCTCAACAACTTTTTTACATGTTTTATCTGAGCATGCGATTTCAATTTTTACCTTAGGTAAAAAGTCGATCACATATTCAGCGCCACGGTAAAGCTCAGTATGGCCTTTTTGACGTCCAAAGCCCTTGACCTCGGTGACAGTAATACCCTGTACACCGACCTCTGAGAGGGCTTCACGAACTTCATCAAGCTTAAATGGCTTGATGATTGCAGTTACAAATTTCATAGTTATTCCCCTGTTAAATTAAAATGATGCGCTTAAATAAGCTCCACCGACGGCATCGCCAACTTTTACCGTACCGAATGTCCAGCTTGAATCTGTCATATCAGTATCTGTATAGAAAGCACCAACTGAATATGTATCATTTAATGCATAATCAAGGTTTACCTTCCAATCTGTGTAATCAAGATCTGTTCCAGCTCCTGAGCCAAATGTTTGATGTCCTACATGTCCTGATAAAGTAGCTTGTCCAAAAGGAATATCCACAGTTAGATCTGAATATGTTTCACCGTCCATATCAGCAAAACCCCAAGCCTCATCTGAAACAACCATATAGTTAGTTAAAGATACAGAGAAAAGATCATGAGAATAACTCAAACCCAAATAGACCTCTGTTGCATCAGCATCAGCAATATTTGCTCTTTGGTCGCCTGGATACCAGAATTGAAGAACACCAATATCATATCCAAAACCTGTATCGCCAAAACTGCCAGCAAAACCTCCGTATACGTCAATCTCAATGCTGTTTTCGACCATGGCGCTAGAAGAACCAACCGTAGTCCATTCAACGTTGGATGCCCAAGTTCCAATGTAGAAACCACTGGAGTGCTCAACATCAAAACCACCTTGTAAAGCAGGGTTGTTCTGTGTTTGTGTATAACCCCTAAAGATATAATCACTGTAAAGACCAACATTACTGCTTACACTGAAACCTGATTCTTCTGCCGGAGCAGCTTCCTCTGCATAAATCGCCGTCAAAGGTACCATCAAGGCACCGATCACTGCGGCTTTTAAAGTGTTAATTTTCATTTTTACTTCCTTCCTTTAAAAAATTAAATACAACAAATAATTACAAGCAATTTGCGTGCCAAAAAATTATTGGGGAATAACTATTTTTTCCGCATGCTCAGATAAAACATCAAAAAAGCTGTTAAAATCAATGTTTTACGAATCACATACTATGATAAAAAAAGAAAGATTAGAAGAAATTTCTGACAAAATTCGTGAATTAATTAAAAATTCACCAATTGAGGACATGGAAGAGAACATAAATGCACTATTAAAGAGCATGTTCACCAAAATGGACCTGATTACCCGCGAAGAATTTGATGTTCAAACTGAAGTTCTCAAGAAAACTCGTTTGAAACTTGAAATGTTAGAAAAGAAACTCGACCAACTTGAAACTAAGAAGAAATAATAAACTCTACTTATTAAGCCGTTTTCGTTAAAATCCCTATATCAATGAATGCAAACCATTATTTTGAAGTTGAAAAAAAACTCCGCCATATTATGTCTAAGCGCATTATGGTGATGGACGGTGCCATGGGCACGATGATCCAGCAGTATAAGTTGGATGAAGAGGCTTACAGGGGAGGCACACAAGGTGAATTCAAATCATTTCAAGCACCAGAAGGTGAGCGAGAACTTTTTTTAAAAGGAAACAACGAGTTATTAAGCTTATCGCAACCTCAAATCATCCAAACCATTCATGAGCAATATCTTGAGGCAGGTGCAGATATTATTGAAACCAATACCTTTGGAGCCAATAGCATTGCTCAAGATGATTATTTTATGCCCCACCTTGTGGGCCGCATGAACCAAGAAGCGGTCAGGCTTGCAAAAGAGGCTGCAAAAAAATACAGCACGGATGATAAACCCCGATTTGTGGCAGGTGCCATTGGCCCTACGCCTAAAACAGCCTCTATTTCTCCTGACGTCAATGATCCAGGTGCAAGAAATATCAGCTTTGATGATTTGGTCAAAAGTTATGCTGAGCAAGTTACTATTTTTATTGAGTCAGGTGTTGACCTATTACTTGTTGAAACAGTTTTTGATACGCTCAATTGTAAGGCTGCGCTTTTTGCTATTGAAAATATTTTTAATCAATTAAACATAAGAATTCCACTGATGGTCTCGGGCACGATCACGGATGCATCAGGTCGAATTTTGTCTGGCCAAACCGTTTCAGCTTTTTGGAATTCGATTCGACATGCCAAACCATTAACAGTAGGACTTAATTGTGCATTAGGTGCTGCTCTTATGCGACCCTACGCTGATGAACTGTCTCAGTTAGCCGATACCCATATATGTATTTATCCTAACGCGGGCCTCCCCAATCCAATGTCGGAGACCGGGTTTGACGAAAAACCTAATGACACATCAAGCCTCTTAAAAGAATTTGCACAAAGCGGTTTTGTAAATATTGCCGGAGGTTGTTGTGGCACCACACCTGAACATATTCGAGCTATAGCTCAAGAGATTGAAGGAATTAAACCTAGAGAAATTCCCTCACATGATCGATATATGCGCTTATCAGGGCTTGAGGCTTTGGGCATCAAAGAGAATAGTTTGTTTGTCAATGTAGGTGAGCGAACCAATGTCACAGGATCAAAAGCCTTTGCAAGGTTAATCTTGAATGAGCAATACGAAGAGGCCGTTGCTGTTGCAAGGCAGCAGGTTGAGAATGGCGCAGAAATCATTGATGTCAATATGGATGAGGGTATGCTCGATGCTGAAAAAGCCATGACCCATTTCTTAAATTTAATTGCATCCGAGCCTGACATCGCTCGTATTCCCATCATGGTGGACTCCTCCAAGTGGTCAGTGATTGAGGCTGGACTTAAATGCGTCCAAGGCAAAGCTATTGTAAATTCAGTGTCACTCAAAGAGGGTGAAGAAGTATTTCTTCATCAAGCCCAACTTTGCAGACAATATGGTGCAGCCATTATTGTGATGGCTTTTGATGAGACAGGACAGGCAGATACCTATGAGCGCAAGATTGAAATATGTGCAAGGGCCTACAATTTACTTACTAAAACTTTAGATTTTCCGCCCGAGGACATTATTTTTGACCCCAATATATTTGCCATTGCTACCGGTATTGAGGAACACAATAATTATGCAGTTGATTTTATTAATGCCACCCGGTGGATTAAAGAAAACCTGCCCTATGCCAAAGTCTCAGGGGGTGTTTCAAATGTCAGTTTTAGCTTTAGGGGTAATGAGCCAGCGCGTGAGGCGATACATACCGTCTTTTTATACCATGCAATTAGAGCAGGCTTATCGATGGGTATTGTTAATGCAGGCATGATCGGGGTCTATGATGATTTGGATCCCAAGGTTCGTGAAATTGTCGAGGATGTTGTATTAAATAGAAAACCTAATGCCACTGAAAAATTAATCGAGATTGCAGGAAGCCTGAAGGGTGAGAAAAAAGAGGGTGAGAAAAATAATTGGCGAGGTGATGAAAAAAATAAAGTCAGTGTTGAAAAAAGAATTGAATTTTCTTTAGTTCATGGCATTACAGATTACATCGTAGAAGATACCGAAGAGGCTCGACAGGCCATTATGGCTAGTGAAGATGGACGGCCTATCCAGGTGATCGAGGGACCCTTAATGGATGGTATGAATGTCGTAGGCGATCTATTTGCTCAGGGCAAAATGTTTTTACCTCAAGTGGTGAAATCCGCCCGGGTTATGAAACAAGCCGTAGCTCACTTAGTCCCCTTCATTGAAAAAGAAAAAGAGGACGAAGAAAAACGAACAGGAATTAAAGCTAAGCCCAAAGGCAAGATGCTGATCGCGACCGTTAAGGGCGATGTGCATGATATTGGAAAAAATATCGTCTCAGTGGTGCTTCAATGTAATAACTTTGAGGTGGTTAATATGGGGGTTATGGTGCCCTGTGCCGAGATTCTTGCCAAAGCGAAGGAGGAAAACGTTGATATTATCGGCCTCTCTGGCCTAATTACGCCTTCACTCGAAGAGATGGCTTATGTGGCATCTGAGATGCAAAGGGATCCTTTTTTTAGTGCAGTGAAAATGCCTCTCTTAATTGGCGGAGCGACAACTTCAAGAGCCCATACCGCGGTCAAGATTGCTCCAAAATATGACGGACCAGTCGTTTATGTGCCCGATGCGTCTCGTTCAGTTTCTGTTATGCAATCGCTTATGACGCCGGAGCAAAGAAAAAAATACATTGCTGATCTTGATCAAGATTATGAAAAAATTCGTCTTCAGCATAGTAAGAAAAAGGGTGCAACATATTTAACCTTAGCTGAGGCAAGGAACAACAAACTTCATTTGGATTTTAATCCTGTTAAGCCTAAGTTCATTGGCCGTAGGGTTTTTAAAAATATAGATCTTGCTATTTTAGTGCCTTACATAGATTGGACTCCCTTTTTTCAAACATGGGATCTCGCAGGAAGCTACCCTAAAATTTTAGAGGATCAGGTTGTTGGAAAAAGTGCTAAACAGGTATTTGGCGAGGCACTAAAAATGCTGGATAAATTAGTTAAAGAGAAGAAAATCAGAGCTAACGGCGTTGTTGGTTTTTTTCCTGCCAATTCAACTAATGACGATGATATAGAGGTTTACGAAGATGACACAAGATCGAAAACATTATTTACCTATTATGGTTTAAGGCAACAGACCCTAAAGCCAACCATCAATGGCGAGCAAAAGCCAAATTTATGCCTTGCCGATTATATTGCGCCTAAGGAGAGTGATGCTAATGATTACATCGGCATGTTCGCTGTGACTGCAGGTGAGGGTGGTGAATACTATGAGTCATTGTTTGAAAAAAATCATGATGATTATGGATCAATCATGTTTAAGGCCCTGACTGACCGACTTGCTGAGGCTTTTGCAGAGTATATGCATGAACGTGTGAGGACAGATTTATGGGGTTATGCATCCAATGAAAAACTTAATAAAGATGAATTAATTAAAGAAGTCTATGAAGGAATTAGGCCTGCGCCTGGTTATCCTGCTTGCCCTGGCCATAGCATTAAGAAGGAAATTTTTAAGGCTTTAAATACTCATGAAATTGGTATGTCTTTAACAGATAATTTTGCAATGAATCCGGCCTCATCAGTGAGCGGTTTTTATTTTGCTCATCCGAAAGCTAAATATTTTAGTGTCGATAAAATTGATGATGATCAGTTAAAAGATCTTGCCATTAGAAGTTCAGAATCTATTGAATTATTAAGAGCACAACTTGCACCTAATATAAAATAATTATGCATATTCATATTTTAGGTATTTGTGGTACGTTTATGGGCGGCATTGCAGCCATTGCAAAATCAAACGGCCATCGTGTCACAGGCTGTGATCATAATGTTTACCCACCGATGTCAACGCAGTTAGAAAATCAAGGCATAGAAATTATCGAGGGTTTTGATCCTGATCAGATTAATTTAAATCCTGATATTTTTATCATAGGTAATGTTGTCTCACGCGGTAACCCTCTAATGGAATTGATACTTGATAAAAATTTACCCTACCAATCTGGGCCTCAATGGCTTTATGAGAATATATTAAAAGATAAATGGGTTTTAGCTATCGCAGGCACGCATGGTAAAACTACCACCACATCCATGCTGTCTTGGATTTTAGATTACTGTAACTATGACCCTGGATTTTTGATTGGAGGTGTAGCTAATAACTTTAATCTGTCAGCAAGATCAAGCACATCAGATTTTTTTGTTATTGAAGCAGATGAATACGACACAGCTTTTTTTGATAAGCGGTCAAAATTTATTCATTATCACCCAAGAACATTAATTTTAAATAATCTTGAGTTTGATCATGCAGATATTTTTCCATCCATACAGGAGATTGAAAATCAATTTCATCATTTAGTAAGAACAGTTCCATCGATGGGAAAAATTTTGATTAATAAGGAGAGCAATCATTTGTCAAACGTAATATCTAGAGGCATATGGTCAGAGCAAGAATTTTTTGGTGATCAGGATGGATGGTTTTATGAAAAAAAAATAAATGAGATTTCGGTTTTTAAGAATAAGAAGTTTTTGGGGAATCTTAAAGTAGAATTTTTTGGTCATCATAATTTTATGAATGCCCTAGCTGCAATAGCCGCAGCTGAACACGTAGGCATTAAACCAAAAGATGCAATTGAGGCACTCTCAAGATTCAAAGGTGTAAAAAAACGCATGGAAAAATTAATTGAAATTAATGGGGTTAAAATTTTTGATGATTTTGCACATCATCCCACCGCTATTGAGGCCACCATTAATGCAGTCAAAGACACCATCTCAAAAGGCAGAGTAATTATTGCTTTTGAGCCAAGATCGAATACGATGAAGCTAGGATCCATGAAAGATCAACTATCCAATTCTTTTAAAAATGCGGATCACATTTTTTGCTATGCCAGCAGGGAATTAAATTGGGATGCAAAAAAAGTTTTTAAACATAATCCTACAACATCTGTATACAATGACATTGATACTATGCTGATTGAATTAAAAAAAGCATTAAGAAAGGATGATTATTTAATCTTTATGAGTAATGGTGGTTTTTTAGGAGCACAAAAAAAATTAATTGATTCTCTACAGTCATAACATATCCATGAAACATTCATCCAATCAAAATTTCTTTTTGATTGCACTAGCGCTCTCAATCCTTCTCCATTTATTTTTTTTAAATAATTTAAAGTTTAATTTATTATCAGACGATCTTTTTGAGCAAAAATCTGATTTACAGATGACTATAATGAATATTTTATCTGACAATAAAAGCAAAGATATTGTCGAAGATATTAAAGAAGAGGAATTTATCCCCGATCCTGTTCCTATCAAAGAACTTATTAGCAAAAAAGTTGAAAAAGTTATTGAGCCTAAAGTGATTCCGAAGGTTGTTGAAAAAAAAATAGAGGAAGATTTTAAAATTCAAGAACAAAATGTTTCTCAAGCTAATAATGATAAAGAAGCAACGACTGAAACCGATATTTCAGAAAAAATAAGTAAAGATGAGCCAAAAAAAATTAACCTTGATACTAGTCAACTTCTCTCACAAATAAATTCACTTGATTTAAGTTCTAAAAAAGATAATCCAAGCGGCGTTAGAGTCAGACAGATTTCATCTAGAACAAAAGATTATGAATACCGATCTTATTTTGAGGCATGGCGACAAAAGGTTGAGCGTATTGGAGCGCTGAATTATCCAAAAGAGGCGAAATTGGGAAATTTTGGTTCATTAAGACTGACTGTTTCGATAAATCAAGATGGAGACATTAATGACATTGTTGTTGAAAAAAGCTCTGGCTCGAAAGCATTGGATGAAGCTGCTATAAGAATCGTTAGACTTGGTGAGCCCTATGCATCTTTTTCAGATCGAATGCGACATGAGGTTGATATTCTTAATATCACAAGAACTTGGAAGTTTACTGAGTCAAATCAATTATTATCGAATTAGATGAATTATTACGAACATCATATTTTCTTTTGTTTAAATATCCGAGAGGATGGAGAGCAATGTTGCACTCAAATGGGTTCTGAAAAATTATTTAATTATATGAAAACTAAAATCAAATTTTTAGATATACGCGGCAAAGGGATGGTTAGGGTTAATCGAGGCGGCTGCTTTGATCGTTGTAGCGAGGGCCCACTATTAGTTATTTATCCTCAAGGAATTTGGTATCGATTCATTGATGAAAAAGATATTGATGAAATTATCGAAAGCCATATTCTTGAAGGCAAACCCGTTGAGAGACTTTTAGTCTAGGTATGACTTACATTTATTTATAAAGCTTTCTTCTTCATTTGTATTAAATTCTTTTAAAGGCGCTCTTAATGCCTCACCCCAAATTGAATTTGGAAAATGACTGTCGTTCCTATATCTTGGGATAATATGCCAATGAAGATGTGGGGTCATGTTACCAAGAGATGCAATATTTATTTTATCTGGATTTAATAGATCTCTAAGTACCTTTTCAGTTTGAACAATTTTTTTTATTAAATCGATTTGAGTTTGATCCTCCAAGTCTGAGAGCTCTTTGATATGTTCAATGGTTTCAAGCCGACAATAACCTGGAAATTTTTGATCATTAATCAGTACCAGCCTAAATAAATTATTTTCCCAAATAATGGGGTAATTTATTTTTTTACATAAAGGGCAATTGGCCAAGGCTAATTAACTTGTAGCATTCGATCCAGAGAAAGTCGTGCTAGATCAGCTTCTTTTTTGGGAACTTCAATAATATTAACGGGTTTATCGTTAAGGATATTTTCAAGCGTCCAGGCAAGGTGCTGCGGATCAATTCTAGCCATGGTTGAACACTCACAAACAATGTGAGACATAAATTTTACTAATTTGCCCTCAGCTTTCATTTCATCAGCTAGTCGATTCACGAGATTAAGCTCAGTACCAACCAGCCATTGTGTATTAGGTTTAGCTTCCTTAATTGTGTTTAGGATATATTCAGTTGACCCAACAAAATCTGAGTTTTCACATACCTCGAAGGGCGATTCAGGATGAGAAATAACCTTACCATCGGGGTATTTATCTCTAAAAATTTTTATATGTTCAGGCCTAAACATTTGATGGACTGCACAGTGGCCCTTCCAAAGAAGAACTTTGGCTTTGCTAATCGTTTTTTCATCAAGACCACCTAAGGGCAAATCTGGGTCCCAAATAGGCATTTCATCAAGAGAGATACCTGCCTGGTAACCTGTCCATCGACCTAAATGTTGATCGGGAAAAAAAAGAACCTTTTCTTTTTGCTGAAGGGCCCAATTTAATATTTTAGGCGCATTGGTTGATGTACAGACGATACCCCCATGTTCACCACAAAACGCTTTGAGATCTGCTGCCGAATTAATATAGGTAATGGGTGTAATGGTTTGATTGAAATCAAGAACTTTAGATAATTCTCGATAGGTTCTTTCAACCTTAGCTAAATTAGCCATATCTGCCATAGAACATCCTGCGGATAAATCCGGTAAAACCGTAATTTGGTCTGGACGCGATAAGATATTAGCTACTTCGGCCATAAAATGGACGCCAAGAAAAACGATGTATTTAGCTTCGAGCTGATCGACGTATTTAGCTAATTTTAGTGAGTCTCCGGTGAGATCTGCATGCCGATAGACTGTTTCATTTTGATAATGATGACCTAAAATAATTATTTTATTACCCAAAGCTTTTTTGGCTCTAAGGATTCGTTCTTGGCATTCCTCGTTTTTGAGGTCTTCAAAAGCATCAAACTTAATGGCTACGGTATTCATAAAAGTATTTTAACAACCTATGTTTCGAAATATACAGAACTTTTCTATTGCAAGACGATTTGTCCAAGAAAAAACTATTTTTTTTGCCTTGCTAGCTTCAGCCCAAACATGGTCTGTATGTTCTCTGGGCTCTAATTTTATATTGATATCACTTGGTACTTCAAGTCCAAAGATGTGTTCAGTATTATGCGTGATACCTGGAGCATAGCGATCCCTCCAATGACTGTATATTTCATATTCATTATTCATTTTCCAATCTTGTATATGAAAAATTTTTGTATTAATGCCTGTCTCCTCCTCAACTTCTCTTTTAGCAGCCTCATAGGGCGATTCATTTTCCTCAATACTACCTGTGACAGATTGCCAAAAATTTTCCCTATCTTTTCTTTTTAATAACAGACATTCATTTTTTTCATTGAAAATCACAACAAGAATTGAAATCGGTATTTTGTATTTTTTTACGTTCAAAATTCTGGAAGTTTAAAAATGACATTTTCCCGAATGCCTTTGAGTTCATTTATTTGAGCTGGATAAGTTTTAGAAATTTTTGTAATAATTTGGTCTATTAGAATTTCTGGTGCAGAAGCACCTGCAGAAATACCGATATTTTTTTTATCCCTTAATAATTCAAAATCGATTTCATCAGGGTTATCGATCAGAAATGAATCAACATTATTTTGCTTAGCTATTTCAACTAAACGATTTGAGTTGGAACTATTTTTTGAGCCAACAATGATAATGAGATCATGATCTTGAATCATAAGTTTTATCGCATCTTGACGATTTTGCGTTGCATAGCAAATATCTGATCCATTGGGACCTTTAATATGAGGAAATTTTCTTTTTAGAGCATCTATAATTTCTTGAGTATCATCTACTGATAAGGTTGTCTGACTGACATAGCTAATCTTTTCATCTTTATTAATATTTAATTGATCTATATCTTTTACAGTTTCAATGAGGTGAATACTGGCTTTGGGTGAGTTCTTTTCAATTTGGCCCATAGTTCCCTCAACCTCGGGATGACCTTGATGTCCAATCATAATGATGTGATAGTTCTCATCGTACATTTTGTTAACCTCATTATGTACTTTTGTAACCAATGGACATGTGGCATCAATGGGAATTAAATTAAATTTTTTAGATTTCTCTCTAATTTTTTTAGATACACCATGCGCGCTATAAATGACATGGCTGCCTTCAGGAATTTCTTCAATCTCTTCTACAAAGATCGCACCCTTTTTTTTCAAATCATCAATCACATATTTGTTATGAACTACTTCATGCCTCACGTAAATAGGGGCACCAAATTTTTCTAGAGCTTTTTCAACAATCATGATTGCTCGATCAACGCCAGCACAAAAACCCCTAGGGTTAGCTAGATTGATATTTATTATATTAGTTTTCATGAAATTATTTTTGTGGGATCAACTTTTCATTGGCGATCAGTTGATCAAATGTTTCACGTGACTTGATTTCGTAAAAGTGTTCATCATCTACAATAACCTCACACGCTCTGGGACGTGAATTATAGTTTGAGCTCATACTCATGCCATAGGCTCCAGCATCAAGAACAGCTAGCATATCTCCTGTTTGAATAGATAATTTTCTATGTTTACCTAAGAAATCCCCTGTCTCACAAACGGGACCTACCACATCATAAGTGTCTTCATTTATATTATTATTTGGCGATAAATTAATAATTTCGTGATAGGCATCATAAAGAGAGGGTCGCATAAGATCATTCATCGCGGCATCCACAATAGCAAAATTTTTAGTTTCACCACTCTTGAGATATTCAATTTTAGTAACTAGGATACCTGCTTTTCCAACGATGACCCTTCCAGGTTCAAAGATAATTTGAATTTGGCGATTACCTAAAACTGCCTTAATAGCTTTTGCGTAATCACTAAAACTAGGTGGATTATCATCCATATAATCAATCCCAATACCACCGCCAATATCAATGTGCTCTAATTCAATACCTAATGAGTTTAATTGGTCATAGATATGAATGAGTTTTTTTAACGAATCAGTAAAAGGGGCTATTTCTATGATTTGCGAGCCAATATGGCAATCAATTCCCTTTATTTGAATATGTGATAATTCTTTTGCTTGCCTGTATAACTCAATGGCTTCATTTTCAGCAACTCCAAATTTATTATCTTTCAATCCAGTGGATATATAAGGGTGCGTTTTAGCATCTACATTTGGATTTACTCTAATAGATATAGGTGCTTTTTTATCTAATTTTTGAGCAATGGATTGAATTTTTAATAGCTCTTGTTGTGATTCAATATTAAAACTTAAAATCCCTTTCTCAATAGCAAGCTGAATTTCATCATGGGACTTTCCAATCCCAGAAAAAACTACTTTTTTTGGATCGCCCTTAGCCGCAATCACCCTTTTTAGTTCGCCCCCTGAGACGATATCGAAACCCAGACCTTGTTCAGCCATAAGATTTAAGATAGCGATATTAGAATTGGCTTTTACTGCAAAACAGATTAGGGAATTTAATCCATCGAGAGATGAAGAAAAGTCTGAGATTTGGCTTAGGATCTGTTTTTTTGAATAAATGTATAAAGGTGTTTTATATTTTGCAACGACATCTAGAAGCTTGGTATTCTCGATGTAAAAATCATCACTTTTTTTATGAATAATTGATGAGCTCATTTTATATTAAGCAACCTTATTTTCTTGAGGAGTAAAATTATCTTCAAGCTTGCTGTCTTGAGGATATTTTTCCTCAGGTATGTATAAGGGTCCTTTGGTGCCACATCCTGAGATAAAGATTATGGCTGACAAACAAATATAAATTAAATTTTTCATAACGCCATTTTACATGATAAAAACTTTACTTTTTTTGCTTTAAAAGCAAAAAAGTTATAAAGCCATTTATAACTCCAAAGATCAGGGCTGATAATAAAAAGAAGGGTAATAAGGTATAAATACCATCATCAGGCACAATCCAAAGTCTTACTAATATGAATTGACCCATGATATGTGCGAATGAAGCCCAAAGGCTTAAACTAATAACTCCAAAAAATTTTCCATAAAAATTTTTAAGAAGAAATAAAATAAGTAGGCTTGAAATTCCACCTAAAAAGCTTAAAAAAAAGGTGGGTGATAGAAAACTACCAAGCAAAATACTGCTAATAAAAATTCGAATGATGGAGACCCAAAAAGCAGTATAAAAACCAAATGAAATCAGGGCGTACAGGGTTATGATATTTGCAATACCTGGCTTAACCCCTGGAATAGGGGATGGGAAAAAAAATTCAATCATCGATAAAATAATGGCGACTGCTGCAAGCTTAGCTATTCGATGATCATCTTGTGAAGGTTTAATAATTTGTTGAGTCATAAGGTTTATTTTTACCAATAATGCTAATCCTTATCTCATTGGGAATGCATACAATCGTTTCATTTATTTTATTAATCCAGCCATGATGAATACAATACTTTTTGTTGCATGGAGATTCTTTAATTCTTGCTTTTTTGTTGTGAATAATTATTTCAGTTAAACCCAAGGGCCCACTAAATTTTTTTTGAATATCATGTTCCAAATTAAAAATAGTAGACTCATTATTCGTTTCAATTTCTAAAAATTCGCCTGTAGGTAAATTAATTAGTTTAATAAAAAGAAGCGTGACTAAAGCCATGAAAAAAAGAATCGTTAATACATCACCAAGCTTGACCGAATTAATAAATTTTGACATTTTTTTCTTTATCACCTAGCCATTCAATATGTTTATTCATTTCTTGGCTGATCATTATTTCTCCATTTTCTAAAATAATTAAAAAATAATTGATTTGAAGTTGATTGGCCAGTTTTACTTTGTCTTCTTTAGGAGATAAATAAATAGGTTTTGATAAAACGTCTGATAGGACCTCAGAATTTTCTTTGGGTGGAATAATAATCGTAGCGGATTGGGTATGATCTACAGGGTAACCCGTAAAAGGATTAATTAAATGAGAGTACCTTTTATTGTTTGAGATAAAGTAGCGTTGATAGTCACCTGAAGTCCCAATAGACCAACCAGGCTTTAATTCAATACTTGCAAATGCTATATTTTCTCGAGGATGTTGAATGCCGACCTTCCAAAATTGCTTCCCTTTTTTACCCATAGCAAGAATATTTCCACCAATATTGATAAGTGCGTTGGAAATTTGATTAGCTTCCAATATTTTTTTTGCCCTTTTAAGGGCATAGCCCTTCGCATAACCACCCAGATCAATTTGTATGTTGGGGTTTTCACTTCTTAACATACTGTTTTCAATGATAACTTGGTTCATTTTGGGTGGATTCTTGATTAGATCTAAGATATCTGCCCCGTTTGGAATTTTTTGCCCAGGTACATCAGAATGGAAGCCCCATAGCTGAACTAATTTTCCAATAGCTGGATTAAACCAACCCTTGGTTGATTTATATAATTGAACATTATCTTGAATGATTTGAATTAATTCAGGATCATCAATGTCATGCCAGCGATTTTGTTTGATTGATTCATTTATATTACTGATTGCACTTGTTTTCCAGGGATGCAAATAAGTATGCAGGTGATGAAAATCATTAAAGATTAAATTGCTAACATGGTCAGCATTTTGTTTAGTTTCGCCATAAATCTTTATGTCGACAATGGTTCCAAATATATAATCTTTATTTTGAGTTATTTGGTTGTCAGAACAGCCCATTAAGAAAAGAAGAAAAATAAGAACAACATTATTAAGATAATTCATTAATAATGATTTCCTCAATATTCATATTTGCTTGGCTTGCAATTTCTACCAGCCCAGTGGGGCTGGTCACATTAATCTCCGTCAGGTAATTCCCAATAACATCAATACCTACAAAATTAAGATTATTTTCTAGTAAGAATGATTTAATGGTTTTTATGATTTCTAGATCTCTCTTTGTTAGTTTTTTTAGGATTCCTTTGCCACCTTTAGCAAGATTGGCTCTCACCTCATTCTTTTGAGGAACCCTTAACAATGCGTATGGCAGGGGATTACCATTTAGCACAATGATTCTTTTATCACCTTGCTTGATTTCTTTAATAAATTTTTGGACCATGATTTGTCTTAAACCATTATTGGTCATTAATTCAAGTATCACATTGATATTTGGATCATTGGGTTTTAATAAAAAAATGCCATTACCTGCCATGTCATGAATGGGTTTTAAGATCACTTTTTTATATTTTTTTATAAAATTTTTAATATCACTGGTCGAATTAGATACCAATGTCGGTGTAATAAGTTTTCTGAAATTGAGTATGGACAGCTTTTCATTAAAATTTCTAATGGCAGAGGGTGAGTTGATTAATTCTGAATGCTTATGCTGCTCCAAAAGGTATGAAAGATTAAGGTAGTTGGCATCAAAAGGGGGATCTACTCTGATAAAAATTTTTTTAAAAAAGTTAAGTGATTTTTTTTCACATTCATCGTACATAACCTTATCTGTTATTTTTTTGATTTTAAAAACTTCAGCAGAAAGATTACCTGTCTCCTTTAGGGAAATACCTCCAGGGGTAGCAAAATACACATTTAGTTTTTTCTTTAAAAAAGTTTTCATTAAAAAAAGGGAAGTATCTTTTTTTATTTTTAATTGTTCGATTGGGTCGATGATAAAAAGGTAGTTCATGATGCATCCTTAATTTCACGTGCAGCAGCAATCAAAGCTAATCGAGCTACAACACCGTAAGCATAAAATCGATTAGCCTCATCATCACACGGCCTTCCTTGATCAGGCATAAGGCATGATGTTTCAAAAGGTTGGGGAATAAAGTGCATACCAGGCGAATTGAGGTTTTCATCTTTTTCTTTGTTGGTGTGAACCCTATAAAAACCACCAATCACAAAGTGATCTATCATGTAAACAACTGGTTCAGTCACTGCACCATTAATGCTTTCTTCTGTGTGAATACCTTCTTGGATAATGATTTCAGAAACCTCATTTCCTTCTTTGATGACAGACATTTTATTTCTTTTTTTTCGATTAAGACTTCTTACATCGTCTGGATGCTTAGCGATCATAATACCCATGCCATAGGTACCTGCATCGGCTTTAATGACAACATAAGGATCATGTTTAATATGATATTGATTATATTTTTGCTGAATCTTTTTAAGAAGTTCTTCAACTTTATTAGCAAGATCCTCTTCACCCTCACGCTCATGAAAATTAATATTTTTTTGATGATTAAAGAGAGGATTTATCAGCCATGGGTCACAATGGGCAAAGTCACAAAATTCTTCAACGACTTGATCATAAAACTTGAAGTGATTTGATTTTCTTCTTGTTTTCCAGCCGGCAACTATAGGGGGGATAATCGTCTGTTTTGTATTTTTTAAAATCTCTGGAGCACCTAATGATAAATCATTATTTAGTAAGATGGCGCATGGCCTAAAAGAGGTGCCGTCCGGATTTCTAATTAAAAGAGTTTCATCTTGATTAATCAGTGGCTCAATATCTATCGATTTATTATCACTAATTGCTAAGGTCGTGAGTTCCTTAATATCTGGATTGATGGATCCAAAGCGAACTTCAAGCCCAGCTTTCTCAAGAATTAATCGTAAATGAAATAGGTTATCTAAATAAAATAAATTACGTGTGTGGTTTTCAGGCACGATAATAATTTTTTTTGCCTCAGGACAGACTTTTTCTATGGCAACGGTTGCAGCTTGGATGTTGAGTGGAATAAAGGTTGGGCAAAGGTTATTGAACCCACCTGGGAAAAGATTGGTATCCACTGGAGCAAGCTTAAAGCCAGAATTTCTAAGATCGACGGATGCATAAAAGGGTGCATCAAAATGAGACCATTGTGAGCGAAACCATTGCTCTACATCACACCCATGGTTGACAATAAAATTTTCTAACTTAAATAGCTCTGGAGTAAGCGGGTTATTTAAATTTGGGATCACAAACTTTCTCCAAGTGCTTGTTTGTCTGCATGATAACTGCTTCTTACCATGGGCGCACTGGCTACTGATTGAAAGCCCATTTTAAGTGCATCTTGTCTTAATGATTCAAATTCATCTGGATTTAAATACCTCTCGACAGGCAAATGATGAATGGTAGGCTGGAGGTATTGCCCCATAGTCACCATATCAACTTGGTGTTTTTTTAGGTCCTCTAACACTTCAATAATTTCCTCATAGCTCTCACCCAAGCCGAGCATTAGTCCTGACTTGGTTGGAATCTCGGGAAATTTATCTTTAAAATCTTTCAATAAATTTAAGGAGTGTTGGTAGTCAGATCCTGGCCTTACTTTTTTGTAGAGTCTTGGAATCGTCTCAAGGTTGTGGTTAAAGACATCGGGTGGCTGAGTTATTAAGATATCAATGGCCTTGTTCATTCGACCCCTAAAGTCAGGCACTAGAATTTCAATCTTTATTCTTGGATTTTTTTCACGAATCATTTTTATGCAATCGGCAAAATGCTGAGCACCCCCATCCCTTAAATCATCACGATCAACACTGGTCATCACGACATATTTAAGACCTAGTTTTGAAATTGCTTCGGCTAGATGTTTTGGTTCATTTTCATCGACAGACTCAGGTCTGCCATGGGCAACATCGCAAAAGGGACATCTTCTGGTACAAATGTCACCTAAAATCATGAAGGTTGCAATGCCATGACTAAAACATTCGCCAATGTTTGGACAGCTTGCCTCCTCGCAAACACTATTGAGATTATTTTTTTGGATGAGCTGCTTTAGTTTTTTATATTCTTCAGCAACTGGGAGCTGCATCTTGATCCAGCTTGGCTTTTCAATTTTAGGCTTGGGAACGATTTTAATCGGTATTCTCGATGTCTTATCATAGCCCGTTTGTTTTTTTTGTAATTCTATTTTTTTCATATTGCTCTTAATGATGAAGTTAAAGCTTCGAGTATTTTTTTAGCTGAGTCATCAAGATTATACTCTCTATTAAAATCTGCTAATTGAGCCATTTCTAAATTTTTATAACCACAAGGATCAATCAATTTAAAGGGACTCAGATCCATATCAATATTAAAACTTAACCCATGATAGATAAAATTATTTTTGAGCCTTAAACCAACTGAGGCTATTTTTTTTTCTTCAACATAAACCCCTGGCGCATCTTTCTTGGCATAACTTTTTATACCTAATGTTTTAAGGAAATAAATAACAGATGCTTCTAGAGCGGTGACTAGATTTCTGATACTTAAATTTTTATTTTTGTAATTAATTAAGAGGTAAATAATAAGCTGTCCGGGCCCATGGTAGGTAATCTTCCCTCCGCGGTCGACAAAGACACATGGAATCTTTGAATGTTTAGGTAGTTTTAGATCTTTTTTATTAAGACCAATGGTATAAACTGGATGATGTTCAGTGACCCAAATTTCATCATGATCTGGGTTGGATAAAATAAAATCTTTCATACCCAGCCATGTAGTTTCGTAGTCTGTTAGACCTAGGTGTTTAATGATGGGATCACTCATTTAAATAACAAATTGTGTTTGAGGGTGACCTGAGAGATCAATGTAGATTTTATCGAGCTGCTCTTTGGTTTCAACGAAAACATTGCATGTGAGGCTGATGTATTTTCCATTGCTACTGCCCCTCATTTCAATTTTAGTCGCATCAAAACTTTCAACATGTTGATTAATAATGGTGATAACAATACTTGAGAACTCGTCTGACATTTTTCCAATCACTTTAATGGGAAAGTAGCAGGGAAATTCAATTAATTCGTTTTCATTGTCCGCCATAGTTTAATTAATGATGATGCTATTTAAATTAAGCTGAATATCGATGATTGATTTTACCTCTTCAGCTTGTGAAAGATCATCAAACGGACCTAGCCAAACATGAAAATTATTATTTTTATTCACGATAGTAATTTCTTCAACGAGATTTAGTTTAAGTAGCTCAATCTTGCTTTGAAGGTTTTTTGCATTGTCATTTAATGAGAACACCCCGGCTTGTAGCATGATGTTTTGCATTTCTTGACTAAATTTTGGGTTGATGACTTCTATTTCAACCAGCTCACTTCCTTTTTCGATGATATCTAATTTATGGGCTGCTGCATAAGAAAGATCAATGATACGCTCACGAAGAAAAGGCCCACGATCATTCACTCTGATGATGACGGATCGCTTATTTTTTAGGTTGGTCACTTTGACATAGCAAGGTAAAGGTAAGGTTTTATGAGCACCTGTCATTTTATACATATCATAAATTTCACCTATAGATGTTTTGTTGCCATGGTATTTTTTGCCATACCATGATGCATACCCTTTTTCTTTAAAAGGCTTTAACTCTCTCATTGGGTAATATGTTTCACCTAAGGCTTCGTAAGGCCGGCTTGCTCTTTCATATAAGGGCTCATCTTTAGGAACAGCATCGGGAATTTCATCCAAATTTTTAGGTACGTTCTTTTGTGGCCCATCATCGAGATAGTAGGCTCCTTTATTATCCTCTAAAGGTTCATTAGTTTTTTCATCAATGATGATGCTTTGACAACCTGATAAAAGAATGATGAAAATAAAAAATAGATACTTAAACATTAATTAGCAATCAGCGTTTTATTTATATATAAATTCATAATGATACCTATGCTGATGAGGGATACAACCATGGATGTCCCACCATAACTAAAGAAAGGTAGAGGAACTCCCACAATTGGAAGAAGTCCTGAAATCATTCCTAAGTTGATGATTAGGCCCAGAAAAATTGAGACAATTAAACCTAAGCTTAGAAGCCGGCTAAACGTATCTTGCATCCTTGAAATCATAAAATTACATCTTAAAAGAAAGAGGAAATAAATACTTAAAATAGCTATGACACCGATGAAGCCAAACTCCTCAGAGAACACTGCAAAAATAAAGTCAGTGGATGCCTCTGGTAAAAATTCTAAAAAAGTTTGTTGAGCATTGTTCCAACCTTTGCCGATAAGCCCACCAGATCCAAGCGCAATCATCGACTGAATGGTTTGATAACCTGATCCTAATGCATCACTGAAAGGATCAAACATCGTGAGGATTCGAGATTGTTGATAACTTTCTAGGCTATTCCAAATAAACGGTGATGATAGCAACAATATGATCACACCCCATCCAATGAGCTTAATAGATAGCCCTGCACAGAAGATAATACTCAAAGCAATAAAGCTGATCATGAGCGCAGTCCCTAAGTCAGGCTGGATTAAGATCAGCATAAAAGGAATTAAAATGATTAAAATCGCTACTATATGAGTTTTCCATGAAATTTTTGACTCATTGATGTGGTAGAGCCATGCTAGAGCTAGGGGTAAAGTCACCTTCAATAATTCTGAGGGTTGGAATTTCATCAACCCTAAATTCAACCACCTTTGCGAGCCATTCACCTCATAGCCAAAAAACTGAACGAGTACTAATAGAAATAAACTTAACAAATAGATAAGCGGGGCTAATGAAAATATTTTTTTTGGGTCAGATAAAATAATCAATAACATGCTACTCACTCCAACAAATATATTGATAAGTTGAGCCATGATGATTGATTGAGCTAATTTTTCTGAGCTTGCTACAGTAAAAAGTCCGACAATGATGATAAGACACAAAAGTCCTATGAGGAGCTGATCAATTTTTTTTAGTTTGATAATTAAATTGGTTATGTCCAATTAAAATTCCTCAAAATAATGATCAAAAAAAGTTTTGGCAATTGGCCCGGCAGCAGAACTGCCATGTCCACCATTTTCAACAATCACTGCAACGGCTACTTTGGGTTTTTCAGCTGGTGCATAGGCAATAAATAGCGCATGATCTTTTAAATGTTCAGGGAGGGTGTCCTCATCGTATTCCTCTCCTTGAGCCAAGCCAAATACTTGAGCGGTTCCGGTTTTGGCTGCTATTTTATATTTTGACTTTTTTCCAATAAAGGCGGCTGTCCCTCCATCTTGGGTGACATCTTCCATACCTTGATAAATAGTTTTAAGCGATGCTGGGTTAATAGCAGGTGGCTTTTGATCAATGTCAGTGAGCTCTTTTTTTGTTGAGTAAAGAAGTAAATGAGGTTTTTTATTAAGCTTTGGGTTTGCTAAAAGTGCGGTTGCATAGGCAAGCTGTATGGGAGTCACTTGTGTAAAACCTTGACCAATGGCTGTGATAGCGGTTTCTCCTCCGTACCATGGCTTCTTATATGTTTTTTGTTTCCATTTAGGTGTTGCCAATAATCCTTTTTTTTCTCCAGCTAGATCTAGGCCTGTTTGCTCGCCAAAATAAAATTGACTCAACGTACGATTCATTTTTGTCATACCTAATTCAAGCCCTAGTCCATAAAAAAAGGTATCACAGGATACGGCAATTGCTTTAATAATGTCGACGTGTCCGTGCCCACCTTTTTTCCAATCCCTAAATATTTTTTTAGCACCCGGCATTTGAAAAAAACCTGGATCTTCTATTGCAAAGGGCGGTCTTCTCAGGTTATTTTCAATACCTGATAGTGCAATAAAGGGTTTGAGGGTCGATCCTGGTGGATAAAGTCCTGCTATTACTCGATTGAGAAGAGGTTTTGTAGAATTATTATTTAATTGATCCCAAGCGTCAAAGTTAATGCCATTGATAAATAAATTTGGGTCATAGGAGGGTTGACTGACATAGCTTAAGATTTCTCCGTTATTGACATCAATCGCAACAAATGCACCTTTTTTGTTTTCAAATTTCTTAACAATTTTTTCTTGCAATCTGATATCAATCGTTAATGAAATGTTATCCCCATTAATGGGAGGAATTTCCTCAATAATTCTGAAAATATCATTTTGAGCATTTACCTCGACTCGCTGATAACCCGGACGTCCATGAATAATATCCTCATAAAAATATTCGATACCCGTTTTGCCGATATGATTTACCCCATTGTATTTAGATTCTAAATTTTTATTTTTGATATCTTGAATATCTTTAGAATTAATACGATTGATATAACCTACAGCATGACTTGATAGTTCACCAAAGGGGTAGAACCTTTCTTGTCTTTGTAGGATAGAAATATCAGGGAATTGAAATTGGTGTGCTACAAAATGTGCAGTCTCTTCTGCACTTAGGTCTATTTTTATCGGGAGAGATGTTGCATAAATATTATTTTTAACTAGTTTTTTATAGTTGCTGATATCGGTGTCCGTGATATGAATAATCTTTGCTAAGCGATTTTTTACCTCATCTAAATTTAAATTGTCTTCAGGATTGATTTCAAGGTTATATATGAGCCTATTTTCAGCTAGTACTTGTTTATTTCGATCATAGATAATGCCTCTTAATGAGGCTATTGGAATGGTTCTTAAACTATTAGAGATCGATTTAGTTTTGTAAAAATCATATTGAATAACTTGCAAATAAAAAAAACGAAGAACAATGATACCCATCAAAACGATGATGATACTCATCATAAAATTCAAGCGCTGATTGAAGGTGTATCTGATTTGAAATTTTTGCATAAATTGTTATTTATCTTTTTATATACCTTAGAACATAAAATGAAATAATCCCAAGCGCTATGGTTAGAAAATTGTTAATTAAATAAGCAAGAAAATTAAAGTTAAAATCACCATGATAAAAAAATATGACATATGAAAAATTAAATCCAACTTGAATTAAACATAGAAGTAGAATTAATTGTTGCTGGTTCGAGTTGATGCTCATGATTCTATGGGCCAAATAATGACATCCATATATAACTACAAATATAAGAGCGTAACTTCCAAGTAGGTTAAAGACGAGAATATCGGCTATTAATCCTAAAAGAAAAACTTTTATTAAATCTAATCGATATAAATTAATAGTGAGAATAACCGCAATAAAACTTACAAAGTATTCAGGCGAAGTGTCATTAATCCCAAAAAACTCAAAGTTAAGATGTGCACAAAAAAGAGTGATTAGCAAAAATAAAATTAAGTTGAGAAGTTCTCGTCTTAGCTCTGCAATTGATTTTTTCATTCTGCGATGATGCTCACGTGAGAGAGTTGTTCAGGAGTTGAGAAGGGACGAATAATGATTCGATTGTATTGAGAATCACCGATGGGTTCGATTTTCTCTACCTTTCCAATTTTGATGCCTCGAGGATAAAGATGATCTAAACCGGAGGTTAAGATTTGATCACCAATATTGATCTTTCCAGAGATTGGGTAGCGTTTAATTTCAAGAAAGGGTGAATTATTTCCACTTAAAATGAAGTTTTCTTTTGTTTTATCGGTGACAGCACTGACTTGAAACTTATTCGATGTAGCTGGCATCATCATACTTTTTGTTTCATATAATTCTACAATCTGCCCAATGAGCCCGAGATTATTTAAAACGGCACTGCCTAACTTGACATGGTCAGAGGCTCCTTTGTTAATTGTTATGATGACTTTATTGTTGATTTTTTTTGGGTGAATAATCTCTGCGGTAATGATCTGATTTTTTTTTAGTTCTTGTATTTTGAGAGACTGTCTGAGATTTGTATTTTCTTCTTTAATAAAATTAAGCTTTTGAAGTTCAAAATCTAATTGCATTATTTTTTTATTGAGAGCTTCATTTTCATGGAGCAGCTGTTCTTGAGACTTAAAATAGTTAGCAATATGATTTTTTAAATCTAAGGGGGCATTGATAGTTACATAAAGGGGTGACTTTAATAGTTCAACATGATATTTAATTTGGCTACCTAGGTTATATTTTTTGTCGAGCCCCATGAGAGCAAGACTTAAGATAACAAAAAAAATAAAAGATAAAAATGTAAAAGATTGGGGGTTAAATAAATTAAGTTGATTTTTTCTTTGTTGAGCCATGCATATTAATCACTAGCAAATGCATTCTTAAATTCAACTAAAGAGTCGAGTGTTTTGCCACAACCTTCCACAACACACAGCAAAGGATTTTCAGCTTGAATGACTGGGATGCCGGTTTCTTCCATAAGTAGACGATCTAAATTATTTAACATGGCCCCTCCGCCTGTTAAAACCATTCCTGTTTCAGAAATATCTGCACCTAGTTCAGGGGGCGTTTCCTCCAAAGCGTTTTTGACGGCACTGACAATCGTTTGTAAAGGTTCACTAATGGATTCTAAAATTTCATTACTTGAAATGGTAATTTTTCGGGGGAGGCCCTCAGCCAAATTTCTTCCAGTCACTTCCATGTCTTTAATCTCGGTCATTGGAAAAGCGCTGCCAATGGTTTTTTTAATTTTTTCAGCAGTAGGCTCAGAAATAAGTGTGCCGTAATTACGTCGCATGTAATCAATGATAGCTTGATCGATTTTATCACCACCTACACGCGCAGAACTTGCATAGACTATACCGCCAAGTGATATGACGCCAACTTCAGTGGTTCCTCCGCCCACATCAATTACCATCGAGCCGGTTGGTTCATTAACAGGAAGACCTGCCCCAATTGCGGCTGCCATAGGCTCTTCGATTAAAAAAACTTGTTTTGCTCCCGCACGTTCAGCTGATTCTCGAATAGCTCTTCTTTCTACCTGAGTGGCTCCATAGGGTACGCAGATCACAATTCTTGGATTTGGGGTAAACCAGCTAATGTTATGTACTTTTCTAATAAAGTACTTAATCATTTCCTCGGTGATATTAAAATCAGCAATCACGCCATCTTTCATAGGGCGAATCGCGGTAATGTTTTGTGGTGATCGACCGAGCATGGTTTTTGCTTCAGAACCTACAGCTAAAAGTGATTTTTTAGTGTAAGGACCATTGGGCCCCTCTTCATGACGAATTGCGACTACGGAAGGTTCGTTAAGAACAATACCTTTGCCTTTAACATAGATAAGCGTATTGGCCGTTCCTAAATCAATGGCAATATCATTATCAATAAATTTATCAAAGAAATTTTTCAGCATGAATTTAAAATTTGTAAATATCGATGTCTTTTAAACCTATGTATAATAACCGATTATTTAAAATTTATTAAACAAATCTAAACAATATTATGAGTTTGAATCAGGCCGATTTAAAAAAAATTGCTCATCTTGCGAGGATAAATGTCTCTGAAGAAGAGACCAAAGTTTTAGAAGAAAAACTTCAGGGTATTATGAGCCTTATCGATCAAATGCAAAATGTTGATACCGATAATGTTGAGCCCATGTCGCATGCTATAGAGGTGTCACAACCATTACGTGAAGATATCATTAAAGAGACAGATATTAGAAAAGATAGTCTGCCTTTAGCCTCTGAAGTTCAAGATTCATTATTCGTAGTGCCCCAAGTCATAGAATAAAATGATTAATAACTCTATTAATGAGCTCCATCATGGATTGCTTAAAAAAGATTTTTCAAGTGTTGAGCTTGCTGAATATTTTTTATCAAGAATAAAAAAACTTAACCCGAGTATTAATGCTTTTATCACTGTTGATGAAGAAAAAAGTCTTGGACAAGCTAAGTTAGCCGATGAAAAAATTTCAAAAGGTGATTTAAATCCTCTGACAGGGATTCCTATTGCGCAAAAAGATATTTTTTGTGCCAAGGGTTGGAAAACAACGTGTGGATCCCTCATGCTTGATAATTTTATCTCTCCCTATGATGCTTATGTGATTGAAGCCTTTAATAAGGCGGGTTCAGTCAATTTAGGTAAGACCAACATGGATGAGTTTGCCATGGGATCATCTAATGAAACCTCATATTATGGCCCTGTGAAAAATCCTTGGAATTTGGATTATGTTCCTGGAGGAAGTTCTGGTGGGAGTGCTGCGGCGGTGGCTTCTCGAATGGCACCAATAGCTACTGGCACCGATACCGGCGGCTCGATTCGTCAACCTGCATCGTTATGTGGGCTTACGGGTTTAAAACCTACCTATGGCCTTGTATCTCGATTTGGTATGATCGCTTTTGCTTCGAGTTTAGATCAAGCAGGACCGATGGCATTAACGGCGGAAGATTGTGCACATATGCTCAATGTGATGGCAGGTTATGACGAGCGTGATTCAACTTGCATTAATAGGCCGAAGGAAGATTATTTAGCTAACCTTGATCATTCAATTCAAGGCTTAAAAATAGGTATACCCAAAGAATTTTTTGATGAGGGCTTGGATGCTAATGTTCAAAAATTAGTTGAGGAAGCCTTGAATGAATATAAAAAATTAGGTGCCGAGTTAGTTGACATTTCTTTACCCAATACCTCGCTCGCGATACCGGTTTATTATGTAATTGCACCTGCTGAGGCTTCAAGTAATTTATCTCGATACGATGGCGTTCGTTATGGTTATCGAGCCAAAGAATACAAAGATTTGATGGATATGTATTTTAAAACTCGAGAACAAGGATTTGGTGAAGAAGTTAAACGAAGGATATTGATAGGTACTTATGTTTTGAGTGCTGGCTACTATGATGCCTATTATTTAAAGGCACAAAAAATAAGAAAATTAATTTCAAATGATTTTAAAGAAGCTTTTACCAAGTGTGATGTCATCATGGGGCCTGCAGCACCCTCGGTTGCATTTAAATCAGGTGATAAAAAAGAAGATCCTTTGGCTATGTATCTGCAGGATATTTATACCATCTCTACTAACCTCGCCGGTCTCCCAGGGATGAGTTTACCAGTCGGTCAAACACAAGGCTTACCTGTAGGCCTTCAAATTATAGGTAATTATTTTAAAGAATCACAAATGTTAAATATGGCTCATGCGTATCAACAAAAAACTCAGTGGCACAAAATGATGCCTGAGGGAGTTTAAAGATGGATTGGGATATTGTCATTGGTATCGAAACCCACGTTCAGTTAAAGACCCAGTCTAAGCAATTTTCAGCTGCTTCGATTGCCTATGGCGCTGAACCAAATTCACAAGCCTGTCTCGTGAGTTTGGCCTATCCCGGCGTCTTACCCGTCCTTAATAAAGAGGCAGTGAAGTGTGCTATTCGATTTGGTTTAGCGACTGATGCCGCAATCGCAATTCGATCCGTCTTTGCTAGGAAAAATTATTTTTATCCTGATTTACCAAAGGGCTATCAGATCAGTCAATATGAACTACCCATCGTGAATCATGGAAAGTTAACCATTAAGGTTGGTGATGAAGATAAAGTTGTTCGTATTTTAAGAGCTCATTTGGAGGAGGATGCGGGTAAATCTGTTCATGGTGTGAGTCAGGGCAAATCAGGCATTGATTTAAATCGTGCAGGCACCCCTTTACTTGAGATTGTGACGGAACCTGATATGAGTTCAGCAGATGAGGCGGTAGCCTATGCTAAAAAATTGCATGAGTTGGTTCAATGGATTGGTATTTGTGATGGCAATATGCAAGAGGGAAGTTTTAGGTGTGATGTTAATGTTTCTGTGAAGAAAAAAGGTACTGATAAGTTAGGTACACGGCGCGAAATAAAAAATTTGAATTCATTCAAGTTTATTAAACAAGCCATTGATTATGAGGTTAATTGGCAAATTGAAACCTTAGAGGATGGTGGAACGATTGAACAATCGACCATTTTATTTAATCCTGATACGGGTGAGACAAGGGCTATGAGAACCAAAGAAGAGGCAAATGACTATCGTTATTTTCCTGATCCTGATTTACTGCCACTGGATGTAAATGATGACATGATTAATGAAATCAAATCGACCATGACAGAATTACCGGCCGAGGTGAGTCAGAATTTACAAAAAAATTTAGGTTTATCAGAGTATGATGCCAATGAAATTACTGCTGATCGTGCAGTGACTGATTTTTTCATGCAAGTAGTTGAAAAAGGTGCAAGTGCAAAAATCACGGCCAATTGGATTTTAGGTAATCTCTACTCGCGTTTAAATGAAAGTAATGTAGAGATTCAAAATTGTCCAATTTCAATAGATGCCTTGGCTAATTTAATTAAAAGAATTGATGACTCAACTATTTCAAATAATGCTGCTAAGAAAGTTTTTGATCGTATGTGGCAAGACAACCAATTGACGGTGGATGCAATTATTGATGATTTAGGTTTAAAACAGATTAGTGATTCAGGAGAAATTGAGTCTTTAGTTCAACAGGTTGTTGATTCGAATGCTTCGATGGTTGAAGAATTTAAATCAGGAAAAGATAAAGCATTTAATGCTTTAGTGGGCCAGGTGATGAAATTATCCAAAGGCAAAGCCAATCCGTCACAGGTAAGCGATATTTTAAGAAAGAAAATTAGCTAGCCCCATATTGATTTTGATAGCTTTTAAGATCATCTAAAATAGCTTTGAAATCTTGATCATCTTTAACATAATCAATAACCTCATTAAGACTAATGATTGAAATGACAGGGATCTTATATTTTTCCTGAATTTCTTGAAGCGCTGATTTTTCATGATCGCCTTTCTCTTGTCGGTCAATGGCAACCACAATCCCAGATGGAACACCCCCGTGTTTTTTTATAATATCGATTGACTCTTTGATGGATGTTCCCGCTGAAATAACATCATCAACAATAAGTACCTTGCCGTGAATGGGGCACCCAATGATTTGACCACCTTCGCCATGATCTTTTTCCTCTTTACGATTAAAACTATAGGGGGCTGGATTTGTCTCATCACTTAATGAAATAGCTATAGCGGCAACGAGCGGGATACCTTTGTATGCTGGGCCATAGAGCATATCAAATTCAAGCTTAGATTCTTTGATTTTAGCAGCATAAAACTCACCTAACTGGTCTAGACTTTCACCATCATTAAAATTTCCTAAATTAAAGAAATAGGGACTGATTCTTCCGGCCTTAGTTTTAAATTGACCAAATTTTAGAACACCTTTTTTGATGGCAAGCTGGATAAATAATGAAGATTTTTTTGTCATAGTATAAAGTTTAATCTATGAAGATTATAACGCTAAATTTAAATGGAATTCGTGCAGCATCAAGAAAAGGTTTTTTTGAGTGGCTTCAAAAAGAGCAGCCTGATTATGTTTGTTTGCAAGAGCTCAAAGCACATGAAGTTGATTTGACTGACAGAATGATGAACCCTAAAAGTTATTTTGGCTATTTTTCTTTTGCCCAAAAAAAAGGTTATAGCGGCGTGGGTATTTATTCTAAAACGAAACCTGAAAAAGTCATCAGCAACTCGGGCATAAAGCTATTAGATGATGAGGGGCGCTTTATTCAGGTTTCAACTAAGACATTGGATTTAATATCGCTTTACTTGCCCTCAGGTTCGAGTGGTGATGAAAGGCAAAAGTATAAATTTAAAGTTATGGAACATTTTTATAAATTTTTAAGTGCCAAAATTAAGACAGAAAAAGGTGTATTGATATGTGGGGATTTTAATATTGCACACCATGAGATTGATTTAAAAAATTATAAAGGTAATCGAAAAAATTCTGGATTTTTACCTGAAGAGAGGGAGTGGATGACGAATATTTTATCAAAGTTAGGGTGGGTTGATGTCTATCGCTCTCTTTATCCTGAAAAAGGTGATGAGGGCTATACTTGGTGGAGTAATCGAGGACAAGCATGGGCCAAGAATGTGGGTTGGCGGATTGATTACCATTTAGCCAATCTTAAGTTTTATGAAAAAGCTACATCGGGCAATGTATTTAAAGCAGAGAGATTTAGTGACCATGCCCCTTTAATCATTGATTACTCTGATTGATGCCAAGGGGCAATCTTGAAAAGTAACAAAATGCCTGGAATAGCCAACAAAGCACAAAAAATAAAGAAATCTTGCCATCCAAAAAAATCAACAAGATAACCCGTTGAGGCATTTGTGATTGTTCTAGGGACTGAAGCTAAGCTTGTAAAAAGCGCAAATTGGGTAGCTGTGTATTTTGGATTTGTTGTTTTTGCGATGAAGGCAACAAATGCAGTTGTGCCTAATCCGCCTGCAAAAAATTCCAAACTAACTGTGATTGCAAGCACTAAATTGTTATAACCCACATGGGCGAGCCATGCAAAACTTATGGTGGCCAACATTTGTAAAACTCCAAAGATCCATAATGCTTTATTAATACCGAGTTTAATCATCCATATGCCACCAAGTAAACCGCCGAGAATACCAGGCCATAAGCCTGCATTCTTAGCAATGAGGCCGATTTCAGTCATAGAGAAACCCAGATCTAGATAAAAGGGTGTCGATAAAGCAGTTGCCATACTGTCACCAATTTTGTACAAGAAGATGAAAAGTAAAATGAGCAGTGCATTTTTTAAGCCTTTTCTATTTTTAAATTCCTTGAAAGGTTCAATGATGGCCTCTTTAAGTGTTTTAGGCTTTGAGGTTGTTAAATCCGGCTCTTTAATTAGGATAGTCATGACGATTCCCGGGAGCATAAATAAACCTGTAACTAAAAATACATACTCCCAAGCAAAAATATCAGCAAGAATAAGAGATAAGGAGCCTGGAACTAGGCTTGCAATTTTATATGCATTTACATGAATAGCATTACCAAGACCTAATTCATGGTCTAACAAAAGCTCTCGACGGTAAGCATCAATTACTACATCTTGGCTGGCACTAAAAAAAGCGATCACAGTTGAAATAGCAGCAATGACTGTAATTTGGTTTGTGGGATTAATTAATCCTGTCAGCGAAATTGAAATCAGTAAAAGTATTTGAAAAATAATCAACCAACCCCTTCGCCTTCCCATTGAAAAAGTAAATCGGTCAAAAAGGGGAGCCCAAATAAATTTCCAGGTAAAAGGAAATTGAATTAAGGCAAATAAACCAATCGTTTTAAGATCTAAACCACTTGATCTAAGCCATGCAGGCAAGAGGCTAATTAAAATAAATAGTGGTAACCCTGATGTAAAGCCTGTAAAGATACATATAAGAGATTTTTTATTGAAGATTTGATTAAGACTTAACCGACGGCTTCCCATTATTTTTTGATGAGCCTATATAAGGCAAGTGCACCAAATAAATTAGGCAAAACACTTATAGGTTTATTGTTCGTGAGTACTAAACGATCAAGGACCTTCATCTTATGCTTGTGACAAAATTGATCAAAATCACTCAATGTGCATAAATGAATATTAGGGGTGTTATACCATTGATAAGGAAGTTCATCTGAGATAGGCATATGACCAAGCATGATTTGCAAACGATCTTTCCAATAACCAAAATTTGGGAAGGTAATAATCACTTCATTACCTACTCTTAACATCTCTTGCATAATTTCTTCAATATTGTGCATGGCTTGAAGCGTTTTAGACAAAATTACTATATCAAACGAATTATTTTCAAAACCGGATAGGCCAGCCTCTAAGTCCATTTGAATAACATCAATATTATTTTTTAACGAAAGAAGCCAATTTTTTTCATCTTTTTCAATTCCAAATCCTTGGATATTATTATTGGTTTTGAGGAAATTAAGTAATGCTCCATCACCACAACCCAGATCAAGCACCTTGGTATTTTGACCTATCCATTCGGATATAATTTGAAAGTCAGCTCTTTTGGATTGATTAATTTTCATAGTGATTTATAAATTTTTTTAAAATAATTTTCTAAAATCGAATGATAGTGAGCGTCATTCATTAGGAAAGCATCATGACCACTTGATGCATGAATTTCAGCGTAACTTGTTTTAATTTTATTGTCTAAAAGTGCTTTTACAATTTCTTTTGATCGATCAGGAGAGAAGCGCCAATCACTTGTAAAAGAAATTACTAAAAATTCGGCACGTATTTTTTTGAAAATATTGCTTAAATTTTTAATATTACTTTGAGCAGGATCAAAGTAATCTAATGCCTTAGTCATCCTAATGTAGGTGTTAGCATCAAACTCATTAGCAAACTTATCTGCCTGATAGTTAAGGTAAGATTCAATTTCAAATTCAGTATCAAATTTATATTTAACGCTCTTATTTTTAATCTTGCGGCCAAATTTTGTTCCCATTACATCATCAGAAAGGTAGGTAATATGGCCTAGCATTCTGGCTAATCTCAGCCCTCTTTTTGGGATTTGATTTTTGATGTAATAGTCTCCTTTATTAAAGTCTGGATCCGTTAGGATGGATTGCCTCGCGACTTCATTAAAAGCAATATTTTGCGCAGTTAAATTTGCAGCCGCCGCAATCACAATTGCGTGCTTAATACATTCAGGATATTGTATGGACCATTGAATAGCTTGCATGCCACCAAGGCTGCCGCCAAGTACTCCAGCTAGCTTAGTAATCCCTAGAGAATTAATTAAAGCTTTTTGGGAGTTAACCCAATCGGGCACTGTTACAACTGGAAATTTTGACCCCCATATTTTTTTTGTCTTAGGGTTCAATGTTTTGGGCCCTGAACTTCCATGGCTGCCACCAAGATTATTAACACCAATAACAAAAAATTTATTAGTATCTAGGGGCTTACCCGGGCCAATCAGATTATCCCACCAGCCTGGATATTTATCTTTTGTAGAATATTTACCTGCAAGATGATGATTTCCTGACAGGGCATGACAAACAAGGATGGCATTATTTTTTTTTCGATTGAGGGCCCCATAGGTCTCATAGACCAGTTCATAACTTTCTAGAGTTTTTCCACAATCTAATTTGAGGGGCTCAGAGTTGATAAAGGTCTTGGGTTTTACAATTCCAACTGAATTACTTTTACTCATGATCAAATTATACTATCCGCATCATAATTTTTTTTAATTATTATAAGCAGCAGATGTGCATCGAAGCTTTCCATTGATGTCTTGATGCGAAAAAATATTATCGTATTGCTCTCTTAAGAAAAATTTCTGAATTTGATTAGCCTGATCGAAACCATGTTCGATAATGATTTGACCCTCTTTTTTTAAATATTTTTTTGATTGATTAATAATGACTGCAATGTCATCCAAACCTTTCTTTTTAGAAACTAACGCCTTTTTGGGTTCATAAATGATGGAAGGATTGGTAAGATGAATATCATTCGCATCAATGTAGGGGGGGTTACTTATAATTAAATCAAAGTCTTTTTGAATGATATTTTGAAACCAATTACTTTGAATTGATTTTATATTTTTAATATTAAATCTTTGAAGGTTTTGGCTAACAACCTTTAAAGCATCCGGGCAGATATCACTGATGGTTATATCAGGCTCAATCATTTCAAGCGCTAGCGTAATACCAATAACGCCAGATCCCGTTCCCAAATCTAAAATTTTTAAACCTTTTTGATTTTTATAACTATTAAGAACGATATCAATAATAAGTTCTGTATCAGGCCTAGGAATTAAAGTGTGTTTATTGACATAAAATGATCGGCCATAAAATGACCATTCCCCAAAGATATGTGCTAAGGGCTCATGTTGAATTCGCCTCTTCAGAATGCCATATATTTTTCTAACTTGATTATTAGGGATTTTTTTATCTTGATTAAGCAGAATTTCTTTCAGTGAAATGCTTAATGTATTTTCAATTATCAGATTTCTTTCAATTTGAATTTCACGATCTGTCAGATCAATTTTTTTTAGGGAATTTGATATTTTTTTTTGTATATCCCCGATTGTAATTCCATTCATTTTAATCAAGTTCAGAGAGTAAACTTGCCTGATGTTCTGTTGTTAATGCCTCTATTAATTCATTGAGATCTCCATCCATAATAAAATCAATCTTATAAAGAGTAAGGTTGATCCTATGGTCAGTGATGCGACCTTGAGGGAAGTTATATGTGCGTATACGCTCGCTTCGGTCACCACTGCCAATTAAACTCTTTCTCTCCGAAGCGATTTTTGATTGCTGCTCTTGAATTTGACTGTCTTTAATTCGGGCAGCCAAAATACTCATAGCTTGAGCTTTATTTCGATGTTGGGATCGATCATCTTGACACTCAACCACTATACCCGTTGGAAGGTGTGTAATTCTTACAGCAGAGTCTGTTTTATTAATATGTTGCCCACCTGCGCCTGAAGCTCTATAGGTGTCTATTCTTAAGTCGGCCTGATTAATGTCAATATCGCTGATTTCATCAGCCTCAGGAAGAACAGCAACTGTGACAGCTGAGGTATGAATTCTTCCTTGGGTTTCAGTTTCTGGGACTCGCTGAACCCGATGACCACCAGATTCAAATTTTAATTTTGAGTAGGCGCCGTGACCTATGACTTTTGCAATGATTTCTTTAAATCCTCCAACCCCTGACTCGTTCGATGATATAACTTCAATTTTCCAATTCATCCTTTCCGCAAATCGGTTGTACATCCTAAAAATATCACCTGCAAATAATGCGGACTCATCTCCTCCAGTTCCCGCTCTGATCTCAAGAAAAATATTTTTTTCATCATTCAGATCTTTTGGAAGTAAAAGTTTTTGTAACTCTTCTTCTAATTCAATTATTTTTTCTTTACCAGAATCAATCTCATCTTGTGCAAAGGCTTTCATTTCAGGGTCAGATAACATTTCTTTGGCATCTGCTAGATCTTGAGATTGTTTTTTAAATTCTTTATAAACATCGACAATGGGCGTGATATCAGAATGTTCTTTAGAAATTTTCTTGTAGCGTTCCATGTCATTTGTTGCATTTTCTTTACTCAATTCATCATTGATCTCATAGAGTCTTTCGACTAACAAATCCAATTTACTTTTCATTGATGTTTTCATTTTTAGTCTTTTAAATTAAATATTTTTTTTAATAATTTTATGGCTTCCACATCATTTTTGCTGGCATGCTCATTCAGAGCTTTTGTGGGGAAATGCATTAATTTTTTAGTCAATCCTTTGGTTAATTTTTCAAGAACATCATCAATGGGAATACCATTATGCAGTTTTCTTTTTGCCTTTTTAATTTCTTCTGACCGAGTTTTTTCGAATAAGGCACTTAATTCTTTAATTTGTGGTGAAATTATTTTTCGATTTAAACTACTTTCAAATTCCAATCGATTTCTTTCGATAATTAATTCTGACTTTTGAACTTCTTGCGCTCTATTTTTCAAACCTTGTTGAGTAATCTCAGCCAAGTTATCAAAGGTATACAAGAAAACATCATTAAGCTGTCCAGCTTCCTCTTCAATATCTCTGGGTATGGCTAAATCAATCAATAGCATAGGTTTGTGTTTTCTAAATTTTAGGGCTTTCTCAATTAAGCCTAGGCCTATGATGGGAAGTTGACTGCTGGTCGAGCTAATAACAACATCAAATTCCTGGATAGAGTCATTAATATCACCAATTAAAATACTTTCTGCTCCGACTTTTTTTGCCAATGCGGCACCGTTTTTCAAAGATCTATTAGCGATGGTTATTTTTTTGGCATCATGTGTAACAAAATATTTTGTGCATAATTCAGTCATCTCACCTGCGCCAATGAATAAAATTTTAGTACTATTTAATTGCCCAAATATTTTTTTGGTAAGCTGCAGAATTACCGACGCAATTGAAGTGCTACTGGCACCTATCTTAGTTTGTGATCGAACTTTCTTTGCAGTCTCAAAAATTTTTTGAAAAAATATTGATAAATTTTTTCCCATGACACCAGTATATTCAGAGTGTTTTAGGGCATGTTTCATTTGCCCTAATATCTGGGTTTCACCTAAGATCATACTGTCAATGCCTGATGCTACTCGACATGCATGCTGGAAAGCTTCATATTTATCGTAATGGTAAATATGTTTTTTGATTTCTGATAATTTAAATCCATGAAACTTAGCGAGCCATTGGATAACTTTTTCTTTTTTTGAGTTATTAAAATAAATTTCTGTGCGGTTACAGGTTGATAGAATGCATACCTCTGATGCAACTTCATTTTTAAAATCAATTAGGGCTTGCGTGACGATGTCTCCAGAAAAAACAAATTTTTCCCGAACGTTTAATGGTGCGGTTTTATGATTAATTCCAAGAAGCTGAATTTGCATTGTTTAAAGGGCGTCTAAGCCTTATGTAATCTGATAAAAAAGGTTAAAATGCACATTTTACAATATATTCTTTTATAAATATTTGGGAACAATAAAATTATGGATAAAACCTATCGTATTGCACCAAGCATACTATCAGCAGATTTTGCAAAACTTGGTCAAGAAATTAAAGACGTTATTGCCTCTGGGACAGATATTGTCCATTTTGATGTTATGGATAATCACTATGTTCCAAACTTAACTATTGGGCCATTGGTATGTAAGGCTATTCGACCACTGACAGATGCAATTATTGATGTTCATCTTATGGTCAAGCCTGTCGATAGGATTATTCCTGATTTTGCTGAGGCGGGAGCTGACATTATTACTTTTCACCCAGAAGGGTCAGAACATATAGATAGAAGTTTATCCCTTGTTCGAGACCTTGGCTGTAAGTCTGGACTGGTTTTTAATCCAGCGACCCCCCTTGATTATCTTGATTATGTGATGGATAAGATTGACATGGTACTTTTAATGTCAGTGAACCCTGGATTTGGAGGTCAAAAATTTATTCCTGAGATGTTAAAGAAATTATCTGAAGCTAGAAAAAAAATTGATGATTACACTCAAAAAACTGGTCGTGAAATATGGCTCGAGATTGATGGTGGTGTTAATCCAAACAATATTGCAGAAATAGCAAAGGCTGGTGCAGATACTTTTGTTGCAGGCTCTGCAATCTTTGGAGCAGGTAAAGATTCTGACCCTAATCGTTATGACTCAGTTGTGAAATTGCTAAGAGAATCTTTAGCCAGTGTGTGAATTTGAAAAATATTAAAAATACTAAGGCTATTTTTTTTGATCTCGATGGCACCTTGTTTGATACCGCTCCAGAGCTGGTAGAGGCGGTTCAAATAATGTTAGATGAATTAGGTTTATCTCGTATAGATCAAGATGAAATAAAATCATTTATCGGCCGCGGTGCTGATAATTTAATTAGAAAGTCAATTCTCGCAGCCGGTGGAAATGATCAAAATGATTTTGAAAGCGGCCAAGATCTTTTTCATGATTTTTATTTTCAATTGGCAGACAAAAGTCAGCCCTATGGGGGAGTCATTGATACCCTTACTTCACTCAAAAATCAAGGAATATTATTGGCATGTGTCACCAATAAACCCAAAATTTTTACAGATAAAATTTTAAGTTTTCATGGATTAGATAAGATTATGGACTGTATTATTTCTGGTGACGACGTTGTGCATAAAAAACCTCATCCTGAACCCATTCAATTGGCTTCTAAAAATTTAGGAATTCAACCTTCGGAAGCTATTATGGTTGGTGATTCATGCAATGATATTGACTCAGCTTTTGATGCCGGCAGTTTTGTTGCTACGGTTCCCTATGGTTATCAATACGGTGAATCTATTGTGTCTCAAAAAGTAGATTTTGCTATACAAAATATATCTGAATTAACCTCTTTAGCTCAATAAAATGTCTGCCTCAATTTCAAAAAAGCAATTTGAAGATTATAAAAGTAAGGGTTTTAATCGAATCCCTATCGTCTTTGAAAGTCTCGCCGATCTTGATACCCCCCTATCCGTCTATGCAAAACTTGCTAATTTGCCCTACAGTTATTTACTTGAGTCAGTTGAAGGCGGAGAGCGCTTTGGCCGATATTCAATAATTGGTTTACCGTCAAAAAAAGTTTTTAAAATCAAGGGGCATGATATTTCTATTTTTTATAATCAAAAATTGATTGAAAAAATTGAACATGAAAACCCATTGGACTATATAGATAGCTACCTTAAATCATTTAAAATTCCCGAAGATGTTTATTTACCGAGGTATTCTGGCGGTTTAGCAGGATATTTTGGTTATGAGACCATACAATACATTGAGCCTAAACTCGCTAAAAATTATTTGGAAGATAAGCTTGATTTACCAGATGTGCTCTTGATGCTTTCAGATGAAGTGATAGTGATTGATAACGTTTCGGGTAAACTTTTTATAGTCAATTATATCGACCCCAGCCTTGATAATGCCTATGAAAATGCCTTAAAAAAAATTGATGTTCTATTAGCTAAATTATCAAAAGGAATTGATATTAATGATGAGTTTAATTTTGATCATTCTGAGCCAGTATCTGAGTTTGGAGAGAATCATTACAAACAAGCTGTTGATAAGATAAAAAACTATATTTATGAAGGTGATGTCATGCAGGTTGTTTTGTCTCAAAGAATGAGCCAGCCTTTTAAATATAATCCGCTCAGTTTATATAGGTCTTTGAGAAGCTTAAATCCTTCCCCTTACATGTTTTTTTATCATATGGAAGATCATTTTGTGGTGGGAGCATCACCAGAAATTCTTGTAAGGCTTGAAAATAAAAAAGTAACAGTTAGACCGATAGCTGGAACTAGACCGCGCGGCAAAGATGAAGCATCAGATATAGCACTGGAAAAAGATTTACTTTCTGACCCAAAGGAATTAGCAGAGCATGTTCAATTGATGGACTTGGGTCGAAATGATATTGGAAGAGTCTCGAGAGCAGGGTCAGTGAATGTCACAGACAATATGATGATTGAGCGTTACTCTCATGTTATGCATATTGTTTCAAATGTTGAGGGTTTGTTGCGAGAGAATTTATCCGCTATGGATGTTCTTAAGGCAACCTTTCCTGCAGGCACGGTAAGTGGCGCTCCCAAAGTGAGAGCCATGGAGATTATCAATGAACTTGAATCCTCTAAGCGAGGCGTGTATGCAGGAGCGGTGGGTTATTTGGGTTTTAATGGCGACATGGATGTAGCGATTGCAATTAGAACGGCAGTCATTAAAGATAATTTTTTATATGTACAAGCAGGTGCAGGCGTTGTTGCTGATTCCATACCTCAAAATGAGTGGGATGAAACAAAAAATAAGGCTCGTGCCATTTTAAGGGCGGTTGAATTAGTTAAAACTGGTTTGGAAAAACAATAATGCTATTAATGATTGATAATTACGATTCATTTACCTATAACCTTGTTCAATACCTCGCAGAACTTGGTCAAGAAGTAGAGGTTTATAGAAATGATCAAATTGATTTGGAAAAGATTAAAAGTTTAAATCCAAAATATATTGTTTTATCACCGGGCCCATGTACACCCAATGAGGCTGGAATCTCTCTCGATGTTGTGCATGAGCTTAAAGGAAAAGTACCCATTCTAGGGGTGTGTTTAGGACATCAAACAATTGGTCAAGCTTTAGGTGGAAAAATTATGCATGCAAAAACAATTATGCACGGAAAGACCTCAGAGATTCATCATATAAATAAAGGTGTTTTTAGAAATCTTAAAAATCCATTTATTGCTACAAGGTATCATTCATTAGTCATTGAAAAAGTTTCATGCCCAGAAGAGTTAGAGATTACCGCATGGACGGATGATGATGAGATCATGGGCGTCAAGCATAAAGAGCTTCCTTTGGAAGGTGTTCAATTTCATCCCGAATCTATTCTTACAGAGCATGGTCATGATTTGCTCAATAATTTTTTAAAAAATTATGAATAATTTTAATTTATTATTGGATAAAATTTTAAGCCATGAGAATCTGTCTCAGCTTGACATGTCTTCAATGATGGAGGCAATTATGACTGGACAACTTTCTGACATGCAGATTGCAGCCTTCATGATTGCTTTGAGAGTGAAGGGCGAATCAATCGATGAAATAGCTTCTGCAGCAGAGGTCATGAGAAAATTTTCTAATAAAGTAGTGATTGATAGTTCGACTCATTTAATTGATACATGTGGGACAGGAGGTGACAGCCTCCAGACTTTTAATGTTTCAACACTCTCATCAATTATTGCAGCATCTGCAGGTGCGATTGTTGCAAAGCATGGCGGTAGGTCTGTTTCATCCAAATGCGGTAGTGCGGATGTTTTAGAGTCGTTGGGTGTTAATGTTAATTTGGGTTTTGAAAATTTATCCAAACTTGTCAATAAGATTGGCATTGGTTTTATGTTTGCACCAAACTACCATCCAGCCATGAAATATGTGGCTCCTGTTAGAAAGGGATTGGGGGTCAGGACAATTTTTAATATGTTGGGCCCTTTAACTAATCCAGCAGGAGCTCAAAGGCAGGTTATCGGTGTGTTTAGTAAAGACTTGTGCATAGTTTTCGCGGAGGTTTTGCAAAAACTTGGCAGTAAACATGTACTAGTTGTTCATGGTGAGGATGGTATGGATGAGATTTCGATCACAGGTAAAACTACAGTTGCTGAACTCAAAGATAATCAAATAAGTCAGTATGAAATTTCACCCAATGATTTTGGTTTAAAGAATGGTTCTATGACTAATATTACTGTTAAAAATGTTGAAGAGTCAAAACAAAAAATACTAGCTATTTTGGATGGCGAAAGAGGTGCTGCGAGAGATATTTCTGTCCTGAATGCGGGCGCAGCAATTTATGTCTCAGGACTTGCCGAGAGTATTGAAAAAGGCTTACCTTTGGCTGAAAAAATGATTGATACTGGTGATGCAAGACATAAATTAGAGGAGCTTATTGTTAATTCTCATGTCTGATATTTTAGATAAAATTTTACAAACAAAATCGGATGAAGTAAAAAAAGCTAAATCGATAAAATCAATCAAAGACCTTGAGTCAGAAATTAATTTAGTTAATGACGAAAGAGATTTTTTAAGTGCAATTATTTCCAAGCATGAAAAAAAGCTTTCTGCCGTGATTGCTGAGATTAAAAAAGCAAGTCCCTCAAAAGGTGTTATAAGATCAAATTTTAATCCCTCACTTATTGCAAAATCTTATGAAGATGGCGGAGCCGCTTGTTTATCAGTTCTGACCGATGTGGATTACTTTCAAGGTGAGCTTGGTTACATAAAAGAGGTAAAAGCTGCTTGCCAATTACCTGTTCTCAGAAAAGATTTTATTATTGATCCCTATCAAATTTATGAATCTAAATCAGCTGGTGCAGATTGCATACTTTTAATTGCTGCTGCGCTTGAATTAGGCCAAATGAAAGAATTTGAGGAGATTGCAAGCACTCTTAATATGAATGTATTAGTTGAATCTCATAATTTAGAGGAACTAGATAATGCTTTGCAATTAAAGACTCAGCTGATCGGTATTAATAATAGAAACCTAAAAACATTTAATGTCTCCTTGGATACCACATTTGATTTAAAAAAAGAAATTCCTCAAGATAGAATTGTCATTACAGAGTCCGGAATATTTAATCATGATGATTTAAAATTAATGAATGATCATGGTATTTTTACTTTTTTAATTGGAGAGGCCTTTATGAGAGATGAAGACCCAGGCAATTCTTTAAATAATTTTTTAGGTTAATCATGACATTAAAAAAAAGACCTAGACGTATCAGAAATAATCCTTTCTCTAGAAGTTTGGTAAGGGAAAATAGATTGATGATTGAAGATCTCATTTACCCGATTTTTGTAACTGAGGGTCAAAATATTAAACAGCCTATCTTATCTATGCCAGGAATTTTTAGGTTAAGCATAGATAATCTTATTCAAGAAGCAAAAGAATGTTATGAGCTGGGAATTCAAGCAATTGCTTTATTTCCTGTGATTGATAAGCAATTAAAATCAGAGGATGCATCTGAAGCTTTTAACGACCATGGGCTAATACCCAGAGCTATTAAGGAATTAAAAAAACAATTACCCAATCTTGGCATTATTTCGGATGTTGCTTTGGATCCTTATACAAGCCATGGGCAAGATGGCCTTATAGATTCAAATAATAAAATTTTGAATGATGAAACAGTTGAGGTTTTAGTTAAACAGGCACTTTCTCATGCAAGAGCGGGTTGTGATGTAGTAGCCCCGTCGGATATGATGGATGGACGAGTTGCTAAAATTCGCGAGGCTCTTGAAGAACATAAATTTATTGATATTAAAATATTGGCTTATTCAGCAAAATATGCCTCTTCTTTTTATGGCCCGTTTAGAGAGGCTATTGGTTCATCAGTATCTTTAGGCTCAGCATCTAAAGAGACTTATCAGATGGATCCTGCTAATGGCGATGAGGCATTACATGAGGTACAGCTGGATATTGATGAGGGTGCTGATTTTGTCATGGTGAAGCCAGGAATGCCATATTTAGATATTGTATTCAGAGTTAAAGAAGCTTTTTCTAAACCTACTTTCGTTTATCAGGTTAGTGGTGAATATGCAATGATCAAAGCTGCTAGTGAAAAAAAATGGCTTGATGAAGATAAAATTATTATGGAATCTCTGCTCGCATTTAAGCGCGCCGGAGCAGATGCCATACTAACTTATTTTGCGATACAGGCTGCTAGAATTCTTCAGCAACATCGTTAGGATCAAACTCCTCCAATTCTTTAAGACTAAAACCTCTTGCCTTTAAAATTTGTTTGTTTTGTATTTTAACTTCATTGGTATCAAAAATTTTAAGTTCAATTGGAAATTCATAACCATCAATTTTGTAAATACTTAGAGTTTTTGAAGCGTTTTTTTTATGTATATTGACATCAATAATTTCAAAATGAATATTTTGATTGAGCAGAATATACTCGATTTCTTTAATATCATCTGTAAATAAATTAATCTCTATAATTGGGTATTTTGTAATAATGCCCTCTAAAAATTGATTTGATAAAAAAGGTTTATAGCGCTCAAAAAGTATCATAATTTTCAGAGCCTCTTTTTTTAAATTTTGCACTAAGTCATGATCAACTTTTTGATAAAGATTTTTGAAAAGTATAAGCTCTTTATCAATTTCATAATTTGATGGCAGAACTTCTTTCTCACTAAATCCAAGATATTTGGCAGCCTTTTTTTTTGCAAAATGATAGTCACGTATTCCTTCTTGAGAAATCAGTTCCGCAGCTTTAGATGCTATGGCAAGCTTAATATGTTTAGTATTTTCTTTACCCATCAATTGATCAAATAGTAAGCATTGCTTTGAGGTAAAAACTCTTCATAAAAATATTCATATATGCCTTCTTCCTCGGGAAGCGCAACAACACCATCTTTTTTTCTAATTTTAACCGGCATAATACCTTCAGGCTCAACCATAAATCTTATTGGGTATTGGTTGAGAATAGGCTCCATGTAATCAATCCATATAGGCAATGCCGCTCTAGATCCTGTTTCAAATTTACCTAAGGGTTTAGGTTGGTCAAAACCAACCCACGTAATAGTAACGATATCTGGATTGTAGCCTGCGAACCATGCGTCATATTGATCATTCGTTGTTCCAGTTTTACCGGCGATATCGCTCCGCTTTAATCTCTTTGCCTTTTTTGCGGTTCCAGAGTTTATTACTTCTTTGAGCATATCTGTAATGACAAAGGCGTTTCTTGGGTCAATTACCCGAGGGGTTTCCTCGTTAAATAGAGCGGTGCTTTGTTTAACTTTTCTTCCTTTACTATCAATAATTTTTTCAATGAAGTATGGTTTCTTGAGGTAACCACCATTTGCAAATACTGCATACGCTGAGGCAACTTCTAGGGGAGTGGCTTGACCAACTCCTAGGGCCATCGAAAGATAGGGTGGATGTTTCTTGGGATCAAATCCAAAACGAGTAATGTAATCTTGAGCAAAATTTGTACCTATATTTTTAAGCACGCGAATAGCTACAAGGTTTTTTGACAATGCTAGACCGTCTCTGAGTCTGATTGGACCCGAAAATTTTTCATTATAGTTTTGGGGCTCCCAATTTTCATTAGCCCCGAGCTCTTTAGCTGTAATGTATAGGTAAGCATCATTGACAAGCGATGCTGCATTAATACCTTTTTCTAGGGCGGCAGAATAAATAAAAGGTTTAAAAACAGATCCTGGCTGCCTTTCAGCTTGGGTTACATGGTTATATTTATTTTTATAAAAATCAAAACCACCAACAAGTGCAAGTACTGCCCCTGTTTGAGGATCAAGAGAAACTAGGGAGCTCTCCACTTCGGGCAATTGAGTAGCAACCCAATAACCTCTATTTTTGACAAATCTTAATACCGTCCCAATTTTAATTATTTTCAGTTTTGGATCTTCAATGTTGAGATCATCTCTTAAAAGCTCCAATCCTTTTTTATAAACATTAATTATTTCTCCATTTTTTAAAAGAGCTTTAACTTTTAATGGTTGCATATCAATAACAACACCTGGAATAAAGTCACCGTAAGTAGGCAACATTCTTAATTTTTTAACTAAATATTCTTTACGATTTTTTTCATCTTTTAGTTTTTCATCTGATAAATCAAAGTTTGCTTCGGGTTGGTTGATAGGGTGCCTTGATGTGTAGTTGATCAATCCATTTTGAACGGCAAGGTTGGCATATTTTTGATTTTTATCTTGTATCGTTGTGTAAACCTTTAGGCCACTCGTATATATTTTTTCTCCAAACTCCTCAAACAATGTTTTACGAACCATTTCTGCAACGTAATCTGCTTTCACTTCTCGTTTGGTAAAAGACTCTCTTAAATGTATTGGTTCTTCAAGTGCGAGAAGGTAAGTTGGTTTATCAATAAAGCCATGCCTTAACATACTTTTTAAAACAGCATGCTGGCGGCTAATTGAGTCATCAGGATTTCTAAAGGGATTATATTTGCTTGGCGCTTTGGGCAACCCTGCTAGCAATGCGGTTTCTGCTAAATTTATTTCCTCTAAATTTTTATCAAAATAGGTATTTGCAGCTGCAACAAATCCAAAGGATCTTTGACCTAAATATATCTGATTGATATAAAGCTCTAGTATTTCCTCTTTTGTTAAATTTTTCTCAATTTTTATAGCCAAAAGAACTTCATTAATTTTTCTTTTTAATGTTTTTTCTGAGGATAAAAAAAAGTTTCTAGCAACCTGCATGGTTATAGTACTTGCTCCTTCGCTTGATTGGCCAGTAATATTTCTTAGAGCTGCTCTAGCGATTCCAATCATATCAATGCCAGGGTGTTCAAAAAAACGACGATCTTCAATTGCAAGAATGGCATTAATCATCTTTTGAGGTACTTTTTTAATTGGAATATATTCTCTCCGTTCCTCCCCAAACTCAGATATCAAAGAACCATCCTTAGTGAAAACTTGTAGAGGTTGCTTAGGACGATACTCTTCAAGATGTTTGACTTCTGGAAGGGTTGGATATATTAAAGCCACCATAAAGAAAACTAATGCTAAGGCTGAAATGGAGGCAATAAATGAAAGAAAAAGAAAATTTTTAAATGATGAAAACATCTATTCTGAGAGCAGTGTTATCTAAAATTATATATAGGGTTATTATAGAGGCTTCAGTTTTATATCTAAAATTTTTTTGCTTAATTTTATGGAAGAAAATAAAAATATTATTTTTGTAGGTTTGATGGGTTCTGGAAAAACCACAGTTGGGAAACAAATTAGCAAGACCTTAGAAAGAGATTTTTTAGATACTGATCAAGCTATTGAAATTAAAACGGGCGTTAATATTTCAACAATTTTTGAGTTAGAAGGGGAAGAGGGGTTTAGATTAAGGGAATATCATTTACTTAGAGATTTAATTAATAGTAAAAAAAAGGTGATTGCTACAGGTGGTGGTATTGTTTTAAGCAAGGAAAATAGGAAACTATTAAAACAGATTGGTACTGTGGTGTATTTAAGGTCAAACATTCAAGACTTGGTTTCAAGATTAAAAGATGATAAGACCAGACCTTTGATTCAAAATGTTAATTTAGCTGAAAAATTCAATGAGCTCTTTAGGGATAGGGATCCTCTATATATGTCTGTTGCAAACTATATAATAGAAACAAAGAACAAAAAAATAAGAGATATTAAAAATGAAATTTTGGGATTATTAAAATAAATGGAAACTATTAGAATTAGTCTTGGTGATAGAAGTTATGATATCTGTTCTGGCAGAGGGCTACTTTCAAAAAAAGATTTATTTATTCAATATGTCTCTAAAAAGAATGTTGCAATCATCACAAATGAAACCGTTGGCCCACTTTATTTAAAAAAATTGAGAAAGAGTCTAAGTGACGCAACATCGATAATTGAAATTGTTCTAAAAGATGGCGAAGAGTTTAAGAACCAAGATAGCTTAGATATTATTTATGAAGCTTTATTAAATAATAAGTATGGGCGTGATTCTATATTAATTGCGCTTGGAGGTGGCGTGGTCGGAGATATTACGGGTTATGCCGCTGCCACTTATATGCGTGGTATTGATTTTATTCAGGTACCAACAACACTTTTATCTCAAGTTGATTCATCCGTTGGCGGGAAAACGGGTATTAATCATAGGTTGGGAAAAAATATGATTGGAGCCTTTTATCAGCCAAAAAGAGTGATTATTGATGTTGATTGTTTAGAGAGCCTACCCGATATTGAATTATCAGCCGGATTAGCTGAGGTAATAAAGTATGGATTGATTAGAGATCCTATTTTTTTTGAATGGCTCGAACAAAATGTGAATAATTTATTAAAAAAACATCCAGATTCTTTAATCGAGGCCATTACAAGATCCTGTAATAATAAAGCAGCTGTCGTTACTGAAGATGAGTTTGAGACTGAAAAAGGTATTAGAGCCACTCTTAATTTGGGCCATACTTTTGGGCATGCGATTGAAACAGCCTTGGGTTATGGCAAATGGCTCCATGGTCAGGCTGTTGCTGCAGGAATGATTATGGCCTCACATATGTCAATGCAATTAGGCTTTATTGAGGAACAAGATTTTACTCGTATAAAAAATATTCTTAAAGCAGCTAATTTGCCAATTAATCCTCCGGATTTGAGTCAAGACCAATTTTTAGATTTGATGGCTTCAGATAAAAAAAATAAAAATGGCAAAATAAGCCTTATTCTTTTAAGAAGCCTGGGAGAAGCTTTTCAGACCGAAGATTATGATATGAAGGTTTTGGAAAAAACCATAAATACTAAAATTTTTTAAGATGAATTTAGCCTCTTATGCATCCAATCCGGTCAAATCACAAGGAAGAATTTACAAAGAACTGCAATCACAATCAAGAAATGATTTCCAAAGAGATAGGGACCGCATAATTCATTCCGCTTCCTTTCGAAGGCTGCAATACAAAACGCAAGTCTTTGTCAATCATGAGGGTGACATGTTTCGAAGTCGTTTAACTCATAGTTTAGAGGTTTCTCAAATCGCTAGGGCTGTTGCTAGAACACTGAATTGCCACGAGGATTTATGTGAGGCTGTAGCCTTAGCCCATGACTTAGGCCATACACCATTCGGTCATGCAGGGCAGGATGCCTTAAATTTCTGTATGCAAATGCACGGAGGCTTTGAGCATAACCTACAATCTTTACGTATTGTGGATCAACTTGAAAAGAGGTATGCCTCTTTTGATGGATTAAATCTAACTTTTGAGGTGCGAGAGGGTATTTTAAAACATTGTTCTTTAAAGAATGCTAAAAAATTAGGTGACATTGGACTTAGATTTTTGAATAAAAAGCAGCCATCCTTAGAAGCTCAAATTGTTAATCTCGCTGACGAGATTGCCTATTTACACCATGACCTCGATGATGGGTTTAGGTCAGGTATATTAAACCTTGCTGAACTCAAAGAACTGATGCTGTTTGAGCACTATGCCTCACAAGTGGAAAGTGATTTCGAGGAATTATCTGACGATAAGCTTTTAAATGAGACCATTAGAAGAATGATGCATTCAATCATTGATGATTTGTGTAAAGAAACAATGATGTATCTTCAAGAATTTAAGCCAAAAAGTGTAGATGAAGTTCGAGAGAGCCCTCGAATTGTTCGTTTTTCAGAAACAATGGCAAAACACCTCAAAGAAATCAAACTCTTTTCAACCAACCATTTATATTGCCACCCACGAATTATTAAAATGTCTTTTGAGGCAGAAGAGACTATCAAAAGATTATTTAATTTTTATTGTGAACATTTCGATTTGATTCCCTCAACTTTTTTAAAGAATACAGATTGCGAAGAGAGGGCTGTAGCTGATTATATAGCTGGCATGACCGATCGCTATGCCAGGCAATGCAGCGCTACTAATGCAATATAGGTTATTTTGTTGTTTTTATACAACAATTGTCATATTTTTTGATAAAAAAGTAACAAAATAATTGATTTATCAGGTGATAGGTTTAATAATATGCCTAACGATCCTATCAATAGATAGGTAGTTATTTTAAATATTTAGGAGATTTAACATGAACAAGAAAATTGCTGCTGCAGTATCATCTGCTGCTTTAGTTTTAGGTTCAACAACAGCTAACGCGGGTATTGTTATCCCAGCTGGTGAGTGGACTTTAGATGTTAACGGTAACGTTAACGTATACGCAACTTTCCATAATTTTGATGATACAGCTGATAAGACTGTTACTGGTGGTATCGCTGGTAAAGAAGATGCTGCTGGTGAAGATGCATCACAATCTATCAACACTGGTCTTTTACCAGCTTGGTTAGGTTTCACTGGTACAACTCGTCAAAACGACTTAGACGTATCTTTCACTATTTCTATGCAACCAAACGTTTCTGATAACAGTGGTTCTGGTGACGTTCAAGGTGCTAAATGGCGTCAAGCGTTTTTAACCTTTGGTGATAAATCATGGGGTACTGTTAAGATGGGTAAAGATTTAGGTATCTTTGCTGGTAACGCTATTCTTAGCGATATGACACTTCTTGGTGTTGGTGCTTCTGGTTTCGGTACACCAAACGCTGGTAACCGATCAGGTGCGATGACTACTTTAGGTGGTATCGGTTCTGGTTACATCTACCCAGCATGGAAAGGTCAAATTTCATATACAACACCTAACTTCAATGGCTTTACAGCTACTGTAGGTCTTATGAACCCTAACCAAGGTGCACTAAACTCAACTTACTACCAAGATCGTTTCGGTCTTGAAGCTCAACTTCAATACGCATTTGACGCTGGTAAAGTTTGGGTATCAGGAGCTTCTTACAAGGCTCAAACTTCAACAACTGCAGAAGTTGACCGTGAAGCAATCGATATTGGTGTTAACTTTAACTTCGGTAACGCAGGCCTAACAGCTTACTACTATGATGGTGACGCTGCAGGTATTATTGCTTACGGTTTATACGGTAACACAACAGCTGGCGCTGAGCGTGAAGCTGACGGTGGCTATGTTCAAGCTACATACGTAATTCCATCAGGTACTAAACTTGGTGTTGCATACGGTGTATCTAACCTTGACTTAGCTAGCGGTGAAGATAATGCTTCATTAGTTGAAGAAAACAAACGTATCACAGTGGGTGCGTACCATCCATTAACTAAGCACTTAAACCTAGTTGCTGAATATAACCGCATGGAGTCTAACGCTCAAGGTGGTGAGAAAAATGAATCAGACAACATATCTCTAGGTGCAATTTTATTCTTCTAAGATTTTATCTTAAAGAAAACGTTGTTTTTAAAAGCCCCTCTCATGAGGGGCTTTTTTTATTTTGTCTAAAGCGGTTGATAGATCTTGAAGCTTATCTGCTTCAAAAGTCTTGATACTTGGATACCACAAAGATTTATGATTATCCGAAAACCAATACCATGTATTGGATGAATGATTAAAGGGAAGCATTAAATTCACATGAACACCTAAAGCCCCCGCTAAGTGGGCGGTCGTGTTGCTGATGCTGTATACCTCTCGGCAACCCATGATCAGGTTAGCTAGGCCACTGATATCATTAAAATGATCGTTTTCATGCGTATTGATGAAATGAACCCCATATTTTTTACCAACCTTATTAATGTCCTCATTAAAATCACCGTACTGCAAACTAATAAAAAACTTGGATTTTTCTTTAAGGTTTAAAATAAGCGTGTCTAATTCGATAGATTTTCTCTTACCAATAAGTTCATTATTGCTGTACCACGATAGACCAATGGGTTTTTCATTAAATAATGCAGGACTACTGGCAGTTAAATACTTTTGTTGTTTTTTTAAATCTGATTTTTTTGTTATAAAAAGATTTCCTAATTCCGTGGCCCTTAAATAACAATCATATTCATTATGTTTAATATTATCTGTCTCAGTTAAAAAATTAAAATTATTAGTAAATGAGTTCTTAAAAATATCAATCAGTTTTTTATTGACTAAACAGTCATATTTATTTGATTTATTTAATCGATTAAGTAAAGAACTAAAAAATATCTGATCTCCAATACCCTGATCAAAGATGATTAAGATTTTTTTATTAAGATCAGATCCATTCCATTTTGGAATTTTGTTATGAATTCTATTATTGAAAATATTTCTCTCTTGGTAGAAAAAAAAATTTGACCAACCTTCAACAAAATTACATTGCGACAGTTGACAAAGGCCCAGTTGGATTTTTGCCTCTAGGTTGTTAGGATTTTTTTGTAAAGACAATTTAAAATGATCAATGGCTAATCCAAACTTACATAACCTAAAGTTCATAACTCCCAAATTAAGATGGCAAATATCTTCTTCATAATGTTTTTTTAATAGTTTTTCAAAGATTATTTTAGAATTTTGATAGTCTCCTTTTTCTAAAAAAAATAAAGCAAGATAAAATTGGTGATCATCAGAGTCTTGTTCCAAAAGTTTAAGAGATTGCTCAACCTCGAGGAATTCGCCTAACGATAATTGAGAATGAATAACTTTAAGAATAATATCGTTTTTATTAAAATTAGAAGATTCATTAAGTAATTTTCTTCCAAGTGAAATACATTTTTTATAATTTTTTATTTTGTAAAAGATGTTAAATAATTTACCTTGTGCAGTAAAAAAAAATTCATTGTTGGATGGAATTTTAGATAAAGTCTCAATTGAGGCCTGAACGAGAGACATTTGGAAGTAACATTCTGATAAATTTAATAAGTATGAGCAGTTTTTTGAGTCAAGATCAACTGCCTTTAGAAAGCAATTCAACGCCTCATCATAATTTTTTTTCTTTAGATAAAAATTACCGAGATTATTATGAATATTTGGGTTGTCAGAGTCTAAGTTTAGAGAGACAAGAAGATTTTTCTCAGCATTGATGAAATCATTTATTTCATTGTAAGCCAAACCTAGATTCATAGACGCATGGGCATCGAGTTTATTAACATTGCATGCTTGGCTTAGGTAGTGAATCGATTTTTTAATATTATTTTCTTGTAAATATAATGTTCCAATTAGAAATAAAACTTTAAAATTTTCTTGGTCTTTATTTAGTATTTCAAGGTAAAGCTGTTCAGCTTTTTTGATGTCATTCTTTGCATGAGCTTTGGTAGCTTGAAGAAATAAATCATTGACCATAGATTTATTTTACCTTGAAAAAAAACAATATGAATTAATCTATAGATAATTCTTTTATTTTTCTTGAAATAGTATTTCGACCAATGCCAAGCATCTTGGCAGCATCAATTTTTCTGTTTTTGGTTTGTTTCAAGGCTTGTTTTATTATAATTTTCTCAACCTCATTGATAAGGTTTGAATAAATATTTTCCTCACCCATTATAACAGCGTTAAAAACAACCTTTTTTAATTCATCCTGCCAAGAGGTAAAATTACCTAATTTGAACAAGGCTGTTTCATTTTTTATTTCATCAGGTAAGTCAGAGATATTAACTATTTTTCCTGAGGTCATGACGGTAAGCCAATGGCAGGTATTTTCTAATTGCCTTACATTGCCTTGCCAATTTAAGTTTTTAAAGAATTCAAGGACATCTTGCGAAATTATCTTTGCACTAACATTCAACTGGCTTGCACTTCGTTTAAGAAAAAAATTACATAACATCGGAATATCCTCAACCCTATCACGAAGCGATGGTATTTTTATTCTAATCACGTTAAGTCGATGGTATAGATCCTCTCTGAACTTTCCCTCATTGACCAACTTCTCGAGGTTTTGATGCGTAGCTGTAATCACTCTAACATTTGCTTTGATATGGTCTTGTCCCCCAATACGATAAAAATAACCATCATTAAGCACCCTTAATAGTCGTGTTTGTAGATCTACCGGCATGTCACCAATTTCATCAAGGAACAATGTTCCGTTATTTGCTTGTTCAAAACGCCCTTTTTTAAGTTCATTGGCACCCGTGAAAGCTCCTTTTTCATGACCAAATAATTCTGCCTCAAGGAGTTCATTCGGAATTGCAGCAGTATTTATGGCTATGAAAGGGCCATTTTTTTGTTTACTATTTTTATGAATAGCGTTGGCAACTAACTCTTTTCCCGAACCTGATTCACCATTAATTAAAACTGTTGCATTGGTTTCACCTAATTTACCAATCACTCTAAATACTTCTTGCATAGCAGGGGCTTGTCCGATGATATCTGGATAATTTTTTGGATCAAATTGTTCGACTTCATGACTATTAACATTTATATTTTTTTCTAAAGCTTTATTAATGATATTTATCACATGGTTAATATCAAATGGCTTGGCTATGTATTCAAAGGCTCCTTTTTGAAAGGAGGCTACCGCCGTATCTAAATCAGAATAGGCGGTCATGATAATAATTGGTATCTCAGGAAACTTGTCTTTGACCTTTGCAAGAAAGCTTAACCCTGACTCTCCTGGCATTCGTATATCACTAACAATAACTGAAGGTTTATCGTGATTAAATTGATTGATAGCCTCATTAGTATTTGAAAAAATTTTGAATGGTAAATTTGCTTTTTCTAATGCTTTTTCAAATACCCATCGTATCGATTTGTCATCATCTAAGATCCATACAGCACTCATGATTTACTCTCTTTACTTTTAGTTAACCCATTTTCAATGGGTAAGATTATGGTGAAAATAGTCTTTCCTGACATTGAATCTAAATCAATTAAGCCTTTGTGAAGTGATATGAAATTTTGTGCTAAGGACAAACCTAGACCTGACCCCTCATCATTACCTGATACAAGGGGGTAAAAAACTTTCTCCTTAATGACCTCTGGTACCCCCGGCCCATTATCTTCAATATCAATTCTAATTACAGTAGAGTATTTTTTTTGTTGAAAAATAATATGACGATCAGCACGTGTGGTAATTTTTAAAAACTTTTCTTTTTTGGCTGATCTCTCGAGTGCTTGAGCTGCATTACGACAAATATTCAATATAGCTTGAATAAGCTTTTCACGATCTGCAATAATTTCGGGTAGCCCAAGGTCATAGTCTCTTACAAACTTAATTTTTTCACTAAACTCAGAGAGTATTAAGCTGCGAACCCTTTCAATCACCTCATGGATATTAGTGTTATCGTATTTGGGTAACTGATTAGGTGATAATAATTTATTCATAAGGCTTTGTAACCTGTCGGCCTCTTTGATTATGATTTGGGTATATTCAGTTAATTGCCTATCACCTAATTCAGCCTCGAGTAACTGAGCAGCACCCCTTAATCCTCCAAGAGGATTTCTTATCTCGTGGGCGAGATTTCTTAATAATTGAGTGTTAGCTTGTTGTTGAATAATCATGCGCTCCTCTTTAGCAACTTTTAAATGTTGATCCATGGGTAAGAACTCGATAAGGAAATTTTTATTTTTTTGAAGCGGACTGACTGTAACAGTCACGCAAATAAATTTGTCTTGTTTGACTTGAATAAAGTATTCATTCTCGCGGTAAATGTTTTGGTTCTCACTCGCGGTTAAGATTTGCTTAAAAAAGAGTTCACTGGTAAAAAAAACATTAATATTTTTTTCACATGCTTGATCATGACTGATATCCAACAAGGCCTCGGCAGAGGGGTTAATGTATCTGATATCCCCGTTTTTTGAGCAAACGATAACACCCGAGGCTAAGTGCTCAAGACCTTCAAAATTTTCAAGAATGATAGGTGGTGCCATATTTTGTTTTTATATTTTTTTAAAGCAATATCTATGTCAATGACCCCTATTTTTTGTTAAATATGCACACTTATGGTGCTTAAAAAAAATAGGCAAAAAAAGGGCAGGATATTACATCCCGCCCTTATTAGTTATACGCTATAGTACATTTCGAACTCTATTGGATGAGGCGTCATACGCATTTGCGTTACCTCATTCATCTTCAAGCTAATAAAGCTATCAATAAAGTCATCGGTAAATACGCCGCCCTTGGTTAGGAATTTACGATCCTTATCAAGAGCTTCTAAAGCCATATCCAATGAAAAAGCTACCTGAGGAATTTTTGCCTCTTCATCAGGTGTTAGATCATAAAGATCTCGTGTCTCAGCTTCACCCGGATGGATTTTATTTTGAATACCATCAAGCCCTGCCATGAGCATGGCACTAAAGCAAAGGTAAGGGTTAGCAGTAGGATCAGCAAATCTTACCTCGATACGTCTTGCTTTATCCGAAGATACAAAAGGGATACGAATCGCTGCCGATCTATTCTTTGCAGAATATGCAAGCATAACTGGTGCTTCAAATCCTGGCACTAGACGCTTGTAAGAGTTTGTTGATGGATTACATAGTGCGTTTAAGGCGCGGCCGTGCTTAATAATACCTCCAATATAATAAAGCGCCAGCTCGCTTAACCCCGCATACTTTTTACCTGCAAACATATTTTTGCCACCTTTCCAGATAGACTGGTGAACGTGCATACCTGAACCATTATCACCAAGGACAGGTTTTGGCATAAATGTCGCGGTTTTACCAAAGTTATGAGCAGTGTTGTGTACTACATATTTTAATTTTTGAGTCCAGTCAGCCCTTTGAGTAAGTGAGCTAAACATTGTACCAATCTCATTTTGACCACATCCAGCAACCTCATGGTGATGAACCTCAACAGGCACTCCCATTTGCTCTAGAGTTAGGCACATGGCTGAGCGAAGGTCTTGCATGGAATCAACTGGGGGCACTGGGAAATAACCTCCCTTAACAGCAGGTCTGTGAGCAACATTACCGCCCTCATGTTCTGTATTAGAGTCCCATACAGATTCTTCTGAATTAATTCTGACAGAGGAGCCACTCATGCCAGATTGCCAAGTCACAGAATCAAATACAAAGAATTCAGGTTCTGGACCAAAATAGGCTGTATCACCAATTTTAGTTGATTTTAAATAGGCCTCAGCACGATTTGCGATGGTGCGTGGGTCACGATCATAACCTTTGCCGTCAGTAGGATCTACCACATTACAAGTTAGGATCATGGTTGTCTCTTCCATGAATGGATCAATCACAGCTGTGCTTGCATCGGGCATAAGTAACATGTCTGATGCGTTAATACCTTTCCAGCCAGCAATGGATGAACCATCAAATGCATGACCTTCTGTGAATTTATCTTTTGAAAAAGCAGAAACCGGAACAGAAACGTGTTGTTCCTTACCTTTGGTATCTGTAAAACGAAAATCAACAAATTTTACGTTATGTTTTTTAATTTGTTTAAGTACATCAGCAACAGCCATTTAAAACTCCTTTTTTTCAAATACAATGTAAATAAAGCATTTTTTGTGCCAAACCCAAAAACGCTAAAATACTCCTTTTTTGGCCCTATATACATAGGTTGTTGGGTATTAATGTATTAATCAAGCAATTAATGCATCATTATGCACTAATATGGTGCGAAATGTCAGATATCAATATATTTTATAATTACATATAATTTATGCATGACCAAGAAATTAAAAAAATTTGCCGTTATTGGCCATCCTATAGATCACTCAAAATCACCCACCATTCATAAGGCATTTGCAAGTCAATTTGGCTTTGATATTAGCTATGAAAAATTAGATGTGCATCCAGTTAGTTTTGATGAAAAAATTCATGAATTAAAAGAGGATGAATTTGTTGGTTTAAATATTACCTTACCATTTAAAAATAAGGCTTTTCAGATATCTGATGGTGTATCAGAAATATCCAGACTTACTCAATCAGTGAATACGATTTCATTTAAAGATAATAAAATTCATGGTGATTCAACAGACGGCCAGGGTTTAATTGAGGATTTAAAATTAAATGAAATCAATTTAAAAGGTATGAATATCCTACTTTTGGGTGCTGGAGGTGCTGCCCAGGGAGTTATATTTGACTTGATTAAGAGCCAGCCTAATTCAATCATATTGCATAATCGTACCGTTGATAGAGCCAAAAAAATGATAGACGATTGGTCAGTTCATGCTAATAAAGAAAATATAAATTTAGCATTGTTAGACGTCGAAGAAATCAAACAATTTGATCTGATCATTAATGCAACTTCGGCAGGAATAATGGGAAATGACTTACCCATGCCAATTCATTTATTCTCCAGTGAGACAACTTATTACGACATGACCTATGGATCTGAAACAGCTTTTTTAAAAGGGGCATTAAGGGTTGGGGCAAGAACCCTTGATGGAATCGGTATGTTAATTTGTCAGGCTGCAGCGTCATTTAAAATTTGGCATCAATGTGAGCCTGATGTTAAAGAGGTTATTAGATTATTTAAGTAGGGGCTTTAAATATTTTCCTGTAAAACTTTTACCATTTAAAATAATTTTTTCAGGAGGACCCTGTTCAATAATCTGTCCTCCTCTTTCGCCCCCTTCTGGACCCAGGTCAATAATCCAATCAGCCGTTTTAATAACATCAAGATTATGTTCAATCACGACGAGGGTATTGCCGTTATCTCTCAAATGATGAAGCACATTGAGTAAGAGTTGAATATCAGCAAAGTGTAAACCGGTCGTGGGTTCATCGAGAATATATAAAGTTTTTCCGGTATCTCTTTTAGAGAGCTCTAAAGAAAGTTTAACCCTTTGGGCTTCGCCGCCTGAGAGTGTTGTCGCATTTTGTCCCAAGGTAATATAGCCCAAGCCTACATCCAATAATGTTTTAAGTTTTCTTTCAATAATAGGAATGGATTCAAAAAACTCATAGGCTTTTTCGACGGTCATGGTTAAAACATCATGGATATTTTTCCCCTTGTATCTAATCTCAAGGGTTTCTCGGTTATAGCGTTGCCCATGGCATACATCGCATTGAACATAAACATCAGGCAGAAAGTGCATCTCAACACGAATAAGCCCATCTCCCTCGCATGCTTCACAACGACCACCCTTAACGTTAAAGGAAAATCTTCCAGGCCCATAACCCCTTGAACGACTCTCATGAACTTTTGCAAATAGATCTCTTATGGGTGTAAAGAGGCCGGTGTAGGTTGCAGGATTCGATCTTGGGGTTCTTCCGATAGGGCTTTGGTTCACGTCTACAACCTTATCAAAGAAATGTGCTCCTTTAATTTCATCAAATTTTGCTGGCTCAAGATTACTCTTGTTAATAATTTTTGCCATTGAGAAATAAAGTGTGTCATTGATTAATGTCGATTTCCCACTTCCTGAAACACCCGTTACACAAGTTAAAAGCCCTACAGGTAATTTTAAATTTACTCCCTTTAAATTATTGCCTTCAGCATTGATAATTTCAAGATAACCTCTCTTAGGCTCTTGCCGCTTAGTTGGAATTAAGATTTTTTTCTCACCTGAGAGATATTGGCCAGTCAGTGAGTCTTCATTATTTGAAATATTTTTGGGAGTGCCTGAGCATACAATTTTACCACCATGGATACCGGCACCTGGGCCAATATCAATGACAAAATCTGCACTAAGAATGGCATCTAGATCATGTTCTACCACGATGACAGTATTGCCAAGATCTCTTAAGTTTTTAAGAGTTTCGAGCAACCGATCATTGTCTCTTTGATGAAGTCCAATGGAGGGCTCATCGAGAACATACATCACACCGGTTAAACCACTACCTATCTGTGAGGCCAATCTAATCCTTTGTGCCTCTCCACCTGATAAAGTTTCAGCCGATCTTGATAAAGAGAGGTAATTTAATCCGACATTGATAAGAAAAAAGAGCCTATTTTTTAACTCTTGTAAAATTTTGCTAGCAATTTCAGCTTTATTACCTTTTAAGCTCATGGAATCAAAAATTTGAAAGGCTTTGCTTAATGGTAACTGGCAAATCTCATGAATATTCATACCTTCGACCAAAACGTTTCTCGATTCAAGTCGAAGCCTTGAGCCTTGGCATGAAGGACACTCTTGGATACTTAAATATTTAGCTAGTTCATCTCTAACAGTGTTTGAATCTGTTTCTTGATAACGACGTTTTAGATTATTAATTATTCCCTCAAAAGAATGCGTTTTACTATAAATCGTACCCCGGTCGCTAAAGTAATTAAATTCTATTTTTTCGTTACCACTACCGTTTAATAAAATATTTTGTACATGTTCAGGTAATGCATTAAAAGGAGTTTCAATATCAAATTTATAATGATGTGCTAAGCTTTTCAGCATTTGAAAATAAAATTGATTTCTTTTGTCCCATCCCTTAATGGCACCTGATCCAAGGGATAATTCGGGAAATGCAACTATTCGCTTAGCATCAAAATAATTTTTATGTCCAATTCCATCACATTCATGGCAAGCACCCATGGGACTATTAAATGAAAAAAGTCGGGGTTCGAGTTCGGGCAGAGAATATTCGCAGTGAGGACA
>JAURKY010000003.1 GCA_030831475.1 Burkholderiales bacterium
GACTAACAAAAAAGTATGGTACAACAAAGAGAAATTCTCAGCTTGGGGCGGTGCTTTAACAACTGCTTCAGACTTAGTTTTCTACGGTACTTTAGATCGTTGGTTAAAAGCTCTTGACGCGAAAAGCGGTAAAGAACTTTGGAAATTCCAAGTTGGTTCAGGTGTGATCGGTAATGCGTTCACATATGCACACAAAGGTAAACAACACGTTGGTGTCCTTTCAGGTATCGGCGGTTGGGCTGGTGTTGCTATGAACCTTGGTCTTACAAATGACACAGACGCACTTGGTGCTGCTGGTGGTTATAAAGAACTAACAAAATACAACGCTGCTCCTGGCGGCGGTGCATTAACAGTATTCAGCCTATAATTTTTTATAGAACTTAATACAGTTAAGTTAGTCTTAAAAACACCCTGCTTCGGTAGGGTGTTTTTTTTTATGGTTATTTTTTAGAGATAATCATGAGGCGGCATAAAAAAGATGTCGGTATAATCACAGCAATTTAAAATTTAAAGGATTGAAGATGTTCAAAACGATAATAAAAACCATGTTTATGCTATTCATCAGCACCGCAGTGATCGCTGCAGATGATATCCCTGTGAATATTGATGAGGGAAAAATTGGAGGTGTGAGACGCGTTCCTAAAGCAGATGAATTTAAAGTATGTGCTGACCAAGATAACTTACCTTACTCAAATGCTCAAGGTGAGGGTTTTGAAAATAAAATCGCTGAAATTTTAGCAGCCGATCTTGGACGTGAACTCACCTATCAATTCTGGCATGACCGTTTTGGTTTTTTAAGAAACACATTAAATGGTTACCGTTGTGATTACGTGATTGGTACCAATACCACTTACGATGCTTTGGACACAACCAAGCCTTACTACCGCGCAGGTCACGTTTGGGTTTACCGTAAAGACAGTGGTTTTGATATCAAAAATTGGGATTCGCCTGATTTACGCAAAGGTACGATTGGTGTGAACGATAAGAGCCCAGTGGCTGTGGCGCTTAATGCGAATGGTTTAATGTTTAATGCCAAACCGTATCGTATTCAACGAGACCTCAATACTTCACCCGGTCAAAAAATTGAAGATTTGGCTAAAGGTGATATCGATATTGCGATTGAGTGGGGCCCTATTGGTGGATATTATGCGAAGAAATCTGATGTTGAAATGGTGGTTGTACCCATCCCTGAATATGCAACGGATCAATCAAGGTTAACAGGTAAAACTTACTGGAATATTTCAGGTGGTGTTCGTAAGAGAGAAGCAGACCGTCGTGATGAACTCGAAGCTGCGATCTTTAGGAATTTAGATAAGATTCATGCGGTCATGGATGAGTTTGGTATTCCATGGTCAGAGCCCACATTTGAGGATCGTTTAGACGGCTATAAACGCCATAAAAAATAGAAAAAAATTTATCCTAAAAGGGTGACAGACTGGTTAAAAAAAAGTAAGATAGCGTTTTAGAATTTTAACCACTCTTAAAGTTTTAAATACCCCTTATTGGAATGAAACTATTAGTTATTTTTGTACTCCTAATATAGGGAGACATAAATAAGACTAGGAGATTATATATGTTTAGTAAGAAAGTAGTTGTATCAACATTGTTAGCAGCACTTATCGGTGTTAGTGGTGCAGTTAATGCTCAAATTAAACTTGTAAAAACTACTGATGGTAGTGAAATTACCTTTCCTGAAAAAGCATTTGCAGGTACTGATGCGGAAAAAGAATTTTTAGCAACTGGTAAAAACATTTATGTCGGTGATGCTGAAGCTGTAAAAATGGGCAAAAAGCGTTATAACCTATGGTCATGTACACAGTGCCATGGCCCAACTGCTAAAGGTCAAGTAGGTCCTGGTTTAACCGGCCCTAAATACAATTATGCCAAAGATCAAACAAACAAAGGTATGTTTGAAACTATTTGGGCAGGTACCAACGGCGGTATGGGTGGCAAAGGTTTTGGTATCATGGCAGCTGATGATGGCGTTACTGTTGATGAACTCTTAAAAATTATCGCCTTTGTTCGTTCAAACGGTAAAATTACAGGAAACGAGTAAGCCAGTTACAATCTAGTCATATTTCAAAAGAAAGACTGCGGTATAATGCCCCAGTCTTTTTTTTTGCGTGTCAGTTATGTTTAAAAAATCAATTATCCTAATTCTATTTCTTCTCATTTCTTGTTCCGATCAAAAAGATAATACGACCCAAGAACAAACAACCAGTGATGTCGCAGAAGTGACTGAGAAAGTCGAACCTAAAAAGCCATCACAACCAATGGCGTTTGTTAAAACCACGGATGGTTCCAATCTTATAATTCCAGAGACTATGTTTGATACAGATGCTGCCAAAGAATTTTTAGCAACCGGTAAAAATATCTATGTGGGTGATGCAGAAGCAATCAAAATGGGTAAAAAACGTTATAACTTATGGTCATGTACTCAGTGCCATGGCCCAACTGCAAAAGGTCAAGTAGGACCTGGGCTCACGGGCCCTGATTTTAGGTATCCTAAAGATGCGACCAATAAAGGTATGTTTGAGACGATTTGGGCAGGTACCAACGGCGGTATGGGTGCGAAAGGTTTTGGGTTAATGACAGCTGACGATGGTGTGACACCTGATGAGTTATTAAAAATCATTGCCTTTATTCGAAGCAATGGATCAATCACAGGAAATGAAGAGTAACTCATGAATCAAGATTTACATAAAATTATTATTGTCGGTGGCGGCGCTGGCGGCCTCGAGTTAGCGACTAAATTAGGGGATACGTTAGGCAAAAAGAAAAAAGCCCATATTACCTTGGTTGACGCCAAAAAAACCCACCTTTGGAAACCTTTATTGCATGAAATTGCTGCAGGCAGTATTAATCCTGATAAAGATGAACTCGATTACCTTGCCCAAGCTCATTGGCATCATTTTCATTTTAGGTTAGGCATGATGGACGGGATTGATCGAGCTAATAAAACAATTTCCCTTGCGCCATTTATTGATGTGGACGGGGTTGAAATTATTCCAAGAAGAACCTTTGCTTACGACACCTTGGTGATGGCTGTGGGTAGTAAGATTAATGACTTTAATATCAAAGGTGTGGCAGAACATGCGATTGCCCTTGATACGCAGCATCAGGCCGAGCGTTTTCATCAACGTTTACATAACGCAATCCTAAGGGCTCAAACTCAAGCCGAGGCGATTCAGCCTGGCCAATTGGAGGTTGTGATTGTCGGCGCTGGTGCTACAGGTGTTGAATTATCAGCTGAGCTTCATAAAGCCACCCGTGAGATGACAGCTTATGGGTTAGATAATATTAATCCAGACCGAGATATTCATATTTCAATCATTGAGGCCAGTAACCGTCTATTACCAGCGTTACCCGAACGCATGAGTCTGTCGGTTAGAAAAGAGCTTGAAAAACTTAATGTCAAACTCTATCTAGGTGAGAGTGTGGTTGAGGTGGATGAAAGAGGTGTTAAAACAAGTTCGGGACGCTATATTGACTCATCCCTAGTAGTTTGGGCGGCAGGCATTAAGGCACCTAGCTTTTTAGCCAATTTAGGTCTGAAGGTGAATAACATTAACCAGTTACACGTGAGATCAACCTTACAAACATTAGATGATGATCATATATTTGCCTTAGGTGATTGCGCGGCATGCCCTATCAAACCTGGCTCATTGGAGATGGTGCCCCCTAGGGCGCAATCGGCGCATCAGCAAGCCTCATTATTATTTAAATCGATAAAGAAAATGATTAAAGGTAAAAATGATTCGCTTCCAGAATACCGTTACCAAGATTATGGCTCCTTGGTTAATCTTGGCAGTTATTCGACCGTGGGTAACTTAATGGGAGCTATCGCCGGTGGTAGTATGTTCATCGAGGGCATGATTGCAAGAATGATGTACTTGATGCTTTATCAAATGCATCTTTATGCATTGCATGGCTTTACAACCGTACTGTTAAGATTGATTGTTAAATTTATTACGCATCGAACCGAGGCAAGGGTCAAGCTACATTAATTGATTTTTTCTTCGTAGTGAATTCGTGCAATCATCATTGCAAATAAAACAAAAAGTCCAAAGATAAACACAATCGCGTTGACATGCATGTCATGTTTGACCATGAAGGTGTAGGTCCCACTGAGCAATAGGATACCCAGGTTTTCGCTAAAATTTTGTACCGCAATGGAATGGCCTGAACCGACTAAGCGATGACCTCGATGTTGAAGCAGGGCATTCATAGGAACAATCAAGAAGCCACTGAAGATTCCAACCAGTAATAAAATAATGGCCGCAACGTACCAGGTTGATACAAAGACCATAGAGCATACAAAAAATCCCATTAAAATGCCTGTCGATAAAATCTTAACGGCATCTTTCATTTCAACATATTTCGCAGCAATCACAGCCCCTATGGCTACACCTAACGCAACGATGGCTGTGAGTTGGGTGGCTTTATCAATTCCGAAATTCAGGGCATAAGCTGCCCAGGCAATAATGACTAATCTAAGAGTCGCTCCCGCACCCCAAAATAGCGTGGTAATCGCGAGTGATAATTGACCACCAAAACGATCTTGACCTAACTTCATGGCAGCTTTAAGAAAGTCTTTAAATAAAAACCATGGATTTTTGGACTCAACTTTATGCTCAATGGGAAGAACAGGGATGTAACGATTAAAAATAGCAGCGAGAAGATAAAGACCAGCAATGATTAAAATCGACATATTGACATCGTAGGTTGCAAGCAAGCCGCCAACAATGGCCCCTAAAATGATGGCTGCCACGGTTAAACCTTCAACCCAACCATTCGCCTCAACCAGTGACTCTTTTGGAAGCAATTCTGTGAGAATGCCATATTTTGCCGGCGAGTAGGTTGCAGCTCCAATTCCGACTATCCCATAAGCATAGAGTGGCTGCATACCAAAAAACATGGCTAGACAACCCACCAGCTTAATACCATTAGATAAAAACATGACCTGTCCTTTGGGTCTTGAATCAGCAAAGGCACCAACCACAGGAGCAAGAACAATGTAAGCTAAAACAAAAAACTGAAGTAAGAGAGGTTGATGCCATGTGGGCGCATTCATAGAAGCAAGCAGGGCAATGGCAGCAAAAAGCAGGGCATTGTCAGCTAATGCCGATAAAAATTGAGCCGACAGGTAGGCATAAAAACCCTTAGATTTAACAGCTTTAGAGGATGTCTGCTGCATAATCAGCCAACCTAGATCTCTCACCTCGCATTAACGTGATATGGCCATTGTGATCCCAGCCTTTAAAACGATCAACCACGTAAGTGAGCCCTGAACTACCCTCCGTTAAATAGGGGGTATCAATTTGAGCAATGTTACCTAAACAAACTACTTTGGTTCCCGGCCCTGCACGTGTAATGAGGGTTTTCATTTGTTTTGAGGTTAAATTCTGTGCCTCATCAATAATGAGAAATTTATTTAAAAAGGTTCTACCTCTCATGAAGTTAAGTGATTTTATTTTGATGCGAGAACGAATTAAGTCTTGCGTCGCAGCTCGACCCCAATCACCTGCTTCATCATCTGATTTGTTAAGTACATCCAGGTTATCTTCTAAAGCCCCCATCCAAGGTGTCATTTTTTCTTCTTCAGTACCAGGTAAAAAACCAATATCTTCTCCCACTGACACTGTCACACGGGTCATAATAATCTCGCTGTAGATTTTTTTATCAAGCACCTGGTCAAGGCCTGCAGCTAATGTGAGTAAGGTTTTACCGGTACCTGCTTGACCTAAAAGGGTGACAAAATCGATATCAGGATCGAGCAAGACATTAAGCGCAAAATTTTGCTCACGATTACGCGCAGTAATCCCCCACACATTAAATTTTGGGTTAGTGAAATCTTGAACAACTTGTAAGGTAGCCGTCTTTCCGTTTAATTGTTTAACGATGGCATGAAATGGCTTGTCAAATTCATAATAAACAAATTCATTATTGACAAAACTTTCACATAAAGGCCCTGTAATTTTATAAAACATTTTGCCTTCTTCCTGCCATGATTCCATTGCTTTACTATGAGTCTCCCAAAAGTCTTGAGGTAGTTCTCTAACCCCAGGAAAAAGAAGCTCAGAATCTTCCATGACCTTGTCATTAAAATAATCTTCTGCATCAATACCCAAGGTTCTAGCTTTAATACGAATGTTGATATCCTTGGAGACAAGAATCACTTTTCTCTCTTGATGTTCTTTTTTAAGATAAGCTACCACGCTTAGAATTTGATTATCAGCAATGCTTCCGGCAAGCATAGGTAAATCAAATTCGATGGGGTGTGTTTGAAGAAAGAGTCTGCCTGAGACATGATTATTATTGGCCGTATTAAGAAGGCAACCATCTTCTAAACTAGATAGATTAGATGACATGATTTCCTCGAGGTAGCGACTTGTTTGTCTAGCATTCCTGGCAACTTCAGATAAACCCTTTTTAGTGTTATCAAGCTCCTCAAGCGTTACCATAGGTAGATAAATATCATGCTCTTCAAAACGAAAAAGACTGGATGGATCATGTAGCAACACATTGGTGTCGAGCACAAAGAATTTTGTCTTGGATTTGCTTTTAGCCATAAAATTAATTAAATATTTTTAATAAAATCTAGAACCTCAACGACATGACCATTGACTTTGACGCCCCGCCATTCTTGAATGAGTTCACCTTGAGCATTGATGATAAAAGTACTTCGCTCTATTCCACGCACTTGTTTACCGTACATATTTTTCATCTTAATGACATCAAAAAGCTTACATGCTTCCTCATCAGGGTCGCTCAGCAGCTCAAAAGGAAAATTATATTTTGCCTTGAAATTTTCGTGCGATTTAAGAGAATCTCGAGAAACCCCAAAAATTTCAGTATTAAGATTTTTAAAAGATTCATAAAGGTCTTTAAAATCGATACCTTCATTGGTGCAACCCGGAGTCGAATCTTTTGGATAAAAATAAATAATAATATTTTTACCAGTAAATTCATTTAAATTAAATTGAAGATTAGATGTGCCTTCAAGTGAAAAATTCTGAACCTTACTGCCTACTTTTATACCAGACATTGCTTTCCTAATTGATGAAACCTATACGACTTATTATAGCTGATAAAATTCATCAAAATATGTCAAAAAAATTAAATAAAATCACTCATTAGCTGCACATTCACACAGTCATTCTTTTTCAAAGATACTTCATTTTTTTCAAGAACAATAAAGCAATTTGCTTGGGTCATGGAGCTTAAAATGGCTGAACCTTGATGAGGCGTTGGCTTTACAAACCACTCATTTTTAATTTTGCTTAAAACCCCCCTTTGAAATTCCATTCTTCCAGGTTTTTTAAATATAGGCTCAAGCGTCCTTACTTTAAAAAGGGGAGGTTGACTGTAGTCCTTATCACCCATCAATACTCTTATGGCAGGCTGAACAATTTGGTAAAAGGTCACCATGGCTGACACTGGATTTCCTGGAAGACCAAAGAAATGGGCTTTGCCAATTTGTCCATAGGCTAAAGGACGTCCTGGCTTAATCGCTAATTTCCAAAACAGAATTTGCCCTAATTCTTTTAAGACCTCTTTCATGTAATCTGCCTTACCAACCGAAACGCCACCTGTTGAAATGATTAAATTACAATTTTTTGAAGCTCGAAGGAGTGTTTTTTTAATATCCGCTTTATTATCTGAAACATTTTTATAGTGAACAACATCAAGGTTGAAATTTTTTAATAAGGCCCCGATCGCATACCGATTACTATCATAAACTTGCCCAGTTTTTAGTCGTTTTCCAACCTCAATGACTTCATCGCCAGAAGAAAAAAAACCTACCTTTAATTTTTTATAAACGTTAATTTTTGCCAATCCCAGTGATGCAAGGAGACCAATTTCAGCAGGCCTTAAAAAATCCCCTTGCTTTAAAATAATTTGTCCTTTTTTTACATCCTCTCCCACAAATCGAATGTTGGCATTTTTTTTGGGTAAAGCTTTTATTTGAATAAATTGATCATTTTCTAAAACAAGCTCAATAGGAATCACTGCGTCACAACCCTTTGGAATTTTTCCACCTGTCATGATTTGCATCGCCTCGCCGGGGTTTAGTTTTTTTGGACTCAGTGAACCCGCCAGAATTGAACCTGTTACTTGGAAAGTTAATGTTTTTTGTTTTAAGCGAATGGCATAGCCATCCATCGCAGAATTATCATAATTTGGGACATTAACAGGAGATTTAATAGCTTTGGCTAAAACGCGGTTATGCGCATCTAAAAGATTGATAGTTTCAGTTTTTTTGATGGGCTTTACAAACTTTAATAAAAAAGGATGAACATCTTCAAAGTTCATCGAGTTTGGATCATATTCACTCAGACATCCAGGGTCTTGTGAGATTTTTTTAAGACTGGGAATCGTTTTCATTTAATTAAAGACCTTTAAATCAGATTCGGTGTTGATGTTAATGAATTCGCTTTTATCATTAAATTTTACCGTTTTATGCTGATGTGTTTGTATCCAGTCCATGATTTTAGGATTATTATTTTTAATAAAATCTGGAATATCATTGGCAACACTTTGATGACATAGCATAAACGTAGGCTCAAAACGCCCATTAACTATCGGTAAAATGATTCGAGTTTGGTCATCAATATGTTGGGATAAATTTTCAACTAAATCATTTGGAAGGTTAGGCGAGTCATTTGGGCAAAACTGTACCCATGAGGTTTGAGCTTTCTTTAAACCTGAATAAATACCAGCAAGTGGCCCCTTAGATTCTTTAATTTGATCTTGAAATTGTACATTTTCTGGAAACATAGCTAATTTTTCATTCGTACTGATGAGCACGGAACTGACTTGAGGTAATAGTTTGTTATAAACATGCAAAATCATAGGCATACCATTTATTTCAACCAATGATTTATTTTGACCCATTCTTGAAGAAAGTCCGCCAGCAAGAATGATTCCCGTTATCTTCATGATTAGCCACCTGTGTGCGACATAAACCGTATGACCGCGGGTTGCTTTTCATTCAAGTTAAATTCGTGCGACTCTGGTTTGATCGACATCGCGTTGATGATTGCTCTTTTGATAGGCTCATCATTCGATGGATACTTTCTTAAAAGAGGGGCTAATTCTATTTTTTCATCTTGGCCTAAACATAAGAAAAGCTCGCCTTTGCAACTGACTCTGACACGGTTACAAGACTCACAAAAATTATTTGAGTGAGGTGAAATGAAACCAATATGCGTTTGCGTATTATCAATGTGCCAATATTTGGCAGGCCCACCTGTGTTTAGTGTAGAACGAGTTAAATTGTATTTTGACTGAATTTTTTTTAGGCTCTGATCGTTATCTATCCAGGTTTTATCTCTGTCATGCTTGACATAACCGAGCGGCATTTCCTCAATAAATGAAATATCAAATTGATTTTCTAGAGCAAAGTCGATGAGAGGGAATATTTCATGATCGTTGGTACCCTTCATCAGCACTGAGTTAAGCTTAATTTTTTCAAAACCTAAGCCTGAGGCGAAGCGAATATTTTCTAAGATTTGATCTAAATTTCCTGTGCGGGTGATTTTCTTAAAATTATCTCTATCTAGACTATCAAGACTAATGTTAATTCGTTTTACCCCAGACTCTAAAAGCATAGGTGCTTTAGATTTTAGTTGGCTAGCATTGGTGGTTAAGGTCAGCTCTTTGAGATGAGCATTTTGACCCAAAGCATTAAATAATTGATCAATATCCTTTCTAACTAAAGGCTCTCCCCCTGTAATTCTAATTTTATTGACGCCAAGGGATATAAATATTTCTCCAACACGTTGCAATTCCTCTAGGGTCAGCAGTTCTTTTCTAGGTAAAAAGGTCATTTTTTCTGACATACAGTAAAGACAACGAAAATCACATCGATCCGTCACGGAAAGTCGCAAATAATTTATTTTTCGATTGAATTTATCTGTCAGTTGATTGGTCATATCTTATACGTTTACCCTCATTGTTACAGTATAATGGACGGTTTATAAGAAATAAAACTTTAATTAAAAATGACAGTGTCAAAGAAAGAATTAGATAAAGTAAGTGAATGTATTGAAAGATTTAAAGATAAGCCTGGAGCGCTTTTACCTTTAATGCATGCTATACAGGATAATATTGGCTACATACCTGAGGATTGCTACCCTCAAATAGCGAAGGCTTACAACCACTCTGTGGCAGAGGTTCATGGTTTTGTGACCTTTTATCATCACTTTAGAAGACATCCAGCTGGAAAAAATGTTTTGCAAATATGTCGAGCAGAATCATGTCAATCCATGGGTTCAGAGGCCCTTGAAGCACATTGCAAACAAACCTTAGGTATTGATTATCATCAAACCTCAGAAGATAACCTGATTACGTTAGAACCGATTTATTGTTTAGGTAATTGTGCTTGCTCACCGGCTGTCATGATTAACGATCAGGTGATTGGTAGGGTAACCAAAGAAAAAATAAATAATTTAATCAAGAAGTTGAAATAAATTATGAGTTATAAAATTTACATTCCCATCGATTCAACAGCAAAATCCTTAGGGGCTAATGAAGTTGCTCATTTAATAGAGCTGAAAGCTCAATCGAGAAAGATTGATCTTCAAATCATCAGAAATGGATCAAGAGGTCTATTTTGGTTAGAGCCTATGCTTGAGGTGGAAACAGATCAGGGCCGCATAGCTTATGGCCCAGTTACTGAAAATGATATTGAATCTTTATTTGATGCAGAGTTTTTTATGGGCAAAGCCCATCCATTATGTCTTGGGGTGACAGAGGAAATTGACTGGTTAAAAAAACAAGAAAGACTTACTTTTGCCCGTGTAGGTGTTATTGATCCAATTAATATTAAAGATTATGAAAAACATGATGGTTTCAAAGGGCTAAAAAAAGCAATCCAGTTAAAACCCAATGAAATTGTCAAAGAGGTCACAGATTCTGGCCTCAGAGGTAGAGGGGGTGCGGCTTTTCCTACAGGCATCAAATGGCAAACTGTTCATGATGTGCCATCGGATAAAAAATACATAGTTTGTAATGCTGATGAGGGTGATTCTGGAACTTATTCTGACAGAATGATTATGGAAAATGATCCTTTCGTTCTTATCGAGGGCATGATTATTGCCGGTTTAGCTGTAGGAGCTGATAAAGGTTATATTTATTTACGTTCTGAATATCCTGATGCATTAAAAGTTTTAAATGAGGCTATTGAGACGGCCAAACAAAATAATTATCTGGGTCAAAATATCTTAGGTAGTCAATTTAATTTTGAACTTGAGGTGACTCGGGCTGCAGGCGCATATATCTGTGGCGAGGAAACATCTTTACTTGAGAGTCTTGAGGGGAAAAGGGGCATGGTTCGATATAAACCCCCACTTCCTGCCATTGAAGGTCTTTATGGTAAACCTACCGTTGTAAATAATGTTATCTCATTAGCCACCGTACCCATTATTTTGGATAAGGGCGCAAAGCATTATGCTGATTTTGGTATGGGTCGTTCAAAAGGCACATTACCTATTCAATTGGCGGGTAATTTAAAGAAAACGGGCTTGATAGAAAAAGCATTTGGTATCACTTTACGAGAATTATTGTATGAATTTGGCGGCGGATCAGCGACTGGAAAACCGATCAAAGCCGCACAGGTTGGCGGACCCTTAGGTGCCTTTATACCAGAGGCACAATTTGATATGCCTCTTGATTATGAGACATTTGCAAAAGTAAATGCGGTAGTAGGTCATGGCGGAATAGTTGCTTTTGATGATACGGTTGATATGTCCAAAATGGCGAGATATTCATTTGAGTTTTGCGCCATTGAGTCGTGCGGTAAATGCACACCTTGCCGTATTGGATCAACTAGGGGTATGGAGGTTATTGATAAAATTAAGTCAGGGATTGATGTAGAAAAAAATGAGAAATTACTTAGAGATTTATCAGAAACGATGGTTGATGGATCATTGTGTGCGATGGGTGGTATGACACCTTTCCCTGTTATTAGCGCTTTGAATTATTTTCCAGCAGATTTTGGTCTTGATAAGGACCTATCTAAGGCATAAAATTAAAAGTTATGAGATTTTTTTAAAGAATATGGACTATACAAAAGATTTTGGAACACCCAAGAAGGTTGCAGATAAAACCGTTAATTTAACTATTGACGGTATGAATGTGACTGTGCCTGAGGGAACCTCAATTATGCGTGCTGCTGCTGAGGCGGGACTTAGCATTCCAAAACTTTGTGCCACAGATAGTCTTGATCCATTTGGATCTTGCCGATTATGTTTGGTTGAGATTGAAGGAAGACGAGGCTACCCAGCTTCTTGTACAACGCCTGTGTCTGAGGGTATCAACGTTAAAACAGAGACCCCAAAGCTGGAAGATTTAAGGCGTGGCGTAATGGAGCTCTACATCTCAGATCACCCACTAGACTGTCTTACATGCGCTACTAATGGTGATTGCGAGCTTCAAGATATGGCAGGCAGAGTCGGCCTTCGTGATGTGCGTTATGGTTATGAAGGTGAAAATCACCTTGACTCAATTAAAGACGAAACGAACCCTTATTTCACTTTTGATCCATCTAAATGTATCGTTTGTTCAAGATGCGTTCGTGCATGTGAAGAGGTACAAGGAACCTTTGCTTTAACGATAGATGGGAGGGGTTTTGAGTCAAAGGTATCTGCAGGTAATAAAGATTTCCTAGACTCTGAATGTGTTTCCTGTGGTGCCTGTGTTCAAGCATGCCCGACTGCCACTCTTATTGAAAAATCTATTATTGAACAAGGTACACCTGATCGAAAAGTCACAACGACCTGTGCTTATTGTGGTGTGGGTTGTTCATTTGATGCTGAAATTCAAGGAGACCAATTGGTAAGAATGTCTCCTAATAAAAATGGCGGTGCCAATAAAGGCCATTCTTGTGTCAAAGGTCGATTTGCATGGGGTTACGCTACACACAAAGATCGCATTACGACACCCATGATTAGAAAAAGCATTAAGGATCCTTGGCAACAGGTCTCTTGGGAAGAAGCTATTTCTTATGCTGCATCAGAAATAAAAAGAATTCAAAAAAAATACGGTATCAATTCGGTAGGATCTATTTCTTCATCACGTTGCACGAATGAGGAGGTTTGGGTTGTTCAAAAACTAACTCGTGCAGGTTTTGGAAATAATAATATTGATACTTGCGCAAGGGTTTGCCATTCCCCGACAGGTTATGGTTTAAAACAGACACTAGGCGAATCTGCTGGAACGCAAGAGTTTGACTCTGTCATGAAGTCAGATGTAATTATGGTGATAGGTGCTAATCCAACAGATGGCCATCCTGTGTTTGCATCACAAATGAAACGTCGATTAAGACAAGGTGCAAAACTTATAGTTGTTGATCCAAGAGAAATAGATTTAGTCAATAATTCGGTTCACATCAAAGCTGATTATCATCTTAAATTAAAGCCAGGAACCAATGTTGCAACCATTAATGCACTCTCTCATGTGATTGTTACTGAGGGTCTTTTAGATGAAGTATTTATTAAAGGAAGATGTGAAAAAGAAGACTTTGATTTATGGAGAGAATTTATCTCTCAAGATAAAAACTCACCAGAATCTTTAGAAGAAGAAATTGGCATTCCTGCCGAAACAATTCGTAAAGCAGCAAGGCTTTTTGCAAGCGAGCCAAATGGAGCAATTTATTATGGACTTGGCGTGACAGAGCATAGTCAGGGTTCCACCATGGTGATGGCAATTGCCAATCTTGCTATGGCAACAGGCAATATAGGTCGAGAGGGTGTAGGTGTTAATCCCTTAAGAGGTCAAAATAATGTTCAAGGTTCATGCGATATGGGTTCATTCCCTCATGAGTTTCCTGGTTATCGTCATGTTTCAGATGATACAACTAGAAAAACATTTGAAGATGCCTGGGGTGCCAAATTGCAAGGTGAGCCAGGACTTAGAATCCCTAACATGTTAGACGAGGCTATTTCTGGAACCTTTAAAGCTTTGTATTGTGAAGGTGAAGATATTGCTCAGTCAGATCCAAATACTCAGCATGTAACTCATGCCTTAGAATCCATGGAATGTGTAATTGTCCAAGACTTATTTTTAAATGAAACAGCTATGTATGCGCATGTATTCCTTCCAGGCTCCTCGTTCTTGGAAAAAAATGGAACATTTACGAATGCAGAGCGACGTATTTCCCCGGTTAGAAAAGTTATGAAGCCAAAAAATGGTTATGAAGATTGGGAAATCACTCAACTACTCTCCAATGCGCTTGGCTACCCAATGAACTATAAGCATGCCAGTGAAATCATGGATGAGGTTGCTAGATTAACGCCAACATTTAAAGGTGTGAGCTTTAAAAAATTAGATGAGCTTGGAAGTATTCAGTGGCCATGTAATGATGAAGCACCTCAAGGCACACCTACAATGCATATTGATGAATTTGTTCGTGGCAAAGGTAAGTTTTTTATTACAGAATACGTTCCAACTTCTGAAAAAGTTAATGCTAAGTTTCCGCTCATTATGACAACAGGCCGTATTCTCTCACAATATAATGTTGGCGCTCAAACCAGAAGAACTAAGAATGTTGCTTGGCACAAAGAGGACCTTATTGAAATACATCCTCATGATGCTGAAGAAAGAGGCATTAACGAGGGAGATTGGGTTGGTATCACTAGCCGGGCTGGAGAAACTGTTTTAAGGGCGTTAATTACTGAACGTGTTCAACCAGGCGTGGTTTATACAACATTCCATCATCCTGAATCAGGAGCAAATGTGATTACAACTGATAATTCAGATTGGGCTACGAATTGCCCTGAATTTAAAGTCACTGCTGTTCAAGTCTCAAAAGTATCTCAACTTTCAGGTTGGCAAAAGAATTACAAAGACTTTAGTAAAAAACAAATTAATTTTGCAAAAGAAAGTGCTGCAAAAATTAATTAAAAAACATTTTGACCTCATCAAAACTTGTTAAATCTAACGCGCCCTTAGATCCAATAGAGATATTTAAATCTGATTCATTAGAAAATTCTTATCAAGAATTTGTAGCTGAAGAAACTCCAGTGGCCATTACTTTTAATGGTATCTCTCATGCTGTGATGATGACAACCCCTCAAGACTTGGAGGATTTTGCCTATGGTTTTTCTATTTCTGAAGGCTTAGTAAAAAACATCGACGATATTTTTTCTATCGAAATAAATCAGGTTGATCAGGGTATTGAGTTAAATATAGAAATATCTTCAGAAGCTTTTATGAAATTAAAAGATCGAAGAAAAAATTTAGCCGGAAGAACAGGTTGTGGAATTTGTGGGTCAGAATCTTTATCACAAATTTTTATAGAATCTGAAAATAAAATCTCAAATAATTCATTATTTGATTTAAATATTATTAAAAGAGCACTAGAAAAATTTGGCGATAATCAAATTATAAAAAATAAAACTGGCTCCACTCATGCATGCTCTCTATTTGATAATAAAGGTGATATTTTATGTACGAGAGAAGATGTAGGTCGTCATAATGCTCTAGACAAGCTTATTGGATTTACTTTAAAGAAAAAAATTAATTTAGAAAATACCTTTTTGGTTATTTCTAGTAGGGCCAGTTTTGAGATGATACAAAAAGCATCTTTTATAGGTTGTCAACTTATTGTAGCAATATCAGCACCGACTGCTTTGGCAGTAAGATTAGCAAATAATATGAATATCACTTTAGCTGGATTTGCAAAAAATAAAGTTTTTAATATTTACACTCACAAAAAACGTTTAAACGTGTAAAATTTCGGCATGCAAAAAGAACACATAATAAAAATGGCCAATCAAATAGGGGATTTTTTTAAAAGTTATCCAAAGCAAGATTATGCTGAAGAACAAATTGCAAATCATTTAAAAAAATTTTGGTCACCTGAAATGCGTAATTTTTTAAAAAATGAAGTGGAAAGTCGTTCGGCTGAGGGTCTTGAAATGATTGTTGAAACAGCCGTTAAAAAATACCTTTAGTTTTTTCCTAAAAGCACAAAATAGTTTTTATCTTTAATACGTTTGCCCGTCCAAATTTCCCTCCAATTTTTTAGCTCACTTGGAGTTTCTGAACCATGTTTAAGAGAGACCAAAGCAAGTTGACAATCTAGCTTATTATTAATTGTTTTTTTTAATTTTATTTTTGAGTAGTAATGGAACATATCTATTTGGCTATTTGTTAAATTTTGACTATATATGCAGCTTGAAGATTGTGTGACATGAATTTTTAGTTCTTCAAACACAGTTTTGTAACTTTTTCGGTTGTTAACAGCGTCACCCCATAAGCAAATAAATATTATCCAAATCATTGTTATACCGATTGCCCAATTGGTAACCATGGATCGATTGGTAATTTTTGAAGTCACTATAGAAAAAATCCAATAACCAGAAATAACTAGAGCAACTAGAAATTTGAAAAAACTAAAATTAAAATCATAATTTCCAGATGCATCATATAACCTTTCATAAAGACTTTCAGGAAATGATAATAGAGAAACACTCCAACCAATCCAAATAAGCAATGCAAAGAAACTGAAAATAAATACACTGAGCCAATTAAGTGAGCTTGACATACCTCTATTTAGATTATCAATTGCTCCTACAGCTAAAATAGAAAAAGGTATAAGGAGAGGTATAAGATTGATTTGGTCCTGCCTGGGACTAATAGATATTAAAGCATAGTAGATAAAAACAAAACTTAATAAAAGTATATATTTTTTTTCAATAAATATTTTTTTAAAGTTTTTAATTAATACCCATGTAAAAAGAGGAAGTGCAGGCCAAGTGAACCAGGACAACCCTTCAAGATTATATAAAAAAGCAGTCTTATTAGAAAAAATATCTTGTTGATACCAAAGAATGAATTCGTCTAAGTGAAATTTTCTAAAAAGTATTAACCAAGGAAAAATGAAAGTAAAACTGAGCATCAATGATAATGCCAAGAAAGTTAAATATCTTTTATTTTGCCAATCTTTAAAAACATATAAGAAAAGTGATGTAAATAGAATTGAAAATAAGGGAATAAAACCACCCGACATAAAAAGTATGGTTAAGCCAGCACCCAATAAAAAGCTGGCGCGAAATGGCCTCCGAATAAAAAGACATAGAGCATATATACTTAACGCATAGCCAGGCATTGCTCCAATTTCAGGAGTGAGCGTATGCACATTTAATATCAGCCCTATTGAGGCAATAAAAATTAAACCAGCACTCCTGCCAAAACCTTGACCCCAGAGCTCTCTAGTTGTCATTCCTATAACCAAAAGTGTCATAGAAATCCAAATTAAATTTGTTAACCTTGCTGCGTCATGATGGGCTAGGAAAGGAGAAAAAACTTTTATTGAAGATGATGCAACTAAAGAGTAGAGAGGTTGATTTTGAATGAAATCATTACTTGCTGCTTTAGGAACAATAAAATCAGACTCTTGAACAATACTTACAATCTGACTGATTGTATTTGATTCTTGTGGCGCCCAAGGATCATGCCCAATTAACCCTACAAAACTCCAAATGAATGCAAGAACAATAAAAAGATTTAATTTTGTTTTGACTCCAAGGTTTTTTCTTGGGGTCGACATATTTCCTTGCCAATCGTGTTCAAGATCAAATTTCATAGATTTATAGTACATAAAAAAAGGCAGCTTAGCTGCCTTTTTTTTAAATGATAATTAATTACATACCATATTTTTGTTTGAATTTTTCAACACGTCCAGCAGTGTCTAAGATTTTCTGTTTACCAGTATAAAATGGATGACATTGTGAACATACCTCAATAGAAAAATCCTTAGCTATTGTTGATTGTGTTTCAAATTTATTACCACAGCTACAAGTTACATTAACTTTAGCGTAATTTGGATGCGTATCTTTTTTCATAATATTTGTTATTAAAATTTTGAAGTGTAATTATTAAGTAAAATGCCAAAAAAATCAATATCTTTAGATTATCCTCTTCGCATACTGTCGAAGAAATTATCGTTGTTTTTTGTTGATTTAACTTTATCTAGCAAAAACTCCATGGCTTCTAGATCATCCATTGGATAGAGTAATTTTCTAAGTACCCATATTTTTTGCAGCACTTCGGGGGTAATAAGTAGTTCTTCCCTTCGAGTACCAGATTTATTAACATTGATAGCTGGGTAAATACGTTTTTCTGCCATTCTTCTATCTAAATGGATTTCCATATTACCTGTACCTTTAAATTCTTCATAAATAACATCATCCATTCTAGAACCAGTTTCAACAAGTGCTGTTGCTAAAATAGTTAATGATCCACCCTCTTCAACATTTCTAGCTGCGCCAAAAAAACGTTTTGGTTTTTGAAGTGCGTTTGCATCAACACCGCCGGTAAGAACTTTACCTGAAGATGGAATTACTGTGTTATAGGCTCTTGCTAATCGTGTAATAGAATCTAGAAGTATGACGACATCTTTTTTATGCTCTACCAAACGTTTTGCTTTTTCAAGAACCATTTCAGCAACCTGAACATGTCTTGTTGCTGGCTCATCAAAAGTTGAAGCTAGCACTTCTCCTTTAACAGACCTTGCCATATCAGTGACCTCTTCTGGCCTCTCATCGATCAATAGAACAATGAGAACAACATCAGGATGATTTGAGGTTATTGCATGAGCAATATTCTGCATCATGACAGTTTTGCCACTTTTTGGACTTGCTACAATTAAACCCCTTTGACCTTTACCGATAGGTGAAATCATGTCAATAATTCGACTTGTAAAGTTTTCTTCACCCTTTGTATCCCTCTCTAAAGTGAGCGCTTCATTTGGGAAAAGAGGAGTTAGGTTTTCAAAGAGAATTTTATTTTTTGTATTTTCAGGTGCATCATTATTAACTTTATCTACTTTGACTAATGCAAAATATCTCTCACTATCTTTGGGTGTTCTAATTTCACCTTCAATCGTATCGCCAGTATGTAAATTAAATCTTCTGATTTGCGAGGGGGATACATAAATATCATCAGGACCAGCAAGATAAGATGCTTCTGGAGATCTTAGAAACCCAAAACCGTCAGATAAAACTTCAAGTGTTCCTTCACCAAAAATTGTATCGCCATTCTTTGCTTTATTTTTTAAAAGAGCAAAAATTAAATCTTGCTTTCGCATCCTTCCAGAGTTTTCAATTTTCTCTGCAATTGCCATATCAACTAGCTCAGCAATAGGAAGGTGTTTTAGATCAGATAAATGCATATTTAAATTGTGCTATCAATAAAAGCTGTCAATTGAGATTTTGACAAAGCACCGACTTTGGTTGCCTCAGGATTTCCATCTTTAAAAATCATAAGTGTAGGGATCCCACGGATACCAAATTTGGTTGGAGTTTGTGGATTTTCATCAATATTAAGTTTGGCAATTTTTAATTTGCCATCATATTCAGAAACTAAATCATCTAAGATTGGCGCAATCATTTTGCATGGCCCACACCACTCTGCCCAGTAATCAACTAATACCGGAATGCTAGATTCAATAACTTCTTTTTGAAATGTATCATCACTAAGATGAATGATATTACTCATAAATATTTATATTTTTTGATTGTTTTTAAGGGGAAATATTATTACTACGAATAAGAATATTAAAGCATATTAAATTGAATATCAATAAGTATTTTGATAATTATCATTAATTTCAAATAAGGGAATTACTTTTTTAACTCCTTTTGAAGATTTTGCAACTTCTATCGCATCTTCTGCTTCTTTAGCATTTAAAATTCCCATTAAATATACCTCTTGCCTTTCTGTAATGACCTTAACATGAAGTGGAGAAAGCTTAGATTCAAATTTAGATTCATTAAAATATAATCTTGAAACAACATTTGAAGTTGTAATAACGTCTGTCGCTTTTGATTTGAGAGAGCTATTCATACCAATAAGAAGGAAATTTTTAACTTCTTTCACTCCTTCAATACTTTTGACATTCTCTTCAACTTTAGCTTTGGTTTGCTCATCAGGAACTTCACCTGTAATAAGAACAATCTGATTAAAGCTAACAAATGTAAGGTTATCATGTTCATTAATATCTTGAGTTTCAAGTATTGTTTTAAACTCGAGTTTTTGGTCTATATAGATAACTTCACTAGCTCTTCGATCAACATATGCAATAGGCCCCCCAGTTACGGCAGGGGCTGTAGTTGCTAAACAGCCAACTAATTGAGAAATTAAAAGTAGAAATAGGAAATAAAAACTGTATGATTTATGCATAAATTAATTATATATATAAATTTTTTTTTTTAAAGTGTCAAAATTAGAATCTGCACTCTACATCGTTGCGACGCCAATTGGAAACCTTAGCGATATTACCTTAAGGGCCCTAGAAACTTTAAAAAATGTTGATATTATAGCTTGTGAGGACACAAGAAATACTCAGGCACTTCTAAATCACTTTCAAATTTCAAAAAAATTGATTAGCTTGCATCAACATAATGAAAATCAAAAAAAAGATTTAATTTTATCTTTTGTAAAAGAAGGAAAATCAGTTGCCTATGTCTCGGATGCAGGTACCCCATGTATAAGTGACCCTGGGGCGCTTCTAGTAAATAGTTTTTATGAAAAGAATTTAAAAGTTATTCCAATTCCAGGGGTTTCAGCTATTACAACAGCATTTTCGGTATCAGGTATTTTAGATAATCAATTTAAATTTTTTGGTTTTTTATCAAATCAGAAAAAAAAATTAAAAGAGGAATTGCAGGCAATATTTGAGAGTAATAATTTAGCTATCCTTTACGAATCTCCACATCGAATTATAGAGTTTTTAGAAAATATCAAAGTAATTTTTGGCTCCAATCATCAAATTGTTATCGCTAGAGAGCTCACTAAAATGTTCGAAACAATTAAAAGAGATACAGTCGATAATATCTTGTCCTACATCAATGAAAACTCTAATCATAAAAAAGGAGAATTTGTCGTTATTATTTTGCCCTCTGGTATTGCGCCTAAAAAGGTTAAAGAAAATGATTTGAAAAATGCTCTTTTGATAACACAGGATTATTTGCCAACCAGCCAGTCTGTTAAATTAATTAGTACGCTTTTTAAAAAGAATAAAAAAGAAGTTTATAATTTAGCTATAAAGAAAAAAAATGACTGAACTCATAATTACAAAGCCTGATGATATGCATTTGCACTTAAGGGACGGTGAAATGCTAAAAGCTGTTATTCATCATACCGCAAATCAATTTTCACGTGCCATTGTAATGCCAAACCTTTCTGACCCTGTAACAACCTCTGAGAAAGCACAAAATTATTTTGATCAGATAAAATCTTTTTGCCCAAATTTTTCCCCCTTAATGACAATTTATTTTTCCGACCAACTTAATAATGAAGAGCTTTTAAAGATTAGGGACTCATCCATTATCTTTGGAATTAAATTATATCCATCAGGGGTTACAACTAATTCTGAAAGGGGTGTCAATTCAATAGAGGATTGCTTTCATATTTTTGAAGGAATGGAAAAGATCGATATACCTTTGCTCATTCATGGAGAGGTGAATGATACAGATGTGGATATATTTGATAGGGAAAAAGTTTTTATTGATAGATACCTTGAAAAGATTACAAAACAATTTCCAAATTTGAGAGTTGTGTTTGAACATATTTCTACAAAAGATGCGGTTGAATTCGTGATTGATGGAAGTGAAAATTTGGCTGCGACCATTACCCCACAACACATTATGATGAATAGAAATCACTTTTTATCTGGAGGTATTAAGCCTCATAACTATTGTTTGCCTGTTTTAAAGCGATCATCCCATCAAAAATCTGTTTTAGCTGCGGCATTATCTGGAAACCCTAAATTTTTCTTAGGCACAGATAGCGCGCCGCACTTAAAAAATCAAAAAGAAAGTGCCTGTGGATGTGCAGGTGTTTATTCTGCGCCCTATGCGATGCCAATGTATGCTCAAATTTTTGATCAAAACAATGCTCTTGAAAAACTTGAGCCATTTGCAAGTTTTTATGGAGCTGATTTTTATAAACTTCCAAGAAATAGTGCAAAGTTAAAATTAATTAAAGAAAAAACTCAGGTATATCAATCAATTAAAATTAATAATCAGGAAGTCATTCCTTATTTGGCAGGTTGTGAGTTAGATTGGCAAATAGTCTCTAATTGATTCTTAAAATGTTAGAATAATAATAAGTTGATCGGGCAGTCGCTATGAAAATAGAGGAAAGTCCGGGCTCCACAGAGCAGAGTGATGGCTAACAGCCATACACCGTGAGGTGAGGAATAGGGCCACAGAGACGAGCGTATTTAGTTACGGTGAAACGCGGTAACCTCCACTCGGAGCAAGGTCAAATAGGGTAACTATGGCATGGCTCGTGTTGTTACCGGGTAGACCGCTTGAGTTTAAGAGCAATCTTAATCCTAGATGAATGACTGTCCACGACAGAACCCGGCTTATAGATCAACTTAAATTATTGAACAAAAACAATTTTTTAGAAAAAAAGTGCTTGCAAAGCACTTTTTTTTTGCCTATAGTGTAGCTGTAAGGGAAAAAGTGGTAATTTGTGGGAAATTATTTAACGAGGCTAAGGGCGTTCAGTAATTTCCCACCTTTTTATTAGGTGAGCTATGTATAGGGGAGTAACGCTTTTAAATATCGACGGAAAAAGTCGCGCAGCCGTACCTACCAAATACAGAGAAGTATTGATGGCTGAATCCTCTGGCTCAATTGTTATTACTGCTCATCCCCATGGTTGTTTATTAATGTATCCAAGAACCTCTTGGGAACCTATTCAACAAAAAATCATGCAGCTCTCAAGTTTTGATAAAAAATCAAGTAAATTCCAGCGTTTGCTCGTAGGTTATGCTGAGGATGTATCGATTGATGCTTCTGGACGGTTTTTAATATCCTCCGAGCTTAGAAGTTTTTCAAATATTGAAAAAATAGCTATGTTGGTGGGCCAAGGTTCTCATTTTGAATTATGGAGCGAAGATAGGTGGGTTCAACAAGTTCAAGACATCAGCGGAGAAGATGAGTCATTACCTGAAGAGTTGGGGAGCTTTTCTTTATGAGTCATGAGACATTAAATCATGTTTCAGTATTAATTAAAGAATCAATAGAATTATTAAAAATTAATCCCTCTGGTATTTATCTAGACTGTACTTTTGGTAGAGGCGGCCACTCCCAAAAAATTTTAGAACGTCTCGGTTCTCAAGGACGACTCATTGCTATTGATAAAGATCAAGAAGCTATTAAGGCAGCAGAAAAAATTAAAGATCAAAGGTTTGAAATTTTCCAAACAAATTTTTTAAATCTAGACGAAATTTTAAAAAAAAAAGTATTGAAAAATTGGATGGAATCCTAATGGATCTCGGCGTCTCCTCCCCTCAAATTGATAATCCTATGCGGGGCTTTAGCTTTAAACAAGATGGCGAGCTGGATATGCGAATGGATCAATCACAAAATTTGACAGCCCACTATATTGTAAATAATTTTGATGAAAAAGAATTAGCATTCATTTTTAAAGAATATGGCGAGGAGAGGTTTTCTAAAAAAATAAGCCGTTCAATTGTTGAATACCGCGAAAATCATAAACCGATTGATACTACATTAGAATTATCAAAAGTTATCTCTCAATCAGTACCTAAGAAAGATCCCAACAAAGATCCTGCCACTAGGGTTTTTCAAGCATTAAGAATTAGGGTTAATGATGAGTTGAATGATTTACAAGCTTGTTTACCCAAGGCTTTTGATTATCTAAAAAATAATGGCAGGCTTGCAATTATTAGCTTTCATTCACTTGAAGACAGAATTGTAAAAAATTTTGTTAAATCTAAATTAAAAACAGATTTAATTCCAAAAAATATTCCAATTAGGGCATCAGATATTCAAAAACCAGAAATTATGATGATTGGTAAGGTGATTGAGCCATCTGATTTAGAAGTAAAACATAATCCTCGAGCAAGAAGTGCAAAGTTAAGGGTGATAGAAAGGTTAGCTAATTGATGAGGCTTAATCTAATTTTGTTTTTTGTGTTAATTATTTTTGCTCTCGCACTGGTTAATGTGGAACATCAATACAGAAATCATTATTCCAAATGGGATATTGAAAATAAATTAACCATTGATCTTAAAGATGAAAAAACAAAACTTCAAATAGAGGAGTCCGATAAATCTGGAAATGATCGTGTTAATGAATTAGCTCAAAAAAAACTGAATATGTCTTTGCCTGACTCTAAAAATCAGAGGACCTTGAAATAGATGTTTAACAAAGCTAAATCATCCTCAAAATTTTTCGAATTATCAAAATTTAGAAGAAGATTTGTCCTGCTGATTTTATTAACACTTTTTACATCTCTAATTAGTAGGTCATTTTATTTACAGGGCATGCAGACAGATTTTTTACAAAAAAAAGGACAAGCCACTAGCAATCGAACCGAAATATTGCATGCTTATCGTGGAAAGATCCTTGATCGAAATAATGAGATACTTGCGATCAGTGCCCCAAGAGAAACAATATGGGCAAACCCCCCTGAAGTTGTGATGAATTTATCTCAAAAAAAAGAACTGTCAAGGTTGCTTAAATTAAGATTAGATCATCTTGACCAACGATTAGGTAATAAAAATAAACAGTATGTTTACTTAAAACGTCGAGCTTCTCCTGAATTAGCATCTAAGATTATGGCTTTAAAAATTCCTGGCATTCGAACAGAAAAAAACTATGACCGTTTTTATCCAGAAAGAGAAATAACAGCTCATGTGGTTGGATTTACAAATATTGATGGAAAGGGTCAAGAGGGTATAGAGCGGCAGGCTAACAATCTACTATCTGGTGTTCCAGGTTATAAAAAGGTTCTAAAAGATAATATTGGACGTATTGTAGACGATCTTCAAGAGGTAAAAATCCCAATTGATGGCCAGGATATTAAATTATCGATAGATAAGCGTCTGCAATACAGTGCATATAAGGCATTACAAAAGTCAGTTGAGAAACATAATGCATTATCAGGCTCAGCCGTTCTCATTGATGCAAAGTCTGGCGAAATATTGTCGGCTGTTAATTATCCGTCCTTTAATCCTAACGGCGGATCAAAACCAACGCAAAAAATTAGGAATAAAATCTTTACTGATATTTTCGAGCCGGGTTCAACAATTAAACCCATAACTGTCAGTGCTGCCTTGGAATCAAAAAAGTTTAAGCCAACATCAATCATTGATACTGAGAAAGGATTTTACAGAGTTGGGTCCAGGCTCACAGTCAGAGATACCCATGCTAATGGGGTGATAACGCTTAGTGAGGTTGTTCAAAAGTCATCTAATGTCGGAACAACAATTATCAGCGAAAAGCTGGATTCTAAGTACCTATGGTCAACTTTAAATATGTTTGGTTTAGGTTCAAAAACTGGCGTTGAGTTTCCTGGGGAGACATCAGGCATCGTACATCATTTTAAAAAATGGAGAAAAACGGAACATGCGACAATAAGCTATGGTTACGGTTTAAGTACAAACCTTCTCCAGCTTGCTCAAGCTTATACAGTATTTGCAAATGATGGTGAGCTTGTTCCAGTGACATTAATCAAAAAAGAGGATCCTACCATCGGCAGGCGAGTTCTAACTAAAAAAACTAGTCAAACCATGTTAGAAATAATGGAGTCCGTTGTAAGCAGCGAAGGAACCGCACCGCTTGCAAAAGTCCCTGGCTATAGAGTTGCAGGAAAAACAGGGACAGCAAGAAAAATTATCAATGGTAGTTATGAAAATAAATACATTGGATCTTTTGTAGGCATAGCGCCTGTTTCAGACCCACGTTTTGTTTTTGCTGTTATGATTGATGAGCCTTCAAATGATGGATATTATGGCGGCGTTGTAGCTGGCCCCGTATTTAGTAAAGTGATGGCCGATGCTCTTAAATTATATTCAATTCCTCAAGATGGTTTTTTGAATGAAAAAGAAGAGATTATTATTGCAGACTCAAACCAATAACAAATTTAAATGGAATCAAAATTACAACAGCTTCTTACTAGCGTTGAACATATAACTAATGATAGTAGGAGGGTAAAACAAGGAAGCTTATTCTTAGCTTATCCTGGCGAAAGGTTTGATGGCAGAGAATTTATTCAGGATGCAATAAATCAAGGTGCTTTAATTATTTTTTATGAAGCTCTAAATTTTGAATTAAAAAAAAACTTTTCAATACCTGTTTTACCTGTTCTAAATCTTAAAAAACAATTACCCACAATAGCATGTAAATTTTTTAAAGACCCTTCTCGTGATTTAAAAGTGATTGGTATTACGGGTACTAATGGAAAGTCAACTGTAGCAGGCTTAATTGACCAATTATTAACTTTTTTAAACCAATCCTCAGCTACTATTGGAACATTAGGATATGGAACAAAAAAAGAATTCTTTGAATTATCTAATACAACGCCTGATACCATAAAACTTCAAGAAATTTTTCATAAATTTAAACAAGAAAAAATAAATTATGTGTCTATGGAGGTATCATCGCATGCCATTGATCAAGATAGAGTCAGCGGCATTCATTTTGATACAAAAGTTTTAACCAATGTGACGCGTGATCACTTAGATTATCACCATACATTAGAAAATTATCAAAAAATAAAAGGTAGTTTTTTTGAAGAAACAACTTCAAAAAAAATCCTGAATATTGATGATGAGATGGGCATCTCAATTCATAAAAAGTTAAAGCAAAAAGAAAATATCATTACATATGGAATTAAAAATATTAAAGCTGACTTAAATGTAACAAGAATCGTCATAAAAGCTATGACAGAAATTAGTTTAAGCTATCTTAACAAAACTTATTCTTTTAATTTTCCGCTATGGGGTAAGCATAATATCTATAATTTGATTGCTTCTCTTGGGACCCTTTTGTCACAAAATTATGATTTGAATGATGTCATCCCTCATATTTCAAAACTTAAATCTATTGAAGGTCGTTTTGAGGTTTTGCATAGGAATCAAAAGGGTCAACCTCAAGTCATTGTTGATTATGCCCATACGCCTGATGCTCTTGAAAATATTCTAAAAACATTAAAAGTTTTTAAATCAAAATTCATTATCTTGATATTTGGTTGTGGAGGCGATCGTGATCAAGGTAAACGGTCTGAGATGGCAAAGGTTGCAAAACTGTATGCTGATTTTAGTATTGTGACCACTGATAATCCTCGCTTTGAAGATCCGAAAAAGATCATGAAAGACATTACAGATCATTTTGAGACAAATTTTATTGAAATTGAAAATCGAGAATTAGCCATAAATAAAGGAATTGAGATGATGAATGAGGACTCAATTTTACTCATTGCTGGTAAAGGCCATGAGAAATATCAAGAAGTAAATGGCATGAAGAGTTATTTTTCCGACAAAGATGCAGTATTAAAAAAAATAGGTAAAAAATTATGATGTTTTCAATCAATGAATTTTTATCAATTATCGAAGGCAGATTAATTAACTTAGATAATAACGATAAAGATGAAATTAATGGTATTTCAATTGATTCGAGAACAATCAATCAAGGTGAGATATACATCGCAATAGAGGGAAAGTCTTTGGATGGCCATTTGTTTGTTGATGAGGCTTTTTCTAAGGGTGCTTCCTACGCTGTTGTATCTAAAGAGTGCTCAATTAATAAGCGCTGTATTATTGTTGAAAATACAACCATAGCTTTGGCAAATATTGCTAAAGCTTATCTGAAAAGAATTAATCCTAAAGTCATTGCGATCACAGGGAGTAATGGAAAAACAACTACAAAAGACTATCTTGTAACACTTTTAAAGTTGAAATTTAAACAGTATGAAATCTTGTTTACACAAGGTAATTTTAATAATGATATTGGCTTACCTTTAACATTATTTAAACTTCAACCTCAACATAAAATTGCTGTTCTTGAGATGGGAATGAACCATATGGGTGAAATTGATTATTTATCTAACATTGCACCACCCCATATTGCTGTTATTACTAATATTGGAGAAGCTCATATACAAAATTTTGGCTCTCAAGATGAAATAGCAAAAGCTAAAAGAGAGATTTTATTGAATACTCGTGATACAGGAACATTTATTTTACCTTTGGAGGACGCATACTATGATTTTCTTGTGGGTGAATTAAAACAAAAAATCATTTCCTTTGGTCATTCAAAAGCCTGTGATATTTACTATCATGAAGATCATAAAAATTCATATGACTTTTTTGATAAAGATAAACTGATTGTAGGAGGTATTAAATTTAATGCTCGTAGTTATGCTGAAAATTTTTGTGCCGCATTGGCTGCCTTAAAAGCTGCTGGGGTTAGTTTGAATAATTTTAAAGTTTCTGATTTGAAATTAAATGCTATTCCACAAAGATTAGAGTTTAAAAAAACTATTCATGGCCATACCCTCATTGATGATACCTATAACTCAAATCCAACTTCCATGAAGTCAGCTATTGATCTATTAGATCATCAATCGGGACATAAAATTTTAGTCATTGGGGACATGGGTGAGTTAGGGGACAAATCTTTGTTATTTCATCAGCAGATTGGCGCATATATTTTAACTAAAAATATTGATTTGGTGCTTGCTGTTGGAGGTGAATCAAAAAACATCATTGATCAGCTGCGAAATAATGCTTTTTGGTTTGAAAATAAAATTAAACTTATAAAATCACTTAAAGAAAAATTAGAATCAAATAGTGTTATCTTAATAAAAGGATCACGTTTTATGAAAATGGAGGAGGTAGTTGCTTCGCTTGAGAAGTAATGCATTATGTTACTAGAACTTTTTAAATGGCTCTCCCAAGAAATCAATTCATTCAGTGTATTTAATTACATCTCATTAAGGGCGGTATTAGCTGTCATTACATCATTGTTAGTCTCATTTTCACTTGGCCCATGGTTTATAAAAAAATTAGGTGATTATAGTTTTGGACAGTATGTCAGAGATGATGGTCCTACTGATCACCTCACAAAATCCGGAACACCAACGATGGGCGGAGGACTCATTATTATTTCAGTTTTGATTTCTACATTACTTTGGGCGGATTTAACAAATAACTACGTATGGTTATTGATTGTTGTAATTTTGGGATTTGGCCTAATTGGCCTTATTGATGATTACAGTAAAATAAAAAATAAAAAATCTGATGGATTGAAAGCCTCACAAAAGTATCTCTTACAATCGATAATTGGTTTTGGGGTAGCTTATTATCTATTAATGAATGCGAATAGCCCAGAGCAAACAGATTTACTCATACCATTTTTTAAAAATTTAAGTTTTTCTATCGGTGCGATCGGTTTTTTAATTCTCTCTTATATTGTAATTGTTGGAAGCAGTAATGCGGTCAACTTGACAGATGGCCTTGATGGCCTCGCCATTATGCCCTCGGTTATGGTAATCAGCGCTTTGGGTGTTTTTGCTTATTTGAGTGGAAATTCTATTTTTTCTTCATACCTTGACATACCTTATATAGTAGGTGTAGGTGAGCTGACTATTTTTTGTGCAGCCATTGCGGGAGCGGGTTTAGGATTTTTGTGGTTCAACGCATATCCCGCTGAAGTTTTTATGGGGGATTTAGGCTCACTCTCCATTGGAGCTGCTATGGGTACTTTGGCCGTTATCGTAAGGCAGGAAATCGTATTATTTATTATGGCAGGACTGTTTGTTGTAGAAACAATCTCGGTTGCACTCCAAGTAAGTTATTTTAGATATACCAAAAAAAAATATGGAGAAGGAAGAAGAATATTTTTGATGGCGCCTTTACATCATCATTATGAAAAAAAAGGATGGAAAGAGAGTCAAGTGGTCGTTAGATTTTGGATCATTTCGATGATGCTTGTTCTCATTGGTTTAGCAAGTCTTAAAATTAGATAATGGATTTAGTAGATTCGAAGCATATTTTAATTGTTGGCTTTGGGTTAACAGGAAAATCAATAGCCAATTATTGCATTAAAAAAAAAATACCATTTTCTATATATGATCAAAAACAATCTACCGAAGTTATCAAGCAATCGTCTTTAAGTGCTCTTGCAAAAAATATTTATGGTGGTCTTTTAACCGAGGATATTTTCGAGGATGTTGATGGCGTTGCTATGAGCCCAGGGGTAGACCCTAGAAACTCAATATTTAAAAAGATTAAACAATCTGGCGTGTTATTTTTTAATGATTTAGATTTATTTGCTAATGAAATTAAAAATAAATCAATTAAATTAATTGGGATAACTGGTTCAAATGGAAAGACCACAGTTGCATCCCTCATCAAATGTCTGCTTGATCAGTATCAAGTAAATGCAAAATTAGTAGGCAATATTGGAAAACCTATTTTAGATATTGTTGATGAGTTAAATAATGATTTTGTTGTCATTGAAGCATCAAGCTTTCAATTAGAATTGGGTACCACTCTTCATTTTGATATCGGTGTTATTTTAAATATCACTGAAGACCATATGGATCGATATGATTCATTTAAAGATTACATTGAGGCTAAATTTAATTTATTTAAGCGATCGAAGATAAAAATTATCAATTACGATGATCCAGTTACACATGATTGGTTTGATTTAAATACTATACGTTTAAGTGCATCTGAGAAAAACTTAAAAAAAGCTGATTATTATCTAGCAAAGGAAGGTAAGGGGTCTTTTACAATTAAAAATCAAAAAAATGAAATTAATTTATCCCATTTAAAGTTTGTGGGCGACCATAATTTTTTTAATATTATGGCTGCCATTAGCGTAATAGATCAGTTAGGATTTTCTTTAAACAATGTGAATAGTTACCTAAGCAATTTTAAGTTAGAAAGTCATCGTCTTGAATGGGTTAGAGAGCTAAAAGGGATCAATTTTTATAACGATTCAAAAGCAACCAATGTTGCATCCTCGGTTGCTGCAATTAGTAGTTTTGAAGAAAAAAAAGTATTGGTCATTATGGGTGGAGATTCAAAAAAACAATCTTTAAGACCTCTATATAAGTGTGTTGATAAATTTGTGAAAGAACTTTTTTTAATTGGCAAGGATGCCAATTTATTTATTGATGAGTTTAAGACTCTCAAAAACGTTAATATTAATTTATGTCAATCAATGCAGGAAGCCTTAAACCTTGCATTTAATAAATCTGAAATGAATGAGATTATTTTATTATCGCCTGCATGCTCCAGTTTAGATGCCTATAAAAACTATATGGAACGAGGCGATGAATTTAAAGCATTGGTTATGGATCTAAAAGAATGAAAATTTTTTCAAGCCAGAAAAATTATCAACTTCCTATTTATGATTACAATCTATTTTGGGCTGCATTAATTCTATTAGGATTAGGCCTTGTCATGGTTTATTCCTCCTCAGTAGATAGCGCAGCTGCAAGTAAGTTATCTAATTATGAGAATTACTATTATTTAGTAAGGCAATCAATCTATATTCTGCTTGGATTTATCTTAGGTTATATCTGTTTTCTGATACCCATTTATTTTTGGCAAAGAACAGCACCTTATTTATTTATATTAGGGTTAATATTACTGGTAATAGTTCTTATCCCTGGCATAGGAAGAGAAGTGAATGGCAGTCGAAGGTGGATATCCCTTATTTTTTTCAATTTTCAACCCTCAGAAATCGTAAAACTATTTACCATCATGTATGCGTCGGATTACGTCTTAAGAAAATCAAAACAGATGCGAACCATTATTAAAGGGTTTTTACCGATGTTAGGCGTTATTGTTTTAACGGGTTTTCTTTTACTTTTAGAGCCTGATTTTGGTGCGCTAGCAGTTATTACTCTAATTGCTATGGGTATTCTTTTTTTAGGAGGTCTGACTTATAAAATATTCTTTAGCCTTTTAATTTTTGCACCTATCAGTATTTACTTTTTAATTATAAGTTCGCCTTACCGTATGGAGCGAATAGTAGGCTTTTTAGATCCATGGTCTGATCCATTCGGAAAAGGTTATCAACTTACTCACTCTTTAATTGCATTTGGCAGAGGAGAAATATTTGGTGTTGGGTTGGGTGGCGGTGTTGAAAAATTACAATATTTACCTGAAGCACATACAGATTTTATTTTGGCCGTTTTAGGTGAAGAATTTGGTTTTGTTGGAGTTACCTTTGTGATTGTATTATTTGCCTATTTGGTTTTAAGAATGTTTGGCATCGCAAAAGAATCCATTCAAAATAAAAAACATTTTGCTGCATTAATGGCTCAAGGGGTTGGCTTATGGTTTGGCGTTCAAGGTATTATCAATATGGGTGTCAATTTAGGCCTATTCCCTACAAAAGGCTTAACGCTCCCACTTTTATCTTACGGGGGTAGCAGTATTTTAATGAACATGATCGCATTAGCTATTGTTTTAAAAATAGATCATGAAAATAGAAAAAATATGAGAGGTCAATTTTATTAATAAGCCTCATTTTTTGATTGCAGCAGCTGGAACAGGAGGTCACATCTTTCCAGGATTAGCTATCGCCAATGCATGTTTAACTAGAAAAATTAAAGTTTCATGGGCTGGGACACCAAAAGGCATGGAGAACGAATTGGTTGATAAAAAAAAGATTCACTTTTATTCAATCAACATGTCAGGTGCTCGTGGAAAAGGTTTATTTAATTGGCTCAAAATCCCCTTTATTTTATTGAATGCAATTTATCAGTCATTGTTATTGCTTAAAAAAATTCAGCCTAAAATAATTATTTTGATGGGAGGATATATTTGCGCCCCAATTGCAATTGCAGCTAAGATTAAAAATATCCCTGTGGTTATTCATGAGCAAAATTCAATCCCAGGTTTAGCTAATAAATATCTATCGCTTATAGCAGATAAAGTATTCCTTGGCCTTAAAAATGATCAATTAAAAGGTCAAGTCATTGGTAATCCTGTAAGAGAGAGTATTTACAAAATCAAAGAACCTTCGCAAAGATTTTTAAAAAGAAAAGGCGCCTTGAGAATTCTAATTATCGGAGGCAGTCTGGGCGCATTAAGTTTTAATGAAAAAATACCTGATATCTTATCGAGCCTCTCAAAAGACAAACAATTTATAATCACCCATCAATCAGGTATGAAACACTACCTTGCTTTGATAGATAACTATAAAAAATCACAATTAACTGTTTCTGTGAAAGCATTCATTAAAAATATACAAAAATATTATGAATGGGCGGATATAGTCATTGCTCGAGCGGGGGCCATTACAGTATCAGAATTAAGTATATCTGGAGTTGCAAGTATACTTGTTCCATACCCTCATGCAGTTGATAATCATCAATATTTTAATGCAAGATTATTAGAGAAAAAAAAGGGGGCACAAATTATTTTAGAAAGTGAGATAGGTGTTGAATTGTCCGATGCGTTAAAAAAATTATCTCGTAAAAAATGTATTCAAATGGCCCGTAATGCAAAAATTAAAGCCTCTTTAGATCCCTGCAACCAAATAATAGATTATTGTTTAAATTCATGAAAGATAAAGTCAAAAAAATTCATTTCATAGGTATTGGTGGCTCAGGAATGGGGGGGATCGCGGAGGTCATGTTTAATCTTGGTTTTGAGGTCTCTGGATCCGACCTTAATCCATCGCAAACAGTCAAACAATTAAAGAGTATGGGTTTAAAAATATTTGGCAAACATCAAATATCAAATGTAAAAGGTGTTGATGTTGTCGTTGTCTCTGGGGCGATACCTAAAAATAATGTAGAAATTAAAGCCGCTCAAAAATTAGGTATACCCATTATTCCCCGTGCCGAAATGTTATCAGAATTAATGAGATTTAAAAAAGGTATCGCAGTCGCTGGAACGCATGGAAAAACCTCAACAACCAGCATGCTTGCTTCCATATTATCTTCCGGTGGAATGGATCCCACTTATGTGATTGGTGGAAGACTTAATTCAACTAAAGCCAACGCAAAACTGGGTATGGGTGATTTATTTGTCGTTGAGGCTGATGAGTCTGATGCATCCTTCTTACATTTAAATCCTATCAATGCAATCGTCACTAACATTGACCGAGATCACATGGAAACCTATCAGGGTGATTTTGATCGACTCAAAAAAACTTTTTTAGATTTTATTCACCAAACACCTTTTTACGGACATGTTTTTTTATGTCTTGATGATCCAAACATTAAAGCAATATTACCTTTCATTTCAAGAAAGATTGTCACATACGGCTTACATCGAAATGCTCTTATACAAGCAAAGAAAATAAGTCATTTAGGAAATAAAATGACGTTTCAGGTCATCGACAAGTTTTATAAGTCCAAAAAATTCGAAGTAACTATTAATTTACCCGGGGTACATTATGTTAGAAATGCCCTTGCTGCGATTGCATTAGGATTGGAGTACGGCGTAAGTGTCACTGATATTAAAAAAGGTTTGGATGGTTTCCAGGGGGTAGCTCGACGTTATGATGTGTACCCTGATATTACCTTATTCAATAAAACGATAATGTTGGTCGATGATTATGGCCACCATCCTACAGAGATTGAAGCAGTGCTTGAAGCTACAAAAAAAGGCTATCCAGGAAAAAAAATAAGTTTAGTATTTCAGCCCCACAGATTTTCTAGGACACGAGACTCATATGATGATTTCATCAAGGTTTTGAAGAGACCAGAAAAATTATTTTTGTTTGACATTTACTCTGCTGGAGAGAGTGAAATTGAGGGTATCTCAACCAAACATCTTATTAACAAATTAAAAAATAAAAAAACCTTTTACTTGCCTGATATGCGGGCTGCAAAAAAAATCATTGGTGATGAAATTGATGATCAATCTATTTTAATTATTATGGGTGCAGGTTCGGTTGGAAATTTTGTCCAACAGTTTTTGGGTTAGTTTAAGTGGAACAAAATAAAATTTATCAAAATGTGCCATTAAGAGATTTTAATAGTTGGCGAGTAGGTGGGTTGGCAGAAAATTTTTTGATATGCTCGGATAAGGAAAAATTGGCTGAATTATTGCGTGCCAAAAAAATACCGCAACCTATTACGTTCATTGGATTAGGTTCAAATACTCTTTTTCGGGATGGTGGTTATCATGGAACCATTATTATGCTTCATAAGGGTATCAGCGAAGTTAAAGAGGAGCCCCCTGATCTTATTTATGCTGAGGCAGGGTTAAGTTGTTCAAAGCTTTCCAAGTTTGCTGCTAAGTCAGGCTATAAAAATTGCGCTTTTTTTGCAGGCATTCCTGGAACCGTTGGAGGAGCCTTAGCCATGAATGCCGGTTGTTATGGTTTTGAAACATGGAATTTTGTTAAACAGGTTTTAACCATTGATATGGATGGCCATCAACACATAAGACAAAAAGAGGAATTCGAGATTAACTATCGCTATGTCGAACCTAAAAATAAAAAAGAATTTTTTTTAGCAGCCTGGCTTGAATTTGAGAAAGGCAACAAAGAAGTATCAGAACAAGAAATAAAATCGTTGCTTTTTACTCGCAAAGAGAGCCAGCCTCTTAATTGGCCTACTGGCGGCTCGACATTTAGAAACCCAGAGAATCATTATGCAGCAAAGCTTATTGAGGAATGTCAGTTAAAGGGATATCAAATTGGTGGTGCACGTGTGTCTGAAAAACATGCAAACTTCATTATTAATACGGGGGATGCATCTGCCGATGATATTGAAAGATTAATAATACATATTCAATCTGAAGTTTATAAAAGTAAGAATATTCATTTAGAAACCGAAGTTAAAATTATTGGAAATAAACTCAATGACCATTAAATATCAGAATGTCGCTGTACTTATGGGAGGCAACTCAAATGAAAGAGAAATATCTTTAGAAAGCGGTAAAGCTGTATTAAAGGCATTAAAATCACTATCAATTAAGGCCCAAGCATTTGATCCAAAATTTGATGACTTAGCTCTTTTAGATCAATTTGATTGTGCGTTTATTTGTCTTCATGGAAAAGATGGTGAAGATGGAAAAATACAAAGTTATTTGGATTCAATGCAATTGCCTTACACGGGTAGTAATGCAGCAGCTTCTAAAATTGGAATGAATAAATACGAATCAAAGACCATATGGAGCTCGAAAAAAATTCCCACGCCAAAATTTAAACTTGTTGAAAAAGATACCAGTTTTGATGAGGTGATCTTAGAAATTAAACCACCATTTTTTTTAAAAGCTTCTAATTCAGGATCTAGCTTAGGGATTTATAGAATAAACACTAAGGAAGAATTCGATAGGTTATTGATTGATGCCTTAAAAATTGATGATATTGTATTTGCGGAGGAAATGATTTCTGGGAGAGAATACACCGTTCCTATTTTGCAAAATAAGACACTACCTATCATTGAAATCATACCAAAAAATGGATTTTACGATTATGAGGCTAAATATATTCGGGATGATACCATTTTTATTTGCCCTGCGAACATTGATCAAAGCTTAAAAATAAAGCTTGATCAATTAGCATTAGATGCATTTGAATTAATTGGCTGTTCAGGCTGGGGACGTGTTGATTTTTTGGTTAAAGATATTGATGAGCCATTTATCATTGAAGTTAATACCATTCCAGGTATGACCAGCCATAGCTTAGTTCCTCTTTCAGCCAAAAATGATGGAATCAATTTTGAACAGCTCGTTTTAAATATTTTGAAGACAGCCCATGTTTGAAAAAATTGAAAATTTAAGAAAATTAATTTTTTTGATTTATCTATTAATGATCCCATGCATTATTTTTATCATTTATCAGCTGCTAATTAGGATTGATCTTCCATTCAAGGAGATCATTATCAAAGATGACTATCAAAATATTGATTTAGCTCAAGTTGAGATGATTAATAAACAATATGTCAGGGGAAATTTTTTTGCCATTGATTTAAATTTGATCCGTAAAGCATTTAAAAAATTACCCTGGGTAAGAGAGGTGGGTATCAGAAGGGTTTGGCCTGATAAGCTTGAGGTAAAAATTGAGGAACATCGTGTGATTGGTCGATGGGTTAATTATGGATTGATCAATGATCAAGGTGAGATTTTTAACGCGGCTTTTCAAGAAGATTTACCCTCATTTTATGGTTCTAATGAGTTTGCTAAAGAAATGGCAGAAAAATTTTTTGAAATTAACAAAATACTTCAAAAAGAATTGATGCAAATTGATACAATAACACTGTCAGATAGATTGTCATGGGAAGTTCAAACAAATAACCAGATGAAAATTTATCTTGGTAGAAAAGATGTTATAGCAAAATTAGACCTTTTTATAGATCGCTATCAAACTGTATTACAAGAGCTTGACAGTAGAATTGAGTACGTGGATTTGAGATATAAAAATGGATTTTCAATCAAAAAATTGATAGAACCCAAAAAAACAAAGGCAATAAATAATACAGCATTATGATAAATGGCAAAGAAGATAAAAATTTAGTGGTTGCCCTTGATGTTGGCACATCTAAAATTGTTGTCATTGTTGCAGAGATTCAAGAAGATGATGTATTAAAAATCATAGGATTGGGACAACATTTATCTAAAGGCCTTAAAAAGGGCGTTGTCATTAATATAGACACAACCATACAAGCTATTCAAAGAGCGATTGAAGAGGCTGAATTGATGGCAGATTGTAAAATAAAAGATGTTTATACTGGCATTGCAGGCAGCCATATTAAGAGTCTCAATTCTCATGGCATGGTCAAGGTGCGTGATTCTGAGGTGAGTCAAATGGATGTTGATAGGGTGCTGGAGACTGCCCAAGCAATTACATTACCTCCTGATCAACAAGTGCTCCATGTTTTAACACAAGAATATATCCTTGATGATCAAAGGGAAATTAAAGAGCCTTTGGGCATGAGTGGTATGAGGCTGGAAGTAAAAGTTCATATTGTTTCAGGCGCTATTGCTGCTGCTCAAAATATTATTAAGTGTATTAAGCGTTGTGGTCTAGATGTGGCTGAATTGGTTCTTCAGCCATTAGCTTCCAGTGAGGCGGTGTTGACCCGAGATGAAAAAGATTTAGGGGTGTTATTAATTGACATCGGAGGTGGCACCACAGATATTGCCATCATTAAAAATGGATCGATTCAGCATACCGCAGTTGTTCCTATAGCTGGTGATCAAATCACCAATGATATTGCTGTTGCTTTTAGGACACCGATGCAATCCGCAGAGGATATTAAGATTAATTATGGGGCTGCAACAACGTTCATGGCCTCTCCAAGTGAGATTATTGAGATTCCCATGGTTGATGGAAGAGAACCTAAAAAGATAACGTCGCAAGCGCTATCTGAAGTGATTGAGCCGAGGGTTAAAGAACTTTTTGAATTAATTCGAAATGAATTACAAAGAAGCAGGATGGGCAATGCGATTGCCTCGGGTGTTGTTATTACGGGTGGGTCTTCCATGATGAGAGGAATGGTAAATTTAGGTGAAAAAGTATTCAATATGCCTGTTAGAATAGGGATACCCAGGGATGTTGATGGTTTGCTTCAGGTGGTTGAAAACCCAAGATATGCCACAGCGATTGGGTTATTAAAAATGGCTAAAGAAGATTTAACTCATGGCGAGTCAAGATGGCCTGATGGAAATTCAGTCATGGACTTGTTTAAGAAAATGAAAATGTGGTTCCAAGGTAATTTTTAAAAATTGAAGGCTGATTAATGTTTGAGGTTATTGAAAACAAAAAACAAAAAGCGCTAATTAAAGTTATGGGTGTCGGTGGCTGCGGAGGTAATGCCGTGGATTACATGATTGAAAAAAATGTCACGGGTGTTGATTTTCTTTGTGTTAATACAGACCTACAAGCCCTACAAAAGAGCCAGGCAAATAACATTGTTCAAATTGGAGAAATCTTAACACAGGGTTTGGGTGCAGGATCAAGACCTGATACGGGCAAACAGGCTGCGATGGATGATAAAGAGATGATTGCTAATGCCATCCAGGGTGCAGATATGCTTTTTATTACCGCCGGTATGGGGGGTGGCACCGGGACTGGAGCGACACCCGTGATTGCTCAAATTGCAAAAGAGATGGGAATATTAACCGTCGCTGTGGTGACGAAACCTTTTGATTTTGAGGGTAAGCGCACACGTGTAGCAAAAGAGGGTATTCAAGAATTAATCAAACATGTTGACTCGTTAATTACAATACCGAATGAGAAATTAATGGGGGTCTTAGGCGAGGATGTGACCTTTGTGGAAGCTTTTGGGGCAGCCAATAATGTGCTCTATAGTGCTGTGGCAGGCATTGCAGAAATCATTAATAGTCCTGGAATGATTAATGTTGATTTTGCTGATGTAAAAACAGTCATGAGCGAAATGGGTATGGCAATGATTGGCTCAGGTTTCTCTGAAGGATCTGATAGAGCTATTATTGCAGCCAAAGCCGCTGTTGCATGCCCATTATTAGAGGATGTTAATCTCAATAACGCCAAAGGTATTTTGGTCAATATTTCAGCAAGCCGTGATTTTAAGATGAAAGAATATTTTGAAGTCATGGAGATTATCAAACAATATGCGGCTGAAGAGGCCAACATTATTGTGGGCAATGTCATTGATGACTCTATGGTTAACGGTATTCGTGTGACCATGGTTGCGACCGGATTAAACAATAACTCGAGTGCACAGCAAGAGGTATCTGATGATGTGATGACAAGTTTTGTTTATGAAGATGAATCGTCAGAGACCACAGCTGATGCAGTTGATGATAAAAAAGAGAGTGATGTATTGAATGTATTTACCGACAATTCTGAAAACAATCTAGATCGTATGCGCTCTGAGGCCGAGGATGAGTATGATATCCCTTCCTTTTTAAGGAATAACAAGTGATCTTGCAACGATCGATCAAAGACTCTGTAAGCGCAACCGGAGTGGGCCTTCATTCAGGCAAAAAAGTTAAACTCACCCTCAAACCTGCACCTGAAAATCATGGCATTGTTTTTTGTAGGACTGATTTAACATCGCCTATGAAGATAAAGGCTGATCCAACCATTGTTCAAGATACCAAACTATGTTCAGCCATTGGTACAGAGGAATTTAAAGTTGCTACCGTTGAACATTTAATGTCTGCCCTGAGTGCTTTAGGGATCGATAATATCCTAATAGAAGTCAATGGCCCTGAACTTCCTATTATGGATGGAAGCTCAATTTCTTTTATATATCTTATAAAATCAGTTGGTATCATCGATCAAACACTCCCAAAACAATTTGTTTTTATTAAAGAAGCTATTGAGGTGAATGATGGAGATAAATCAGCTCGCTTTGATCCTCATCCAGGCTTTTTGATTGACTTTACGATTGATTTTCCACATCCTGCCTTCAAGGATGATGACAGTCATGTTGTGATTGATTTTTTTAAGGATTCTTATGTCTCAGAAATCAGCCGAGCGAGAACTTTTGGGTTTATGCACGAGGTTGAATTTTTAAGAGCTAATGGTTTAGCTAGAGGAGGTTCATTAGATAATGCCATTGTTCTAGATGAGTCTAAAATCATTAATGATGATGGCTTGAGATACACAGATGAATTTGTGCGCCATAAAATATTAGATGCCATGGGTGATCTTTACCTTTTAGGAAAACCTATCATAGGTAAATTTACTGCCTATAAATCAGGCCATGAATTAAATAATCGACTGCTTAGAAAGTTAGCGGAAGAAACCGATAAATGGGAAATGAAACCTATGGATGTGAACGACCCAATTACATCCGATTTGGCTCAGAGCTACCTTAAAATGAGTGAGATCATTAACGAAGTCCCTGAGGTGATTGAGGCTTAAAAATGGTTTTTCTTCGTCTAGCACTCGTTATCCTTCTGATCACTTTTTTAGTTTTATTTATTTTTTATGGTGTGACAAAAAATAAAAAATACCTTTACGTGATTCGTTCGATTTTCAATTACACGATCCTAATTGGCGCGATTATCGGCTTAACCTATCTTATCCTAAGAGTCTTACATATTTAGTTTGTATGAGGACCGTTTCAATTTTTGGGGGATCAGGTTTTATTGGGTCTAGGCTCATTGCCCATCTAGCTAAACAAAAGATTCAAATAAGACTGTTTACTCAAAAAAAAATAAAAGCTAACCATTTAAAAGTTTTACCCAATTTAAAATTATATGAATATCAAGAATCCACTGATTTAAAAACTCTCTTAGTGGGTTCCGATGTGGTGATTAATTGCATTGGGATTTTGCATGAAGATAAGAAAAATAGTTTCCATCAAATTCATGCTTTATGGTTAAAAAAACTCACCCACACCCTCAATCAATTAAAGATTAAACGTTTTATTCATCTAAGTGCGCTTGGAGCCTCAAAAGAGGGACCGAGTAACTATTTACAATCAAAATTTGAGGGTGAAACCTATATTAAGAAGAATTTAAAAACTACCGCCTGGACTATTTTTAGACCCTCGATCGTTTTCGGTGAACAAGACAGCTTTATTAATCTATTTAGAAAGTTACTTAATTTCCTTCCCATTTTGATGTTAGTCTCCCCTCAATCAAAATTTCAACCCATTGCCTGCGAGGATCTCGTTGAGATGATGTTAAAAAGCCTGCAGGATAAAAAAACATTTAATAAGACCTACAATGTGGGTGGGCCTAAGGTTTATACGTTTATTGAAATTATTCGTCTAATTCTAGAAGCCTCAGGTCAAAAAAGAATCATCATTCCTTTGCCAAAAAGGTTAGCTTGGATGACGGTTTGGTTTTTAGAATTGCTTCCAGTGAAGTTAATTACTCGCGACAATTTGAAGTCTATGAGCGTTGATAATATAGTGAACATTAATGATGCTTATCAATTTAAATCAACGTTGAAAGATTTGGCGATTTACCTTAAAGAGACAAGATGATTAAGACATACTTAGTTGGAGGTGCGGTAAGAGACCAGTTGCTTAATATACCAACAAAAGATAAAGATTACGTGGTCGTAGGCTCACATCCTGAAGCCATGATTAAGCAAGGTTTTAAGCCAGTAGGTAAGGACTTCCCGGTCTTTTTACATCCTAAAACACACGAAGAGTATGCGCTAGCTAGAACTGAAAAAAAAGTAGGTCGCGGCTATCATGGTTTTGAGTTTTATGCTTCACCCGATGTTACTTTAGAGGAAGATTTACAAAGACGTGACATCACCATTAATGCGATTGCCCAAGATGAGGAAGGTCAATTTATCGATCCCTTTGGGGGCATGGATGATGTTAAACATAAAATTATTCGACATGTCAGTGATGCCTTTGAGGAAGACCCTCTCCGTGTTTTAAGGGTGGCACGTTTTCAGGCTAAGCTGCCTGAGTTTTCGATTGATCCAGCAACGCAAAAGCTCCTTCAAAAAATTGTTGGAAACGACGAGATTCAATCCTTATCCTCTGAACGCATTATTGAAGAGATCAAAAAAGGCTTAGTAGAGAAGGGAGCGGCTTTAATGTTTGAGGTCTTGCACGCATGTGGCGCACTGGATGTCATCATGCCTGATGCCAATTACACTGAAAATCATGCCTCCTTAGAAGCATTATGTAAGCTAGATGCTTTTCAAAATATAGATTTGGATGATCGATTAAGTTTGGTTTTAATGTTGTTGTACTTCGATCATGGTACTTTTAAAAATTCACTTGATAAAACCATCAAAAAACTAAAAATTAACAGCCGACAGACCAATGTCATCAATCATATAAAAAATTCATTTCAAGATCTGATCCATATTCATGATTTGAATGATGAGTCTCGCTTTAATCTGATTAATCAATTTGATTTTTTTAGACGACCTGACATCACTTATGCTGTGTTAGATTATGTGAATCTTTTGTGCCACGCTTTGGCTCTTAAGAATTCAGTTGTGGGCCAATTTAAACAACATCTTCATCTTTTTGAAAAAAAGTTAGAACAACAACCCTCGATGAGTGATGACCCACTTCAAGGTAAAGCACTCGGTGACAAAATTAAACAATTACGTTTTGAGTTATTTAAACAGGCTTAATTCTTAAGCGTCTCATCGCGTTAATATTTTTAATTTTAAAATCTATAAAGCTTGGTTTTTTTAATGAGTCATTGATCCATATGGTTTTCAAGCCATACTGCTTGGCTTTTTTTAAATTGGCTAGGGTGTCATCAACAAAGTAAGCCTGTTTGGTTTTTGTATTTCGTATCAGTTTCTTGATACTTAGTGTGCTTGGCTTCCCATGAAATTTTGAATGCTCGATGGCATGAATAAAGTCAAAGAAATGATGCACGTTCATTTTTTTTAAAATAATCGTTGTATACCTTTGCGGTGCATTGGTAAAAATAATTTTGCGACCCCTTAATTTTCTAAATATCTGATGAATCAGGTTTTCAAAAATAATATGATCATCATGAAAAGCTAAGTCATGTGTTTTTTTTAAAAAATCTTTTGGATCAATGTTGTGATGTCGAATCAATCCTCTTAATGTGGCACCGTATTGATCCCAGTAAGTCTGACGAAGACTTGAGGCTTTGGTTGAGGAGACACCCAAATGTTTTTGGATGTAGCGATTCATTTTTTCATTGACTTGGGGAAAGATAAATTCATCGGCAAAGTGGAGCGTGTTATCGAGATCAAAGATCCAGCAAACGCGCCTCAATTACTTAGCCTTAATAAGGGTACCTACACCTTGATCCGTTAGGATTTCTAAAAGAAGGGCATGCTCAACCCTGCCATCGATTATATGAACCGCGCTCACACCACTCTTGGCCGCATCTAATGCCGAATTGATTTTTGGTAACATGCCACCGGATAACGTGCCATCCTCAACGAGTTTTTCAATTTCTTTAGGCGTTAGACCCGTGATGAGTTTTTGATTGTTATCTAAAACCCCAGGCGTGTTGGTCATCAATACAAGTTTTTCAGCCCTCAAGATATCGGCTAATTTGCCTGCGACTAAGTCTGCATTAATGTTATAAGTTTTCCCATCCTCACCAATGCCAATCGGTGCGATGACAGGAATAAAGTCACCACTATCTAGAAAATGTATGAGTGCTGGATCAATGCTGGCAATATCACCCACTTGACCGAGATCAAGGTCTTTAAGCTTATCTTTTTCATCCTTGATAATGAGTTTTTTCGCATGAATAAAGTTACTGTCTTGGCCTGTGAGACCCACGGCCTTACCACCATTATTATTAATGAGCTGGACAATCTCTTTATTGATCTGACCCCCTAACACCATTTCAACGATGTCCATGGTCTCCTCATCGGTGACTCTCATGCCATTGATAAATTCTCCTTTTTTACCCAATTTATCTAAATGCGCATTAATTTGTGGGCCACCACCATGAACCACCACTGGGTTCATACCGACGAGTTTAAGCAAAACAACATCCTTCGCAAAGGATTGCTTCAGGCTTTCATCGACCATGGCATTGCCACCGTATTTGATGACAATGGTCCTATCGAAGAATTTTTTTATGTAAGGCAGCGCCTCACTTAAAATTTTAGCTTTATCGTTTGGAGTCATTCAGCTTATTCATCATTAAAAAACGTTATTTTATATCTTTTTGCTTAAGAATTTAGAGTTTCTCTCGGCCTGATAGATTTTTTTTCGATTTTCAGGCATGTATTCTTTATCAGTGAGTTGAAAACCTTTTTCCAAAAACCAATGTTCCGATTGTGTAGTGAGGATAAAAGCCGTGTCTACTTGCCTTCGTCTAGCTTCTTTTTCACAATAACTTAAAAGTTTTGAACCGTAACCCTGATTGTAATAATGTTTATCAATGGCAAAGCAGGCAATTTCAATCATCCTGTCGTATTCGTAAAGGGCGACACAGCCAATTAAATTAAGGTCGTATTCCATGACGAAATAATGATCGATTTCTTTTTCGATCTGCACCACGGCACGTTCAACCAGAACCCCATCCTGACCTAGGGGCTCAATCAGTTGAAATATTTTCTTAATGTCTCTTAGTTTTGCAGGACGAATGGTTTCAAGCGGATACTCGGTCAGTACCGTACCTGCCCCCTCATCCGTAAAGAGCTCCTCGATCAATGAGCCATTTTTATGTCGATTGATTAAATGAATCTTTTCAACCTTATTTTGAATGGCCTGTAAGCTACTTTTGAGAATATTAAAATCGCTGTAGGAAATAAAAGGCGCATTTTGTGGTGTGGTACTCGCTTCAATCTGCCCAATTAAATTTTCAGCTTTCTCTGTGGTGAGTTCGGGAATCAGTTCACCCCTTAAATTAAGGATGCCGTCTGCATTCACATAATAGATCAGTTTTTGCGCTTTTACTGCAGAGGCGACTTGGGAGGCGACTTGCTCATAGGATAAATTAAACACGTCGCCAATGGGTGAGAAGCCTAAGGGGGAAATTAAAACGATTTCTTTTTGATTTAATTTATTTTGAATAGCTTCATGATCGACTTTTCGAATTTGCCCAGTAAATTGCATATCGATTCCTGAGAGCACACCCAAAGGTCTCGCAGTTAAGAAATTACCGCTAGAGATCTTAATATCACTACCAAATAAAGGCGAGTTAATCAGGCTCGACGACAGTAAAGCCTCTATTTGCGTACGGATACGACCATTAACATCAATCACATGCTTGAGACTGGCTTGATCGGTGACGCGAACATTATTGACCAGTTGTGAATGAATATGATTTTCTTGTAACACCCCATCAATTTGTGGGCGAATGCCATGCACAATCACAATTTGAATATTTAAAGAGCGTAATAGATTAATGTCAAAGGCAATCGATTCGAATTGTGCCTCGGTAAAAACCTCACCGCTCAGCGCGATCACAAAGGTTTTTTGATTAAATTGGTTAATGTATTTAGCAGATTGCCTGAATTGTTCAATAAAGGTTTGCGAGCTTGATGAGGCTGCATTAAAAAAATCACTGACCTCACAATGAAGTGCTTGTGATAATTTTTCTAAAAGCCCGACACTGACATTGACCTCACCTCGCTCAATACGAGACAGGTTGCCCGGGCTCATGGCAATTTTTTGAGCTAAGGCCTCTAAGCTCATTTGATGCAACTTTCTAAGATTTCTTAGATTATTTCCAATTATTTTTTGCATAAAATACAATATATATGAATATATTGCTATTTTATATCATTTTTAATGTATTTTATACAAAATCACCAAAAAGGTATTGTAATAGTGCAAGGGTCGCAATTGGCGCTGTCTCTGTACGTAAAATACGCGGACCTAGACTTAAGGTGATGATTTTTTTTGATTGGCATAGTTGAATTTCATCCTCGCTAAAACCACCTTCAGGACCAATCAAGACATTGATGTGGGAGGGTGTATCCATCGATGCAAGTTGATTGAGCTGTATCTTTGCTTCAGGATCGAGCATGATATTCAGCGCAGCGTCATCCATCTGATTCATACTTTCAGTTAAAAGGCTGACAGGGTAAATCTCAGGTATCACTGCACGACCTGATTGCTCGCAAGCTGAAATGGCAATTTGTTGCCAGTGCTGTAATTTTTTGTCGCGCTTCTCGTCTTTTAGGCGCATCTGGCTTCTTGAGGCAATGATTGGTGTGATTGCTTGAACGCCTAGTTCTACTACCTTTTGCACTACCAGGTCCATTTTTTCATTGGAGGAGAGTGCTTGGAATAGATGAATGTGAATTTTAGATTCATTTGGGTTAGCTAATTGATTAAGAATCTTAACACTGACATCACGTCGATCGACATGTTTGATTTCAGCCTCGTAATCGAATCCATCCCCGTTAAAGAGGATAATCCTATCTCCGACCTTGGCGCGTAAGACTTGGGCTAGATGACGTGCAGCAAAATCATCCAACGGGATCGTTGTATTTAACTTCAGGCTGCTTGGATGGTAAAATCGTCTCATTAAATTTATTCGGGAGAAATGAGTTTGGTTAGTTTAAATCCACCGGTCTGTGAATTTGGCTGGAAGGCCAAAGACTTTAAGCTCAAAGGCGTGGATGGCAAAGATTGGACATTACAAGCAGCCTCAGGTGAGAAGGGTTTGTTAATCATGTTCATTTGCAACCATTGTCCTTATGTTAAAGCTATTTTACCGCGTTTGGTGGAAGATATCAGACAATTAGAGTCTCTCGGGATCAATACCATTGCGATCTCAAGTAATGATGTGATCAACTTCCCTGAGGATTCGTTTGAGAATATGCAAAAGGTGGCGAGCGAGCATCAATTTAGCTTTCCTTACGTATTTGATGAAACGCAAGTTGTGGCCAAAGCCTATGATGCGATTTGTACACCTGATTTTTTTGGCTTCAATAAAGATTTTGAATTGCAGTACCGGGGCCGTTTTGATGCGACAGGACGGGGCGAGCCACCGCCAGAGAATCGTCGTGATTTATTTGAGGCCATGAAGCTCATAGCTGAAACGCAAGTTGGCCCTCAAGCGCAAATTGCGAGCATTGGCTGCTCGATTAAATGGAAGGAAGAAGTCGCGAATTAAACCATGCAATACCTTGATTGAAGGGGCTGTTTGGTTAATAATTAAAGATTACGAAAATAATAATGAAACATGATATGAATCATGTTCACTAAGTTACCACTTTGGGAGGAAACATGGCATCAAGACAAGATTTAGCGAATGCAATCCGTGCATTAGCAATGGACGCAGTCCAAAAAGCAAACTCAGGTCACCCTGGCGCACCGATGGGTATGGCAGAAATTGGTGAGGTTTTATGGAACCATCACTTAAGTCACAACCCTAAAAATCCTGATTGGGCAAACCGCGATCGTTTTATTTTATCGAATGGTCACGGTTCGATGCTCATCTATTCATTGCTGCATTTAACAGGCTACGATCTTCCCATGAAGGAAATTGAAACATTCCGTCAATTGCATTCAAAATGTGCAGGTCACCCAGAGTACGGTTATGCACCTGGTGTTGAGACAACCACAGGCCCTTTAGGCCAAGGTATCAGTAACGGTGTTGGTTTTGCGATGGCGGAAAAACTGCTCGCTAACCAATTTAACCGCCCAGGCCATGACATCGTCGATCATTACACCTATGTGTTCTTAGGCGATGGCTGTTTGATGGAAGGTGTCTCACATGAGACCTGTGCACTTGCAGGTACATGGGGCTTAGGAAAACTGATTGCGTTCTGGGATGATAACGGTATCTCGATTGATGGTCATATCGAAGGCTGGTACACCGATGATACAGCAGCACGTTTTGAGTCCTATGGATGGCATGCAATACGAAACGTTGATGGCCATGACTTTGATGCGGTGGATAAAGCCATTCAAGAAGCGAAAAAAGTCACCGATAAACCAACCATCATTTGTTGTAAAACCATTATCGGTAAAGGCTCACCCAATAAAGCAGGCTCGCATGACTGTCACGGTGCAGCCCTAGGTGAAGATGAAGTGGCTCTCGTTCGAAAAGAAATTGGTTGGGAGCATGCTCCTTTTGTGATCCCTCAAGATGTTTATGACGGTTGGAACCAGAAAGATAAAGGCCAAGCGCGTGAGGATGAGTGGAATACTAAATTTGCAGCTTATGAAAAAGCCCATCCAGATTTAGCGGCTGAATTTAAACGTCGTATGGCGGGTGAACTTCCTAAAGATTGGAAGAAACATACCGATGCCATGATCAAAGCCGCGAATGAAGCAGGTGAGAAGGTTGCAACACGTAAAGCATCGCAAAATGCTATTGCAGCCCTAGCACCTGTGCTACCGGAATTCATTGGCGGCTCAGCGGATTTGACCGGTTCAAATTTAACCAGCTGTTCAGCATTCGAACATGTGAGTGGTAAAAAACCAGGTAACTACATCTCTTACGGTGTGCGTGAATTTGGTATGGCAGCGATCATGAATGGTATGGCTCTTCATGGTGGTTTCCTACCGTTTGGTGGTACCTTCCATCAATTTACTGACTACATGAGAAACGGCATGCGTATGTCGGCACTGATGAAACAGCGTGTGGTTTATGTGCTCACCCATGACTCGATTGGCCAAGGTGAAGATGGGCCGACCCACCAACCAATTGAAACAACGTCAGGTTTACGTTTCATTCCACGCATGGAAGTGTGGCGTCCATGTGATGCAACCGAAACAGCGGTGGCATGGACTGCGGCGGTTGAGAATGCAAACAACCCAACCAGTTTGGTTCTCACACGACAAGGTACAGGCTTTAATGCGCGTACCGATGCACAAATTGCTGAAATTAGAAACGGTGGTTATGTCCTTTCTGACGCAGATGGCAAAGCGGATGTGATTCTAATTGCAACCGGTTCTGAAGTGGATCTTGCCATGAAATCGCAAGCAGCTCTGAAAGAACACAACATCAATGCACGCGTGGTCTCAATGCCATGTACCCATGCTTTTGATCGTCAAGACAAGGCCTACCGTGATAGCGTTTTAACTCCAGGTGTGAAACGTGTTGCGATTGAAGTCGGTGTCACTGACTACTGGGCTAAGTACGTCGGACTTGATGGTGGATATGTCGGTATTAATACCTACGGCGAATCTGCACCTGGCGGTGTTCTCATGGAGCACTTTGGATTTACTGTAGATAACGTGGTTAAAACCGTACAATCGGTTTTATAACAGCACGACTCAATGCTTGAACATTAAGGCATCTTTTTTAAAGGTGCCTTAATTATTTAAACCTTAAGGATGTATTCATGACAATTAAAGTAGCAATCTCGGGCTTTGGTCGAATTGGCCGTTTGGTCCTTCGAGCCATCTATGAAAATCATTACAAAGACATTGAAGTCATTGCCGTGAACTGTTCACGCGGCACGATTGAAAAGCATGCCCATCTTTTGAAATACGATAGCCAACATGGCCGTTTTGATGCTGAGGTGACCACTACCGATGATGCCTTTATCGTCAATGGGGATCGTATTCGTTACTTTAATACACGCAACACCGACGAGTTGGTGTGGGGTGAGCTCGGTGTCGATCTCGTGTTAGAGTGCACCGGTGCCTTTCGTGGCAAAGCCTCGTGTCAGTTTCACTTAGATAACGGCGCTAAAAAAGTACTCATCTCAGCCCCAGGTGAAAAAGACGTCGATGCCACCATTGTCTATGGCGTGAACCATGATCAAATTAAACAAGAACATACCGTCATCTCGAATGCCTCTTGCACCACCAATGGTCTCGCACCGATTGTCAAAGTCTTGCAAGATAACCTAGGTATTGAATCAGGCTTAATGAATACGATTCACTCATACACGAATGACCAAGTGATTTTAGATAACATGCATGACGATGTTAGACGTGCACGTTCAGGGGCGGTGTCAATGATTCCAACCAAGACGGGTGCAGCCTCGGCTGTGGGCCTGGTCATTCCTGAACTCAAAGGCAAGCTCGATGGAGTTGCGATTCGCGTGCCGACCTCGAATGTATCTTTAGTTGATTTAACGCTCACAACCTCAAAGGCCACCTCGAAAGAGGAGGTGAATGAGCTTATGAAAAAAGCGTCTGAATCAAATCTTAAAGGCGTTTTGGTTTACAACGAGGAACCTTTAGTTTCGATTGATTTTAATCACACTTCGGGTTCAAGTTATTTTGATTCAACCTTAACGAAGGTTAGTGCCGATGGCAAACTCGTCAAAGTCTTTGGCTGGTATGACAACGAGTGGGGCTTTAGTTGCCGCATGCTGGATACCGCGATTGCGATGATGAAGGCCTAAACATGGCCACCCTTAAAATCAGTGACGTTGATTTAAGAGGCAAGCGCGTCCTTATTCGAGCTGATTTAAACGTTCCTCTCATGTCAGGCAAGATTGCCTCCGACAAACGTATCCAAGCCTCGATCCCGACCATTCAATATGCCATCGATCAGGGTGCTAAGGTGATGGTGACCTCGCATTTAGGTCGACCGACCGAGGGTGAATACTCCGAAGAAAATTCCTTAGCTCCGATTGCTGATTATTTACGAGAGCATTTAGGTGCCTCGGTGCGCCTACAACGCGATTGGGTGTCTCAGCCGTTTGATGTGGAGCCACACGAGTTGGTGGTGCTAGAAAATTGTCGTTTTAACGTTGGTGAAAAATCCAATGATGAAGCCTTATCCAAACAGTATGCTGCTTTAGCGGATGTGTTTGTCATGGACGCGTTTGGGACAGCGCACCGTAAACAAGCCTCCACCTACGGTGTCGCTGAGTTTTGTGAGACGGCGTGTGCTGGGTTTTTATTTGCTGAGGAGCTCGAGGCGCTAGAGAAGGTGATGGCCAATCCGCAAAGCCCCATGATTGCCATTGTCGGAGGCTCTAAGGTTTCAACCAAGCTCACCATTTTAGATGCCCTATCCGATAAAGTGGATCAACTCATTTTAGGTGGTGGTATTGCGAATACCTTTTTAAAAGCACAAGGCGTTGAAGTCGGTCAGTCACTTTATGAGGTCGACTTTGTCGAGCAAGCCAAAGCGATCATTAAAAAACTAGAACAACGTGGTGCATCGTTACCAAAGATTACCGATGTCATTTGTGGCAAACAATTCGATGCCAATGAACCAGCGATTTTGAAAAAAATTGATCAGATGGAAGCCGATGACATGATCTTTGATTTAGGCCCTAACTCGATGCAGGGTATTGAAGCCATGATCATGGATGCCAAGACGCTTTTATGGAATGGCCCCATTGGTGTTTTTGAATTTGCCCAATTCTCGCAGGGCACCCAAGCTCTGGCGCAAGCCATTGCGAAATCAAATGCGTTCTCATTAGCGGGGGGTGGCGATACCATCTCAGCCATTCAAATGTTCGGTGTTGAAAATGATCTGTCTTACATATCTACCGCAGGAGGCGCCTTCTTGGAATTTGTTGAGGGTAAAAAATTACCGGCCGTTGAAATTTTAGAGACAAGGGCAGCTTGATGGCTTTACTTAAATCCAATCTTCAAAGCTTGCCTCTGATTCATCAGGGTAAGGTGCGCGATATTTATGACATTGATCAGACTAAGATGCTTATTGTCACCACCGACCGTCTGTCTGCCTTTGATGTCATTATGGGTGAACCGATCCCTCATAAGGGTCAAGTTTTAACGCAGATGGCTAATTTTTGGTTTAATTATTTTAAAGATATTCCCAATCATTTAACGCATGAAAATCCTGAAGATTTCGTCTTGCCTAATGAGATCGAGCAGATTCAGGGGCGTGCTGTCGTGGTTAAAAAACTCAGACCCATTCCGATAGAAGCGATTGTGCGAGGTTACATTATTGGTAGTGGTTGGAAGGAGTACCAAACAAGCCAGACCATCTGTGGTATTAAGCTTCCCGAAGGATTAAAACAAGCGGACCGATTACCGCAAGTGTTATTTACACCATCGAACAAAGCCGAACAAGGGCAACATGATGAGAACATCACGCTCGATCAATGCAAAAAACTCATCGGCGATGATCTCACACAAAAGGTGAGTGACATCAGTATTGAAATTTATTCAAAGGCATTAGCATTAGCAGAATCGAAGGGTATTATTATTGCCGATACCAAGTTTGAATTTGGTCTTGATAGTGACAATCAAGTCACCCTCATGGATGAAGTGTTAACCCCCGATTCCTCACGCTTTTGGCCCAAAGAAAGTTATAAAGTTGGTATGTCACCTCCGAGTTTTGATAAGCAGTACGTGAGAGACTGGTTGGAATCTCAGGCTTGGAACAAACAAGCGCCAGCCCCTAAGCTGCCGCAAAATGTGATTGATGAGACTTCACAAAAATACCAAGAAGCTTTTTTTAAAATAACAGGGCAAAGTCTTTGATGATCAATTGGCTTGATAAACGCTCTTTGATTCAACTTTGTATTCTCGTGCTTTTAGTCACAGGTGTTATTAATGGCTGGATTGCATCGATGAATATTGAAGGCGTGACCGCTCAAAAAATGCATCAAAGTGATCAATTTTTTCCAGCACCCTATGTGATTGGTACGGTTTGGACTCTATTGATGTTGAGTTTAGCATTTTGTTTTAAAAAGCTTAAAGGTCATCGTTGTTATCAAAAGGGCGTGCTATTTTTATTTTTGATTTGTGTGGCCTATCCCATTTACACCATAGGGTTTTCATCGTTAGGCCTTATGATTGCTGGTAATTTAATCACCATCGCCATGGCTAGTTTTTTGTCTGGCATTCTTTTTGAAAAATTTAAATGGATTGCAGGCGTGGTTCTTTTAATTCCTACCTGGGCGGTGTTTGTAACCTACCTTATGTTTTTTATCCACTAAGAACCACCTGATGTTTTTTTAGAACGTCTTGGACATAAAAAAACCTGCCTTCATAAGACAGGTTTTTTAGATGGAGGATCAGACTATAAAATCGGCACAATCAGCAGTGCAACAATGTTAATAATCTTAATCAGAGGGTTAATTGCTGGACCCGCTGTATCTTTGTATGGGTCACCGACAGTATCACCAGTCACAGAAGCTTTATGAGCTTCTGAACCTTTACCACCGTGGTTACCATCTTCGATGTGTTTCTTAGCGTTATCCCAAGCACCGCCACCGGTACACATGGAGATCGCAACAAACAGACCTGTAATAATCGTACCCATGAGGAGACCACCTAAGGCTTGAGGGCCTAAGTAGACACCGACGAGAATTGGAACCACCACGGGTAGGAGCGATGGTACGATCATCTCTTTAATCGCAGCCTGGGTCAAAAGATCCACTGCACGAGCATAATCAGGTTGTGCTTTACCGGTCATGATACCTTTAATGGTTTTAAACTGACGACGCACTTCTTCTACCACAGATGCGGCCGCACGACCCACCGCTTCCATCGCCATCGCAGCAAAAAGGAATGGGATTAAACCACCAATGAATAGACCAATGATCACCATAGGTTCACTAAGGTCAAATTTTGTTATAAAACCAAAATGTTCTTCTAATTTGTGAGTGTAATCAGCAAAGAGCACTAAAGCTGCAAGACCTGCAGAACCGATGGCATAACCTTTGGTGACTGCTTTTGTAGTGTTACCTACCGCGTCAAGTGGATCAGTAATATCACGCACTTTTTGTGGAAGGCCTGACATCTCAGCAATACCACCTGCATTATCGGTAATCGGACCGTAAGCATCTAGCGCAACAATAATACCTGCCATAGATAACATAGACGTTGCAGCGACAGCCACACCGTAAAGACCCGCTAGGTCATAGGATGCATAAATTGCACCACAAACAGAGAGTACTGGCAGAGCCGTGGCTTTCATTGAGATACCAATACCTGCGATGATGTTCGTGGCATGTCCTGTCTCAGAGGCTTTAGCTACTTGTTGCACAGGTTTGTATTCCGTACCTGTGTAGTATTCAGTAATCCAAACCAATAAAGCAGTCAACACTAAACCTACCAGTGCTGAATAAAACACTTGGTCAGCTGACACCATTTGGCCTGCAATTTCAAAACCATTAGGAAAGAGGTAGTGAGATACGAAGTAGAATGCACCTGCGGATAAAATACCAGCAATCGCTAAACCACGATATAAAGCTGGCATCACATTTTTCATTTTTGAATTAGCTTTCACGAAGAAACAACCAATCACGGAGGCCACAATAGATACTGCACCTAACGCTAATGGATAGATCACACCATTGGCATCCGATACCATCAGTGCACCTAATACCATGGTCGCAATGATGGTGACCGCATAGGTTTCAAAAAGGTCAGCTGCCATACCTGCACAGTCACCGACGTTGTCACCGACGTTATCTGCAATCACAGCTGGGTTACGAGGATCGTCTTCAGGTATACCTGCTTCAACTTTACCCACTAAGTCAGCACCTACGTCAGCACCTTTAGTGAAAATACCACCACCTAGACGAGCAAAAATGGAAATGAGTGATGACCCAAACGCTAGACCTATAAGTGGATTAAGCGATTTTGCATCAGTAATTAATTCACCACCTAAATAATGATAGAAACCAGCCACACCTAACAGACCTAATCCCACCACGAGCATACCTGTAACCGCGCCGCCTTTGAATGCGACATCAAATGCTTGTGGTAAACCTTTGGTTGCGGCTTGAGCTGTTCTCACGTTTGAGCGCACGGATACATTCATTCCAATGAAACCACAAACACCTGAGAGTAGAGCACCAATGACAAAGCCAATAGCTGTGTTGGTATCAATAAAATAACCAATGAGAACCGCAAGAATAATACCAACAATACTGATGGTTTTATATTGACGGGCTAAGTAGGCTGAAGCGCCTTTTTGAATTGCCGAGGCAATTTCTTTCATTTTTGCATTACCGTCGGATAAATTGAATATCCATTTCGACATGATGGCACCGTAGAGTACTGCAAGAATTGCCGCAGCCAGTGCTAAGTTTGTAACTGACATAATTCCTCCATTATGAGATTTTCAGATCTAAGTCTTATATAAGACTACCTACAAGTCTTATATAAGACTTATCAAAAAATGATCCGTCATTATACCTATTTTTAACAGATTCTCAACGAAATTTTTTTAAAAAAATTAGCTGGTCAATGCCATGAAAATACCGATGGATATCAGTAAGATGGCAAACCATTTTTTAATGGTGGCATCCGGTAATTGAAGTAGCCATGTGGCTGAGAGTTTCACGAAAATAAGGCTGGGCAAGGTTAAAAAAAGAATGGCTGGTAAATAAATTAAACCTAATTGATGATTTGAAGATTCAGGGTTATTAAGATAAATCACAATGGTAGTGGTGATACCAATAATAAGACCAAAAGTAGCCGCGATACCGACAGCGCGTTTGGCCGGCACATTACGTTTCACTAAATGCGGTACAAAAAGTGTCCCGCCACCAATACCCACCAAGCCTGAGATGATGGCAAAGATGAAACCGATACTTTGTGAAAACGGCATAGCTAATTTTGTACTGCTGGCATACTCCTTTTTTTTGGCCATGATCTGGAATGCAGCAAAAAAGGTGTAGATAATAAAAAAATATTTAATAAAATCGATCCTCAATTCCGTTAAATAAATCCCGATGAGTATGGAGCCCACGATGACACCCACAACATACTTTTTAAATATTTCACCATCGACATTATTATTTTTAATATGTGTAAGTGTGGCAGTGATACCGCTGAAGATGATGGATGCTAAAGATGTTGCAATTCCTGACAAAAGAGCTGACTCAAAAGCATACCCGTGAAAGTGAATGAGGCTGTAGGTCACAATAGGGACGATGATGAGACCACCGCCTATGCCAAATAGGCCCGCTAAGGTACCAATAAAGAATCCTGAAAAGATAAAAATCGCGATTTCAAGCATGTTTGTTGCGCGCTAACTTGGCTAAAGTTTTTTTAAGCGGGGACTTTGCAAGTTTTTTTTGCAAACGATCAAGATGGTCATGATGACCCGATGATACCTTTTTAGCATTTATTTTTTCAACTTGCTCTAAGCTTGGATCACATTTGATATTAATGTCTTGCAATTTTTGGAAATGTTTATTTTGTTTTAAAGAGGCTATTAGTTTCGCCTTCATAAGCTTAAGTTTATTAGCCACCGTATTTTTTGAAGTTATAAGGGTGATCACATTATCCTGAAAGTCGCGAACTTTTACCGCATCTTGAAGGTCTTGAGAAAGCATCGTTTGTAGTAATTTTTTAATGGATTGAAGCTCATGGCTTTTTTGGTTGAGCTTTAAAAAAAAATCATTTTGGAATAACTTTTTTAATGGTTCCATACTATAATGCTACCTTAATTTTTTAATCTTCATGACTTAATTAATGCGAATTTACTTTTTAGGTAAAAATACCAAAAAAACAAGAAGTTTTAGTCTCAAAAGCCTTATTGCCCTCTCAATTATTTTGATTATAGGGTTATTTTATTCCGTTGAAAGATACATTGATTTTCGACTGAATCAATCTGATTTGGATGTGCTGTCTGTGGTTGATAATTCACTCGAATTAGATTCTACCGGATCTAATAAAGCTCAGTTGGATGCTTACATTCGTCAAATCAGTGAACTTTATATGCGCCTTAATTACATTGACCAACAAACCGATCGAATTCAACAGATCATGAAAAAACAAATCGTAGGTAAAGAAAAACTTCCTACCTTAGAAAAGGACGATAAATCAAGCTCAGGAGGACCTTTTATCAACGAAGAGTTAAGACATGAAGATGTTAGTTTAGCTTTGGATAACTTGATGGCCAAAGTTGATGCCAGAGAGATTCAATACAATCAAATGGAAGCCATGATGCTTAAACAAACGGTTTTAAAATTAACACTTCCAACGCTATATCCTGTTGATGTTCCTTATCGATCCTCAAGTTATGGTTGGCGACACGATCCTATTTTAGGTATTCGAGCTTTTCATAACGGTCTTGATTTTGGTGCTGCTCATGGCGAACCTATTAGGGCGACTGCTGATGGACGTGTTAAAACAGTGGGAAGTGGCCCTGATTATGGCAAATTTGTTGTTATTGATCATGGTGATCGTCTTGAGACACGATATGCGCATGCATCCAAAATTTTTGTTAAAGAGGGTGATCTTGTTCAAAGAGAGGATGTGATTGCGCTGGTGGGTAATACTGGGCGCTCTACGGGTCCTCACCTTCATTATGAAATTCGTTATAAGAATCGCTCGCTCGATCCTCGTCAATATTTAAAAAAGTAAGTTATGTTTAGAAAAATACTCACAAGCCTTTTTGGCAGCCGTAATGATAAATTATTGAAAGAATATGCTAAGCAAGTCGAGCTGATTAATGCATTAGAACCTGATATTCAAAAACTCAAAGATGCTGACTTTAAGAAAAAAACAATAGAGTTAAAAAAACATGTTGCAGAGGGAGCCAAACTCGATGACTTATTAGTTGAAGCTTTTGCTATGGTGCGTGAAGCCAGCGTTAGAACATTGGGACTACGCCATTATGATGAGCAGCTCATTGGTGGGATAGCTTTGCATCAAGGCAAAATTGCAGAGATGAAAACAGGTGAGGGTAAAACCTTGGTGGCTACCCTTGCTATCTATCTTAACGCACTCGCAGGCAAAGGCACTCATGTTGTGACCGTGAATGATTACCTTGCCAAACGAGATTCTGAGTGGATGGGTAAAATCTATGAATTCTTAGGCTTGACCGTTGGGGTTAATTTATCGCGCATGCCCGGCGATCAAAAAAAACAGGCGTACCTTGCTGATGTGACTTATGGTACCAATAATGAATTTGGCTTTGATTACCTTCGCGATAATATGGTTTACACCAAGGAGGACCGCGTTCAAAGACCTCTGACATTTGCTGTTGTCGATGAGGTTGACTCAATTCTGATTGATGAGGCCAGAACTCCTCTGATTATTTCAGGACCCTCTGAACAAACCACTGATCTTTACAAAGATATTGATAAACTCATTCCTAAACTTGTTAAGCAAGACAAAGAAGACGGCGAAGGTGATTTTTGGATTGATGAAAAAGCTCACCAAGCTATTTTGTCCGAAAAAGGTCATGAAAAGGTGGAAGACATTTTATCCAAGGCAGGGATGCTAGCTAAAGATACCAGTTTATATGATCCGTCGAATATCAGCTTGTTGCACCATGTTAATTCAGCCCTCAAAGCCCATCATCTCTTCATTCGTGATAAAGATTATGTGGTTAAAGATGGATCCATCACCATCGTGGATGAATTTACTGGACGTCTTATGCCTGGGCGAAGATGGTCAGATGGTCTGCATCAGGCAGTTGAGGCTAAAGAGGGCGTTGCGATCCAAAAAGAAAATCAAATCATGGCTGGCATCACATTCCAAAATTATTTTAGGATGTATGACAAATTATCAGGTATGACCGGTACTGCTGAAACGGAAGCGCAAGAATTGGCTCAGATTTACAGCTTAGAGGTGGTCATGATTCCTCCCCATAAACCGACTGTTCGAAAAGATAATATTGATAAAATTTATCGTACCTCTGAGGAGCGCTATGAGGCGGTATTGGCAGATATCAAAGATTGCCAAAAAAGAGGCCAGCCTGTTTTAGTTGGTACGACATCCATTGAGAGTTCGGAGCTTTTATCTAAACGACTCACGCAAGCAAAACTTAAACATCAAGTGCTGAATGCTAAACAACATGAGAAAGAAGCACATATCATCGCCCAAGCTGGACAAAAAGGTGTGATTACGATTGCGACTAACATGGCAGGTCGTGGTACCGATATTGTTTTGGGAGGAAATATTGAGGCTGATTTAGATGCTTTAGACTCTAAAAACATTGATAAATCAAAAAAACAAAAACAAATGAAAGAGCTTAAAGACAGTTGGCAAAAAAATCATGATGAGGTGGTTAAAGCAGGCGGCCTTCATATCTTTGGCACCGAGCGTCATGAATCTAGGCGTATTGACAATCAATTAAGAGGTCGATCAGGCAGGCAAGGTGACCCAGGTTCAAGTTCTTTTTATCTCTCCCTTGAAGATCCTCTCTTAAGAATTTTTGGATCTGACCGTGTTGCATCGATTATGGAAAAATTAGATATGCCGGCTGGGGAACCCATTCAACATCCATGGGTTAATCGTTCCATTGAAGGAGCTCAGAGAAAAGTTGAAGGAAGAAACTTTGATATACGTAAACAGCTCCTTGAATTTGATGATGTGCCTAATCAACAAAGACGAGTGATATATGAGCAACGCAACGATATTTTAAATAGTGATGATTTAGAAGAGACGGTGAACGGCATCGTTAATGACGTGCTAGAGCAAACGGTATATGAGTACATGCCGCCAGAGAGTGTGGAGGAGATGTGGGATGTGCCCTCGCTTGAGAAGAGGATGTTAGCTGATTATGGTTTGAAAGTAGACATTAAAGCCATGTTAAAAAAAGATCCGAACTTACCTATCGAAGAGATCATTAAATCCATTCAAGTGAATGCACTTAAACAATATCGACAAAAAGAAAAAGTGGCCGGTAAAGAGGCGCTGCATCATTTTGAACGCTCCATCATGCTGCAAATTTTTGATCATCACTGGCGCTCGCATTTATCTGCACAGGATCAATTAAGGCAGGGTATCGGCCTTCGTGCTTACGGACAGAAAGATCCTAAACAAGAATTTAAAAAAGAGTCTTTCACCCTTTTTGAGCAGCTTTTAGAAACGATTAAATTTGAGATTACTAGGGTCTTAATGCTTGTGGTGGTAAAAGATGAAAAGGAAGCCAAACGTATCGATGAGCAGAATCAAGCCTCTGTGGATGCTGCCAAATCAAATCGTGAAACTTCCAGCCAAGCTGTAAATAAAACCTCTACTGGTCAAACCAAGGTTGGAAGAAATGATCCTTGTCCTTGTGGAAGTGGTAAAAAATATAAGCATTGTCACGGAGCATTAGTTTAATGAGTGTGATTGATGAAAAAAAAGATATTGATTCACCTTGTGTAGGCGTATGTCAATATAACGACGAAGAGGTATGCCAAGGTTGTTTTCGAACTTCAGATGAAATCACGGCTTGGTTTGATATGACGAATGAAGAAAAATCTCAAGTTATCCAGCTTATTCCTTCACGTATGGAAGAGCTTTTTTAACGCTTTCCTTTAAACTCACATAAATCATAAATACAGCATGTTTGGCATTCAGGCTTGATCGCTTTACAGGTATAGCGACCATGAAGAATGAGAAGATGATGTGCATCAGCTAGATACTCTTTGGGGGTGAGTTTGGTTAATTTTTTTTCAACCTCAAGGGGCGTTTTGCCCTTAGCGAGGTTAATGCGATTACCAAGCCTAAATATATGGGTATCAACCGCAATAACAGGTTCCTTAAATAAGGTATTTAAAATTACATTCGCTGTTTTTCTACCCACACCCGGTAATGACTCTAGAGCTTTTCGATTATTAGGTACTTCACCCTTATAATCCTGATTTAAAATAGCACTGGTCTTTAGAATATGTTTTGTTTTGTTTTTATATAAACCAATGGTCTTAATAATGTCCTCTGTAGCTTCTAAGGTAAGCTTACTCAGTGCATTGGCATTAGGAGCGATGGCAAATAATTTTTGGGTGACTTTATTGACGGCAATATCGGTTGTTTGAGCAGATAAAATAACAGCAATGAGAAGTTGAAAATCAGATTGATAAATGAGCTCAGTGCTAGGATTGGGGGTATTTTTTTTTAACAAAGAAAAAATAAATGCCCTTTTTTCCGCATTCATAATTTATTTTTTTTGATCAATCCAATTGGTTAATGCAATCAATAACGCAAGCCCTAAAAAAGCACCTGGCGGCAAGACAGCTAACAAAAAACCCTCATAATTGGAAAAAAATTCAAGACTCAAATCTTTGTAGTTTTGTCCAAAAATAAGATCAAGCCCTGAAAAGAGCGTACCTTTGCCTAAAAACTCTCTCATTCCTCCCAATAAAACCAACACGAAACATAGTCCAATACCCATGAATAAACCATCGTAAAAGGATGGTAGGATCGGATTCTTTGATGCAAAAGATTCCACGCGCGCTAAAACAATACAGTTAGTAACAATCAGAGGAATAAAGATACCCAGGGCTTTGTAAAGTGGTTCTGCATATGCATGAATTGCAAGATCGATGACAGTGACGGAGGCTGCAATGACTAAAATAAAAATAGGCACCCTGATTTCGTCAGGTATGAATCGCCTGATGGGCGATATGGATGCATTGGCAACTATCATCACAATAACCGTTGCAAGACCTAAACTTAGACCATTCACAACAGTGGTTGTGACCGCTAAGGTTGGACACAAGCCTAATAATTGAATGACCCCAGGGTTTTGTTTCCATAAACCATCGATGACTGCTTTTTTAAACATTATTAAATCCCAGTTTATTTTTATTAGATTCAAAAAATAAAAGTGTATTTTTTAACGCTTTTATAACTGCTCTGGGAGTGATGGTGGCCCCAGAAATATAATCAAAATCGCCATTATCTTTTTTGACTGCCCATAATTTTTCAGAGGGATTTCCCAATGACGTTTCTTTAAAGATATCAATCCATGGATTTTTTTCAATATCAATATAATCACCTAAGCCAGGCGTTTCTTGATGTTTGATCACTCTCGTTGTTATGATTTCACTTTGTTTATTGATTGCCACCAATAAAAAAATGTCTCCTGAGTAACCATCAGGGGCTCTTGTTTCTAAAATGATTGCATTTAGCTCATCACCATTTTTGACTCGATAAGCTTTACTTGATTTTTTATTGCCAAGAAGTACATTAGGTTTAATTTCAAAAAAGTCTTGCTCGACATCATTATCATGCTCAACGCTCTCGATTAAACTTAATAACATCCTTTTTTTTGCTTCTGCTTCACTTTTTAGAATTACTGGATTGGTTTTTTCATAGAAAACCCCTAGGACTAATGCAAAGACTAGTCCAAAAATCAGCATTACTAAAATTGTTTGAAATATGATTTTTTGATTATGAAAAAAATTAGTCATGACCAAATACCTTTGGCTGGCTTAGTTTATCTATAAGAGGCACACATATGTTCATAAAGATCACAGCAAAAGCGATACCCTCTGGGTAGCCTCCAAAAATACGAATTAAATAAACGAGCATTGCAACCATGAATGCAAAAAATATTTTTCCTTTCGGTGTTGTTGGCCCGCTTACAGGATCGGTAATAATAAAGAATGCCGCTAAAAATGTACCACCATTGAGAAGATGATAATAGAAGGGTGCAAAGTTATTTGGATTGGCTAAACTAAATAAAGATGCAACTAAAAATAGTGTTAAAAGGTAAGTTAGTGGAAGATGCCAGGTAATAATTTTTTTATAAATCAAAAATATACCTCCTAATAGGTAGGCAATACCCACCCAAATTAAGGGGTTAGCTTTAATGATGGGCTCAGCTAAAACTTGATCAATATTTTTATTTAATAGTAGTTCAGTTTTAAGATAATCAAGGGGTGTTGCAGAAGCGATTGCATCATAGTTGCTAATGCCAAAGAAAAATAGTTTAAGCTCTTCTCCAAAGCTTACAGATGCATAGGCTGATGGCCATTTGGTCATAATGGCTGGAAAACTTATCAATAAAATGGCATAGCCAACCATAGCCGGGTTAAATAAATTCGAACCAAGCCCTCCATAAAAATGTTTTGCAAAGATAATAGAAAAAAGCGAACCTACAACGATGATCCACCAAGGTGCAATTGATGGAATGGATACTGCTAACAGCCATGCAGTGACGATAGCACTATAATCGGTGAGAAAAGGTTTAACAGGATAATTTCTGGCTTTTAGAATTAAATATTCTGCAATGAGGACTGTGATGGTTGCAGTTATGATATTAAATAAAATGCCATAACCAAATAAAAAACAATGGACCAATATACCTGGTATTAGAGCTACCAAAACTAAAAACATGATATAGGATACGGATGTTGTATCTTGAACAAAGGGGGATTGATTACTGATCATAGGCTGTTATCACCTTCTTTATTGACTCGTGCCATAGCCTCTTGAATCGCTTTTCTTTTTTCTTCAACTAATTTAGATTTTTCATCTGATGAAGTTTGAGCTCGTCTTTGCGCGTTTCTCTCAGCCCTCTCTATTTTTTCACGCTCTAGTCTGGATAATCTAAATTCATTTCTTTCTCGTGCGATATTTGCTTCCTCTTGATGCTGTCTTTCTTCGATGATTTCACTTTTTGCAAAACGGTAATATTGCACTAAGGGAATATTGCTTGGACAGACATACGAACAACATCCACATTCGATACAATCAAAAAGATTATATTCCTCCACTTTATCAAGTTGTTTGGACTTACTAAACCAATAAAGCTCTTGCGGTTGTAACTCAACAGGGCATGCCTCGGCACATCGTGCGCACCTTATACAGGGAAGCACAGGAGCATCATTTTTTAACATTTCAGTCTCTGCACTGATAATGCAATTCATTGCTTTGGTGACTGGAACTTGAATTGATGGAAGTGCGAAGCCCATCATGGGGCCACCCATGATAAAGGTCTGATTGTTTATTTTTTGCCCACCAGCATCAGTAATGATCTCTTCTAATGGTGTACCAAATAGAACTTCGTAATTTCTTGGTTTTTTGATATTGCCAGTGATTGTAATAATCCTAGAAAGCGAAGGCTCACCAAATTCGAGGAAACGATATATCGCAACAATAGTTGCTACATTAAACATTTGAATGCCTAATTCACTTGACCTTGTATTTTTAGGAATCTTAATACCCTTCGTAAGGTAAATTAATCTCTTTGCATCACCGCTAGGATAGATGGTGGGGACTATTTTTAAACTGATATTTTTTTCATTTATTATTGCTTTTTTTATTTTTTCTATGGCATCAAGTTTATTATCCTCAATTGAGATAATACTTTCTTCAAATTCAAGAAAATCATGCAGTAAATTTATACCTTTGATGAGCTCGTCGATTCTTTCACGCATCAACATATCATCGCAAGTTATATAAGGCTCGCACTCTGCAGCGTTAATGATTAATGTTGTTAATTTAGCGCCATGATCTTTTTTTGTTAATTTAAGGTGACTTGGAAACGTCGCTCCTCCAAGCCCAACAATTCCTGATGAAATAAGTAATTCAACTGTTTTTTGATAACCTATTTTTTTCCAATCAATGGGTTTTTTATCAACCCATGTATCTTTACCATCTGTTATGATCACAACACAAAAATCAGGCAAACCGGAGGGGTGGGGAATAGGTAATTTTTCAATAGATTCTATATAGCCAGAGGTTGGTGCATGAATTGCAGCGGAGACATTTCCATCTGCATTAGCTATTAGCTGACCTTTTAGAACATAATCACCAATATTGACATTTATTTTTGCAAGCCTACCGATGTGTTGCCTAAGCGGCAAGATTATTTTTTTAGGAATACCAAATTTCTTAATTGTTTCGGCTGTAGAAATCGCTTTATGAGTTTCTGCCTGAATACCACCATTAAACTTAAAAATATTTTCAAAAAGTTTCAAGGAGTAGCCCTTTCATCAACTCTTAATTTATGAACAGGATATTTCCATTTCCAGTTTTCTGTTGTTTCTTTGATTGGAACCATATCAATACAATCAACAGGACAAGGAGGAAGACATAATTCGCAACCAGTACATTCTTTTTCAATGATGGTATGCATATGTTTGGCAGACCCTAAAATGGCATCCACTGGACAAGCTTGAATGCATAGGGTACAACCAATACATGTTTTTTCATCAATAATAGCCACTGATTTAGGTTTAGGCACTCCATGTTCCTCGTTAAGCGGTTTGTAATCAACACCTAACAAGTCAGCCAATTTATGAATGCCATCATCACCACCAGGAGGGCATTGATTAATATCAGCCTCACCACTAGCAATTGCCGTAGCATAGGGTTTGCAACCTGGGTAGCCACATTGGCCACATTGGGTCTGAGGAAGAATGGAATCAATTTTTTCAATAATTGGATCACCATCAACTTTGAATTTAATAGCTGAAATACCTAATGCAACGCCAATAATGAGTGATAAAAAAATAATGACACCGATGGTAATTAGCATTATCGATCTAACCCCACAAATCCCATAAAGGCTAAACTCATAATCGCTGCAGTAGTCATTGCAATTGCCGAGCCTTTAAAGGGTCTTGGAATATCGGCTCCCTCAAGGCGCTCCCTGGTGGATGCAAAAAGAATTAATACCAACGAAAAGCCAAGGGCTCCACCAAAGCCAAAAAAGGCTGATTCAATTAATGTGTGACTTGCCTGTGCATTTAGCAAAGGAATACCTAAAACGGCACAGTTGGTAGTGATTAGAGGAAGAAAAATACCAAGCATTTTATATAAGAATGGAAAATGTTTCTCCATAAGCATTTCTGTGAATTGAACAACCGCAGCAATTACAACAATAAAAGTGATTGTTCTTAGATAAATAAGGTCGTTAGGTTCAAGTAAATAATGATTAATTGCCCAGCTGGTCATTGATCCAATGGTAAGCACGAACGCTGTTGCTGCTGACATACTTATGGAGGTCTCTAGTTTTTTTGATACACCCATAAATGGACATAATCCTAAGATTTTTGTTAAAACAATATTGTTAACTAAAACAGTACTTAAAATTATGAGTAAATAATTATTAATCATCTGAATAAATTATAATTTATTTAAGCCTCTTAAGCTTCAATATGGTCTAAAAATGATGCATAATATAACAAAATTTATATATAAATAAAAAGAATATTAAATTATTTTAATATAATTATTAATTATAAAGGATCATGAATCAAAAAATGTTTAAGGGAAGTATTGCTGCCTTAGTAACACCAATGAATGATGACGGCTCAATTGACTTTGAGAGTTTTCTTAATTTGCTAGAATTTCATATTGATAATTCATCGGATGGCGTAGTTCTGGTTGGAACAACAGGGGAAGCACCAACAATCGATTTTGATGAGCACATTAAGCTTATTGAAGAAGGTGTAAAGTTTATTAATGGACGAATTCCAGTTATAGCTGGTACTGGTGCCAATTCAACAAAGGAAGCCATCTATTTGACTGAGAAAGCCAAGGAGCTTGGCGCTGATGCGTGTCTATTAGTTACACCCTACTACAATAGACCTAATCAGGAAGGCTTATATCAACACTATAAAGCTATTAATGACGCTGTTTCAATACCCCAGATTTTATACAATGTACCATGTAGAACTAGCTGTGATTTAGATAATGACACAGTCATTAAACTAAGTAAGTTGGCAAATATTGTTGGTATAAAGGACGCAACCGGAGATCTTAGTAGAATGAAATCACTTAAGAGCGAAGTGAATAAAGATTTTTTACTTATAAGCGGTGATGATAAAACTTTCCTCAATTTTTTAGAACAGGGCGGACACGGTGTAATTTCAGTTACAGCAAATGTGGCTCCTAAAATAATGCACACAATTTGTCAAAAAATTTTTTCGGGCAATATTGAGGAGGCTAAATCAATGAATGATCAATTAAGTGAATTGCATAACTTGATGTTTATTGAACCCAATCCAATTCCAGTTAAATGGGCATTATTTCATTTAAATTTAATAAAGTCCCACATTCGTCTCCCCCTAGTTGAACTTGATATAAAATATCATCAAAAAATGGTTAACTGTTTAAGTGATGTTCTTTAAAAATTATTTAATATTTTTCCTACTTTTTGGGATATTAGGTTGCTCTACAACCGAGGAATTTTTTGAAGATATCACCGAACCTGATTACGTAAATTCATCTAAAGCAAAACGCTTGGAAGTACCACCAGATCTATCTGAGATTGAAAGTAATGATAGCTTTAATGTTCCTGGAGAAGCTAAATCATACAAGGAATTCTTAGATAGAGAAGAGAGGCTTGCTGATGAGTATGAGAACCCCAATAGAAAAAAAGTTGTTGAAAACCCAGATGGTATGAAAATTATAAAATCAGGAAATTTGAGGTGGCTTGTTGTAAAAAAAGAACCTGATCTTATTTGGCCCCATATTAAAGATTTTTGGGAAGAGATGGGTTTTAGAGTGATTATCTCTAATAAGCGAACCGGAATACTTGAAACAGAATGGATGAATACAGATGATATCAAGTTAGATAAAACAGATGGAGTTCTTTCAAATTTTGATAAATGGTTAGATTCACTATCAGGATTTGCCGATAAAAGAAAATTTAGAACTAGGGTTGAATATGGAGAGGAGGGTGAAACTGAGATTTATATTTCTCAAAGGTCGGCTGAAGCTGCCGCAGATCAACACTCAAGAATTTTGAAAGAGAGAACATCAGAATACAATGTTAGTACCATTTATAAAATTGAAGAATATAAGTCTGACGATAAATCAATCAACAAAAAAAAGATAGATATTTCAGAGCAGAGAGAGATTGATGATTATGAAATAGATTCAGAACTTCTCACTAGACTAATGATTAAATTAGGAGCAACAAATTTTGATGCAAAAGAAAAAGTAGATAATCCAGAGGTAATTGTCAAAGCAGAGCTAATATCTAAATCGAATGATATATATATTAAAATGTATGATTCTTATGAAAGGGCCTGGAGAAGGCTTGGTCTAGCAATTGATATTATAGGTTTTGTTACAGAGGATAAAAATCGTAGTGAAGGAATTTATTATGTAAGATTTAGTGAAACTGAATTACCATCGGAAAAAACAGAAGATGAGGAAGGGCTTCTTGATAGTTTAATATTTTGGGATCATGATAAAAAAGAAGAAAAAAATGAGCCTAGTGGTAATGATAATGAAGATGGTTTAATTGAAGATAATTCTTCTACTGATCCTAATGAACCAAAATTTACTGGTATTGAAGCACCAGAAATTAAACCAGTTGAGGATGAAATTTATGAGGAGAATAGTCAAGAGAACTGGATTAAAGAGGAAAAAGAAACTTGGTTAACGAAATTATGGCCGAGCTGGGGAGATGATAAAGACGATAATATATTACCAGCAGGTGAAAAGAGATATCGGATAAGAATAAAACCGGCTGAAAATGGTAATTCTGTTGTTTACATTGATTACTCAAATGAAAAGAAAAATGTAACAGCTGATGCAAAAAAAGTACTTTCAATCATCAATGAATACCTAAAGTAATGAAATTTTGCTCCCTAGGAAGTGGCAGTTCAGGAAATAGTTATTTGGTCTCAAAAAACAACACAAACATTCTTGTTGATTGTGGCTTTTCAGTAACTGAATTGGAAGGCAGAATGGCTCAAAGGCAAATAAAACCAACAGAAATTACAGCGATTTTTTTAACCCATGAGCATGATGATCATAGTAAGGGTATTTTTGCCCTCGCTGAGAAATACAATAAACCAATCTATTTAACTTATGGCACCTTAAAAATGTGCCAAAAAAGAATTAAAAAATCATACAACTTAAATATAAATATTATTTCTCCATTAGATACTTTGGAGTTAAATGATTTTATAATCTCCATAATTCCTGTTCCACATGATGCAAGAGAGCCTGTTCAGTTTAAGTTTCAATCAGAAAAAACTACTCTAGCAATTATTACTGATCTAGGTTTTGGAAACAAAGAGCTAATAAATTCAATTAAGCAGATAAATGCATTAATTTTAGAAAGTAATCATGATGAGAATTTATTACATAAATCAAGGTACCCAAAAAATTTAAAGGATAGAATTCGAAGCAATTATGGTCATTTGAGCAATGAAGAGTCATTGGGAATTCTTAAAAAATTAAATTTAGATAACTTAAAATGGCTTGGAGCTGCTCACCTTAGTAAAGAAAATAATTCACCAGAGCTAGTAAAAGATGCTTGGAAAAAAGTATTTGAGGACAAGATAAATATTATCGATCCTGATTTAGGCATGCCTTGGGTAAGCATCTAAATATAAAATATTTTTTATTACTCATAATATTAGATTGTTAGGCTAAAATTTAGTTATGTATTATTTTTTTCGAAGAATATTATTTCTTTTTGATCCTGAAATTGTTCATTATTTTGTTTTTGGCATACTTAAGCTACTTAATTTTATTGGCTTATTAAATCTTTTTAAGAATCCAAAAAAAGATATTAAGCATGTATTCGGTTTAAATTTCAAAAATAGTATCGGCGTGGCAGCAGGATTAGATAAAAATGGTGAATATATTGAAATTTTAGACAAGTTTGGTTTTGGTTTTATTGAAATAGGAACAGTTACACCAAGACCACAAAAGGGTAATTCAAAACCAAGATTATTTAGAGTTGAGGAACAAGATGCTTTAATAAATAGATTTGGGTTTAATAATCAAGGTATTGATAAAGTTTTAGAAAATGTAAAAGAATCAAATTATTCAGCAATTTTGGGGATCAATATTGGAAAAAATTTTGATACCGAAATTAATCATGCAGTAGATGATTATTTAATTTGTTTTAGAAAAGCATACAAAATTGCAGACTATATTAGCGTTAACATCTCATCTCCAAATACAAAAAATTTAAGAGATTTGCAGTCAGAAGATCATCTAAATATACTTATTAAACATCTCAAGGCTGAGCAAAGCAAATTAAAGAAACTGCATCAAAAATATACACCTTTTTTAGTTAAGATTTCACCTGACTTAGAACCTATTAATCTTGATGTCATTTGTAAAACTTTGATTGAAAATCATGTTGATGGAATTATTGCAACGAATACAACAATTGATAGGCAAGATATCCTGTCATCAAAGTATTTTCAAGAACCAGGTGGTTTATCTGGGAGGCCTTTAAAAAATAAATCTACCTCGGTGCTTAAATACATTTCTAAGAGACTCCAAGGTAAGGTAAGAATTATTGGTGTTGGGGGTATATCAAGCTATGAAGATGCAAAAGAAAAATTTGATAGTGGTGCTGATTTAATACAAATATATACAGGGTTAATTTATAAAGGCCCAGGCTTGATAGATGAAATACATCGAGGCATTCAGCAAGAGAAATAAATCATTACCTTTTTTGTTCTCATATAGGCGCTGCCCTTATGCGATGAGAGCAAGAATGGTATTAATTTATGCAAATATTGATTTCGAGCTTATTGAGATATCACTTAAAAGCAAGCCCCCAGAAATGCTTAATTTTAGTCCTAAAGGTACTGTTCCAGTTTTGATTATTGATGAGCAAATAATTGATGAGAGCATGGATATTATTGATTGGGTTCTTAATCAGAATCCTAATATTGAAATTAATACGCAAAGACCCCAAGAAAAACAGTTGGCACAAGAAATCATCAAGGAAAATGATACAAGCTTCAAAAAAGCTTTAGATGCATACAAATATTCAATTCAATACCCAGAAAAAAATATAGATCAGCTATTTAAGGAGGCAACTATCTTCCTTGATTATCTAGAAACTAAATTATCAAGAACGAGTTTTTTGGTGAATGACTATCTTACATTCGTAGACATTGCCATATTTCCTTTTGTAAGACAACTGGTTAATGTTAATAAGGAAAGATTTCTTAAATTGAATTTAAAGGGGGTTGAGAAATGGCTGAAAGTTTTAATTGGCTCTGATTTATTTAAAAATGCAATGAAAAAGCCAGGCTAGACTGCAAGATTTTCTGTGCTTTTATAGTTTAGAACTATTTTTTCGTTATCATCAATATCGATTTCTACTTCTCCACCATTAACTAATTTACCAAAGAGTAGCTCATCTGCTAATGCTTTTCTAATTGTATCTTGGATAAGTCGGGCCATTGGTCTAGCACCCATTTGAGGGTCAAATCCTTTTTTACCAAGGAATTCTTTAAGTTTTGGAGTAAAAGTAGCATCCACTTTTTTATCATGTAATTGATTTTCTAATTGAATTAAAAATTTATCTACAACTTTTAAAATAATTTGATTATCAAGGGGCGCAAAAGAAACAATAGCATCTAATCTATTTCTAAATTCAGGCGTAAATATTTTTTTAATTTCAATTTGCTCATCACCAATTTCTCTATGATCAGTAAATCCAAATGTTGATTTTGAAAGTGTTTCAGCCCCTGCATTGGTTGTCATGATGATAGTTACATTTCTGAAGTCTGTCTTTCTACCATTGCTATCCGTTAGACTTCCATTATCCATAACTTGAAGCAATATATTGAATACGTCAGGATGTGCTTTTTCAATCTCATCTAATAAAAGAACGGAGTGAGGATTTTTATTAATGCTTTCAGTTAATATACCACCTTGATCAAAGCCTACATAACCAGGTGGCGCACCAATCAATTTTGAGACTGAGTGTCTTTCCATGTATTCACTCATATCAATTCTTATTAATTCAATACCAAGCACATAGGCTAATTGTCTAGCCACCTCAGTTTTCCCAACACCTGTTGGACCACTGAATAAAAAGCTTCCAATGGGTTTATTATCCGTTCCTAGACCGCTTCTTGCCATTTTCACAGCGGAGGAAAGACTTTCAATAGCTTTATCTTGACCAAAGACAATTGCTTTAAGATCCCTTTCAAGATTTTTAAGAGCACTTCTGTCGTCTTTGTTGATATTGTTTGAAGGAATTCTGGCTATTTTAGAAATAACTTCTTCGATTTCTTTTGTACCAATTAATTTTTTTTGTTTATTCTTTGGTAATATTTTTTGCGCAGCTCCTGCCTCATCTATAACATCGATCGCTTTATCAGGTAATTTTTTATCATTGATAAATTTGGCTGATAATTCAACTGCACTAACTAATGCATTGGATGAAAATTTAACATTATGATGTTTCTCGAAATGAGTTTTAAGCCCTTTAAGTATTGATATTGTTGTTTGAATACTTGGCTCCTCAACATCAATTTTTTGGAATCTACGGGTTAACGCATGATCTTTTTCAAAGATTGTTCTAAATTCTTGATAAGTGGTTGCCCCAATACATTTCATTGAGCCATTAGCTAGAGCAGGTTTGAGAAGATTTGATGCATCAAGTGTGCCGCCACTGGCAGACCCAGCGCCTATAATCGTATGAATTTCATCGATAAAAAGAATAGCATCTTTTTTTTCACTTAATTGCTTAAGTACATTCTTTAATCGTTGTTCAAAATCACCTCTATATTTTGTACCAGCAATTAATGAACCTAAATCTAAAGAATAAATGATGGTATTTTTAAGTACATCTGGTATTTCATTATCCACAATTTTTTTTGCTAAGCCTTCTGCAATGGCAGTTTTTCCAACTCCAGCTTCTCCCACCAGTAATGGATTATTCTTTCTTCGACGACAAAGAATTTGAACTACTCTTTCAACCTCTAAATCACGGCCAATCAGAGGATCAATTTTTCCTTCAGAAACCAGTTTGTTTAAATTGATAGTGTAAGTTTCAAGATTTTTATTTGTTTTTGAATCAGCCTCATTTTCTTCAACTGGAGCGTCTTTGCTATCATTTTCTGCGATTTTTGAAATCCCATGAGCAATATAATTAACAACATCTAGCCTAGCTACACCTTCTTGATGGAGGAAATACACAGCATGCGAGTCTTTTTCTCCAAAAATAGCAACTAATACATTTGCACCTGTAACTTCTTTTTTCCCAGATGATTGGACATGCAGCATAGCTCTTTGAATCACTCTTTGGAAACCTAAGGTTGGTTGTGTATCAACCTCATCTTCACCACTAACGATTGGAGTGTGTTCTTCAATATGATCAGTAATATCAATTCTTAATTTATCTAAGCTTGCACCACAAGCCTTAAGAACCTCAGACGCAGAGGGATTATCAAGCATAGCAAGCAATAAATGTTCAACCGTTATCAACTCATGACGCTTTTGTCTTGCGTCCATGAAGGCCATATGTAAACTAACTTCTAATTCTTGAGCAATCATAATTTAACTATATCTTTTCTATAATACATTGCAAGGGGTGTTGTTCCTCTTTAGCAAGATTTATCACTTGATTCATTTTCATTTCAGCAATATCAAGGGGAAACATACCACAAACACCTATACCTTCAGTATGAATTTTAAGCATCAGTCTAGTTGCATCATCATGCGTCTTTTGAAACACTTTTTGAATAACATAGACAACAAATTCCATCGGAGTGTAGTCATCATTTAAGATAATGACCTTATAAAGGCTTGGAAGTTTTGGTTTTATTTTTGATGGTTTGGTTTTTAATTGCTCAGAGTGATTGCCATTTACCATAATTACTTAAATATTTTAACTGTTTTAACTGTTTTGTCCTGGCTATTAATAATTTCAAAGGCTGTTCCATGAAATTTGAAACTTGTGTTTGGCTCTGGAATTTCCTCAAAAAATTCTAATACTAGACCATTCAATGTTTTTGGACCCGAAGTGGGCAGATTAAGTTTTAACTTTTTGTTTAGCTCTCTAATGGTTATTCCACCGTCAACAATCCATCCATCTTGATCAAAAGTTACCTTGGAAAGTTTTGAGGGTAGCTCAATATTAAATTCTCCAATAATTTCTTCAAGAATATCTTCAAGAGTTATTAAGCCTAAAAAGTCACCATGCTCATTAACAATCAAACCAAGCTTCTCTTGGTTGTCTTGAAATTGCTGAATTTGTTTATAGAGTGTCGTTCCACTTGGTATAAAGTAAGGCTCATCTTTAATATTTTTAAGATCCTCTATAGTGAATTTTTCTTTAGAGTTTTTGAGTAAAAATTTGAATATTTTTTGTATTTCAACAACACCCAAAATAGATTCGTTATCAAAGTTTTTTAAAATGATTCGATTGTGATGAAAGTTTGAAATTTTTTCTAATATTTCATCAATTGATTGATTTATATTAATTGATTCGACTGATGTGTGAGGCAGCATAATATCTTCAATAGTTACTTTTTCTAAATCAATTAAATTTAAAAAAATAGCTTTATTTTTATTAGGTAAAAAATGACCAGAATCTGAAACAATACTTTTTAATTCATCCATTGTAATTAAATGCTTTTCATTAAACACCGTTTTAATATTTAGAATTTTAAGAAGGCCAAGAACAAAAAGATTCACGAACCATACAATCGGATAAAGAACCTTTAACAGAGGAAATAAGATAAAACTACATTTAAGAGCTAATTTTTCTGCATGAGCAGCAGCAATAACTTTGGGGGATATCTCACTAAAGATAAGAATTAAAAAAGTAGTAAAAATTGTTCCAGCCATAATGAAATATTCATCTTCACCATACAACTCAACAACTAAAACAGTGACAAGTGTTGCAGATGCTGCATTACAAAAGTTGTTACAAAGTAAAATAACGCTGAGTAATTTATCGGTTTCATCAAGTAATTTATTAGCAAGCACAGCACCTTTATTACCTTCCTTAGCTAAATGTTTAAGGCGGTATCGGTTAATTGCCATTAAGCTGGTTTCAGCAATTGAGAAGAATCCTGAAAGTATGAGGAGGGCTGCAAGAGACAGCAGCTGGAATTTTAAAGAGTAGTTAATCAATTTAAATTATTTAAATAATTTCCCGCTCGTTTTTTTTATTTTCTTGACTTATGGCTAAATTATTTTGGTTAGTTCCTAGCCACATTGCCAAAGGACATCCAACCATTATAGATGAATAAATGCCAAATAATATTCCTATGGTTAATGCAAGGGCAAAATTGTTTAAAATTTCACCACCAAAAATTAGCATTGAAATCACAACAGTTTGAGTTGATAGGTGAGTCATGATTGTGCGAGACATGGTTCGAGTAATTGCATTATTTATCACTTCTGCAACATCAGATTTACGCATTCTTCTAAAATTTTCCCTGACGCGATCAAAAACTACAACGGATTCATTTACTGAATACCCAAGAACAGCGAGGACAGCTGCTAATACGGTTAAGTTAAATTCCCATTGAAAAAAGGCAAAAAAACCTAAGATTATAATTACGTCATGCATATTGGCTACTATTGCAGATATTGCGAATCGCCATTCAAAACGAAGAGATAGATACAGAACAATACCAATGCAAACAAAGAGTATTGCAAGCGCACCATTTTCATAAAGCTCATCACCAACCTGGGCTCCTACAGACTCTACCCTCATAATCTCAACTTGAGGGTCTTCCTTTTTTAAGCCTTCCACAACTTTCTCTGAAAGTTCAGCAATTGATAAATCACTTCTTAAAGGCAATCTTATTAGGACATCGTTAGCAGTGCCAAAATTTTGAACTTGAGAGTCAGATAGGTTTATGGTGCTCAAGGTTTGGCGAATTTCATCAATTTTAGCTGGCTGGCTGTATTTAACTTCCATAATTGTTCCACCAGTAAAATCTACACCTAGGTTAAGACCCTTAGAAATTAGAAAGAAAACAGCTAGAACAAACGTCAATATAGAAATAATCGCTGAAAGCTTTCTATATCGCATAAAGGGTATATCTTTTTTAACTCTAAAGAATTCCATAATTAATTATTTTCAACCTTATAAATTTCACCAATGGATAATTTATTAATATGTCTTTTTTTACCATAGATAAAATTAATTAATGATCTTGAAACCCAAATAGCACTGTACATTGAAGTTAAAATTCCAAGAACATGCACAACTGCAAACCCTTTAATGGGGCCTGACCCAAACATAAATAAAGCAAGACCTGCTATTAAGGTTGTAATATTTGAGTCTAAGATAGTACCCCATGCTTTTTCATAACCTAATCTAATACTTGCCTGAGGCGTATTACCATTTCTTATTTCATCGCGAATTCTTTCGTTAATGAGCACATTGGCATCAATTGCCATACCCAATGTTAATGCGATTGCGGCTAAGCCAGGCAGGGTTAATGTGGCTTGTATAGCTGAAAGCAAGGCTACCAAGAAAAATAAGTTAGCAGAAAGTGCAATTACGGAAACTACCCCAAAGAGCATGTAGTAGAGAGACATCAGGACAATAATTGCTACAAATCCCCACAATGTTGAATTGATACCCCGAGCAATATTTTCTTTACCCATGCTAGGGCCAACAGTTCTTTCCTCAACAATTTCCATGGGAGTTGCAAGAGAACCAGCCCTTAAAAGCAGGGCAATATCAGTCGCCTCTTGAGTGTTGCGCATTCCAGTAATTTGAACTCTTCCCCCACCAATTTCACTTTTAATAACGGGTGCTGTAATAATTTCTGAAATATTTTTTTCAATCAAAATTAGGGCTAATCGTTTACCAACATTTTCACGTGTTACCTGTTTAAAAATATTTGCCCCAGATCCATCAAGGGTAATTGAAACAATTGACTGACCAGTGAGTTGATCCACTCCTGGACCTGCGTTGACAATTTTTTCACCCGTTAGAACAACTTCTTTTTTAACTAAATATGGTTTTCCTTCGCGATCTTCATAGAGCTCCAAGCCAGGAGGGATTTCTCCATTTTGCGCTTTTTCAATGATTTCTGGCGATTGATCATCTGAGACCATTTTCATTTCCAGTATTGCTGTCCTACCAAGAATTTCTTTGGCTTTTGCAGTATCTTGAACGCCAGGTAATTGAACAACTATTCTATCTTTACCTTGCTGTTGAATAATTGGTTCAGCAACGCCTAACTCATTTACACGATTTTCAAGAGTCTCGAGGTTTTGCTTTAATGCAAAGTTGATTGTTGCATCGTCTGAGTATTCAGATAGTTTAATTTGAAGTAGGAAGTTTTTATCATCTTCAGCTTCATTGAAAACAAACGCTTCAGTTTTTTTTCCACCAAAAACAGATTTACCCTCCATCATTCCGCGTATTAAATTTTTACTTTTCTCAAGATCAAGCTCTGCATTAAATTTAAATTCCATTGAATTACCCATAATTTTGGAATCAAAATAGGGTATTTTTTCATCCCTTAGAATTTTTCTAATATCATCAAGCAAAGAATCTGTTTTTTTCTCCGATACCTTTGATAAGTCAAGCTCCATTAAAAAGTGCACCCCACCTCTTAGGTCAAGCCCTAAATACATTGGCAGCGCACCAAAGCTTGAAAGCCATTGTGGGGAATTTGAAATTAAATTTAGGGCAACTACATAATCATTACCTAAAATTTCTTCTGAAAGCGTTTTGCCAAGAATTTGATCTTCTGGTGATTTAAATTTAAATTTAATTGTAGTTGGTTCAATGATAGATCCTACAACTTCAATATTATTTTTTTTAAGGTTACTTTCAACAATACTTTGAGTGGTAAATTGAATTTTTTCACCCGCCTTGGATGACATGATCTGAATTGCAGGCGATTCACCAAAAAAATTAGGAAGCGTAAAAAGCCCTCCTAAAATTAGGGTAAACAAAATTATTATATTTTTCCAGAGGGGAAATTGATTCATTGTTGATAAAAAACTAGATTGATTTCAAAGTACCTTTGGGTAAGAGTGCCTGAATATTTTGTTTTTGAATTTTAATTTCAACGTTATTAGCAATTTCAATTAATGCATAATTATTATTTAGCTTAGTAATTTTACCTAGCAATCCAGACCCCATCATTATTTCATCACCGTTTTTTAGAGCATCTAACATGGCTCTATGCTCTTTAGCTTGTTTCATTTGAGGCCTAATAAGCATGAAGTAAAACAGGACAAAGATAATTATGAATGGTAAGAAACCCATTAAACCTTCGTTCATTAAAAAATCCTTTAAACTATAAAAAATTAGAGGTGAATTCTATCATAAGACCCACATCTAATCATTATTGTTCCTATCTGATAAAAAACTTTTTTTGAATGAGTTAAATTCTTTTTTTTCTATAGATTGCCTCATTTCCATCATCATTTGTTTATAAAAATAAAGGTTATGAATGGTATTTAATCTAGAACCTAACATTTCCCCAATTCTGAACAAATGATGTAAATATGAGCGTGAAAAATTTTTACATGTGTAGCATTGGCATGATGAGTCCAGTGGATTTAAATCATCTTTGTATTTAGCATTTTTAATTTTGATATCACCAAATCGCGTAAAGAGCCAACCATTTCTTGCATTTCGTGTTGGCATGACACAATCAAACATATCAACACCCATTTGAACAGCCTGAATGATATCCTCAGGCGTACCAACCCCCATAAGGTATCTGGGCGCATCAATAGGCATTTTAGGGGCTATAAAATTAACTATTTTTTGCATTTCTTCTTTGGGTTCTCCTACAGAAAGACCCCCAATAGCATAACCATTAAATCCTATTTCCACTAATTGGCTTAATGATTCTTCTCTTAGGTCTTCAAACATGCCCCCTTGAATAATTGCAAAAAGCGCATTTTTTGATTTAAATGCCTTTTTACTTCTCTTAGCCCACCTAAGTGATAAATTCATTGAGTCTCTAGCTGCATTAAACGATGCGGGGTAGGGTGTGCATTCATCAAAGATCATGACGATATCACTATTTAGCGCCATTTGAATTTGCATTGACTCCTCTGGACCTAGAAAACAGGAATCACCATTGATGGGCGATTGAAATTTAACACCCTCTTCACTAATTTTTCTTAATTTACCTAAACTCCAAACCTGGAAGCCTCCAGAGTCGGTAAGAATAGGTTTTTTCCAATTAATAAAATCATGTAGGCCTTGATGTTTTTGAATGGTTTCAAGCCCAGGTCTCAACCATAAGTGAAATGTATTTCCGAGAATAATTTCATATCCAATATCATTTAAATCACTAGGACTCATGGATTTGACTGCGCCATAGGTTCCAACAGGCATAAAAACTGGTGTTTGAATTGTGCCATGGGCTGTAAAAATTTCTCCTGCTCTCGCATGGCCATCTGCTGTATTAATTTTAAATTTCATTGATATAGAAGTATTTTGAGATCACCTTAACGATGATAATTCCATGAATCTGAGATAAAATCTATGGTATGAGTGAAAAAGACCCAATAAAAAAAACAAAAATAACCACAAAAAATAGAGGCTTTTTTTTGTTACCCAATTTATTTACCACAGCATCATTGTTTGCTGGTTTCTATGCAATTGTGCAGTCAATGAATGGTTATTATGACCATGCTGCTATTGCAATTATGGTTGCTCTTATTATGGATGGTCTTGATGGAAGGGTGGCAAGGCTTACAAACACTCAAAGCCCATTTGGTTCTGAATATGACAGCCTATCTGATATGGTCTCTTTTGGCGTAGCTCCTGCTTTAGTTATTTATGTTTGGGCTTTACAGCCATTGGGCAGGCTGGGCTGGGTAGCAGCATTTATATATTGTGCATGCGCAGCAATCAGGCTTGCAAGATTTAATGTGAAGCTTGATATAGATAATAAAAGATATTTCTTTGGACTCCCATCGCCAGCTGCGGCAACGCTTTTGGCGAGTTTTATCTGGATTTCCTTTGATAATGGCATTAGCGGTAAAGATATTTTCTTTGGGTTTTTTCCTATGCAATGGTTTGCATTAATTCTTACACTTTTTGCAGCCTTGTCTATGACCTCTGAATTGAGATTTTATAGTGGCAAAGATATTAATTTAAGACACAGTCAACCTTTTATTGCCATTATGATTATGATTGTTGTCTTCGCAATCATCTCGCACAACCCAGCAGAAATTATATTTTTAGCTACTTTAGGTTATGCACTTTCAGGTTACGTGAATTTTTTTAGAACAAAATTAAATGAGAAAGAGAATTTTTTAGATGTCGACATCTTTAAATAATAAATTAATTATCTTTGACACCACATTAAGAGATGGAGAACAAAGCCCAGGGGCCTCAATGACCCAAGAGGAAAAAGTTCGTATTGCAAAACAGCTTGAAAAATTAGGCGTCAACATTATTGAGGCTGGTTTTGCTGCTGCTAGCCCAGGTGATTTTGAGGCCATTAATGCGGTGGCTAAAACGATCAAAAAAAGTACAGTCTGTTCTCTTGGACGTGCAGTCGAAAATGATATCAGGCGAGCTGGAGATGCTATCAAGCCAGCTAAGCACCAAAGGATACATACGTTTATTGCAACGAGCAAAATTCATATGGAAAACAAGCTGCGTATGAGCCCGAAAGAGGTTCTAGAAAGAGCTGTACAGGCTGTTAATTGGGCAAAAGAATACACGGATGATGTTGAGTTTTCAGCTGAGGATGCGGTGAGATCTGAGGTAGATTTTTTGGTTGAGGTTTTTGATGCAGTGATTCAAGCTGGCGCAAAAACAATCAATGTGCCTGACACCGTTGGCTATTCAATCCCTCATTCTTGGGGGGAGCGCATTGGCTATTTAATTAAAAACGTTCCTAATTCAGACCAAGTTATTTGGTCGACTCATTGCCATAATGATCTTGGTATGGCTGTGGCAAACTCATTATCCGCAGTCATCAATGGGGCTAGGCAGGTTGAATGTACCATTAATGGCTTGGGTGAACGGGCTGGTAATGCGAGCCTTGAGGAAATTGTCATGGCAGTTAAAACAAGAAAAGATATTTTTAATTTGGAATCATCAATCAACACAGAATTTATTGTTCCTACTTCACGGTTAGTTTCGACAATTACAGGCTACCCTGTACAGCCCAATAAAGCCATTGTTGGTGCTAATGCTTTTGCTCATGAATCTGGTATTCACCAAGATGGTGTTTTAAAGCACAGAGAAACTTATGAAATTATGAAGGCCCAAGATGTTGGTTGGGGTGCTAATAAAATCTCTTTGGGTAAGCTTTCAGGAAGAAATGCCTTTAAATCAAGGCTTGCAGACTTAGGTATAGAAATCTCGGATGAAACTATGCTTAATGCGGCATTTGAAAGGTTTAAAGATTTGGCTGACAAAAAATCTGAAATCTTTGATGAAGATATTCATGCCCTTGTGAGTGAAGAATATGTTGATGTGACGGTTGATAACTTTAAATTAATCTCACTTAGCGCTTACACTGAATCTGATAAAAAACCTTTTTCTAAAATTATTATGAGTGTTGAGGGAAAAAATCAGGAGTCGAGCGCTGAGGGGGGTGGTCAGGTTGATGCCACTTTTAAAGCTATAGAATCAGTGGTCAATTCCGATGCTGAATTATTGCTGTATTCAGTAAATAATATTACAACCGGAACCGATGCTCAGGGTGAGGTTACAGTCAGGCTCTCTCGAGGAGGAAGGGTGGTAAATGGTCAAGGAGCTGATACAGATATTGTAGTGGCATCAGCTAAAGCTTACATTAATGCTCTTAATAAGCTTTATTCAAAATTTGAACGAGCTCATCCTCAAGTTTAGGTTGGTCATTTGAATTTAGCCATATTTGATTTGGATAATACTTTGCTTGATGGTGATTCCGATTACAATTGGAGTCTTTTTCTTATTAAGCAAGGAATTTTGGATCAAAAAAGCTATGAACAAAGAAATGAGCAATTTTATAAGGACTATCAGTCAGGTAGCCTTGATATTGATGCTTATGCAGAATTTCAGTTTAAACCTCTTAAAGAAAATCCAAGATCAGAACTTGATCAGTTAAGATTAAAATATATTGCAGAGGTCGTATCACCTATGATCTCATCAAAAGCTAAAAATTTAGTTGAAAAGCATCGCAGCCTGGGTGATATGTTGCTGATTATAACTGCGACCAATAGTTATATTACCAAGCCTATTGCAAACTTATTTGGCATCGAAGATTTGATTGGTACAGATTTGGAGGAAATTGATGGACAATTTACCGGAAAAATCCTAGGGCAGGCATCTTTTAAAGAGGGGAAAATTATTCGTCTTCATGCTTGGCTTGAAGAGAAAAATCTTAAGCTAAATGAATTTAAGCAAACTTTCTTTTACAGTGATTCAAAAAATGATTTACCTCTTCTAAAGCTAGTATCAAACCCAGTAGCTGCGAATCCCGATAATATATTAGAGGAAGAGGCTAAAAAAAATAATTGGCCGATAATTAGTTTAAGAAAGTAAAATTTCAAAGACGAATTTTGTACCGATGTAGGCAAGCAAGAGAAAGATAAATCCAATCAGTGATAAATGAATTGCCTTACGTCCTCTGAGACCAAATAAAGTCCTCCCAAACAAAAGTGCACCATAGACAAGCCAGGCAAGGATGGAAAATACAAACTTGTGATTAAATTTAAAAGCAGCACCAAAAATTTCCTCAGAAAAACTCATGCCTGTAATAAGAGTAATCGTTAATAAGATAAATCCAACCCAATAAATTGAAAAGAGTTGTTTTTCTAAATCCAGGATTGAGTTGGTACTGGAAAAAATAACATTGTTATTTTTTTCATGAAGATCTTTTTCAATAAAAAATAGAAATAAAGAAAAAATAGCCCCAAACGCTAAAACACTGTAGCCCAAAATAGCGAGAAGAATATGGGTGAGTGATCCAATTGAAAAATAATGGGTAATGTAATGATCATTCTGAAAAATTGGGTTGATAGCAATAATAATGATGGCCGGGACTAATGTTATGAGTTCAAGACCTTTATTTTTATTTTTGAAATTGAGAATCCAAAAAATAAAAACAGTGATAAAGCTAATAATCAAAAGAGCATTTAAAAAATTTAAGTTAATACCATTAACAATCATAATTTGGTTACTTAAAAGTAAATGACTAACTAACCCTAAAAATAATGCGATGTTTTTGATTGAGGCACTTAATTTATTTTGGTTTGTTATGAGGTCATAACAAGGAATTAGATAAAGAATGAGAGTTAAAGAGTATTCTGTCCAATAATTCATGATAATCATTTTATATGCTGTTAAAGACAATTATAATAGAAATAATATATAAAAATTTATTCATTCCATGTTAGAAAATTTAACCGATCGCCTTCAATCTGTCATTCGAACCATTCGTGGTCAGGCAAGATTTACTGAGGAAAATATCAGTGAGGCCATGAGAGAGGTTCGAATAGCCCTTATCGAGGCAGATGTGGCACTGCCTGTTGTAAAGCAATTTATTGATCAAGTTAAAGAGAAGGCTATTGGTGCTGAAGTGTTAAAAAGTGTCAGCCCAGGACAGGCTATTGTTAAGATTGTGCAAGACGAGCTCACCATTTTAATGGGTGAGGAAAATGCTGAACTTAACTTATCAACCAAGCCCCCTGCAGTCGTTTTACTTGCAGGTCTGCAAGGTTCTGGTAAAACCACCACAGCTGGTAAGCTTGGCAAAATACTTAAAGAACAAAAGAAAAAAGTTTTGCTCGTCAGTGCAGATGTGTATAGGCCTGCAGCGATAGAACAATTAAAAATACTTGCAGAGAGTTTACAAATTGATTTTTTCGAAGCAAGCATTAAAGATAAACCAGAAAAAATCGCAGCGTCATCACTAACTTATGCTAAGAAAAATTTTCATGACCTAATCATTTTTGATACAGCAGGACGTTTGGGTATTGATGAGGCCATGATGAAAGAAATTAAACTTCTTCACAAGACCCTGAGCCCCATAGAAACGTTGTTTGTCGTTGACGCCATGCAGGGCCAGGATGCTGTTAATACGGCTAAAGCTTTTGGCGATGTTCTTCCCTTAACTGGTGTTGTCTTAACAAAATTAGATGGTGACTCTCGTGGTGGCGCAGCTTTATCTGTGAGGCACATTACTGGAAAGCCTATTAAATTTATTGGTGTCAGTGAAAAAACCGATGGGCTCCAGGCATTCCATCCCGAAAGAATGGCAAGCCGTATCTTAGGTATGGGAGATATTGTTGGCCTTGTTGAAGAGGCACAGAAAAATGTTGATATTAAAGAGGCTGAAAAGCTTGCTGAGAAAGTTAAATCAGGTAAAGATTTTGATTTAAATGATTTTAAAAATCAGATTGCCCAAATGAAGAAGATGGGAGGCGTGGGCGCCCTCATGGATAAGATGCCCAGTGAATTATCGGGGGCTGCATCTAAAATAAATCCAGAGGATGGTGATAAGTCTCTTGTTCAAATTGAAGCTATTATTAATTCAATGACGGCCCTTGAGAGACGAAAGCCCGAAATCATTAAGGCTAAAAGAAAAATAAGAATTGCGAATGGTTCGGGTACTCAAGTGCAAGATATTAATAAGCTTTTAAAACAATTTGAAGAAATGCAAAAGATGATGAAGATGTTTTCGAAGGGTGGAATCGGGAAGTTACTCAGAGGGTTAGGTGGAAAATTTCCCAGGATGCATTAATCTTTTTTAATTTCTAGGGTTGACCTAAATTAACTATTCTATGATAATTCCGCTTTGTCCAGAGATGGGGTGTTAGCTCAGCTGGTAGAGCACCGGACTTTTAATCCGTTGGTCGCGCGTTCGATCCGCGCACACCCTACCAATCCTTTTGAATATTCAGACTAAAAATAAATTATAATTTATAGTATGAGTAAATATCCAAATCTTCTTTTAGACAATCAGTTATGTTTTGCACTTTACGCATCCACCAATGCGATCATTAGGTATTATCGTTTTTACCTAAAAGAACTTGGTTTAACTTACCCTCAATATTTGGTTCTGATCACACTATGGGAATCAGATTGTAAAAATGCAAGCGATATTGCTAATCTTTTAAAGCTTGATCTTCCAACCATTTCTCCTATTTTAAAAAAATTAGAAAATTTGGGTCTAATTGAACGTCAACGATCCAAGGAAGATGAGAGGATTATCAGAATTAAATTAACCAAAAAAGGCATTGAGCTCGAAGAGCCTGTTGCAAAAATTCAGGAAAAAGTAGCCTGTAAAACCCATTTATCTGAGAAAGATTTTAACGCACTTAAATCAACGCTTTATGAATTAACTGACTCTATGGAAGTTAATGAAGAAGACAGGCAAGATTTAAAACTTAATTACTGTAAATAAAAAAGCCTACTTTAAAGTAGGCTTTTTTATTAAATTATTATTATTTTACGATTCTGTATGGACTCTTATAATTGGGGTCATTTACAGTGACAATATCGTTTCTAAAACTTTGTAAATCAGCCATGAGTTGGCTAATTTCATAATCAGGTACATTGAAGTAATAGAATGTCTGTAAACATTCTGTCATGATGATATCAAACTCACGATCAGTAATTTTAAGATGAGGGTGAGTGTCTTTCATATTTTTACCCCGACCAAATTCATCTGGTTGATAAATTTTCGGACCTCCAGTACGTGCTACCACCCAGTTGGTAAGCATGACCTTAAAGCCTGCCTTGGTGTGAATTTGATCATGAACAGCTTTGATGTTAGGGTTAGCATTCAAACCACTGTTGGTATAAAGCTTGTCCACTAAATGATCTACCGTGATTGCAATATTGTAAGTACCACCAAGGCGCGTAAAGAGAGATTCTTCGCCTTCCCCAGCAGTTGCAAATGATGAAAACGCACCAATCATGCATAGTGCAATTAAGGGCGCAAAGATTTTATTTATTAACTTATTAGATTTCATAATTATTCCTCCAAATTAATCATGTGCTAAGGGGTTATTAACCTCTTAAGTATATTATTAGCATACTAATTATTAGTATGCAAACCTTTTTATATTTTATTTTGTTTGATATCAGAGAGAATTTCTCTAATGGCTAGCAGATTGATAGCTAATACAAATGAACCAGCTAGAAGGTCGTAGATAAAACTTGGGTGGATAAGTGTGATGAGGCCAGCAGTAATAATTAGTAAATTACTAAATACATCATTTCGGGCTGATAGATAAACTGTTTTAAGTAAACTATTTTGATGGTAATTAAGTTTTGATAATAAAAAACTACAAAAAGCGTTAATTATTAAGGCCCCTAGAGCGACATAGGTTAAGGTAAAAGCCTCAGGAGGAACAGGGTTGATTAGTTTATCTATTATGAGAATGAATGCACTGATGGCTGGCAATAAAAAAACTAATAATAGGAAGTAGGAGATGTATTTTCTGTAAATAAAAGGTAGACTAAGTGCAATTATCGCAATAAAATTTGTGGTTGCATCTTCTAAAAAATCAATGCTATCAGCAAAGAGTGCAACCGATCCAATCCTCCTTGCGTAATAAAATTCAACAAAAAAATACAAAAAGTTTAATAAAATGACGATTGAAATTGTTCTGGTTGATTTTTGCATGTTTATAATGAATTTATTAACGTATATGCGATCATATTAATATGATTTTATTAAACAATTTAAAAATGTTTCTTTTGGCTTTTGCTGTTTTGTTTGCAAATACTTTATATGCCTATCCTCCACAAGCAGAGCTCTTCGGTTTAAATAAATCCATGGTTCAACTCTGGGTGAGTTACCCTAATGGTGTTACAGGAACTGGATCGGGTGTTCTTATCAAAGATAATCATGTAGCTACCGATTGCCATGTTTTCGCCGATGCTGAAGGAGTTAATGTAGTCAAATATCATGATACCTTTAGCCCAATCGCTGTTTATGCAGACTGGGAACATGATTTATGTATTTTAAAGTTTGATAACTTAAATTTACCCCCAGTAAATATTAGAACATCTGAAGATATAAGTTATGAAGAGAAAGTTTTTTCCCTGACTTTTCCTAATGACAACCCCGTACCACTTCCTTCTTATGGAAAAGTAAAAGCGCTTTACCCTTTTGATGGTGGAAATATTATTCGTACATCAGCATCTTTTACTGTGGGGTCCAGTGGAGGAGCGCTCTTTGATCTCGATTTTAATTTGATTGGAATAACGACCTTCAAAAGTCCTGGTAAAAGATATGGCTACTTTTACTGCCTTCCATCGGAGTGGATTGTTAAATTATTAGAAACTAAAGAATCCAATAGCCTTAAGAGTACGGCCCCACCTTTCTGGAGCCTGCCAGATGATCAAAAACCTTACTTTATGCAAGTGGTTATCCCTATGAATGAAGAAAATTGGAGCAAGTTAGAAAGAGTTGCCAAGACTTGGATTGAAGATGAGCCTAATAATGCTGATGCATACTATTATTTCGGTTTAGCCAAGCACAAACAAAAGCACGAAAATGAAGCTATTACAGTTTTTAAAAAGGCTTTTAGCCTTAATGGTAAGCACATTGATTCACTCATTGAAATTGCTTTAATTGCCAAAGAAACCAGTAATCAGCTTGAATTTGATTGGGCTTACGCAGAAATTTTAAAAATTGATGAAGATTTTTCTGAGTCTTTTTTTAAAAAGAAAACTTAAGTTGGCGCGCCCGAAGAGATTCGAACTCCTGACCCCTTGGTTCGAAGCCAAGTACTCTATCCAGCTGAGCTACGGGCGCATACCCATAGTAATTGGCGCGCCCGAAGAGATTCGAACTCCTGACCCCTTGGTTCGTAGCCAAGTACTCTATCCAGCTGAGCTACGGGCGCGTGGCGTCATTATAA
>JAURKY010000004.1 GCA_030831475.1 Burkholderiales bacterium
AAAATTTATTATACTTTATTATACTTTTTAAAATTTACTAACTAAGATTAATTTTATTTATAAGTGATTGATTCTAAATGAATTATTGGTGGTGATGGAGAGACTTGAACTCTCGACCTCAGGATTATGAATCCTGCGCTCTAACCAGCTGAGCTACATCACCATTCTTGAACAAGCGTGAAATTATATTTTTTAAAGCATGATAAGTCAAAAAAATTAAACATTAAATCTAAAATGAATGACATCACCATTTTTAACAATATATTCTTTTCCTTCTAACCTCATTTTGCCTGCTTCTTTAGCTTTTTGTTCACCTTTTAGAGAAATAAAATCTTCATAGCTAATGACTTCAGCTCTTATAAATCCTTTTTGAAAGTCTGTATGAATAACGCCAGCGGCTTCCGGCGCAGTCGCACCTTTTTTTGTAGTCCATGCCCTGACTTCTTTAACACCAGCAGTAAAATAGGTTTGTAGCCCGAGCAGTTCATAAGCCCCGCGAATAACCCGATTTAAGCCAGGCTCTGAAAGATTAAAATCACTTAAGAAGATTAGTTTTTCTTCATCATCAAGATCCGAAATTTCTGATTCAATTTTTGCGCAAACAGGGATAACAGGACACCCTATATTGCTTGCGTAATCCTCTAATTTTTTTAATAGAGGATTGCTCTCAAAGCCTTGCTCACTGACATTCGCAGCAAACATTACTGGCTTAATGGTAATCAGACATAATGGTCGAACAAGCTTGAAATCGTCTTTATCAAAATGGACAGAGGATGCTGGCTTTCCATCATTGAGAGCTGTTGATATTTTGGAAAAAATCTCAAGTGACAGTCTAGCCTCTTTATCTCCTGATTTGGCTTTTTTTTCTTCTCTTTGTATAGCTTTATCAAGCGTTTCCATATCAGCTAAAATTAATTCGGTATTAATTGTTTCAACATCACTTAAAGGATCAATTTTCCCATCAACATGAACAATATTTTCATCTTCAAAGCAACGAACTACATGCATAATGGCATCTGTTTCACGAATATTGGCTAGAAATTTATTACCAAGACCTTCACCTTTTGAAGCACCCGCTACAAGCCCTGCAATATCAACAAACTCAACAATAGCAGGCTGAATTTTTTCTGGATTTACAATCGATGATATTTCCTGCAATCGATTATCTGGTACCTCAACGATACCTACATTAGGTTCAATGGTGCAAAAGGGATAATTTTCTGCATCAATTCCAGATTTTGTAATTGCATTAAATAATGTTGATTTACCAACATTAGGAAGACCGACGATGCCACATTTCATTTTGTATACCTATTTAAATGTTGAGTGAAGATTAAGCATAGCTTTTTCAAATTCTCCTAAGAGTAGATTTGAGAAAATGCGGTAACTATCAAGAATGGATGCATTGATAAGGTTAAAATCTTTTTTTAGTGGTTTTTTTAAAACGTATCCTGCAACTTCATCTTTAATACCTGGATGTCCAATGCCAATTCTGAGGCGCCAAAAATTATTTGATCCTATTGCTGACTCAATACTTTTAAGTCCATTATGGCCTCCATGACCGCCTCCAAATTTTAATTTAATGTTACCAGGATGCAGGTCAAGTTCATCATGAATTACTAATATCTCTTCAGGTTTGATTTTATAAAATTTAACGATTGACTGAACGGATCGTCCACTTTCATTCATGAAGGTAGTGGGTTTTAAAAAAAAGCAATCTGCCTCTTCAGAGTACTTGCCTACAATTCCATTAAATTTAGAAAAAGGCTTCATGCCAAGTCTATGATTTTTTTCTATAAAATCAATCCACCAGTACCCAGCATTGTGACGAGTCGCTTCATACTTCTCACCAGGATTTCCAAGGCCTACAAAGAGTTTTATATTACTCATAAGAAAAAAAGCCCTCATAGAGAGGGCTTTTAGGAAAAACAGTACAAATTTTAAGATGCATTGTCAGATGAATCATCTGATTTTTCTGCCTCTGGTGCATCAGTAGATTCAGCTGAATCATCTGTTGCTTCTGCCTCATCACCCTCAGCAGCAGCCGCTACCTCTTCAGTTTCTACAACGACACGAGGTTTCGTAATAGACGTTACTACAGCATCATTACCATGTGTTAGAGGGGTCAATTCAATACCTTCAGCAATTTTAATTTGAGACAAGTGAATTGATTCGCCAAGACCTAGCTCAGCTAAATCGACCTCAATAAACTGTGGAAGATCTTTTGGTAGACATGCTATATCAACTTCAGTCATGATATGAGAAATAATACCACCTTCAAGTTTAACGCCAGGTGCTGTTTCTTCATTAATAAAATGGAAAGGAACCTTAACATGTAGCTTTTGATTTTCATTGATGCGCTGAAGGTCTATATGTAACAAATTGCTACTTACAGGGTCGAGTTGATAATCTCTTAAAATAACGGCCTCTTTTTGTCCGTCTAGATCAAGGGTCAGAATAGAGGAGTGAAATACCTCTTTTCTAAACTTAAGGCTTAAGTCTTTAGCATTGATTTCAATACTCTTAGCATCCTTATTATTTCCATAAAGAATACCTGGGGTAATGCCAGAATGACGAAGACGGCGGCTCGCACCCGTTCCTTTTGCCACTCTCTCATTGGCTTTAATTTCTATTTTCATTTTTAACTCCTAAATATGTAATCCGCGACCAGATACATAAGATTTATTTAATCCATGAAAAGTGAACTAACAGAGTCTTCATGGCTAATTCGCTTTATCGTTTCAGCCAAAATCTTAGCTACAGACAATTGTCTGATTTTTTTAGATTTTTCAGCATTTTGGCGAAGCGTAATTGTATCAGTAATTACGATTTCATCAAGCTCTGAATTATCGATTGTTTGAATTGCCTCTCCAGAGAAAATAGCATGTGTAGCATAAGCTAAAACATTGTTTGCACCTTGTTTTTTTAAGGCCTCTGCAGCAAGGCAAAGAGTATTAGCTGTATCAACAATATCATCAACAATGACACATGTTCTGCCAGAGACGTCCCCAATAATATTCATAACCTCAGAAACGTTAGGTTTTGGACGTCTTTTATCAATAATTGCAAGATCAGCTCCTAGGATTTTAGCCGCTGCACGAGCCCTAACCACACCACCTACATCTGGTGAGACAATGACAAGGTCTTTGTATTTTTTTTGTGTAAGATCTTCGAGTAAAACAGGTGTTGCATATATATTGTCAACTGGAATATCAAAGAAACCTTGGATTTGGTCAGAGTGTAAATCCATAGTCAGAACTCTATTTACACCGACGCTTGTTAGCATGTTAGCAACAACTTTCGCAGTGATTGCGACCCTAGCTGACCTAGGTCTTCGGTCTTGTCTCGAGTATCCAAGGTAAGGAATAGCTGCGGTAATTCTTCCAGCGGATGAACGTCTAAGCGCATCTACAATAACAAGAATTTCCATTAAATGATCATTGGTTGGGTGGCTAATTGATTGAAGGACGAAAACATCTTTACCGCGGACATTTTCAAGCAGTTCAACCATGATTTCTCCATCACTGAACCGCCCAACGGTAGCTTTACCCAATTGGATATTGAGGTTTTTAGCTACTTTTTCAGCAAGTGCATGGTTCGCACTGCCAGTAAATATCATTAAGTCTTTATTATCCAAGCAAGCCTCCCAAAATTGGCTGGGGAGGAAGGATTCGAACCTTCGCATGCAGGGATCAAAACCCTGTGCCTTAACCAGCTTGGCGACTCCCCAAACGTGTAAATCAAGCCATAAAAGGATGAACCTTTAAACTCTTGATTTTGAAAACCGTAATTTTAGCAGGTTTATCGTAAAATTTTAGATCTTGTTCGAATGATTTTTTGATCCTACAAAAAAATGCGCTTCCAGTCCCAGTCATCTTAGGTTGGCCATACTGCGCAAGCCAATTTTTTGCATCTTTGAGTCCCGGAAATAATCTTAGTGATACCTCCTCTAAATCATTTGGAGCTAAATCAATTACTTCATCCGAAATTAAGGCGGTCATTTTCAATGGAATCACATTTTTTGTCAATTTCAAGGATGAAAAAATTTCTTTTGTTGAGATATGGATATCAGGGACAGCCAAGATGAAAGTTTGTTTTTCTAACTTGATAGGGGTAATTTTTTCCCCAATTCCTTCAACCCAAGCATTTTGACCCTTAATAAAAAAAGGTACATCTGCTCCAAGAGTTAACCCCATTTCTTCAAGCTGCTCTAATTTAAATCCCAAATTAAAAATTTTATTGAGCGCAAGCAAAGTCGTCGCAGCATCCGAACTGCCACCACCTAAACCAGCGCCTGTAGGTATTTTTTTATTGAGAGCTATATCAATACCTAAATTAGTTTTATTAAGTATTTTCTTCGCTGCTTTTAGGATTAAGTCATCACCAAAAGACTTAGAAATGTATTGAAGATTTATTTGGTTATCATTTCTGACCTTAAAATAAATTTCATCGTATAAATCTATCATCTGAAAACAGCTTTGCAGATTATGGTAACCATCATCTCTTTTTGAAATAACCTTTAAAAAACGGTTGATTTTTGCTGGTGCTAAGAATTTAACATAACCTTTATCTTCAAATTTGATATTTATTTCCATGAGACAAACTCTAAAACAAGCTCGATATTTCTTTGCTTAAATTTAATGGTTTTGACCGTTTGGTCGGGATTAATTTCTTCAAAAATAATATCCCAGTTTTCATATTTGATGAGTGTTTTTGTTTCACTTGAAAATCTTAAAGGGGGGTTGGCTATAAACTTTCTCATTAAGAAAAGATTCTGATTTTTTTCAAGAAAACTATTTAATTTTTTATTTTTTGCTTGATCAGTGGCTAATTTAATATTCTGATTTTTTAAGATTAAATCTAATTCAATCTTAGCTTCAATCCCATTAAAAGGATTAAATATTAATATAATGTCTTGATTATTTTTAGAGGACCAATTTATCTTTCCTGAAATAACTTTATCCTCTTCATAGAAATTAAATTTAGCTGTTGCCTTAAAATCCTCTAATGCATCTTTTGATAAGTTATTAAGGTATTCGTTGTAGGTTATCTCTTGTGTATCTTTATTAATAAAAACGTTAGCGCAGCCAGCTAAGACTAGAAGGGTTAAAGCAATAAGAGAAAACCTCATTTACTGTAATTTTCTTGCTGTCTCGACAAGTATGTTGTTAGATGGATGTACTTTAAGCGAATCATTCCAAATTTTTTTGGCCTCACTTTTTTTACCTTGCCTCCAAAGAATTTCACCAAGATGGGCAGCAATTTCCGGATCCTCTTGGATATCAAAAGCCTTTTTAACGAATTGATAAGCGATATCAAGATTACCTAATCGATAGTGTACCCAGCCCATACTATCTAAAATGTAGTGATTATTGGGCAAGATTGATAACGCAATTTCAATATTTTTCTTCGCTTCTTGGAGTTTGATATTTCGATCAGCGTATGAATAACCAAGCGCATTATAAGCAAGCGCATAGTCAGGCTTTAATTTGATGGCTTCTTTGAGAAGCTGTTCCATTAAAAGGGTATTACCCATTTTTTCAGCAAGGAGAGCATAATCAAATTTAAATTCAGGTGATTTTTTGAAATTCTCTTCTTGTTTTGACATCAATGTCCAAGCATCTTGTTGACGATTATTATTAAAGTACAAAGATGTTTTGGCTTGTAAAAATTTTAATTTTTCTTGCTCGTTTAAATTTTTATATTGATCTAATGAAATGACAGCCTCATCGATTGATTTATGTCTAGCAATAATATCGGCAGCATAGAGCTTAGCCTCTAAAAATAAATTTCCAGTATCTATCTTATCCAAGTATTTGATAGCTACATTTGGCTCATTCTTTTCTTCATAGATTCTGGCTAGGTACATGTAAATCTTATCTGGATAGTTATAACCTCTCTCTAAACTTTGGTTAAGATACTTTTCTGCTAGATCTCGATCTTCAAGTTCTAATGCAAGCAATGCAACAGTTAGGCTAATCTCAGGTGAGGCCAGTGAGCCATTAACTAGTTTGAGGAATTCTTTTTTGGCAAGATCATATTTTCTAAGCTGCGTTAAAGTTTTAGCGTATTCAAGCCTTACTTCGTTAGAGCTCGGGTATTTTCTTAAAAAACTTTTGTAATGTTCTAAAGCTTTCTCAGGCCATTCTTGAGCGATCATGTAACCTTTAAAAAGCACTGCTGTTTCCCATTTAGGGTCTAATTTCTCTACGATGTCTAATTCTTTTTCTGCTAATTTTTTATCACCTGCAAAGTATGCAGCGTGCGCAATACTAAAATGCGCTTCAGGCATTTTTTCATAGGGCTTCGCTACACTTACAATAAATCGCAAAGCATTTTTTTTGTTTTCAACTTTAGCAAGTAGGCTATTTAAATAAAGAAAACCATCCGCACGCGTTTTTTCTTGCTTTAATAACTCTTCGATTAATGGACGTGCTTTGCCAAGATTACCGCTTGCGATAAGTAATTCAGCTAAAATTTGTTGCGCCTCGATAGATTCCTTATCAAGTTGGCGCCATATCTCTGCTGAATCCATAGCAAGTCGTCCATTACGGGAAGCTGTTGCAATTTCAGTGGCTCTTTGTGCAAGAGGAACGCTCTTCGTAAGCTTAGCCAAATCTAAATATAGGTGGCCAGCTGAATTAAGATCACCACGCTGAGCAGCGATTTCTGCAAGGAGAAATTTGTAAACAAATTCCGGAGAGGCCTCTTGAATTTGTGCAGGACTGTTAATATTAAAGCTATCTTCATTAGCAGCAAAACACACTGGTAAGAAGGAAACGAAAATAGTGAAAGATACTATTAGATTTTTAAACATACTTAATTTTACTCACAACTTTGAAAGTTTAAACTAAAACTCATGAATTTAATTTCAAAAGACCCTGTTTTTTGAATATAATTCAGTCTTCTTTAATTTTTTAAAAACTTTTTCATAATTTTTAAATCCATTAATTGGTTTAAATATTTTAGTTAATTATGGCATCTACACTTGAAGCAAAAAATCTCTCTAGACTCTTCGGCGCAAATTATGCAGTCAAGGACGTTTCTTTTAATTTAGAGAGGGGAGAGGTGTTAGGTTTTTTAGGGCCTAATGGTGCAGGTAAATCAACCACCATGCGAATGCTTACTGGTAACTTAGCGCCTACAGAGGGCGCAGTCGATATTTGTGGTTTTGACATGCTGGCAGATCCAAAAAAAGCTAAGTCGATGATTGGCTATCTACCAGAAATGAGACCGCTTTATAAAGAGTTGACCGTAGATGAATATCTAACCATTGCTGCACGATTTCATAATGTGCCTGCAAAAAAAATTAATCATTCTGTTGATATAGCGAAGGATCGTTGCGGTTTAATGCACATGAGCAAGAGGCTTATCGAAAATTTATCTAACGGCTATCAACAAAGAGTGGGTATTGCTCAAGCCATCATTCATGAGCCTGAGATTGTTATATTGGATGAACCTACCGTTGGTCTTGATCCGATACAAATTCGTGAAATACGAAAGTTAATAAAAGAAATCGGTAAAAATCACAGCGTTATTCTTTCAACCCATATATTGCCTGAGGTTGAAATGGTGTGTGATCGTGTGCAGATTATCAATCAAGGAAGTCTTGTTTTCCATGGCTCGATCAATGAGCTTAAGCAACAAAGAATTGGCAATAAACTCCAGGTCGGTTTAAAAAAAGCTCCTGCCTTGAAGGATCTTAAATCCATTAATTTTATTTCCGATGTCGAGAAAATAGAGGGTGATTTTTTTAGGTTTCATTTCAAAACCAATGTGGATTCGGAAAAACTAGCAAGCCTTTGTGTAGAAAAAAAATGGGGTCTTTATCATATTGCTCCCGATGTCACCAGCTTGGAAGATATTTTTGCCCAACTGACTATGCTTGGAGATAAATCATGATTATAAATATTGCTAGGAAAGAGTTAAAAAGTTTATTTGCCTCACCAATGGGTTGGATAATCTTGGCACTTCTCATGTTTGGTTTTGGAACTTTTTATCTAAGTGGCATGGATTCTTACTTTCAAGTCATGTCGGGCTCAATTAGACCTGCTGAGAGAATTGGGGTTACTATGTTTGTTGGACAGAATATCTATGGTTCTGCAGCTTATCTGATGTCTTTTGCGATCCCAATTTTAACCATGAAGCTTATAAGTGAAGAACGAAAAAGCATGACCTTACCTTTTTTAATGAGCGCACCCATATCCATTAGTGAAATCATTGTTGGTAAATTTTTAGGGCTCCTTATATTTTTAAGTAGCCTTGTTCTTTATATCTTTTTAATGTTATCGACGATGAATATTTGGGCGGACATAGATTTTGGATACCTTATCGCTAATTCCTTTGGCCTCATACTTTTGATCTCAGCATTTGTGGCCCTTGGTACTTTTTTCTCATCATTAACAAGCCAACCCATCATTTCTGCTGTTTTGAGTTTTATTGCACTTTTTGCCATGATGATGGCGGGAAGGTATTTTGCCAGTGATCCAGAGCATTGGTTTAACTACGTTTCACTTTTACCCCACTACCAATCTTTCTCTAAAGGAATTATTGATAGCGCAGATGTTGCTTACTTTGTTTTATTTACCGCGACTTTTATTGTCCTTACCATTCGCAGACTCGACTCTGACAGATTAAGAGGTTAACGCATGAATTTTAGTAAGAAAATTAAATTTCAACTTTTGATGCAAAATAGCTTTTTTGTATTGGTCTTTATCGCGCTGATCATCTTGTTAGGTTTTCTTTCAAAACAGTTTGTATTTACTGCAGACATCACACAAGCAAATAAAAGTGTTTTATCTAAAGGCAGTGTAGAGATCCTTCAAAATCTAGATGGCCCGATTAATTTAACTGTTTTTGCGACTAATGATAATGTCAGCCAAAATGACACCTTTAGACAGAGCATGCTTAATTTCATTGGAAAGTACCAAAGGGAAAAAAAGGATGTTTACATTAAATTTATTAATCCTACTGAAGAGCCAAAACTTGCCCAAGAGCTCGGCATTCGTTCTGATGGGGAGGTTATCGTTGAATACAAAAAACGTACTGAGCATATAGTTCCCCCCTTCGCTGAACAAGATTTAACCAACCTTTTAGTGAGGTTATCAAGATCCAATGAGAAGCCAGTCATGTATTTAGATGGTCATGGCGAGAAGAACCTCATGGGCCTTAAAAATAATGATTTGGGTGAGTTTGGTAAACAATTAGAAAATCGTGGCTTCAAGTTTTCTAATCCAGATTTAACGGTATTAAATGAGGTTCCTAAAGAGGGCTCGATGCTTGTCATTGCTAGCCCGCAAGTCCCTGTAACAAAGGTAGAGGCTCAAAAAATTCTTAATTATCTAAATAACGGTGGAAATCTTTTATGGCTCCTTGATGATTCTGATTTGCAAGGTCTTGATGAGGTTGCCAAATACATAGGCCTCACTGTTTCTCAATCTAAAGTGGTTGATCCAGGCTCGCTTCAGTTTGGAGGCAACGAGGATATGACCTTTGCGTTGGCCTATGGAAATCATCCTATCACCGAGAGATTTATGCTAAGAACTCAGTACTTAGATGCTTACGAGGTAAATGCCTTAGGTACTTTTGAAAATGGTTGGGAAGTTACTAATCTCATTGAAGTTGGTGCTACAGGATGGCTGGCATCGCCTGATAAAAAATCGAACAATAAACTTACTTTTGACCCTGACAAGGATAAAGCAGGACCTATCAACATCGCTGTTGCATTGAATAGGAAATATGGCGATAAAGGCCAACGGGTTTTAGTCGTCGGAAACGCTTCATTCTTATCCAATAATTTTATTACCTCAGGTGGCAACTTAGACCTAGGCGTTAATATGGTCAATTGGCTCGCGGGGGATGATAAACTCATCACGATCCAACCGACACCTCTTAAGGATGTTAATGTCACCATTCCTAGTGACTCTAAATCTGTATTTGTTGCATGGACAGTGTTTCATGCCTTCCAGTACTTTTTTCCTGTGGGACTCTTTTTATTAGGTTTTTGGATTTGGTTTAGAAGAAGAAAAGCTTAAGTTATGAAGTTCAGATGGCTTATTAATATTGCTTTACTTGTTGTCGTTGTGCTTGGCGGAATCTATGCGCTAAAAATTTCTAAGAAAGAGGTCATTGAGGATAACCTCTTTGAAGTCTCTAATTTAAAGCTTTCAGCATTTGATCAAATTAATATTCAATTTCCCTCAAAACAATCAACCGTATTTAAGTTAACTAATCAGGGTTGGTTTATGACGCAACCTCATCAAGCTCGAGCAGATGAGCTTTATGTTTATCGAATTTTAGCTGTGCTCGCAACCAAGAGCCCTATTAAAATTGCTAGTATGGATCTTGAAAAATATGGACTTGATAAGCCTCAGTTAAAAATTAATTTTTCTGGCGCTAATCAAAATGAGCAAGTCATTTTTGGAACCTACAATCCAGTCAATGAAGATCAATATATTTTGTTTAAAGATTCTATTTATTTGATCTCTGGAGGTTTTTCAGAGACCTCATCTTACGAACCGCTTGAGCTGATCGATAAAAAACCGATTGCCGCATATGAAGATATTGCTGTCTTTGATTTTTCTAGATTAGAGCAATGGCAAGAAGCTCGTTTGAAGGTTAATCGGGGCGCCCCAGAATGGAGTGTACTAGGCAATAATGTTAAAGTGGTCCAAGGGCAAATGGATGAGTGGTTTGATTTAACGTGGGCTAATCTGCAGGCCACATCAGTAGAGCCCTATAAAATGGATGCTCGAATAGGCTATAAGAGCTTTGATATTACCTTAAGCGATAAAAAAAGAATTACGTTCTATCGTATACAAGAGTCACCTAAGCTAACCTTATTCCGCAAGGATGAAGGGCTGCTTTACCATTTTCCAAGTGATCTTGGTTTTACTATGCTGAATCCGCACGTCATTATTGATTCACCTCAAAATTAATGCCCGAACTTCCTGAGGTTGAAACAACTAGGTTAGGACTTAAACCCCTCTTAAAAAAAACCATCCAAGAAATGGTAGTCAGGGACCATCGTTTAAGATGGCCAATCGATGTAAACATTAAAAACATTATCAAAAATAAAGTTATTCATGATGTTAAAAGACGAGCCAAATACCTCGTTTTTGTTTTAGATGAGGGTTTTTTACTTATACATTTAGGTATGTCGGGAAGATTATCTATCGTCAGTAAAAAAGAAAACATCAAGAAGCATGATCACGTTGATTTTATTTTTCAAGACAGCGAATTATTATTGCGCTTCAATGATCCTCGTCGTTTTGGTTCTATTCACTATGAGGAAAAAGAAATAGAGCAACATTTTTTAATTAAACATTTAGGATTAGAGCCTTTGGAAAAGGAGTTTAATTCTGATTATTTATTTAAGAAATCAAGAAAAAAAACTCAATGCATAAAAAACACCATTATGGATTCAAGGGTTGTAGTCGGCGTGGGAAATATTTATGCCAGTGAATCATTATTTTTAGCCGCTATAAAACCAACCCGCAGGTCTGGTTCGATGACCAAATATGAGTGTGAAAGGCTCGTTGCAGCCATTAAAAAAATTATTGGCGATGCCATTAAGATGGGTGGATCATCGATTAATGATTACGCATCTGCTGATGGCTCTCTAGGCTATTTCCAGCAAGAGCATAAAGTCTATGGTAAGGCTGGGTTCCCATGCAGCCAATGTGGGCAACTTATCGTTAAAAAAGTACTCGGGCAAAGGTCGAGTTTTTTTTGTAAACAATGTCAAAAATAACTTTAATTATTTAGATATTGTTTTACAGGTTCAGCTTTAGAGCCAATTAAAGAAAAGACAACCATGCAAGTCATACTCATGATCAGGCCAACCAGTTGAGGAGGAACAAGAAAGTTTTCACCAAAGAGGACCTCAAAAATGACCCATGAACCAATACCACCAATGATTGCAGCGAGTGCGCCCAGATCGTTTGCCTTATTCCAAAAAATTCCAAATACAAGAGGCGTGAAGGCTCCTGCCAAGGTAATCTTATAAGCTGATTCAACCATATGAAAGATACTTAACTCAGAATTAGAGGCATAAAATAAAACCCCAATCGAAAAGCACACCAAACATACACGCATGACATTCAAGAAGTGTTTATCACTCATGTTGGGATAATAACCTCGCACAATATTCTCAGCAAAAGTCACGGATGGTGCTAAGAGTGTCGCAGAAGAGCAACTCATAATCGCTGATATTACGGCCCCAAAGAAAATGGCTTGAGCAAATAGGGGGGTATATTTTGTTATTAAGAGCGGCAAAACAAGTTGTGAATTTTGCTCAGCAATATCTTTAAAATACTCTGGATTAATTAAGGTAGCTGAGTATGCAATAAACATCGGCACAAAAGTAAAGCAAAAATAAATGAGCGCACCAAAAATAGAGCCCCATAAAGCAATTTTGGCACTTTTTGCAGATGTAATTCTTTGAAATACATCTTGCTGGGGAATTGACCCTAGCATCATGGTCATCCAGGTGCCAATAAAAGTGATCCAGACCCATATATTCCCTTTAGGAAAAAAGTCGAGGTGACCAATATTTTTTGCATCCTGAATCACGGGAGCAACTCCTCCTGTGAGATCTGAGACTAAATACGCAATAAAAAGTAGACCACTAATGACTACGAGCATTTGTATAAAATCTAATATAGCCACGGAGAGCATGCCACCTAAAGTGGTATAAGTTAACACCACAAAGGTACCCACCACCATGCCTGCTTGCTCAGAGATGGTGCCTTCGGAAACAATATTCAAAATTAGGCCTAAGGCCTTAATCTGTGCAGCAACCCAGCCTAGGTAGGAGACCATGATGGCAATCGTTGTGAGCACCTCGATCGATCGACCATAACGTTTTCGATAAAAGTCACCCAGGGTAATGATGTTTAACTTATAGAGGTACTTAGAGAAGAGGATACCAGCGATGATAAGACAAAGACTTGAACCGAAAGGATCTGCTACAACTCCGGTGAGACCCTCATCAACAAACGTTGCAGAAACACCAAAAATGGCCTCAGCCCCAAACCATGTTGCAAATACAGTAGCGATAACAACAGGAAGCGGCAGGTGACGCCCTGCAATGGCAAAATCTCTCGTATTTTTAACTTTCGTTGCAACATATAAACCAATGCCAACCGATACAAGGATATAAATTAAAACGAAATTGAGTAACATCTAGCCGTTGAATAACAAAATAAATTGGATAATAAACAATATTAATATGATTGTGAAAATTATTTTTGCCCAAGCGAGCATCTTTTTTAATCTATAAACCTCATCCTTTAAAATCATTTTATATTCATTCTCTTGATATGCTTTACGATTTAAGTAGGCTTCAATGATTTGAGGTAGTTTTGGCAGGGCATCCAAAATATTAGGCAATTCTTTTTTTAACGTTTGTATAATTTTTTTGGGACCCGTTTGTTCTTTTAACCATTTTTCGAGAAAGGGCCTAGCAGTCACCCAAAGATCTAAATCAGGATCTAGCTCACGACCTAAACCTTCTACATTTAGAAGTGTTTTTTGAAGCATGGTCAGTTGAGGCTGAATTTCCATATTAAACTGACGTGAAGTTTGGAAAAGTCTTATGAGAAGCTTACCAAATGAAATATCTTTCAAGGGCTTATTAAAAATTGGCTCACAAACAGACCGAATTGCATTTTCAAATTCATCCACATCAGTTTCTGGTGGAACCCATCCCGACTCTAAATGTGCCTCTGCAACACCACGATAATCTCTCTTGAAAAAACACACAAAATTTCTCGCTAGGTAATGCTTATCCTCATCATTTAAGGTCCCCATGATGCCGAAGTCCATGGCAATGTATCGACCGTCTTTTGCCACCTGAATGTTTCCTGGATGCATGTCAGCGTGAAAGAAACCATCCCTAAAAACTTGGGTAAAGAAAATTTCAACACCATCTCTTGCGAGCTTGGGTATATCAATGTTATGTTTTTTAAGTGAATGAATATGGCTGACGGGTATGCCATCCATGCGCTCCATCACCATGATATTTTCGTGACAGTCATCCCAAAAAACTTCAGGAACAATTAATAATTTTTTGTCTTTAAAGTTCTCTGCAAGGTGGGCGCAATGCCCAGCCTCTAATAAAAGATTAAGTTCTGTTTTGGTGTGCTTGCTAAATTCTTCAACAACCTCCTTGGGCCTCAGTCTTTTTCCATCCTGCCAAATAAACTCAAGGATGGATGCAATCCAAAAAAGGAGCTGTACATCCTTCTTAACTTTGCTGTGAATATTTGGGCGTAGGATTTTTACAGCTACATCTTGATTATTCTTGAGGGTTGCAAAATGAACTTGTGCGACGGATGCGCTTGCTACTGGCTCTTCATTGAATGATTTAAATTGATTATGAAGTTTAGTCTTATAAGCATTTTCAATAATCTTTTTGACAATAGAAAAATCAAATGGAGGAACTTGATCCTGCAGTTTGGCAAGCTCATCAGCGATATCTTTTGGCAGTAAGTCTCTTCTCGTGGAGAGCATTTGACCAAACTTAACAAAGATGGGACCTAGGTTCTCGAGCGCGATCCTTAATCGTTCTGCTCGATTATATTTATTTCTTGAGAAGAGTCTAAAAGGTTTAAGAACTAATCTTACAAACTTGATTAAGTTCGATGAAAAATACTCATCTAATTGGTATTTAAGGGCAATGTAGATGATAAATAAGAAACGTAAAAAACTCATGACTTTTTACTTTCAATGTAAAAATTGAGCCGTGCCTCAAATCTTTCGACATCACCTGCAATTTGATCAACTTGGTTAAGAAAGTTCTGGATTTGATTTTTTTTAGAGAGAATCTTATTTTCTTCCTGCCAAAATTCAATTGTTGTTTCAGCTAAATTTATAATATTTTTTTTGGTTTGATGAATAAAGGATTGACCTGCTTTATAGATTTCATATCCCACAACATCTCCAAATATTTTCGCTAGGTCAGACTCGGCGTCCCATTCTATTTGCTCAAGAACTTTTGAAAAGTCATTAGCAAAATCAAGATCGCCCTCAACCTTAATATTATTTTTTTCTTTTTTGATAATGAGTTTAAAAAAGGCATCGAGTGAAAATATAATTTTGGTATCATGCCCCTCAACTTCATCAACGAGCTCTAGCATTGCCTTTTCATTGACTTTAAAACTAAATGTCATTGGGCCAATTAAAATTAGGATATTTTTATTTGAATGTGATTTTAAAAAAGAGGGCACCCAGTCATTCTGCTTTAAGACATGGTTAATCACTTTATATTTAAATTGATCAATCATGTTTTGTAACCTGAATGAATTGCAACAACGCCTGCAGATAAATTATTAAAACTCACCTTTTTAAAGCCACAATTTTCCATCATTTTTTTTAATTCATGTTGAGATGGATGGACCCTGATTGATTCTACGAGGTACTGATAACTGTCTTCATCTTTCGTAATTAATTTTCCTATCTTGGGAATTAAGTTGAAGGAAAAAATATCATAAATCTTTTCAAGCGGTTGCCAAACTTTAGAAAATTCAAGAATCAGAATTTTTCCACCCGGGCTGAGTACACGCCAAATTTCTTTTAAGGCCTTTTCTTTATCTGTCATATTTCTTAATCCAAAACCGATCACGACACAATCAAAAAAACTATCAGAAAAGGGCAAGGTTTCTGCATCACATACAATGGAAGGCATTAAATGTCCTGAATTGATTATTTTTTTTTGTCCTTCCTGTAACATGGATTGATTGATATCGGTATGAAAGATTTCGTATTCTTTGTTTTGTTTAGCAAAACCAATACTTAGATCACCTGACCCACCAGCAATATCAAGAATCTTTGCCCTTTTTTTAAGGTTGGCAGTTTGGATGAAAAATTTTTTCCATGAGCGATGTAAGCCAAACGACATGAGGTCATTCATGAGGTCATACTTAGTGGCGACTGAATTAAAAACCTCACCAACTTTTTTTGTTTTGTCAGTCGTATCAATGTTTGAGAAACCAAAATGAGTTTTTTTAGTCATGAGGCTCCTTTCTTTTATGGCCTGCCATCTCAAGTTTTCCGAGATAGTCTAGCCACATTTGTTCATAGTTTTCACCTAAGCGGTAAAGGTAATCCCATGAGTAGATACCCGTGTCATGACCATCGGAAAAAATGATTTTAATCGCATAATTACCGACAGGCTCAATTTTAAGGATACCAACATTTTCCTTACCAACCTGCAAAGTGGCCTGTTGCGGTGAGTGACCCTGAACTTCAGCGGAAGGGGAGTGAACTCTTAAAAATTCACAAGAAAGCATGCACTCAGTCTCATTATCAAAATGAATTTCAAGCAAATTTGATTGCTGGTGTAATTTAATTTCTAATGGAGTTGGACTTTGCGCCATGGATTTATTTGTTCCAAAAGGCGAATTTTAACAGTTTTTAATCAGTTAAGACTTAGGCGACATCAGTAATTTAATTTTACTGAGTGCATTTTGCTCGATTTGCCTCACTCGTTCAGCTGAAATATCAAATTCCTCAGCTAAGTCATGTAGGGTTTTTGTTTTATCTTCATTTAACCAACGAGATTCAATGATGGAGCGACTTCGGTCATCCAATTGATTCAAAGCGTCTTTTAAGTTGGATGATGCGTTCACTTCATCTTGTGATGATTCAAGTTGTTCCAATGGGTCTGCACCATCATCTTGTAAATATGAAATTGGACGAAATTGCTCGTCCTCATTATCATCATCAGTGTAGTCGATAGCGATTTCTTGGCCATTGAGTCGGTATTCCATCTCTTTGACTTCGTCTTCCTTGACATTTAATTCAGAGGCAATCGATGCAATTTCATCTGACTTGAGCGGCTTGAGTGTTTTACGTAAGCTTCTTAGATTAAAGAACAGCTTTCTATGAGCTTTCGTTGTTGCTGTTTTAACAAGCCTCCAATTTTTGACTATGTATTCTTGTATTTCAGCCTTAATCCAATGGATAGCAAAAGAAACCAGCCTTACGCCCTTTTCAGGATCAAAACGTTTGACGGCTTTCATGAGCCCAATGTTACCTTCTTGAACGAGGTCCGCATGAGGAAGGTTATAACCACCGTAAGACCTTGCGATCTTGATCACAAGTTTTAGATGAGACAAGATCAGTTTTTTTGCCGCTTCAAGATCATTATCTCTTTTAAGCCGCGTAGCTAAATCATACTCTTCCTCCGCAGTGAGAGAGGGAATAGCACGAATCGTTGACTGATAAATACTGTAATCGTCAACGGGACTTAAATTTGTTAATGTTAAATCGCTCATAATTAATATATTTTAGCACTCAATAACATAGAGTGCTAATTTTATTAAAAAGTTTCAAAAAATACAATGATTTAGATATTTTTTTCTAGTCGATAGATAGCCTGTTTGGCTGAAATAAAGGATGCTAACCATCCTGCTAGCATGGCTGTGAAAATTAGCAGGATTGACTCCTTTAGATTAAAATTTTGAATCACAATTAGACCACCAAAAAAATCCTCAATTCGATGGGTGATTAAATTAAAAATGATGACAATTACTTTTAATATACCTAGGGTAATGAGACCTCCTCCAAAACCATAAATAATCCCAGTGTAGGTGAACGGTCTTCTAATAAAACTATTGGTGGCACCTATTAGTCTACTTACTTCAATCTCATCTTGATAGGTTAGCGTTTGTAGCCTAATGGTGTTGCTTATCACGATAATGAGAACGGCTATTAATAAAGAACCCAAGGTATAGACACCCACCTTAATGAGGTAAAGTATGGATCTTAATTTTTTAATCCATCCCCCATCAATGACAATTTCTTTGATCCCTTCAATCGTCTTTAAGTCATTGATTAAATTGGCTATTTGATCAGAGTCAAGGGTATTTAAGCTAATAAAGAAAGCATCAGGAAGTGGATTTTCAGAAATACCACCCTCTAAGGAGGATAGTTTTAATTTAGTTTGAAGTTTATCCCAAGCATCTTGCTTGGGCTCAAAATGGATATTTTTAATTAAGCTATTTTTTTTTAATCCTGATTCAATAAACTCAATTTGATCTTCACTAATGTCTTTTGTCAGAAATACACTGATTTCTGCTTCATATTTAATTTTATTGGATAACTGTGAGGCGTTATCTAAAAATAGCAAGCCTATGGATGGTAGTGACAGTGTAATACCTATCACTAAGAACATCATAAAAGATCCTAACCAATTCGATCTAATACGAATTAACCCTCGAATGAGTGCTTGATAATGATTATGTAAGAAGTGGAACATTTTTTTCTAGATTAAGCTTACCTTGATTAATGTTAAATTCTTTATGTTTAATGGTGGTTGATGGTGCCTCATGGGAGGATATGATGACTGTCACCCCAACTTGATGAAAGCTGTAGAAGATATTCATGATTTCATTCGCATAATTTTTGTCCAGGTTTGCAATCGGCTCATCAGCAATTAAAATTGAAGGCCTTGAGACAATTGCTCGAGCGATGGCAAGCCTTTGCTGCTCACCTCCAGATAAGGTAATTGGCATAAGCTTTTCTTTATTTAAAAGGCCAACTTTATTTAGTGCCGCCCTAACTCTTCGGCTAATATCAGATGGATCTAATTCATTGATCTGTAAGGGTAGAGCCACGTTATCAAAACAATCGCGGTCATAAAGAAGTTTATGGTCCTGAAAAATCATTCCAAATTTGCGTCTTAGATAGGGCATCTCATTCTTATTGAGAAAATTGATATTTTGATTTTCAAATACAATCGTTCCAGAGCTTGGTCTCTCAACAGCCGAGATCAGTTTAAGTAAAGTTGATTTTCCTGCACCCGAGGAGCCAGTGACAAAAATTAAATCACCTGCATCAATTTCAAGATTAATATCTTGAAGCACATCCATCTCACCTGGATATCTTTTGAAGACTTTGTTAAATTTTATCAATCGAACATTGCCTCAACATAATCATCCGCATTAAAAACTTTTAAGTCATCAATACCCTCGCCAAGTCCAATAAAACGAATCGGCTTAGGTATCTCTTTAGCAATGGCAGCTAAAATTCCACCTTTCGCTGTCCCATCTAACTTAGTCATTATGAGTCCCGTGACACCTAAAGCTTCATCAAAAATTTTAAGCTGATTGATAGCATTTTGACCTGTATTTGCATCAATCACGAGCAATATTTCTTGAGGCGCAAATTCATGACATTTGGAGATGACTCTTTTAACTTTAGTTATTTCATCGATAAGATGTTTTTGGGTGGGTAGTCTTCCAGCGGTATCAGCAATAACCACATCAATGTTTTTAGCTTTTGCTGAATTAACGGCATCAAAAATGACCGCACTTGGGTCACCTGTGACTTGAGATATAACAGTGACCTTGTTTCTTTCCCCCCAAACACTTAACTGTTCTGATGCAGCAGCTCGAAAAGTATCACCTGCAGCTATAAGTACAGAATGGTCTTCACTTAACAGCATGTTCGTCAGTTTACCAATGGTGGTTGTTTTTCCAGTTCCGTTTACCCCAACCATCATAATGACAAAAGGTAAATCAGAAGAAATTTTCATAGGCTCTTCAATTGTTTTTAAAAGTACCTTAAGTTCACTCTTGAGAAGATTTTTGAGTTCACTTGGATCTTTAATTCCCTCTGCCTTTACTTTTTCCTTGACTTGGGTAATCAACATCTCGGTGGCTGAAATACCCACATCAGCGGTTAGTAAGATCATCTCGAGTTCTTCATAAAAACTTTCATCAATTTTGTTTAAGGAAAAAAGTTGATCAAGTTGAGAGGTCAGTTTTTCTCGAGTTTTTGTCAGTCCCTTTTTAAATTTTTCTGCAAAAGAAAAGAAACCTGATTTTTTTTCTTCGACCTTGGGAATCTCTTCCTTTACTTGTTTTGCTTCAGGTGCTTTCGGTTTCGCAGGTGCTTTCGGTTTCGCAGGTGCTTTCGGTTTAGCAGGTGCTTTCGGTTTCGCAGGTGCTTTCGGTTTCGCAGGTGCTTTCGGTTTCGCAGGTGCTTTCGGTTTCGCAGGTGCTTTCGGTTTAGCAGGTGCTTTCGGTTTCGCAGGTGCTTTCGGTTTCGCAGGTGCTTTCGGTTTCGCAGGTGCTTTC
>JAURKY010000005.1 GCA_030831475.1 Burkholderiales bacterium
AATAAAACGATTAATCAATGCCTTCGGCTACTCTCTCTCCGGATTTAAAGTGGCGTTTGCTAAAGAAGATGCCTTCCGTCAGGAAGTTTTCTTATCAATCATCCTGGTAACTGTTGCGGTTTACATTTCTAACAGCTCAATTGAACTTGTTTTACTTATTGGAAGCACCCTGCTCGTGCCCATTATAGAATTATTAAATTCTGCCATTGAAGCCGCCGTAGATCGGATTAGTTTTGAGCACCATATCCTTGCCAAGAGAGCTAAGGATATTGGCAGTGCTGCCGTATTCCTTAGCATCATTAATCTCATAGCCGTTTGGCTGATTATTCTCTTGTATTAAAAATTACCTTGTAACCCGAACAATACTGAGCGTCCTGCACGTAAAAATTTATCCTTCATAAATGAAGTATGATCTCTTATTTCTTGATCCAATAAGTTTTGTCCCTTCATAAAAAACTGAATGTCATATTCAACCGGAAGCTGATAAGCAGCGAAAGCAGATATATTTGTATAGCCATCAGTTTCTAATTCGTTAGCCCCGATATTATCTTGCGAAAAAGCTCTCAATACATCGAATCTTGCAAAAAAACGATTTTTTGAATAGTCAATTGATGCACCTAATCTGAGTGGTGAAATCCTTGGTAAATCCTCTCCATTGTCCTGTTCGGCTCTAACGTAGTCTCCTCGATAAGAAAAATTAAACTGATCGTTAATGTTATACATCCCATCAAATTCAATTCCTTTAAATGTAGCCCCTACAGATCTATATTGGAACACACTCATTGCCTCCGCATCATCTTCACCCTCATGCAAGTGATAAAGCTCATCTCCCGTATTAAATAACCCAATAAATCGATTGAATTTAGTGTAGTAAGGGCCAATGTTGAAAGCATGGCCATTATTTTTCCATTTTAGTTTCATATCAATCGTATTGGAGAGCTCCGTGTTGAGATTTTCGTTACCTTTATGTATTTGTTCAGAGGCGTGATGTGAGCCATATGGAAATAATTCAAAAAAAGCGGGTGCCCTTTCCGAATGGGCTAAATTTGTATTTAAAGACCAGCTTTGATTAAATTGATAAACGCCACCCATAGAGACATTATTGGTTTGGAAGCTTTTTTCTGTGGCGCCAAATTCCGGCGCATCTTCTACGCCAAGATTACCGCCTTCTCCACACCCCTCAGCTGTTGAGTATGTTGCCGTACAGCCACCATCGCCGGTAAAAGCATTTCTTTTGACATCATGATTTCCTCGACGCAAGCCTAAGGTTAACTTATGTTCATCAATCGGCAGCTCCTCATAGACGTAAAGCGATTGTGAATTGGTATTTGCATTAGGTAATAGCTCACCTGTGGGTTGTTTAAACATGGTATTTTCAAAATGAAGTCCAACAACACCACTCATTCCAGCAATCGCATGGTGCCCTAATTCCAGCGTACCGTCCAAACCCTGGTTTTTAAATGTGGCTTCTATTTCCCCTGGCTCATGATGTTCATCATGCTGATAGTCTGTATGGGCCATTTTAAATTTAAAGTGATTGAAGAAACCATCCAAATCATGAAATTCAGAATGTAGATCCCAACGATTTGTTCTTTGATCAAAAAAACCTGAGGTCGTGAGTGGGTTACATAATTCCGCATCATGTTTTGAATAAGATAGACCCACATATCCTTTGTCTAAAAAATAAGATGCCCCAATCGCACCGCCTTCAATATCGGATCCAGAATTTCTTAATTCATTTTTCTTTCCATATTGGGTCCGAGTCACCTCATCATCGGAGCGAGCTAATCTACTTGAAACAGAATAACCAGGTATTCTTAAATCTCCTGTGGTTTTAGTATAAGCATCGAGGTGAATAGTAAAGTTGCCAATCCCAAAGTCCATCACCGCTGCAGAACTTCTTTCGCTATTTGCACCGCCAGCTCGCGTGATGGCTCGACCCGTAATACCGTTAATTTTTTGTCTAGGAATACGATGGTCAATGGCATTCACAATACCTCCAATTGTGCCCCCGCCATAAAGTACAGTCGCCGGTCCTCGAATAACATCAATTTGCTCGATAATCAGAGGATCAATTGAGATGGCGTGATCTGAGCTAAAGGAGGACACATCAAGTGAGTTGATTCCATTTTGCATAATACGGATTCGATCCCCATCCATCCCACGAATAACCGGCCTGCCAATCGAAGGGCCCCAATTGGAAAATGAAACTCCTGGGGTATTCTCTAAAGTTTCTGCCAAGGTGCTACTTCTTTGAATATCCAACTCTTGGCCATTTAGGACTGAAAAAGGAATAACAAACTCATCCGAACTAACGCCTAAAGGATTTGCTGTAACTGGTGTCGTAGGTAAATCTAAATGCTTTTCTTCACCCACCGCAAAATTAATAAATAAACAACAATAAAAACTTAATAAATAAAATACAAATTTCATGACCATCTCCTTAAAAATTTAAAAATAATTTTTTAGGAGAAAAGTGGGGGGCCTCGAATGAGTTTGAGATTTTGAAAGTGGGTATAAGCGAAGAGCTGATAGCTCTCAAATATATCTTTTTTTGAGTTATTTTCGTCTTGAGCGCTGCTGATTTCTAAAAAAGCATGAGTTAATTGTTTGAATACTGAACAATGATCACAATGATCTAAATCCTCATGCTCCTGTTGAGATTGACTGGATTGATTTGTCACAGATCCTGCTAAATGATCAAAATCATGGGCAATAGCATTCCATTGCAAG
>JAURKY010000006.1 GCA_030831475.1 Burkholderiales bacterium
AAACCTGCTGCAAAGAAAAAGCCAGCGGCTAAAAAACCTGCTGCAAAGAAAAAGCCAGCGGCTAAAAAACCTGCTGCAAAGAAAAAGCCAGCAGCTAAAAAAACTGCAAAAAAATAAGCGCCAAGTTAATTTGTTTTGTTAAAAACCAAGCGCTTGCTTGGTTTTTTTTATGGAAAAGATTGAAAAAAATTTAGATAAAATACATCAGGATATTAATACGCTGAAATTAGCTTACGAGCCAAAAATTATTGCCGTGAGCAAACAGCAAAGTATTGAATCAATGAAATTGGCCTATAACTATGGGCAAAGAGCTTTTGGAGAAAACTACCTGCAGGAAGGTTTAACAAAAATTAATGAACTCAAAGATTTGCAAATTGAATGGCATTTTATTGGCCCCATACAAAGCAATAAATGCAAACAGATAGCAGAACATTTTGACTGGGTTCAAACAATAGATCGCTTAAAAATAGCTCAACGTTTGGATCAAAATTTAATTAATAAAAAATTAAATATTTGTATTCAAGTAAATATTAGCGATGAGGAAAGCAAAAGTGGGATCATGCTTGATGATATTGATACATTTATTAAGTCTCTCGACCAATTCGAAAATCTAACTATTCGAGGTCTAATGGCAATACCTTCAAATACAATTGATCAGGATATTTTAAAAGAAGAATTTAATAGACTGAAATTAAAATTTGACCAGATTCAAAGATCTAGAAATTATTTTGACACGCTCTCTATCGGAATGTCTGCAGACTTCAGACTTGCACTTGAGTGTGGTTCAACTATGATTCGAGTAGGAAGCAATATTTTTGGAAAAAGAAATTATGACTAAAAATAAAAAAATAATATTTGTTGGTGCTGGAAATATGGCGCAGTCAATAATTTCTGGTTTATTAAAGGAAAATTTTTCCTCATCTGTTATTTTTGCTATAGATACCGATGAGGCTCAAAGAAATCATTTAGAGAAAACATTTGCCATACAAACATCAAATGACTTGTCATTAGTCGAATCAGCTGATGTCATTATTCTATCCACAAAGCCTCAGCATGTTCAAGGCATATGTTCGAATATAAAAGATGTTGTTAAGAATCAATTGATTATATCAATTGCTGCAGGGATTAGACTTAACCAAATATCTCAATGGATGGGTGGTTACCAAAAAATTATTCGCACCATGCCCAATCTAGTTGCTCAAGTTCAAAAAAGTGTAACAGTAGCTTTTACCCTTCCTGAAACTGATCAAGAGTCAGTAGAAGATACAAATAAAATTTTAAACTCTTTTGGTGACACTATTTGGTTAAAAGAAGAAAAGCTAATAGATTCCGCCACGGCTTTATCTGGCAGTGGTCCTGCTTATATTTTTTATTTTCTAAATGCCTTGATCCAATCAGGAATTAATGTTGGCCTTGAAAAAAAAGATGCTCAAATACTTGCACTAAAAACACTTCAAGGCTCATCCGTGCTTGCCGAGAAATACATTAATGACCTTGAAATGTTGATAGAGAATGTTACCTCCAAGGGAGGAACAACCGAACAAGCCCTAAAAGTATTAGATCAAAAAAATTTAAAGGAAATAATCGATAGTGCCATCAAGGCTGCTTTTGCAAGAGCGCAAGAGATGGGTGAGAAATAATTTATATGGTACAAGAGGTAATTGTTGGCTTGTCGGGTGGTGTTGATTCAGCGGTAACCGCATGGAAACTAAAGCAAGAAGGTTATCATGTCAGAGGTCTTTTTATGAAAAATTGGGAAGATGATGATGATGATGAATTCTGCTCAAGCAAACAAGATCTATTGGATGCTGTCTCAGTTGCAGAGAAACTCTCGATCGATATTGATGTTGTTAACTTTGCAAAAGAATATAAGGAACGAGTTTTTTCAATTTTTCTTGATGGTCTCAAAAAAGGTATCACGCCAAATCCAGATATTTTATGTAACTCTGAAATTAAGTTTGAGGCTTTTCTAAAGCATGCTATATGCATGGGTGCTGAAAAAATAGCGACAGGTCATTATGCAAAGGTAAGAGAGATGAATGGTCTTTTTCAGTTACTCAAAGGTGATGATGGAACAAAAGATCAGAGCTACTTTTTATGTCGACTTAATCAAGAGCAGTTGTCAAAATCAATTTTTCCGTTAGGTTCAATGCTCAAAAGTGAGGTAAGAAAAATTGCCAAAGATAATGGGTTACACAACCACGATAGAAAAGACTCTACAGGAATTTGTTTTATTGGAGAAAGACCTTTTGCCGATTTTATTAATCGTTACATTGATAAAAATCCTGGAGAGATTATTGATGAAGATGGTTTTATTCTCGGAAAACATGATGGTCTTAATTTTTATACCATTGGGCAAAGACAAGGACTAAAAATTGGTGGTACCAAGAAAGGTAATGGACAACCATGGTTTGTAATTGATAAAGACTTTACAAATAATCAACTCATTGTGGGTCAAGGGCATGATCATCCAAAGTTACTCAAAAATGGTTTAAGAGCCTCTGAGATGCACTGGATAGAAGGAAAAGAGCCCAAAAAAAACTGGGTATATTCTGCAAAAACAAGGTATCGCCAACCTGATGCGCCATGTGAGATTGATCAAATTCAAGAAGATAAAGCTACAATTCTTTTTGGTCAAAAGCAGTGGGCAGTGACTCCTGGCCAATCAGTTGTTATTTATGAAAGCAATGTCTGTCTTGGTAGCGGATTTATAACTGAGGCATTTGATTAATGGCTCGTTTAAACCAATCAATGATTCAGAAGGCTATTAAAAAAGATGTCATGCTGTCTTTGGATGAGGATGTTATGGGTAATGATTTAACATCTTCCCTCATTGATAAAAAAAAATTAGCGAATGGTAACCTAAAATCTAATCAGTCAGGAATTTTATGTGGGCAGGCATGGTTTAACCAAAGCTTTAAATCTATCAATAACAAAATTAAAATACGCTGGCACATTAACGATGGTGACACTTTTAAAAAAAAACAGCTTGTCTGTAGCTTCAAGGGCCCCTATCAAGATCTTCTAAAAGCTGAAAGAACTGCAATCAATTTTTTGCAAACCCTATCAGCCACGGCAACACTTACCCATAAATATGTAAAAACAATCGAAGGTTACAACGCAAAAATATTTGATACCAGAAAAACTATACCTGGCCTTAGAATTGCACAAAAATATGCTGTTAGAATAGGTGGCGGAAATAATCAAAGATTAGGTCTTTATGATGAAATATTAATCAAAGAAAATCATATTGCATCATTTAATTCATTTGAAGAATTCTTAAATAAGCTTAAAGAGAAAAAATTAATTGAAAAAGCTCAAATTGAGGTTGAGACAATAAGTCAGCTTAAATTAGCACTTACATTTGGAGCAAAAAAAATACTGCTTGATAATTTTTCCATTCAAAAAATTAAGCAAGCTGTTCAAATTAACCAAAAAAAAGCAACCCTTGAGGTGTCGGGGAATATTACCATTAAAAATATTCGTGATTATGCAAAAACTGGCATTGATAGAATATCCGTTGGTAGTTTAACCAAGAATATCGAAGCGATTGATTTTTCAGTAAAAATTAGCCAAATTTAGATACTAAGAACTTGACCAAACCCGCATAAATAGGGTATTTTAAACGTTTGTTTAGTTTGTTCTTTCATGAAATCAGAAATAATCACCGGCGCTGAGATCGTCATACGCTCTTTACAAGAGGAAAATGTTGAATTTGTGTTTGGTTACCCTGGTGGTGCCGTACTCAATATCTACGATGCGATCTTCAATCAGAAAAAATTCAAGCACGTCCTAGTTAGACATGAACAAGCTGCCGTTCATGCAGCTGACGCTTATTCTCGAGCTACCGGTCGTGTAGGAGTTGCGCTCGTTACCTCCGGTCCTGGAGCAACCAATGCAGTTACTGGCATAGCTACTGCGCATATGGACTCAATTCCTATGGTGATTATTAGCGGTCAGGTACCAACGCATGCTATCGGTCAAGATGCTTTTCAAGAATGTGATACCGTGGGTATTACGCGTCCTTGCGTAAAACATAATTTCCTTGTCAAGGATATCAATAAGATTGCATCAACCATTAAAAAAGCCTTTTACATTGCCTCAACGGGTAGGCCAGGTCCAGTACTTGTTGATATCCCAAAAGACATTACCGCTGAATCTGCCGAGTTTAGTTACCCTAAAGAGGTCAGTATGCGCTCTTATAGCCCAGTTACTAAAGGACATCAAGGACAAATAAATAAAGCCATCGATCTACTTCTAAAAGCTAAGCGACCGGTTGTTTACTCAGGCGGTGGCGTAGTTTTAGGTGACGCAGCTCAATCTTTATTTAAACTCGTGACTGAATTAAATTTTCCTATTACAAGCACTTTAATGGGGCTTGGAGGTTTTCCTGCATCTAATAAACAGTTTTTGGGCATGTTAGGTATGCACGGTACCTACCAAGCCAATATGGCTATGCAAGAATGTGATGTGCTTTTGGCTGTGGGCGCACGTTTTGATGACCGAGTTATTGGAAATCCAGATAACTTCTTATCTAAACCTCGTAAAATTATTCATATCGATATCGATCCCTCATCGATCTCTAAGCGTGTTCAAATTGATGTTCCTATTGTGGGTGATGTGAAGTCAGTTTTAGATGATCTTTCTGGGGCCTTAAAATCTCAGCAAAATAATTACGATGCAAAATTAATTAAACCCTGGCTTGATCAAATTCAAGATTGGGTTAGCAAAGATTGCCTTGCATTTAAAGATGATACTAAGGTGATCAAGCCACAAAAGGTTATTCAAACGTTACATAAAGTAACTCAGGGTGATGCCTTTATTACGTCCGATGTTGGACAACATCAGATGTGGGCTGCTCAATTCTATCCCTTTGATAAACCGCGTCGATGGATTAATTCTGGCGGTCTTGGCACGATGGGTGTGGGTCTACCCTATGCGATGGGTTGTCAATTAGCTTTTCCAGATGCACAGGTTGCTTGTATCACAGGCGAAGCATCAATTCAGATGTGCATTCAAGAACTGTCAACCTGCAAACAGTTTCATTTGCCCATCAAAATTGTTAATCTCAACAACCGCTATATGGGTATGGTAAGGCAATGGCAAGAGTTCTTTTATGGCAACCGTTATGCTGAATCTTACATGGATGCCCTTCCAGATTTTGTTAAGCTAGCTGAATCCTATGGTCATGTTGGCTTTAAAATTGAAAATCCAAGAGATATAGAGTCAGTTCTAAAAGAAGCCTTCAGTCCAAAATTAAAAGAAAGGCTTGTATTCCTAGACTTCATCACCGACCAAACTGAAAATGTATTTCCTATGGTTCCAAATGGAAAAGGTCTTTCTGAAATGATTCTAGCAGAGGATCTATAATCACATGAGGCATATCATATCTCTATTAATGGAAAATGAATCTGGAGCATTATCCAGAGTTTCAGGGCTTTTTTCAGCCAGAGGATATAACATTGAGTCTTTGACAGTTGCTCCAACCGAGGATGATACTTTGTCAAGGATGACAATCGTTACAACAGGCTCAGACGAAATTATTGAACAAATCATAAAACAGCTTAATAAGCTTGTTGATGTTGTTCGTGTGCTTGATTTAAACGATGGAAGGCATATTGAAAGAGAATTGATGTTGGTAAAAGTTAAAGCAACTGAAAAGTACCGAGATGAAATGAAACGTATTTCTGATATTTTTAGGGGCCGTATTATTGATGTATCGGATAATACTTTTACTATTGAACTTACCGGTTCGGCAAGTAAGCTAGATGCCTACCTAGATAGTTTAGATAAAGAGTCAATCATTGAAACAGTTAGAACCGGCGCTTCAGGTATTGGCCGTGGTGACCGAATTTTAAAAGTATAATTTTAAGGGAAAAATATGAAGCGTTATTACGATAAAGATGCAGATTTAAATATTATCAAAAATATGAAGGTTGCGATCATTGGTTATGGATCTCAAGGTCATGCCCATGCTAATAATTTGAAGGACTCAGGTGTAGATGTAAGTGTTGGGCTCCGTCCTGGGTCTACCTCAGAGAAAAAGGCTTTAGATGCAGGTCTTGCCGTTAAAACGATTGAGGATGCAACTGCCTGGGCTGATCTCGTGATGATTTTAGCTCCAGATGAATTCCAAGAAAGTCTTTATTCCGAATCTATAGAGCCTAATCTCAAACAGGGTGCAACACTTGCTTTTGCTCATGGCTTTAATATCCACTTTGAATTGATCAAACCAAGAGCTGATTTAGATGTAGTGATGATTGCTCCGAAAGCGCCAGGACATACAGTCCGTTCAGAATTTGTTAAAGGTGGAGGTATACCTGATCTTATTGCAGTTCAACAAGATGCCTCTGGTAAAGCAAAGGATGTAGCTCTATCTTATGCATCGGCAATTGGTGGTGGACGAACAGGTATTCTGGAAACCTCATTTAAAGATGAGACTGAAACAGATCTATTTGGTGAGCAAGCTGTTCTTTGTGGAGGAACAACTGCCCTTGTCCAGGCAGGGTTTGAGACACTAGTAGAAGCTGGCTATGAACCCGAAATGGCTTACTTTGAATGTTTACATGAATTGAAATTAATTGTTGATTTGATGTACGAAGGTGGTATCGCCAACATGAGGTATTCAATTTCAAACACTGCCGAATATGGTGACATTACTCGTGGCCCTAGGGTTGTAACGTCGCAAACAAAAGAGGAGATGAAGAAAATTCTCTCAGAAATCCAAAGTGGTTCATTTGCAAAAGAATTTGTTCAAAATGTATCAAGCCTTCCTCAATCTAGAGAAAAACAGAAGCAACATCAAATTGAACAGGTCGGAGAATCATTAAGATCCATGATGCCATGGATCAATAAGATCGTTGACAAGTCAAAGAACTAATTGAAAAACGAACAGGCTTATCCATCAATAGCAAGAGAGGGTCGACTCTTTCTAATCCTCTCTTTTGTTATTAGTTTATTAGTCTCAATTCTTGATTTTGGTATTAGTTGGCTGTTTTGGCTTATTACTTTATTTGTTTTACAGTTTTTTCGTGATCCCCCAAGAAATGTTACGCAAGATAGTGACGCTATTTTATCTGCAGCTGATGGAAAAGTAATTTCAATCGAAAAAACAAATGACCCTTATCAAAACAAAAAAGCCCTAAAAATTAGTGTATTTATGAACGTCTTCAATGTGCATTCAAATAAGTCACCATGCAGTGGTAAAGTTCTATCAAAACACTACTTCCCAGGAAAGTTTTTGAATGCGGCCCTCGCAAAAGCATCTATTGAGAATGAGCGCTGTGCCATTGTTATTGAAACAAAAAATAAAGCAAAGGTTACTTGTGTGCAAATTGCAGGCTTAATAGCTAGAAGAATATTATGCTACAAAAATGAGGGCGATCATATTGCATCAGGCGAGCGTTATGGTTTTATTCGTTTTGGTTCGAGGGTGGATCATTACATCCCTGTGAACGCTAAAGTAAATGTTGTTTTAGGTCAAAAAGTTAAAAATGTTGAGACCATTTTAGCTTTCCTAAAATAAACTACTCTTTAGACAGATGCTCCCATAGCTCATTAAGTGCCTGTTCATAAACATCTCTCTTAAAGTCAATAATTTGATCCAATGGAGACCAAAAATCATCCCATCGCCAATCATCAAATTCTGGCTTATCGGTGTTTTTTAAAAAAACATCAGAATCTTGACCAATAAGCTCAAGTAAAAACCATATCTGTTTTTGTCCCTTATAACGATCACGCCAATCTCTCCTGATCCAGTTCTTTGGGACATCATATCTCAGCCAATCTTTGGTTTGGGCCACCAACCTCACATGCTTGCGATCTAAACCAACCTCCTCCATGAGCTCCCTATACATTGCCTCTTCAGGCGTCTCTCCGTCCTGAATGCCTCCTTGAGGAAACTGCCATGAGTCTTCATGAGACCGTTTAGCCCAGAGTACTTTTTTTTGAGCATTAAAAATTACAATACCAACATTAGGTCGGTACCCTTCTTTATCTATCATGTTGTATCCTTATATTTACTTCTATTTTTTCATAAATTTTTTATTTTTAACAGAAGCACTGAATGGTAAAACTTAAAATACTGATTATCTTTTTAATATTGTTATTGCTAACTACCCTCGCGATTAATCTTTCCACTCGCTCACCCATGGCCCTAATTACCAACCAAGGTGAAAAAAGTTTAAGTATCGTTAATCTTAAAACCTTTGAGCTGATAGATAAAATTAAGGTTGGTGACAGCCCGCTTGGTATTACAGTTTTAAAAAAAAATCATTTGGCCATAATTGCCAATGTCAACAGTCAGGATTTATCGATCGTAGACTTAAATAACAATAAGTTATCAAAAATACTCAAACTAAATACAACGCCTTTAGGCTTAGCCCATAATCAAAATGAGTCAGAGGTTTATGTAACTGATTGGTTTAATAACCAAATTATAGTCATTGAAACAGGGACAATGACCATCTCTAAATTTATTAAGGCTGGCCCCACGCCATCAGGTATTGCCTACAATGCTAAACATGAATTAATTGTTATCACCAATCGAGATGCCAATACTATTCAAGTCTATTCCGCCAGAGATAAATCATTGCTCAAAACAATCACAGTTGGTAACCATCCATTTGGCATATCAACAAAAGGTGATCAAATTTTTACAGCCAATGTCTACGATGACACCATCAGTGTGATCAATGCCAAAAATTGGGAACAAGTTACCATTCCAGTCGGATTTCATCCTTACAATGTGCTCAGTAATGATGATTATATTTTTGTAACGAATGCTCAGGATGACAGCGTGAGTGTGATTGATAAACAAAAAGAAATTAAACGAATTATCGTGGGTGAAACGCCTGAAAACTTAGCCATTAACCATGAACAAAATCAGCTCATTGTCACCAATTGGGGGTCTAATTCAATTTCAATTATTGATATCAACTCACTTCAAGTGATTGAGGAAATCGAAACAGGATTACAAAGTCGTTCATTTGGTGATTTTATCTATTAAAATAATCACATACGCTACAACTGTTTTTTTTGTAGTATCATTAAACAGGTTTTTCAATAATTAGGATTTCGCATGAAAAAGTTTTTTATATTTATCTTCTCACTCTTAGTTTCACTTCAATTATTGGCCCATGGCCCAACACCACAAAAAGTTCAAGAGTCACTGACTGTTAATGTATCTGCTGATAAAGCTTGGACTTATGTAAAAGAATTTGGCAATATTCATGAATGGTTACCAGGAGCAAAATCTACCTCAGTCGAAAAAAAAGGTGAGGATACTTTCAGAACAATCACTTTAGATTCAGGTAAAACCATAGAAGAAAAACTTAAGGATGTTAATGATAATCAGAAGAAAATCAGATGGGAAATCACCAAAGCTGAATTGCCCTTTACAGACTACAATGCCTATTTAACGGTCAAAAAGGGAGCTAACGACAACGAAGCTGTGATTCAATGGACCGCACGATTTTATCGAGTTTACAAACTTAATCCTCCTATCCCTGAAGGTCAAGATGACGCAACTGCTAAAGCATCCGTTGAAGGTATTGTAAAACCAGCACTTGAGAGACTAAAAAAAGCTATCGAAAGCAAATAAATTAAGTGCTCAACATTAACCCCTCTTTGCAACCAAAAGCAATGGTATTTTGGTTGCATGGATTAGGTGCTGATTGTCATGATTTTGGCCCAATCGTTAATTTCCTGAACCTACCCGATTTCGAATTCATTTTACCTAACGCGCCCATAAGGCCTATCACGCTTAATAATGGAATGACCATGCGTGGCTGGTATGATATCAAATCACTAGATTTCAAGACGATTGATTTAAAAGGTTTGGAAGAGTCAAGAATGATGATAGAACAACTTATCCATCAATCGCTAGGATCAAAAATAAATCAACCTAAAATTTTTATGGCAGGCTTTTCACAGGGAGCTGCATTGTCACTTTATATCAATGAATTTTCGAATATTCAATTTGATGGGATTATTGCCTTGTCAGGCTACCTTCCAAAGAAAAATGAACTAAAGATAATTTCATGCCCAATAATTGCTATACATGGCCAGCATGATGATATTATTAATAAGAATATTGCTAAAGATAGTTATCAATTGCTCAAGGATAACGAAAATTTCGAATTTCATGACTACCCTATGGGTCATGAGGTTATTGAAGATGAAATTAATTTAATCAAAAATTTTTTATTAGAGAATAGTTGAAATGTCAGATAAAAAAATCAACATCGAAAAGTTGCTTGATGAATTAGAGAATATAGTCAAAAAAATGGAAGATGATAATCTTAATTTAGAGCAATCTCTAGAATCTTACGAAAAAGGTATTGGTCTTGTAAAGCAAGCACAATCAACTCTCAGTGAAATAGAAAAAAAAGTAAAAATACTTTCAAAGAAAGACAGTCTTAAAGACTTCGATACAGATGACTAGCCTTTCTAATGATTGGTTAATCAATCATCAAGAAAGAATTAACCTCAATTTAAAATCTTTATTTGCGAAACAAGCAAATTCACAAATCAAAAAAGTGTGCGAATATGCTGTCTTAAATGGTGGCAAACGGATTCGCGCTTTAGTTGTTTATGCCATCAGTGAAAATTTAAAAGTCGACCTAAAAAAGTCAGATAACCTTGCAATGGCAATAGAGTTAATTCATGCTTACTCACTCATTCATGATGACTTACCCGCAATGGATAATGACGATTTAAGAAGAGGAAAGCCCACCTGTCATATTAAATTTGGCGAAGATCAAGCTATTTTGGCTGGAGATGCATTGCAAACATTAGCTTTTCAAATAATTTCCAATAATACCTTCGATATAATTGATCAATTTAAAATTAATATTATACAAACCCTTTCAAACTCAATCGGTATAGATGGCATGGTCCTCGGGCAATCTTTAGATATGCTGTATACCAACCAAAAGATCTCACAGCAAAAATTAATTGAAATGCAATCCCTTAAAACTGGCAAGCTCTTTGAGGCTACATTTGTTTCAAGTTACTACTTATCCGAAAAAAACGATCTAGACAAAATGAATTTTTATCAAGCTCTAGGAAATCAGTTTGGCAGGCTCTATCAAATTATTGACGACATTTTAGACTTGACATCTGATACGCAAACACTGGGTAAAACATCAGGTAAAGATGCTATAAATATGAAAACAACCTTTTTATCTGAATCTGGACTTAGCAAGGCTCAACAAGAAGCAAATAAGATTTATCGTTCTATCAAAGAAAAGCTTGGCAAAGATGCTCAGGGGCAAGAAAGACTTAATTTACTAGCAGATGTGATTTATAACAGAGACCATTAATGAGTATTATTGAAAATATCAAGAGCCCAAAAGATTTAAAAAAATTATCACGCGATGAATTAAAAAATCTTTGTGGTGAAATTAGGCATTTTATTATTGAAAGTGTTTCTGAAACTGGCGGGCATTTATCATCAAACTTAGGTGTTATCGAACTGACAGTCGCACTCCATTTTGTTTTTGATGCCCCGAATGATAAGTTGGTATGGGATGTAGGCCATCAAACGTACGCCCATAAAATAATCACGGGCCGAAAGAATCAAATGAGAACATTGAGACAAAAAAATGGTATCTCAGGTTTTCCAAGACGTAGTGAGAGTGTTTATGATGAGTTTGGAACTGGTCACTCAAGCACATCCATCTCAGCTGCATTAGGTATGGCAGAATCATTTAAGAAAAATAAATCTAAATCAAAAGCCATTGCCATTATTGGTGATGGTGCTTTGACTGCAGGTATGGCATTTGAGGGATTAAATCATGCTGGCAGCACTGAAAATAATATCCTCATTATTCTTAATGATAACGATATGTCTATCTCAAATAACGTAGGTGCACTCAACAACTACCTGACAAAATTATTATCAGGAAAATTATATGAAGGCATTAAAAAGTCGGGAAAAAAAGTTTTCTCAAAACTTCCCCCCGTGCTTGAGCTTGCAAGAAAAACTGAGGAACATATGAAGGGTATGGTCATACCTGGAACCTTATTTGAGGAGTTTGGCTTTAATTACCTAGGTCCTATCGATGGCCATGATCTTGATGTATTAATTGATACGCTCTCTAATATTAAATACCTTGAAGGACCTCAATTCCTGCATGTAGCCACGAAAAAGGGTTACGGTTATAAGCCTGCTGAAAATAATCCCAATCAATATCACGGCATTGGAAAATTTGATCCTGAGCTTGGGCTTGATCAAAAGAAAAGTACTCACCTAACCTATACCGAAATTTTTTCTAATTGGATAGTAAAGGCTGCCAAGATCCATAGCAAGCTTTGCGCGATTACACCGGCAATGAGTGATGGTTCTGGATTAACCAAATTTGCAAAAAAATACCCTAGTCGTTTCTATGATGTCGGAATTGCGGAGCAACACGCCTTAACTTTTGCTGCAGGCCTATCTCTTTCTGGCTTTAAACCTGTGGTTGCTATTTACTCAACCTTTTTTCAAAGAGCTTATGATCAGCTTATTCATGATATTGCGCTACAAAATATTCCGATGTTATTTGCAATTGATAGGGCTGGTATTGTAGGTGCAGATGGCGCAACTCATTCGGGAAGTTTTGATATATCATTTTTAAGATGTATACCCAATATTATTTTAATGACGCCCTCCAACGAATCAGAATGTACTCAAATGTTAAATTTTGGCTATCAATATAAAGGTATTTGTGCGGTAAGGTACCCGCGTGGATTTGCAGCCAGCTTAGAAAAAAAACAGTTAAAAAAATTATCGCTTGGGAAAGCCATTACGCTCAGAGATGGCAAAAAGATCTGTATATTAGGCTTTGGTCCCATCATCAATGAATGCATTAAAATCGCAGAGAAAATGAATGCCACATTAATTGACATGCGCTTTGTAAAACCAATGGACGAGGAAATCATTGAACAAAAATCAAAGAATCATGATCTTATTGTGACGATAGAAGAAAATAGCATCATGGGGGGTGCTGGGTCAGCTGTTAATGAAGTCCTAGCTAAAAAAAATATTACAAAAAAACTATTAATTATTGGTATGCCTGATCAATTTGTTGAGCATGGATCCCAAGAAGAGGTCCTTAAAGCATGTGGGTTAGATGCCCTGTCCATAGAGAGCAAAATTGTTAATGCAATGCGCAAATGTTAAACTCATACTTTAAATTTAAGATATAAAAATGAATCAACCATCTAAACCAGAATTTATTGAAGATGTCCAAAGTACTGAGGACAAGAGACATCTTGATATCGATAAAGTGGGTATCAAGGATATCAGGCATCCTATTATCGTAAAAGATAAAAGAGGTGGCGAACAACACACGATTGCAAACTTCAATATGTATGTGCATTTACCCCATAATTTTAAGGGGACACACATGTCACGTTTTGTTGAGATCCTCAATGAGAATGATCGGGCTATTTCTGTTGAGTCTTTTGAAAAGATTTTAAGAAAGATGCTCGCACGTTTAGAATCAAAGGCCTGCGATCTTGAAATGACCTTCCCCTACTTTATTAATAAGTCTGCCCCTATATCAGGCGTTAAAAGCTTATTAGATTATGAGGTAAGCTTTATTGGTCAAATTATTGATGCAAAATTTATAAATACCACAAAAGTAGTCATTCCCGTAACTAGCCTTTGTCCTTGTTCAAAAAAAATATCTGATTATGGGGCTCATAATCAAAGGTCGCATGTGACTGTGACGATCGTCACAAATGATTTTATATGGATTGAGGATATTATTGATATTGTTGAAAAACAAGCTTCATCAGAGCTTTACGGACTCCTCAAAAGGCCAGATGAAAAATTCGTCACTGAGAGAGCCTATGATAATCCAAAGTTTGTTGAAGACATGGTTCGTGATATTGCCAAAAAACTTAAAGAAAATAAAAAAATTGATAGTTTTATTGTCGAATCAGAAAACTTTGAATCGATTCATAATCACTCAGCCTACGCGCTTATTCAAGGCAAAAATAATTAGTCAGGATAATTTCTCAAGCCCAACCTTAAAATAAAAATTGCTATTAAAGGTAAAAGAGCTGACAAAGTAAAAGTTAGATTCATGCCTATTCTATCAATTAAAAAACCTCCCCCTAGTCCACCTATAACGCCTCCAAGTCCATAGGTAATGCTGTTATAAATCGATTGGCCTCGAGCATGGTGCTCTTTATTGAAAAAGTGTTCAATGACTTGTACCGAGGCTACATGAAAACATCCAAAGGTAGCAGCATGCAAAGTTTGAGCTAAGAATAAAATAAATAAATTATCTATGAACTGGCCTATAAGAAAAAAACGAATAACGGCTAAAACTAAACTTATAAAAATAAGCTGCTTTAAGCTTACAAACTTCATTATTTTTGGGATAAGGAGAAAAATAAAAATTTCACAGATGACACCGATGCTCCATAAAATACCGATAATGGTTTTGGAATAATGATTTTGTTCTAAAAAAATAGAATAAAAATTATATAAAAGGCCATGAGAGGAAACCATTAATGTACAACCTAAAATGATGGCCATGACATTCAGCTTTTTTAAAATCAGGAAGATTGAACGTCTTTGATTATCAATGATTTCAATTTTCTTCTCAGGAACTTTGATAGAGCTTGTAAAGAGTAAAATCTGTGTGATTAAAATTGCAACAATAGCTACACTAATGCCAATCCTGTCTACAAGAAATCCAACAGCGAGAGAGGAGCAAATAAATCCAAAGGAGCCCCAAACCCTAATTTTGCTGTAACTGTACTCTCCCTTACCCTCGGATAAATGAGACAGTGTAATTGATTCAAAAAGCGGCAAGGTTGAGCTGGTGAATAAACTCATAAAAAGCATGACTATAAGAATGTCATAAAAACTATGAGCAAAATAAATATAGATAAAACCAAGTGCACCAATAAATGCATTGAGGCGTAAAAATTTTGCTCGATTACTCGATTGATCGGCTAAATAGGCCCAAAAATTGGGAGAAATAATTCTTCCAAATTGAAAAATAGCTAAAAGGGTCCCAATTTGAATAGGTGAAAAATGAAGTGAGGTTAAATAAAGTGCCCAATAAGGAACAAAAATACCTACAAAAAAATAATACAGGTAATAAAACCGAGAGAGCTTCCAATAAAGAAATGGGGTCACATTAAAAAATTTTTCGTCTTATGACATCCTGATTTTGGGCACGGTCTCTTAATACATGGTCAATTAAGACCAGGGCTAGCATTGCCTCAACAATAGGGACTGCTCGAATAGCCACGCAAGGGTCATGTCGACCCGTCGTTTTCATTTTAATCTCTTTACCTTTTGCATTTATCGATGCTCTATCTTGCGGGATACTTGAGGTTGGTTTAAAAGCAACATTGACTTCAATATTTTGACCCGTAGAAATTCCCCCCAATATACCCCCGGCATTATTCGTTTTAAATCCTTTAGAAGTGATTTCATCACTATGCTCTGTCCCCATCTGCTCGATACTCTTAAATCCAGCTCCAATTTCAACACCCTTAGTTGCATTTATACTCATCATAGCTGCTGCAATATCTGCATCCAAACGTGAAAAAATTGGCTCACCTATGCCCATAGGAACACCAGCGGCTCTGACAAAAATTTTTGCCCCCACAGAATTTCTCTCAGATCGAACTTGGGATAAATATTTTTCTAAATCACCAATAATAGATTTGTTAGCGGCAAAAAAAGGGTTTTTATTCACGAATGACCAATGAGTCATAGGTATCTCAATCTGGCCAAGCTGAGATAAACAGCCCTCAATACGAATTGATAAATTTTCTTTTAACCATTTTTTTGCAATAGCACCAGCGGCTACACGAACAGCTGTTTCTCTTGCGCTCGAGCGACCACCCCCCCTATAGTCCCTGATACCATACTTGTGCAGGTAAGTTAAATCCGCATGACCAGGTCTAAAGGTATCCTTAATTTTTGAATAATCTTGACTGCGCTGATCCTTATTTCTAATAAGCAGGCCGATTGGCGTTCCAGTGGTTTTGCCCTCAAACACGCCAGAGAGAATTTCAACTGCATCATCTTCTTTTCTTTGGGTAACAAATTTTGAGGTGCCTGGCTTTCTTCTATCCAATTCCACCTGGATATCTTTTTCAGTAAGCCGCAAACCCGGAGGGCATCCATCGATGATTCCACCGATAGCTGGGCCGTGCGACTCTCCAAAAGTCGTTAAAGTGAAAAGCTGACCAAAAGTATTGCCTGACATAATTATTTAAACCATAAATTTTGCTTAATTATATCATTCATCCTTGATCCCTAATGAGACGAAATTCACCTGGTACTAAATTATCTAAATGATATTTGCCAACAGAAATACGAATTAATCTTAAAGTTGGGCAATTAATAGTAGCAGTCATTTTTCTTATTTGACGATTCTTGCCCTCAGATATTTTAATCTCAAGCCAACTTGTTGGAATATTTTTTCTAAAACGAATTGGTTTATCCCTATCCCAAAGCTTAGGTTCTTTAATCAATTTCACACTTGCTTTTTTGGTTATGTAATCTTTGATTAAAACCCCCTCTCTTAATTTTTTTAAATCTGACTCTTGAGGAATATTCTCGACCTGTACCCAATAGGTTTTATTATTATCACTTTCAGGACTTGCAATTTGATTTTGAATTTTTCCATTGTCGGTTAAAATAACAAGTCCTTCGCTGTCTGCATCTAGCCGCCCAGCAGGATAAACATTTTTATAGGGAATAAAATCCTTAAGTGACATGTAATTTTCATGTTCTGAAAATTGCGTGATGACACCATAAGGTTTATTAAAGAGAATTAACATATCATTATTATGAAGACACAAATACAAAAACCATCAGCAGGGGAATTAATACACATAAATTCTGATTCAACCTTAGATATCCCTAATAACCCCATTATTCCATACATCGAGGGTGATGGGATAGGAGTAGATATAACACCGCCTATGAAAGAAGTTGTTGATAGGGCAATTCAAAAAGCTTATGGGCAATCAAAAAAAATCTCTTGGATGGAAATTTATGCTGGGGAAAAAGCCTCACAATTGTTTGGAAATGATGTCTATTTACCAGAAGAAACACTCAACGCATTAAAAGAGTATACCCTATCTATTAAAGGACCTTTGGCAACGCCTGTTGGGGGTGGTATACGCTCCCTTAATGTTGCTTTAAGACAAACGCTCGATCTCTTCGTATGTCTTAGACCTATTCAATACTATGATGGCGTTCCAAGCCCACTTAAAAATCCAGAAAAAACAAATATGGTTATTTTTAGAGAAAATACTGAAGATATTTACGCTGGTATTGAATGGGAAGCTAATAGCGATGGATCAAAAAAAATAATTGATTTACTCAACTCATCTGGATTTGATGGAAAAGTTCGATTCCCCAACTCAAGTGCAATTGGTATCAAGCCTGTCTCTAGGGAAGGAAGTCAAAGATTAATCAAAAAAGCTATCGACTACGCCATCAATCATGGAAGAAAATCAGTTACCTTAGTGCATAAAGGTAACATCATGAAGTTTACAGAGGGTGGTTTCAAAAATTGGGGCTATGAGTTGGCTAAAGAGAATTACGGTGCCAAGATAAATGCAAATGGTCAAACTGAAACTGCACAGGGAGTTGTGATTAAAGATTGTATTGCTGATGCTTTCTTGCAAGAAATTTTACTTCGACCTGAGGATCATGAGGTTGTTGCAACACTCAATCTAAATGGAGATTATGTATCCGATGCATTGGCAGCTCAAGTAGGAGGTATAGGAATATCGCCTGGAGCAAATTTATCAAATACAACCGTCATTTTTGAGGCGACACACGGAACCGCACCAATGATTGCGGGCAAAAACATTGCTAACCCAAGTTCAATTATACTTTCAGGCTTAATGTTACTGGAGCATATGCAATGGAATGAAGCAGCCAATATTCTTCATGACGCTTTTAAAATAACATTGAAAAATCAAGAGGTTACTTCTGATTTTGCATCACAAATACTTGGCTGCAAGGCTTTATCAACAAATGACTTTGCTAATAAAATTATTTCTAATATGAATTAAAAAAAGCTTAATTTAATTTAAGCTTTTTCAATATTGGAGGCCTGTTTTCCTTTAGGTCCATCGGTCACTTCGAATTTAACTTTTTGTCCTTCTTTTAAACTCTTGTAACCTTCTTCAATTATTGCTGAAAAATGCGCAAATAGATCATCGCCACCATCATCTGGTGTAATAAAACCATAACCTTTTGCATCATTGAACCATTTAACTGTTCCTGTTGCCATTACTAAACATCCTATAAATACGGGGAGGTAACCCTAAAAGTCAGATTTCAAGAAAGCGCTATGTGAGAATTTTTTGAATTATAAAACACAAGTACTACCATGAATCAAACACCTAAGTGATTTATACGCGCGTTCATATAAAAGGTCAAGCTAAATGAGAATTATTCTCTTTTGATTAACTCCTCCTCGAGATAGTCAATACCCACAGCTCCTGGAATTTTTTTACCATTAGATAAAATAATTGTAGGTGTAGCGGAAATGCCTAATGTTTTTCCTAATTGAATCGTATCCTGAATAGGGTTTGTGCATTCGTTATCATTGTCTGGCATCTTATTTTTGATCATTAACTCATTCCATGCTCTTACCTTATCTTTTGCACACCAAACGTTTATAGATTTAGGTTTTGCATCAGGATGAATATCAAGTGGATATAAAAAGGTGTAAATCGTCACATTATCAAGCTTACTAAAAGTCTCTTTCTCTAATTTTTTGCAAAATGGGCAGTCAACATCGGAAAAAACTGCTAACTTACGTTTTCCATTTCCTTTAACTATCTTGATTGAGTTTTGAAATGGGAGTTTTTTAAAATCAATTTTAGTAAGCTCATCAATCCTTGCCTGGGTTAAATCAGCCTTAGTTTTGGGATCTATTATCTTTCCAACCACCAAGAAACTAAATGCTTCATCGGTATAAATGATTTGATCGCCAATTAATACCTCAAATAAATCGTTAAATTCAGTTTTTTTAATACTGCTCACCGAGATTTCTGGATACTGAGACTCAATCTTTGCTCTTAGCTCACTTTCCCCTGCATAAAGAAAATTTATAAAAAATAAAAGTATTACTAAATTAAGTAGTTTCATTGAATGGCCCTATCCATAAAAAATGTTTTAACAGCATCACTTTTTTCAAACATCTTTAAAGCTTTATTCATCCATGCACGATTTGCTCTTAAACTCCCAGGGAAGAATTCATATAAGCTGTCTGTCAAATACATCAATTCAACAACATCCCTCTTCCGATGTCGATTATATTTTTCCAAAAAACTATCAATTCCAAGATTATTTGACTTTCGTTTTTTTAGCAAAATTTCAAGTTCTCTTAAATCACGCAAGCCAAGATTTAATCCTTGACCTGCCATAGGATGAATAACATGGGCTGCATCACCCATTAAAATTGAGCTTTGATTATAAACATTTTTTGCAATTCTTTTCTGCAAACGAAAGGATTCAGTTTTTAATTTTTTAATCTTTACAGTGGCGTGTCCTTTTAACCTTTCATTTAAATCGTCACTCAACTGATCTTCATTGAGCTTCTGAAATTTTTCGTATAAGTCTTGATTGCAGGACCAAACAATTGAAACATGATTATGATCAAATGGGAGTAAGGCAAGAATGCTGTCATGATCAAATATTTGTATTGCAGTATTGGAATCTAAATTGGATGTTTCACAAAAAAAAGATATCGCAGTTTGATTGTATGATTTTGATAAAAATTCATAATCAAAAATAGATTGATGTCTAAAGCCTCGTTCAGTAAAAAAACAAAGGGTGGCTTTGAAAGTTCTATTAGAAGATTTTAAAATTACTGCGCCATCTTCATAGCTTAATTCACAATCATCATGATCGATCTCTATGGCATCTAAATTAAATGATTCAACTGATTTTTCTATACAATCTTCCTTTACCATGTAAGCCAATGCATTCATGAAATGATTTTCAGCATCTAAAGAAATTAGATTCTCATGGGATCCAAAAAATAATTTCATTTTTTTTAAAAGAAATGATGGTAAAGATTCTTTCAAGTCATGACCAAGTCTAGCAATCCATTCATAATTACTCGGTGATAAGGCGAAGAGCCGGTTGGATTTATTGGTAGGTCTTGTAATATTAATGACATCATATCCATGTTCACTTAGGATCCGTATTAAAAGTTTAGAAATTATCCCAGACCCAAATACAAAGACTCTTTTCTCAAAACTATTTTCCATAACTTAATTTTTTAACTAACTTTTTCTTTAAAATGGATAAATTATCCACAATTGACAAGCTTAGGCCTCTCAATCGATTAATTAAAACTAAATCATCAGAAAATATTGATGTGAGGGTTGAGGTAAATTGATAACTTGGTTTTTTAACCAATAATCTTTGCCTTAAAAATTCCTCAACTATTTTTTCATAAGAGAAATTCAGATTTGATGAAATAATTTTATAAAGAGACCAAATGTCTTGCACGCCTGTATTAAAACCTTGACCAGCGACAGGTGACATAATCTGCGCAGCATTACCGATGGGTATTACATTTTTATTCTTTATTGAGATAACTCTCGACTGACTCAGTTTAAAACTTAACCTATTACCTATGCTTTGAAATAACCCCACTCGGTCGCCAAAAAAGTCTTGGGTTATTTTAATAAAATCATCCTCACTACATGATTTTAAATCTGACATTTCTGTTGATTTTCCAGTCCAAACAAGGCCGTAGGTGTCATTTAGGAAAGGTAGAAGTGCAATGGTTCCTTTTTTTGTGAATCGCTCAAAGGCAGTATCTTTTAAAAATTGCTCAGCTTTAATATTAGTAATAATAGCCTCATAATCATCAAGGTCATTGCTCCTTGCAATATTCAAACCCTCTATGCTTGATTTTCCACCATCAGCTAGTATTAAAAATGAAAATATTTTTTCAAAGTTTTTTTTTGATTTTTTATAAATGATTTTATCGGTTTTATGATTATTAATTTTGATTACTTTAGCGTCTTGCTCCATCCTTATGAATTTATTATCTTTAATTTTAAGCTTTAAAGAATCAATAAGGTCATCATAGGAAATAATATAAGCAATGGCCTCTTTTCCAATATCCTCCTTTGATAAGATCGTTCTGCCAAAAGTTCTCTTTTGACTGGTATGAATTTTATCTACTTTAACAAGCAATTTTTCTAATAAACTCCATACATCAAGTTGCTCTAGAACATAACGTGTGCCGTTAGATAGAGCCAATGCCCTCTTATCTTTACCAATTTTTTTGGATTGGTTTGACTCTAAAATATTTGATGGGATATTTAACTTTGCAAGCATGAGTGCAGTCATCAAACCTATTGGTCCACCACCTAGGATGACAATATCTTTAGCCATCGGTACCAATGATTGATTCAATATCTTTAACGCTTTTAGGGGCCATTTGACTTAGGATATTTGGAGAGTTATCTGTTACACAGACATCATCTTCAATTCGAATACCGATATTCCAAAAATCTTTGGGTACATTTTCATTAGGTCGAATATATAAACCGGGTTCAATCGTTAAAACATTATTTTTAGTCAATTTGATTGGGGTCGAATCTGGATTGGTATACTCTCCCGCATCATGAACATCAAGCCCTAACCAATGACTGGTTCGATGCATGAAAAATTCTTTGTATAATTGTTTATCTCTAACCTCGTCAAAGGACCCTTGACATAAGTCAAGGTCAATAAGGCCTCTAATCAACTCGTCAATCGCAGCATCATGAGGATCTGTAAATAAATTACCTGGCTTTACCTTATCAATCGCTTTTAATTGCGCAGACAAAACCAATTCATAGACATCTTTCTGGGAAGATGAAAATTTACCAGAAATTGGAAAAGTCCTTGTAATGTCAGACGCATAACCATCTAACTCGCAGCCAGCATCAATCAATAGTAAATCTTTATCTAATAACTTCTGATCATTCTTAATGTAATGCAAAATACAAGCGTTCTTACCAGAAGCCACAATTGATTGATAGGCAGGATCTAAGGCCCCATTTTGCATAAACTCATACAAAAGCTCAGCTTCAATTTGATACTCATACTTGCCAGGCTTTGTTTTTTTCATTGCCCTTATATGTGCTTTCGATGCAATATCTCCAGATAATTTCATGATGTTGATTTCATCTTCAGATTTGACTGATCGCATCTGATCTGCGATGGATGATAGGTCAATAATCATCTCAGGAGACCTGCTTCCCGATCTTTTTAATTTTTTATTATTTCCTATCCATGAGTGTACTCGGTTTTTATTACTATCATTATCATCAAGAACCATGAAGACTTTGCTAAATTTTGATATAAGTTTAGTGGCGAACTCATCTAATCTCTCCAAAGAATAAGCCTCGTCAAATAAATAGTCTTTTGCAGCTTTTGCGGGGCCATGAAGCTCACCATTCCATATTTCATATTCAATATTTTTATCTTTACAAAAAATGATTGATTTTTTTTCTTTACCCCCACAAAGGAAAATCACTGATTCCGCCTCAGGAAAACCGGAAAAATAATGAAAATAGCTATCGGAACGAAATTTAAATTCACTATCTCGATTTCTAGGGACATGATGGCTATTAAAGATAATAGCTACAGCATCCCCAATCTTATCTAGAAGGTCATCGCGTCTATTTTTATAAATACTAATATCTAATTTCAAAAAAATTCCTTTTTTTATTAATCAATAGGACTCAATAATCTCTCTGGCGTTCCAATATCAAGCCATAGGTCATCAATCATTCGAGCTTCTATCAAGCCATTTTTAATTTTTTCATCAAATAAATTTGATAATTTGCTTGGCATATCTAAAGGAACATTATCAAAAAAAATCTTTTTATAGATCCCTATTCCACAAAATGTTTTCATATTTATGCCACATTTTGAAAGATTTCCATTTAAATCAATATCATAATCTCCGCTCTTGTTGTGAGAGGGATTATTTGTAAAAAAAAGAGTGGCCTCTTTTGACTTTAAATCACATTTATGAAAATTTGAATAATCATAATTTGTAAAAATATCTGAATTGATCACAACAAAAGGGTCTGATTTAATAAGGGGGATTGCTTTTTTTATACCTCCAGCCGTTTCTAATACTGGATTTTCTTCTGAATAATGAATATCAAGATCCCACTGACTTCCATTACCCAAATAATTTTGAATTTGATTGCCAAGATAAGATAAATTAATTACGACGTTTTTTATTTTTGCAGCTGCAATTTTTTCTAGATGCCAAACTATGAGAGGTTTGTCATGAAATTTAATTAAAGGCTTTGGTATGGACTTGGTTAATTCACCCATCCTCAAACCTCTTCCTGCTGCAAGAATCATAATTGTAGAGTTAGGCATCAATTGACCTTAACAATATTTTTTTAAGAGGCAATAGAAACAGATATCTTTCAGAGACTTTTAGTAAATATTTTTCAACTAAAGGTATATCTTCAAGATAGTTATTTTTATTATCCCTAATAGAAAGTCTGGAAAAGATACCAAGTACTTTCAAATGTCTTTGAACGCCCATAAGTTCATATTGCATATAGAAATCTGAAAAGTCTCCTTTTTGCAACAAATTTTTTTCAACGACTTTTTCCCAAAAATTAATCACCAAATCAATTACATCCTCTTCCTCTAGCTCAATGTAAGCGTCCTTTAGAAGTGAGACCAAATCATAGGTCATTGGACCTAAAACGGCGTCTTGAAAATCTAAAATTCCTAAATCATTGTTTTCAAGAACCATCAAATTTCTTGAATGATAATCTCTATGAACAAAATATTGATTTTGAGTGGCATTATCAGAAATAACTTTGTTGAAAATTATTTCCATGTCTGCAATTTCATTGCTATTCAATTTTATTTTCTTATATTTTCCTAAGTACCATTCATTAAATAAAAACATTTCATCATATAATTTTTTTTGAGAATATTGAACTAAATTATTGATTTTTAATGATAATTGCATATTAATAATATTATCAATTGCCTTAATATATAAATTTTTTAATCTATTCGATGAGAATTCTTTTAGAAAAGTTTTATCCCCAAAGTCCTCCATTAAGATAAAACCTAATTTTTGATCTTTATAAAAAACTTTAGGCGCATTAATACCCTGATTTACCATTTCAAGGCCAATTTTAAGGTAGTCTGAAATTGATTCTTTCTCTGGTGGGGCATCCATTAAAATCAAAGATTTTTCAGATGTTTTTACTCGATAGTATTTTCTAAAGCTTGCATCTGCAGATGCATCACTCAATGTAAAATCTTCGCCGATGCACTCATTAATCCAAATTTGTAATAATTTTTTTCTATCCAAAATAAACCCTTAAAATTAAAAAAAAACTAATCTTTTTAAATACTTAAGTTATAATCCCTAACTATCTGATTATTATGATAGTTTTTTATTAAAATTAAAAATTATTATTAACTTATAACTTTGATTAAAAACAAAATTCTTCGCTCATACAGTTTTTTATTTTTTGTACTCATTTCTAGTATAAGTATAGCCTTTGCCGAAGAATTATCCGATGATGATGTCGTAATAGAGGCAGATTCTTTAGAAAATATGATTGACAGAAAGTTAAAGGCTTCTGGCAATGCGTCTTTAATTAAATCTGACCAAAAAATTAAAGCTGATTTAATAGAATATGATCAGATTTCGGAAGAGCTTTATGCTAGAGGAAACGTAATTTTAGACACAAGTTCTTCACATATTGAGGGAGCAGAACTTGAATATTCACTGAGCTCTCAAACGGGAACTATACCTAATGCTAGTTTCACTTCTAAACTTGATAATCAAGACTCTATTTTTAATAATACTCTGCGCGGTACAGCTTCTTTGATATTTATCGAAGGTGATAATAAAAAATCTGGTGAAAATTTTAAAGTAACCACCTGTGAAGCTGGGCAAGATGATTGGTACATAAAGGCATCAGAAGCAGAAATTAATCAGAAGTCTCAAAGATTAATTGCAAAAGATGTTCAATTGGAATTCTTTGGTTTTCCCGTGCTTTATTCTCCCTATGCTAATTTTTCATTTAATGATCAACGCAAATCAGGGTTCTTAGTACCATCAATAGGGTCTACCTCAAAAAGTGGTTTTCAGGTTGCTACGCCTTATTACTTCAATTTATCTCCTAACTCAGATGCTACTTTGACGCCTAGATATTTTGGCAAAAGAGGCATACAACTTTCTGGAGAGTACAGATATCTTGAAAAAAATTATTTTGGCTCTACAGATTTAGAATACATGCCAAATGATGATGCAAATGATGATAGAAACGATCGGTATTATTACAGAATCGGTCATGACCATAATTTCGGAAATGGTTTTACAGGAACAATCAGGTTTGAGGACGTATCGGATGATAATTATTTTACTGATATGTCTTCATTAGTCTCTCAGACAAGTACAGTAAGCTTGCCGCAAGAGGGTAAGCTTTCTTTTAACAGTGAAAATTTGCAAGCGATTCTGATTGCTCAAAAATTTGAAAACTTAACTAGCGCATCGCCTTATGAGCGTCTTCCAAGCTTTCAAATGTCTTATAACAAAACATTTGAAGATGTCTATGGTAATAATTATTTAGAGGCTAACACAAGTTTTGAAGTAACAGAATTTGATAGAAATAATGATTTTGTGGGCTCAAGCCCTGAAGGGACAAGGGTAACTGCAAGGCCCTCAATTGCCATTCCATTTGAGGCAAGTTATGGATACGTAAAGCCAAAATTTATTGCTGATATAAAATATTATGACCTTGAAAATAATACTGAAAACTCGAAAGATATATTTATACCTACCTTTTCACTAGATAGTGCTGTTTATTTCGATAGGACGTTTTCGTTCAATGATAATGAGTTTTCTCAGACATTAGAGCCCCGAGTTTTTTACTCCTACACGGATTATGAAGACCAGTCCATGCTCCCTATGTTTGATACCGCACTTATTGATTTAAATCAAAATTCAATTTTTAGTGAAAATCAATTTGTAGGTGGGGATCGTGTCATGGATTCGCATCAAATTACATTCGGAGCTACCTCAAGGGTAATTAATAACAAAGGTTTAGAGAAATTTCTTGTAACTTTAGCTCAAAGATTCTATCTCGAGGATAGAAAAGTTCTTAATGAAACACAATTTAATAATTCAGATTATCAAAGTGATAGCTCTGATATATTTATTAGTGTTGGCTCCTCATTAACGCACGCACTAAGATTTAACTCAGAATTGCAATATAATTTAGATGAAGATAAAACCAATAGATTTTCTCTTCATACTAAATACAACCCTGATTTAGGAAAGCTCTTGGATGGAAGTTACCGGTTTATAAGAGATCCAAACTCATCAAATGATATTGAGCAAATTAATATAGCTGGACAATGGCCAATTGCACCTGGTTGGTCATCTGTTGGACGCTACCAATACGATCTTAATAATCATGGAACAATCGAATCTTTGGCGGGCCTAAGTTATGATGCAGGCTGTTGGACCTCAAGCTTACTATTCCACAGCTTTGCCCTTCCAAACGATGAAAAAATGAATAATACCATCTTTTTTATGTTGGAATTAGGGAACCTTGGAGCGATTGAGTCTGGAGGAGATGGTGCTCTTGAGGAAGCTCTCCAAAGAAATGTTCCTGGCTCTTATATGGCTTCAGACTTACCTGATAATTTCAGACGTCAGTATTTAAAATAGTTATGATTACAAATGTCAAAGTTATACTATTAATGGTATATGTTTTGTTTTCCTTAATATTATCTGCAAAAGATTATGAACTAATAGATAGAATTCTAGTTACCGTTGAAAAAGAGGTTATTACAACTAAAGAAGTTCAGATGGAATTATTTAGCTACTCTAAAAAAATAGATTTTGATAATTTAGTCCCCTCAGAAAAAAAGAAAATTGAAAAACAAGTAATTGATCTCCTGATCAAAAAAAAACTCATCTTTCAATATGGGGAAAATAAAAATTTAACACCTTCAAATAATGAAATTGAAATAGTAATTTCTAATATTTTGCAAAATAATGAAATTGAAATTGATGAACTAAAAAATCAATTAATTGCTGAGGGTTCAAATTTAGATATTTTTAAAAATGACCTAAAGTACCAGATTTTAATTCAAAAAATTAAAGACAAAGAGATAATGCCATATATAAATATAAGTGATTATGAAATTGATGCTTGGATAAAAAATAAAGAGAAAAATTCAGATGATGTTTTTAAAATCACGCATTTATTAATAAAGAAAAATAATCAAAATCAAAATTTAATTCTAGAAAAAATTAATAAAATAAAAAAAAATGATGAATTTAAAAATCTAGCAAAAGAATATTCGGATGGACCAAATGCAGAAAATTATGGTGATCTTGGATGGAAAAAATTAAATGAACTTCCAGAGATTTTTATTGAATTTATTAAGCAAGCTAAAGAAGGCGAAATTTCTGGTCCTATAAAATCATCAAATGGTATTCACATAATAAAAATAGAATCTATTAAAAAAGTGTCTATTGAAAAAAAGATTATGGTTAAGCAATATAAATTTCAACAAATACTTTTAAAACATAATGAAATAACTGAAGATCTAGAACAAGAAAAAAAATTAAATACTGTCTTAAATCTTATTAATGATGGTTTAGATTTTTCAAAAGCTATTAAGTTATATTCTGATGAACAATTCAATAATGATCCATCAAAATTAGAATGGGTATATTTTAATAATCTTTTACCAGAATTTAAACTTAAACTTTCAGAATATCCTGTAAAAAAAATAATAGGGCCCTTTAAAACTCAGCTCGGTTGGCATTTAGTAAAAGTTTATGATTTTAGAGAATCAGATGAAACTGAAAATTCTGAGAGAGAAAATGTAAAAATTGAAATTGCAAGAAAAAAAACTGAATTTAGATTTGATGATTGGTTTGACGCATTGCTTAAAAACTCAAAAATAAAATATTTCAATGAAGATTAAGCTCAATTAGATGAAAAAAATTCTTGTAACCTGTGGAGATCCATCGGGAATTGGCCCGGATTTATGTATTAATTTAGCCTATAAAAGTTTTGCTGCAGAAATTACTGTCATTGGAAGCGCACAAGTAATTTTTGAAAGGGCTCAAATATTAAAAAAAAAGATATCTTTTAATAAAAAAAATTTAAAAGATAATAATTTAGGTAAAATTAATATCATTGATTTTGATTATCCCTACAAAGTTTTACCTGGCATTCCAAATAAGAATAACTCAAAAAAACAACTAGAGATTCTTGATTACGCAATTAATTTAGTAAAGCAAAAAAAATTTGATGCTATGGTAACGCTCCCAATAAATAAAAAAATATTATCCTCAAAAAAAGATAAATTTATTGGTCATACAGAGTATATTGCTAAAAAATGCAAAATTAAAAACGAAGTTATGATGTTGGCAACAAATAAATTAAGGGTTACGTTATTAACTACCCATCATTCAATAAAAGAAATTCCATCCTTAATAACAAAATCAAAATTACGAAAAACAATAGAAGTTATTTGTAGCGACCTAAAAACAAAATTTAAAATTAAAGATCCTAAAATTTTAGTCACTGGCTTTAATCCTCATGCTGGAGAAAATGGTGAGTTTGGTGATGAAGAAAAAAAAGTCATAGCACCTGTGGTTAGAGAGCTTAATAATAAGGGCTTTAATTTATTTGGCCCTGTTCCAGCAGATACAGCATTTATAGATAAAAATGTCAAAGAATACGATGCATTTCTTGCTATGTACCATGACCAGGGTTTAGCTCCTTTTAAGGCCTTATCATTTGGAAAAGGAGTTAATATTACGCTTGGCTTGCCATTCGTAAGAACCTCTGTTGATCATGGAACTGCATACGATATTGTGGGAACAAAAAAAATAGATACATCTAGTTTTTATGAAGCTATTAAAATGGCAATAAAATTATCCTAATGGTCAAAGCAAAAAAAAAATTTGGTCAAAACTTTTTAATTGATCTGTCTGTAGTCAATAATATTATTAAATCAATTACCCCTAAACCTAAAGATAAAATTCTTGAGATAGGTCCGGGGATGGGGGCTCTCACCTTTGAAATTCTAAAATTTACAGATTCAATTGATGTTATTGAAATAGATGAGGATATGATTCATTTTCTTGAGAAGCGTAACCAAGATAAGAAAATTAGATTAATTAATAAAAATATTTTAGATATTCAAAATGTTTTTTTTTCTGAATATACAAAAATAATTGGCAATTTACCCTATTATATATCTTCAGAAATTTTAATTAAGATAACAAAAAACCCTAATCAAAAAACAAGCTATTACTTTATGTTGCAAAAAGAAGTTGCGGACAGAATCTCAAGTCCTGAAGGCAATTCTAACTTTGGGAGAATATCAGCATTTCTTCAATATTTTTTTAAAATTGATCTATTGTTTGACGTTGGCCCAGAAGCATTCAGCCCTGCTCCAAAAATAAGGTCAAGCATTGTAAAATTAGAACCCCTTAAGAGAACTAATTTAAAAGTTTTCAGTCATCAAGCATATGAGTTACTTTTGCGCCAATCATTTAAACAAAAAAGAAAAAAAATAAAGAATAATCTTAAAAATATCCTCTCATTAGATGATTTTAGTAGTTGCAATATTAACCCTGAATTAAGGCCTGAGTGCCTTTCAGTTGAGGATTATATTAATATTGAAAATTATATTTTTCAAAAAAAAATACCCCTAAACTGATATAATTCTTCCCTTTGGAAAGCAATACAATGAAAATAATTTTATTAGGTGCTCCTGGTGCAGGAAAAGGTACCCAGTCAAATTTCTTAAAAGCAAAATTCAAGATTCCGCAAATTTCTACTGGTGATATGCTCCGTGAAGCTGTATCTGATAATTCTGATTTGGGTCAAAAAGCAAAAGAGTTTATGGATAGTGGGCAGCTTGTACCTGATCAGCTTATTATTGATTTAGTCAAAGAAAGAATATTAAAAAATGATTGTAAAAATGGTTTTTTATTTGATGGATTTCCTAGAACAATACCTCAGGCTGAGGCATTAATAGCGTCAGGAATTAATATCGATCTAGTTATTGAAATTAATGTTTCTGACAATGTTATCATCGAAAGATTAGGTGGCAGAAGAGTTCATCCCGCATCTGGAAGAATTTATCATATTAAATATAGCCCCCCTAAAACTGAGGGTTTAGACGATATAACAGGAGAGCCTTTAATAATTAGAGATGATGATTCTAGAGAAACCATTGTTAAAAGACTTGATACCTACCATCAACAGACTGAACCACTTATTAATTTCTATAAAAATCCTTCATTACATAATAAACCTCATTTTATTGAGGTTGATGGAGAAAAAAAACCTGAAGAAATTAATCATGCTCTAGAAAATTTATTGAATAAATAATGAATCAAGATTACCCATTCAAAGAGTTGGAAATAAAAGCCCAACAAAATTGGGATCAAAATCATACTTTTAAAGCTCCTGATAGTGATTCTAAGACAAAATTTTATGTTTTATCTATGTTTCCCTATCCGAGTGGAAAGCTCCATATGGGTCATGTCCGAAACTACACAATTGGTGATGTAATTGCGAGATTTAAAAAGTTTAATGGCTACAACGTGATGCAGCCAATGGGTTGGGATGCATTTGGTTTGCCAGCAGAAAATGCGGCTATTCAAAATAATACTGCCCCTGATACTTGGACTTATCAAAATATTGATCACATGCGATCTCAATTAAAACAATTAGGTTTAGGGATTGATTGGAATAGAGAAATAGCTACATGTGATTCTTCTTATTACAAATGGGAACAATGGTTTTTTATACAACTTTTTAACAAAGGTTTAATTTATAAAAAAACAGCAAGTGTGAACTGGGACCCTATCGATCAAACTGTCCTTGCTAATGAACAAGTAATAGATGGAAAGGGCTGGAGATCTGGGGCTCCCGTTGAAAAGAAGGATATTCCTCAATACTTCATGAAAATTACAGATTATGCAGATGAATTACTTGATGGAATTGAGTCATTAGATATGTGGCCAGAACAAGTTAAGCTCATGCAAAAAAATTGGATTGGTAAAAGCCACGGGTGTGAAATTGATTTTCAATTAAATTCAAACAATAAAATAAAAGTTTTTACTACAAGGCCGGATACCCTTATGGGAGCCACCTATCTTGCAATTGCTCCAGAGCATGAAATTAGTAAAGCACTTGCAAAAAATAATAATGAAATAAATTCATTTATTAAAAGTTGTAATCAATCTGGGGTTTCTGAAGAAGAATTTGCAAAGGCTGAAAAAAGAGGTATTTTTTCAGGTCTTTATGCCAAGCACCCGCTAAATAATGAAGATATACCTATTTGGATCGCAAATTATGTGCTAATTAGTTATGGTGAAGGTGCTGTAATGGCTGTTCCGGCTCACGATGATAGAGATTTTGACTTTGCCAAAAAATATAATTTACCAATCAAGCAAGTTATCAATGGCAAAGATATTAAGAAATTTGCACATACTGGTAACGGTAATTTAATTAATTCTGGCGAATTTGATGGTCATACTAATGAAAAAGCCAAAAAATTAATTGCCGAAGCTCTAGAAAAAATTGGCGCAGGAAAAATGAAAGTTAATTTTCGTATACGTGACTGGGGAATTTCACGACAAAGATTTTGGGGCTGTCCTATACCAATGATTAACTGTGATGTTTGTGGAAATATTCCAGTTGATGTAACGGATTTACCAGTTGAGCTTCCAAAAAATATTAAAATCGAAAAGACAGGATCGCCACTAAAAGTACTTGAAAGTTTTTATAAATGTAAATGTCCAAAATGTCATAGTGATGCTACAAGGGAAACGGATACACTTGATACTTTTTTCGAGTCTTCATGGTACTTTGCTCGATATGCTTCTCATGATCAAACCAATAAAATGCTAGATAACAGAGCTAATCATTGGTTACCAGTTGATTATTATATTGGTGGTATTGAACATGCCATCCTTCATTTATTGTATTCACGCTTTTTTAATCGATTGATGTTTGATATGGGGCTTGTCAGTATTCAAGAACCATTCAAAAAACTTTTAACTCAAGGTATGGTCCTTAAAGATGGTTCAAAAATGTCCAAATCAAAAGGAAACACCGTTGATCCTCAAGAATTAATTGAGAAATATGGTGCCGATACTGCAAGGCTCTTTATAATGTTTGCATCCCCTGCGGAACAGAGCCTTGAGTGGTCTGATGAGGGTATTGAAGGATCTCATCGATTTCTAAAAAAACTTTGGAGAATTGTTTGGGACTTTAATAACTCAAAAGAGAATCTACAAATTAATGACAATGAAGATAAAAATTTACTTTACAAATTACACTCCACTGTAAAAAAAGTGACAGATGATCTAGAGAGAAGGACAAGTTTTAATACGGCTATTGCATCGATTATGGAGCTTATCAACTTGTATCAAAAAATTGATAATGAAGCTGGTATTAAAAATAGTTTGAAAAAAGAGTTATTAGATAAAATACTCATCATGCTAAATCCTTTTGTTCCACATATTACGAAAGAGCTTTGGAGAGAGATTAATCCTAATTCTGAAATTGAAAATCAAACATGGCCTTCCTTTGATGAATCATTTTTAGTGCAAGATGAATTAAGTATTGCGATTCAAGTAAACGGAAAGTTAAGAGGAAGTATGGTAGTATCAACTGAAATTGATGAGCAAGAAATAAAAGAGCTTGGAATGAAGGTTGAAAGCGTAAAAAAATATCTTTCTAACAAAAATGAGATTAAAAAAATTATCTATGTTCCTAATAAGTTACTTAACTACGTAGTTTTACAAAAATGATACTTAAAATTAAGTTTTTCTCATTAATTTTTCTATCACTTATGATGGTTGCATGTGGTTTCCAGCTCCGAGGCTCAATCGAAGCTGATTTTGAAACCATTCATGTGTATGGTGGCTCAGAAGGATTGAATAAACATCTTATAAAACGTTTTAAGCAATCAGGAATTAAAATAGTTACAAAGGATCCTGAGAAAACACTTGAGATTTTAAATGATCGACTTGATAAGAGGATACTATCTTTAAGCAGCTCTGGCTCAGTTAAAGAATATGAGTTAACTTATCTTGTCACATACCGATTTAAATCATTAGAAAGTAGCTGGAGTAAGGAAATTAAAAAAGAAATTACTCGCGACTACACTTATGACGATAATGATCGTGTCGCCAAGGAATTGGAAGAAAAAAATATCGTACAACAAATGAGGGATGAGATTGTTAAATCAATCGTAAGCCAGATATCGGTCTCTAGATAATCCATAATGGATCTTTTTTCAAAATTAAATTCTGAAAATAAAAATAAAATTGTTTTATTTGGTAATGAACCTGTTCAAGTCAATAATTACTACACGCAAATCTTTAATTCACGAGTTAGGCAAAATCTAAATATTCAAAAAGTTGTATTAGATAAAAAATCAGAAACAAAAGAATTAAACAATATTACATCAAGTATTTCTCTGTTTGAAGAGAGGTCTTTTTTTATATTCATTATCAAAGATTTAAGGTTATCTGATGATATAAAAAGCTATATTACTGATTTCTTTAAATCAAACCATGATGACTTTATTCTTTTTCATTACGAGGGAGAATCTAAGGATTTTTTAAAATCTGCTTTTTATAAAACTATATCAACCAATGCCTTATTTTTATCTGCACAAGAACCAAAAGCTTATGAATTTAAAAAAATACTTACTGAACTGATGGGGTCCTATAGTCTCAATTTATCTGCAGAAGCTTTAAACTTGTTAGAGCAGTTTAGTCAAGGAAATTTAATATATGCTAATAATGCTCTAAAAAAATTAGAATTAATTTATGAAAATAATATCATTGATGAAAAAGATTTATTGTCATGCTTAACTGACAACTCAAAATATGATGGTTTCAACCTTATAAATTCATGCTTTTCTGGAAACTTAAGCCAAACAAAAAAAATTATTAACTTTCTTAAAGAACAAAATACTGACCCAATACTCGTTAACGGTCTTCTGTCATGGTTTTTTTCCCCCCTATTAAAGCTAAAAATAAACAAGCTTCCTCTAACAAGTGATTTACTTATAAAATTTAGAATTTTCGGTGATTCACAAAATTTAATTCGATTTGCCATAAAGCATCTTACAATAAAACAAATAGAGGCAAGCTTTAATAAGATTTTTGAAATTGACCAGATTGCAAAAGGTATAAAATACGGTGATGCATGGAGTGAGATTGATAAATTTATTTCTGGTATTGCCTTTATAATAAGTAAAAAGAAAAATTTAAATACATGAATATCAAAGATTATATTTTAAGTTTAGGTCAAGAAGCAAGATCTGCATCAAGACAAATAGCGTCTGCTACAACTGTTCAAAAAAATAATTTTTTATCATATTTGGCCGAAGAAGTTATCGATAATAAAGATGAGATTATTAAGCACAACAAAATTGACCTAGACAATGCAAAAAAAGCGGGTCTTGATACTGCATTTATTGACCGTTTAACTCTTAATGATAAAAATATTCAATTAATGGCTGATGGTTTAAATCAGATTGAAGTACTTAATGATCCTATCGGTGAAATTATCAACCTCAAATATAGACCCACCGGTATTCAAGTTGGTCAAATGAGGGTGCCCCTTGGAGTCATAGGTATGATATATGAATCAAGGCCTAATGTAACAATAGATGCAGCAGGTCTGGCTATAAAATCAAGTAATGCCATTATTCTTAGGGGTGGATCGGAATCCATAAACTCCAACAATTATTTATCAAGCCTTATAAAAAAATCTTTATTAAAGTCTGGTCTTCCAGAGGCATCGGTTCAAATTATTGAGCTTACTGATAGAGAAGCGGTAACAGAGTTAATTCAACTTGGCGAGTATATTGATGTAATTGTCCCTAGAGGGGGGAAAAGTTTAATTAAAAAAATTACCGATGAAGCAAAAGTGCCTGTGATTAAACATCTTGACGGAAACTGCCATATTTATGTAGATAATAATGCAGACTTAGATATGGCTATCAACATTGTTGATAATGCAAAAACCCAAAGATTAGGAACTTGCAACACCCTTGAGTCACTGGTTATTCATAAAGATATCGCTCAAGCTTTCTTATCAAAGATAGATAAAATTTTTAATGAAAAAAATATCGAGATTAGGGCCTGCCAAAAAAGTTTAAGCTTTTTATCTAATGCAAAAAAAGCATTGGATGATGATTTTGCGACTGAATACTTGGGACCAATTATATCTTGTAAGATTGTAGATACGCTTGAAGCGGCTATATCTCACATAAACCAATATTCATCGGGACATACTGAAGCAATTATTACAAATAATCATGCAAATGCGATGAGGTTTCTTCGTGAAGTTGACTCATCCAGTGTAATGATAAACGCCTCAACTCGTTTTGCTGACGGTTTTGAGTATGGGCTTGGGGCAGAAATTGGTATTTCAACTGATAAATTTCATGCTCGAGGTCCAGTAGGCCTAGAAGGTCTAACCTCATTAAAATATGTTGTATTAGGTACGGGTCAAACTCGAAAATAATGTTATCAAAAAATATTGGGCTTTATGGTGGCGCATTTGATCCAATCCATAAAGCCCACATGATCATTGCTAAAAAAAGTTTAAATTTTTTTAATCTCAACCATTTAATATTTATTCCCACTGGCAAATCTGCATTTAATAAACAACTTACAGATTCAGATCATAGAATTGATATGCTAAACAAGGTAATCAAAGATAAAAAATTTTTAATCAGTAACTTTGAAATTGAAAAATCAAAAAATGGAATGACGTCTTACACAATAGACACTATTAAAAGCTACTTTAATCTAGATAATCATTTATTTTTTATAATGGGTTTTGATGCATTCAAAACCTTTAATCAGTGGAAGGATTGGAAAAACTTTTTAAACTATTGTCACTTAATTATTATTAATCGATACGACGATGGATTTAACTTTAATGAGCTTCCTAGTGATATAAGAAATTTTGTAAAAAATAATGAGGTTAAGGATAAAGAAGAGCTTTTTCAAAAAAAACATAAAATATTTTGTTTAGAGATTGAAAAGATGGCCATGGAATCATCCAAAATAAAACAAAAAATTCTAAATAATGAAGATTTATCAGATGACCTTGATCAAGAGGTAATTAAGTACATTAAAGAAAAAAAACTTTATTCCGTTTCTGGCCAATCAAAATAATCAGCAAAATTAATTGGCTCAATCTTGGATAAAATTTTTGGTATAACGCCTAAGCATGGTTCAGAAATGCTCTCTTTAAGGTAATTGATATTTTCATCAACACACAACATGTCCTCCTCAATAATGTTTGCAATCCACCCAAAAATTTTATTATGTTTAGCTTTGATGGCTTTATAGGTTAAGAGAGTATGATTTAAACAGCCTAAACGAACTCCAACAACTAAAATTACAGGCACATCAATGAAGGTAATTAAATCAGACATTCTCCTCTCAAAATCAATTGGAGCCTCATAGCCCCCTGCACCCTCAATTAAAACAACATCAGCCTTTGAGTGTATTTGCTTAATGTTGTCCTTTATCAAATCAAAATTAATAGGGCAGTTTTCTTGGGCAGTAACAATATGAGGAGACACGGCTTTATCAAAAGAGTAATAATTAATATCCTTATAATCAAGATCAATATTCGAATATTTTTTTAATAGAAAAACATCTTCATTTAATTTTTGCTTATTAAAAATTTGGACCCCAGCAGAAATTGGCTTTAATCCAACAACTTTTAAATTCTTTGATTTTAAAAAAGATAATAGACCGCAAGTAATGAATGTTTTGCCAATACCAGTATCTGTTCCGGTTATAAAATAGGTATTATTCATTTTACAAAGTTAATTGGTTTTAGATTATCAGTATTATTAGGCTTCCATGCGTGTGCATAGATCACCTCATAGCTTGCTGGATAAAGATTGTCGTTTTTGTAGTTTGAATATTGATGAATAATTTTTTCCAAATAGCCTCTACCCTGCATACCCTTAAAGTCATCCATATTGCCACTTGTTGCTCCAATCTTTTTTAGATCTTTAAATAAATCTCTGGGATGCTGGTATGTCATCACAAAATTTTCACGATCAAGAACTGGGTTTTGAAAACCTAGCTTTAACAATAAATCCCCAAGCTCATGCATATCGATAAAATGGCTGGTTGTTGATTTATTAAAAATTTGTTTTGAAATTTGATTAAGCTCCAATAATGTATCTGGGCCAAAAGTGCTCAGAATAAACAGCCCTCCTGGTTTTAGAGCGTTTAACACTTCTTTCAAAAGTTGTTCAATATCAGAAGCCCATTGGATGGAGCTAGAACTCCATACCATATCAAAACTATTTTTTGCAAAAGGTAGTTGCTCAAAATCTGAACATATATACATATCCTCTTTTCTTCTTACCCATTGCAAAAAATTTTTATTTTTAGCTTGGCCCTGAAGCAACATTTTTTCGGAAAAATCTAAATTAATTATTTTTGTTTTTTTATACTTTCTTTGCAATAATTTACCAGCGCGGGATGTGCCAGAACCAAGATCTATGATTAGTTTTGGATCAAATTTAACAAACTGTAATCTATCTATTAAGTTATCAATAATTTGATGTTGAAGAACGGCATACTCATCGTAAGTTTTAGCAGCTCGATCAAAAATCATTCTTTTCAAAGATTTATTTATCATAGTTTTCATTAAATTCATGAAAAGTATTCATAAAATCATCCATATGACTTAAAAAAGGTAGATGGGCAGCCCCTTTAAAAATTTTAATTTTCGAAAATTTTAATTTTTTATTCATAAATTCTGATGCTTCTAATGGAACAAGCTTATCCAGATTTCCAGTCATTATCATCGACGGGATATCAATGTAAGGAAGCAAATATCTCAAATCATTTTGTAATAGTAGATTGAGACTTTTTTTTAATGAATCAATGTCCGGAGCTTTTTTTAAAAAAAGGAGTTTAAGTTTTTTTAAAATTGTTTTTCTGTATTCACTGCCTAGCAGTTGTAAATTCAAAAATCTTTCCATGGTTGTTTGCCAATCAGCAATTAAATCGTTTGCGAACTTATTAAAAATATTTGCCTCAACTCCGCTATGCCAATCTCCAATCTGATTAACAAAACATGGAGTTGTAGAGACTAAAAATAATTTTTTTATTTTTTTGGGAAATTTATAAGAGTAATTTATTGCAATTTGTCCTCCAAAAGACCAACCCATGATGGAGAAATGAGATAAATTGAGCGCATTAATCTCTACGTTAATTTGATCCATATCAATGAATTGAGTATTTTTATTTGTCCCCATTCCGGGCAAATCAATTAAAAAAACTTGTTGAGTTTTAGCAATTTTTTTTGCTAAATCTATCCATATCTCTGACGTCATAGCCCATCCATGGATCATCACGATTGGTTCACCTTTGCCTAAAACCTTATATAGCATGGGAATTTATCAACGAATTAATAGCTTGAGTTAAACCTAAGACATCTTTTAAACTATGTAAAGCGCTGAGCGAGATACGAAGCCTAGAAGTATTTTTTTCAACCGTAGGTGGCCTAATTGAAGATACATAAAAGCCCATGTGCATTAATTTTTTTGATATAGCCAAAACCTTCTTTTCATCTTTCAATATAATCGGTTGAATTGGTGTAATTGAATTGCCTAATAATTCCTTTTTATCAATTTGCTCTCTAAAAATTTTTATTAACTTATTTAAGTGAGTTCTTAGTATTTGCTTATTTTTAATTATTTCCAAAGATGTTAATGCCGCAAGCGATATGCTTGGATTTTGAGCAGTTGTATAGATATAGGGCTTGGCTTTTTGCATCATATAGTCACCGATTATTTTTTTTGAACATAATACTGAGCCAGACAATCCAATAGATTTCCCAAAAGTTAGAAGATAAATGATTCGATCAAAATCTTTTTTTTCAATACCATTAAAATGGCTTAAGATGCCTTGGCCATTTTTACCCAAAATACCGTAACCATGCGCATCATCAATGTATAAATAAGCATCATATTTCTTGCATAACCTCAAAAGCCCAGGAATATCAGCCACATCTCCATCCATACTAAAAACACCATCGGTCACAATCCATTTCTTCTTTGCATTACTCTTTTCTAACTGAGCCTCCAAGGATTTCATATCAAGGTGTGCATACCTATAAAAGCGTGCGCCACTTGCAAGTACGCCCTGATTAAGTGATGCATGGTTTAGCTTATCAATAAAAACTGCGTCTGATTTTGCAATCATGGTGGTAAAAAATGCCAAATTGGCCATATATCCTGAGCTAAATAATAGCCCTTGATCCATACCAATCAAGCGTGCAATTTTTTTTTCAAGCTCAGTTTGTTTTTTTATATGGCCTGAAATAAGATGAGATGCGCCCGCACCGCAACCAAAACTTTTGATACCTTCAACCATTGTTTTTTTTACAGATGCATCTTGAGACAGACCTAGATAATCATTGGATGAGAAATTAATGTACCATTTCCCCTTAATTGAGATCTTCTGTTTTTTTACATGCTCAATATCGTGTCTAGACCTCAAGAGATTATGATCTCGAAGGGATTTTAGTTCTCTATTAAGTTCTTCATAAAGCATATTAATTGGATTTAATGCCAAGTCTTTTAAAAAGAGATTGGTCTTTTTCTGTGTTGGGATTTCCTGTAGTTAAAAGCTCCTCGCCATAAAAGATAGAGTTTGCGCCAGCGAAAAAAGCAAGAGACTGAATACCATCATCCATAGACTCCCTGCCAGCGGAAAGTCTCACAAAACTTTGTGGCATCGTTATACGTGCAATTGCGATGGTTCTCACAAATTCAAAATGATCGAGCTCCTCAGTGCCCATCAGGGGTGTGCCCTCAACTTGAGTTAAAAGGTTAATAGGTACGCTTTCTGGCGGATGTTCCATATTTGCTAATTGATGAATTAATCCTACTCGACCGCTACGACTCTCACCCATGCCTACAATGCCACCGCAACATACATGAATATCTGCAGCTCTCACACGATCTAAAGTGTCTAGCCTATCTTTATATGTTCTCGTAGAGATAACATCGCCATAATATTCTGGAGACGTATCAAGATTATGATTGTAATAATCTAGTCCGGCCTCTTTTAATTCCTCAGCTTGACCCTCTTTTAGCATACCGAGCGTAGCACATGCCTCCAGACCAAGCGCTTTGACCTCCCTAACCATTTGTTTAACTAAATCCAAGTCCCTTTGTTTTGGTCCTCTCCATGCAGCACCCATGCAAAAACGTGTAGCACCGGCTGCTTTTGCTGACTGAGCAGACTTGATTACCTCATCAATGTTTAATATAGGAGTATTTTCAACTTCTGTGGAGTAACGTGCAGATTGAGGGCAGTAGCCACAATCCTCAGAACAGCCACCAGTTTTAATGGATAACAGCGTACTAAGTTGGACAGTATTGGCATCAAAGTTTTGTCTATGGATTGTATGAGCCTGAAACAGAAGGTCATTAAAGGGTAAATCAAATAATTTCTCAATTGCCTGTTTAGACCATCGCTCTTTTACATTAGACTGATGAAATGATTTATAAAATTCAACATTTTTTACTTGGGCCTGATTTTTTTTTGATGGCATAGTTAATTTAACCTATTGATTTTTAATATTAATCCCTATTGTAAATTAATTTTACAATATTTATTAACAATTGTATAAAATTTAATCAAATGTTTAATATAGTTTTATTTGAACCCGAAATTCCTCCTAATACAGGCAATATTATTCGTCTTTGCGTTAATGCTGGGTCGTACCTTCATATTATAAAACCCATGGCATTTAGCTTGGATGAAAAAGCTGTCAAACGCTCAGGTATGGACTACAGGGCTGTTGCTCAAGTTAAAACCTATGAATGCTATGAAGAGTTTTTAAAATTATGTAAACCTGCACGTATTTTTGCTGTAACAACGAAAGCTAAGACTTTGTACCATCAGCAAACTTTTATGAAAGGAGACTTTTTTTTATTTGGCCCTGAAACTCGTGGGCTACCGAAAGAAATACTTGATCGCAAGGATAATAAATCATTAATTCGTGTTCCGATGGTTAAAAACAATCGAAGTATCAATCTTGCAAACACGGTCAGTATTATTCTATATGAGGCATGGCGACAAATTAATTTTGAAAATGGTCAATAACTAATGTTCTTGTTTAAGGCTCCTACCTAACAAATCAAGCACTGCATCTTTTGCAGATTTACCATTATGGATAACATTAAAAACCTCACGCGTAATGGGCATATCAACCCCAAGGACTTCGCTTCGTTTATTGACTTCGGTTGCCGTATTTACACCCTCAGCCACATGGCCCAATCCCTTTAAAATATCATCTAAAGACTGGCCTTTAGCAAGCCTAATTCCTACCTCTCGATTTCGGGAGTATTCTCCAGTGCAAGTTAAAACTAGGTCGCCAGCTCCAGCAAGACCACCAAAAGTTTCAGGTTTCCCTCCTAAAGCAACTCCAAACCTTGTGATCTCAGCTAAGCCACGGGTAATTAGGGCAGCACGAGCATTATTACCAAAACCCATACCGTCGGAGATACCAGAGGCAATGGCAATTACGTTCTTTAATGCCCCGCCTACTGAGACACCCACAATATCGTGACTCATATAAACACGCATATTTCCATGATGAAACAAATTAGCCACAAGTGAGGATAGTTTTTCATCAGTTGCGGCACATGTCACAGCTGTAGGTAATTCCCTTACAAGTTCAGCAGCAAAGCTGGGGCCTGATAGAACTCCGTATGAATAAGAGGAACCTAACTCATCTCTTGCCACTTCATGGGGTAATTTTGAGCTATCCATCTCCAAGCCTTTGTTTGCCCATATTATTGGGCTACGTGTAATTTCTTTTAAAGACTTAAGAATGGTTCTAAAACCATAGGTGGGAACAACAGAAATAATAAGATCAGATCCCTTAACAGCTTTTTCTAAATTAGATTCTAAAACTAATTGATCTGGAAATTTAAAATCACCTAAATACAAAGGATTTGATCGAGCTTTTGCCATTCCAGAGATATGACCATTGTTCCTAGCCCATAGTGTAACTGGATATTTAATGGCTAAATGCATGGCAAGAGCTGAACCCCACGCACCTGCTCCAAGAACAGTCAACTTCATAAGTTAAAGTCCCCAAACATCCTCAGCACGGATGTAACCTTCAATATTTTGAGACAATGTCTTAACTTGAATCCATCCGTTAGTTGGAAAAGGGCTTAGAAGTTTGAGTGTGATATCTTTATCTATTTTTGCCAAATGAACACTTTCAGTTGTTGGTTTATAGAAAAGATTAACATTATCATTAAGGGTCATCACATTTCGATCTTTAGAGGTGTCAGCGCTTTGAATCCAACTGATTTTTCCTAAATGATCTTTAACTTTAATCCAATCTTTAAGACGAACCATCACTTGTAATGGATAGCCTTCTGTAATAATAAATTCTTTATCTGTTGATGAGGAAGGACCTTCATAAAGGAAAGCCTTTTTTGCTTTTATTGAGACAAAATCAGCCGACAGTGCCGGCTGAATTAAAATAAAAAATGTTACGAAACATAAGAAAAAAAATTTCATTCTTATTTTTGAGCGGCTTGTTGTTGTTTTTGTTGAACATACAAGTTCTCAAAATTGATCGGATTTAAAAGAACCGTTGTAAAGCCTGCTTTTGTGATCAAATCTGAGACAGCTTCTCTAGCATAAGGAAAGAGGATATTTGGGCATGTAATTGCAAGAATTGGCTCTAAATTCTCTTCAGGAACATTTCTTACAGCGAAAATACCAGCCTGCGTCACATCAATAAGGAATGCTGTTTTATCGTTAATTTTAGATGTTACGGTGACCTGTAGAGCAACTTCAAAAAAACCGTCAGGCAAAGGTTGAGCATTATTATTGAGCTCTACACTTACTTGCGGTGCTTCTCGACTCGTAAAAATTTCTGGAGAATTAGGAACCTCAACTGAAACATCTTTAAGGTAAAGTTTTTCTATGCCAAAACCAGGACCTTGTTGCTGTGCCTCTGGGGATGAACTTGTTTTAGACGCGCCATTTTTTGTAGTTTTTGCTGTTTTTGTTTTCTTATCTTGAGCCATTATTAATCCATAATTTTCTAAAAACGCTATTTTATATGTTTATGAAGCAAGTATGAACCAAAATTAGTAATTATTTAGTGGATAAAATTTTATCAAGCTCACCTGAGTTATCAGCCTTGCGAAGATCATCAAAGCCGCCAATATAGTGATCCTCAATAAAAATTTGCGGCACGGTTCTTTTTCCAGTCAACTCAATCATTTTTTCTAAAATCATAGGGTCTCGATCAACAAATACTTTTTCATGAATATCATAGCCTTTGTTCTTAAGCAGACGTTCAGCATTCATGCAATATGGGCAGTAATTGCTGGTATACATTTTAATTTTCATATTTTTTTCTCTGAAGCCAATGGTAATTGGCCTTTAATCCACTGATCTAATCCACCCTCGATACTATACACTTTTTCCATGCCTATCTTTTGAAACAAACTCAGTGCTTTTTCAGACCTGATCCCTTTTTGACAATAAAGAATAAGGTGCTTATTGGAATACTTTTTTAAAGTTTCAACATTCTTTTCAATCGATTCATAAGGGATATTCTGCGCGTTAGCTATATGGCCAGAGGTATAATCATCTTCAGACCTAAGATCAATCAATGCGCAAGGATTGCGGTTCATCATTAATATGGCATCTTTGATAGTGAGGGATTTTGCGCCTGCCGAAAAAATTCTAGGAAAAAGCAAAAGGAATCCCGATAGAGCAATAATCAGTAATAAAAAAATATTTTCAAGTAAAAAATCAAGCATAAAAAACCTTTAATTTTTAATTAACAACATATATTTAAGAAAGACGCATTATAATTGAACATGAAATTAAAAAAAATATCCCGAAATGAACAAAACACCTGTCGCTTTAATTATTTTTGATGGTTTTGGCCATAATGACTCCAATGAACACAATGCAATTGCTCAAGCAAAAATGCCTAATTGGGATACACTTAAAAACAATTACCCCAACACCTTGATTAATGCATCAGAATCTTTTGTTGGTCTTCCAAAAGGTCAAATGGGAAACTCTGAAGTCGGTCATTTAAATATTGGTTCTGGAAGAGTGATTCATCAAGATTTGGAGAGAATTAATTTAAGTATTGAAAATGGTTCTTTTTTTAACAATCAATTATTGGTTGATGCCATTGAAAAAACAATGAGTGAAGACAAGTCATTGCATATTTTTGGGCTTCTTTCAGATGGTGGCGTGCATAGCCATATCGGTCACTTTGATGCATTATTAAAATATCTGGCATCTAAAAATCTTAAAAAGGTATTTATTCACGCCTTCCTTGATGGTCGAGATACACCTCCTAAAAGCGCCGAGAAATATTTAAAACATATTGAAAGTACATGTAAACAATTTGGTTGTGGTGAGGTTGCATCAATATCAGGAAGATTTTACTCGATGGATCGTGATAAAAGATGGGATCGCACCCAACAAGCCTATGAGTTATTAACTGAAGGTATTGCTGAATTTACCTCAAATACATCCCTTGATGCATTAAATATGGCCTATGATCGAGGTGAAAATGATGAGTTTGTTAAGCCCACAAAAATTAATACGAAACAAAATTCTTTATTAGCTGATGGTGATACGGTGGTTTTCATTAATTTTAGATCAGATCGTGCTCGTCAAATTAGCGATGCGTTATTAAATGATGATTTTGCAGGATTTCATAGAAATCAAATTATAAGAAATCTAAATTATCTGACCCTCACTTTGTATGATCAAAAACAAAAAAAGGCAAAGCCATTATTTCTACCTATTGAAGTCAAAAATAGTCTAGGTGAGATAATGGAAAAAACAGGCAGGACCCAACTTAGAATTGCTGAAACAGAAAAATATCCTCACGTGACATTCTTTTTCAACGGGGGTGATGAGAGGGTATTTGATGGTGAAGATCGAATTCTTATACCGTCACCAAAAGTAAGTACCTATGATTTAAAGCCTGAAATGAGTGCTTTTGAATTAACTGAAAAATTAATTGAAGCGATAGAGTCAAAAAAATATGACCTTATCATCTGTAATTTTGCCAACGGTGATATGGTGGGGCATACTGGAGACCTTGTTGCAGCAATAAAAGCCGTTGAAGCCCTTGATCAATGTATAGGTAAAATTGCAGATGCCATCAAAAAGGTTGATGGGCATATGATTGTTACTGCTGATCATGGAAATGCTGAGCAAATGATGGATAACATCAATAATCAAACCCATACTCAACATACAACTAACCTAGTTCCCTTTCTATACATGGGCCGCAATGCAAGTCTAAAAAAAGAAGGTAAATTATCTGACATAGCGCCCTCAATTCTTACCATCATGAATGAATCGATCCCAAATGAGATGACTGGGGAGAACCTTATTACTTTCAATGATTAACCCTGAGTTTAAGAAATTGAAAAGCGTTTTACTATTATCAATTTTATGTATCATTTTTAATTACCATGCCTATGCTGAAGGATCCATAGCTGACAATCAAGATGATCTAGAGGTGATACAAAAAAAAATAGATGTTCTCGATAATGAAATAAAAAAAAATATCAAAACAAAGGAAGATCTATCATCCGAGTTAAAGAGAGAAGAGAAAAAAATCAGCAAATCAAAAAAAGAAATCTATAAAATAAATAGGCAATCCAAAAAAAATCAAAAAAAACTCAAAGAGCTTGAGCAAGAATTAAAAGAACTCAATGAGGAAATTACTGACAGAAGAGCTAATCTCACAGATCACTATTACCAAATTTATACCCGTGGGAAACCAGGTTTTATTCAGATGATGATAGAAGGTGATAGTCCACATCAAATTTCAAGAGAGATGAATTACTTAAGTTACCTTGCAGTAGAACAAAATAATAATATTTTAGAAATAAAAGAAAAATATCAGGCTATTGATACAAATAAACAGGAAACATCAAAAACCATTGAAAAAATAAATGCTTTAAAAAAGAAACAAGAGAAAAAAAAGAGATTGCTCGAAAAACAAAAAAAAGAAAAAGATAAAGTCCTTAAAAAAATTGCCTCAACAATTAAAAGCCAAAAAAAAGAAAAAGAAAAACTTATTGAGGATGAAAAAAAACTTACTTCCTTAATCGAAAAACTAATCGAAAAATCAAAAATTCAGGCCCAGAAAAAAACAAAAAAAGAATCGATTCAGGCTGATAGTAAACACCTACCCGACAGTTCGCTTGATGATGTTAACTTCAAAAAACTTAAGAAGAAGCTAAGGCTTCCTGTAAAAGGAAAAATTATTCATGAATATGGAAAAAAACGTCCTGACACTGGTATTACATGGAAGGGGCTGTTTATTAAAGCCAATGAAGGTGATGAGGTGTATGCTGTTGCTAAAGGTAAGGTTGTCTTTGCAGATTGGCTGAGAGGTTTCGGAAATCTAATTATCCTAGATCACGGCGATGGCTACATGAGCCTTTATGGAAACAACGAGTCTATCATCGTCCAACAAGGCCTAATTGTCAAAGGTGGCGATGTCATTGCAACTGTGGGAAATAGTGGTGGGAATAGTTCAAATGGACTCTACTATGAATTAAGGAAAAACAGTAAGCCATTCAACCCCCTTGCATGGACCAAGCTTTAAACTACTAGTCACCTATATAGTGTAAAGCAATCTTTCGACTAAAATCGTGATATCGATGCTCAAACACAAAGAGTCCCTGCCATGTGCCGAGTTTAATTTGGCCCTGTTGAATAGGAACTGAAAGCTGGGTTTGAGTCAGAGCCGTTCTAATATGCGCAGGCATGTCATCCTGGCCTTCCGTGGTATGAATAAAGTGAGGGTCCCCATCCACAACAAGTCTTGAAAAAAAATTCTCCATATCAATTAATACATCTGGATCATAATTTTCATTGACCATCAGGCTCGCAGAGGTATGTAGGATATTCATAGTCAGCAGTCCATTCATAAGACTTTCATTTTGAATCCAACTTTTTACCTCAAGGGTGATGTCATATAAGCCTCGACCCTTTGTTTTTTTTGATATTTCGCTAAACAACTGCCTCATAACTCAATCCTCGTTTGCATAACGTTGTTCAAACCATGGATCTGCATCATTATGATAGCCCCTAACCTCCCAAAAACCAGGGCGATCATCCTTATGAATTTCTATGGCTTTAATCCATTTGGCACTTTTCCATGCATAACGTTTGGGCACAACAATTCTGGCTGGTCCACCATGCTCCTTTGCTAAGGATTTTCCATCCAATTGGAATGCTAATAAAACATCATGGTCCAAAAGACACTTAACAGGTAAGTTGGTTGTATAGCCATCATAGCTATGAAATGTTACATAATGATTTAAATCAATAATACCGACACCGTTAAATAAATCACTTAGGCGAACTCCTCCCCAATTAACATCAAATTTACTCCAGTGTGTTACGCAATGAAAATCTGATACATCGACTACAAATGGTAATTGTTTTAAATCTTCGAAATTAAAACTGCGTTCATTCTCAACCTCACCATAAATATGAAGCGACCAATTCTCAAAAGTAACATCAGGTAAAATACCTAAATCTAGTACAGGGAATTTTTCTGTCAAAGTTTGTCCTGAAGGCAGTCGATTAAAATCAATTGGAGTATTTTTATTCTGCCCCCTTTTTGCAATTTTTATTTTTTCTTCAATGTTTTTTTTGTTCACGCCAATCCTGATATATATCTAAAAATAATAAAAAAACTCCAAAAGAGATTGCAACATCAGCAACATTAAACGCAGGCCAATAATATTGCTGATAATGAAAGTAAATAAAATCTATCACATAACCAAAGAGAACGCGGTCAACTAAATTTCCGAATGCCCCCGCAAGAATAAACATAAGTGCAAAGCTAATGATTCTATTTGATAAATTTTTTTTGATTAGGTAGGGTAAGATACATACAGCAATAACAGATACTAAGATTAAAAAATACCTCTGCCAACCCCCAGCATCATGTAAAAAACTAAATGCTGCTCCCTCATTTTGAAGATAAATAATTTTTAAAAAAGGAAAGATCTGATAAGACGCGTAAAGGTCAAAGTTTTGAACAATCAAAAATTTTGTAATCTGATCTAGAACAATGATCAAAATAATATACGGTAAAAACCTAAGCATAAGATCTTGCTTCACCGTTACCGTATAAGTTATCTTCGCATCTTGAACATATCGTTGGATGTTTTTTGCTAACACCCACGGAACCGGAATAATGCCAGCATCGATCACACTTTTGATCTGATGAAGGCTGAACTGTAATTACGGTCTCATTAGCCTCTTCAATCTCAACACTTGAGGTGATGAAAATAAATTTAAGCTCATCTTTCATAGCTAATACTTTATTAAAATCTTCTTTAATCAACTTAAGATGAATTCGTGCCTGAAGTGAGGAGCCAATTTTTCCAGCCTCTCTTTGTTCTTCAATTTTCTTATTTACTTGCGCCCTCAAATCTAATAAATATGCCCATACTTTTAATTGATGATCTGAAAGATGATGATTAGGGATTTCATACCAATAATCCTCGAATACAGAAGACTTGGCTTTTTTATTAATGATCTCCCAAAGCTCGTGTGCGGTAAAACTTAATATCGGAGCCAAAAGCCTAATCAAACTTTGGCTAATATGATACAAAGCATTTTGAGCAGAGCGTCTGGATTGACCAGCTTCAGCCGTCGTATAGAGACGATCTTTTAATATGTCTAAATAAAAACCTCCAAGATACTCTGAGCAATAACTAACCAGTTTCTGAATAGCAAGATAGAATTCAAAATGATCATAATCATAAAGAATTTCATCTTGTAATTGCTTAGCAGAGAAAAGTGCAAATCGATCAATTTCGATTAAATCTTGAGTCTCTATTTTCATAGACTCATAATCAAAATCATCAAGATTTGCACATAAAAATCTGAGCGTATTTCTAATCCTTCTATAGCCATCAGCAACTCGTTTAATAATTTCATCTGAAATATTAAGCTCACCTGAATAGTCGGTAGATGCAACCCAAAGTCTCAATATATCAGCACCATATTGATCCATGATTTTTTGAGGTGAAATAACATTGCCTTTAGATTTGCTCATTTTGTAGCCTTGACCATCTACAACAAATCCATGGGTAAGTAATGCCTTGTAGGGAGCTTTACCATTCATTGCGCAGCTAGTAAGTAAACTCGACTGAAACCATCCACGATGTTGATCCGAGCCCTCAAGGTAAAGATCAGCAGGAGACTCAAGAGCATCTCGACGTTTAATCACGGACTCATGAGTCGTGCCAGAATCAAACCATACATCCAAAGTATCTGAGGCCTTAATGTATTTTTCTGAATCTACACCTAAAAATTCGGTTACATCTAATTCAAACCATGCATCCATGCCATCTTTTTCAATTTTGTTTGCAATAATTTCAAAAAACTTGGTTGACTCAGGATGGGGTTTTTCGGTCTCTTTATCAATAAAGATTGTGATAGGAACCCCCCAGTTTCTCTGCCTTGAAACACACCAGTCAGGTCTATTCTTAATCATCGACTCGAGCCGAGTTCGTCCCCAACTAGGATAAAAATGTGTCTCTTTCACCGCCTTATTTGCTAAATCTCTTAGAGACTTTTTATCTTGATTCTGATTTTGCATACCAATAAACCACTGTTGTGTTGCTCTGAAAATAATAGGTGTTTTATGTCGCCAACAGTGGGGGTAGCTATGTTTAAATGCTTGTTGGAAAAGTAAGGACCCTTGCTTATCCAGTAGACCAATAATCAATTGATTTGCCTTCCAAACAGTTTTCCCCTCAACAAAGGGAGTACTTTTTTTAAAGACTCCCCTGCCATCGACAGGGTTATCAATAGGCAGGTTATATTTTACTCCGACTAAATAATCATCAAGACCATGCGCGGGGGCAGTATGGACAAGGCCCGTACCTGTCTCGGTTGTCACGTGATCACCACATACAATAGGAACGTTTTTATTTAAAAAGGGATGTATGAAATATAAATGCTCTAATTCCAAGCCCTTAATTAGAAAAAGCTCCTTGAAGGCAACATCGTATTTTTCAGAAACGGTTTTTGCCAAATCTTTTGCAACAATGAAAACTTTATCTCTAGCCTGGTAAAAACCATAATCTAATTCTGGATTCACGCAAATCGCTTCATTGGCAGGAAGTGTCCAGGGTGTTGTGGTCCATATGATTGCATAGATTTTATGTTTAGAAAAAGTATCTTTTAATGGATGATCATCTGTTAATTGCGCTACCTCAAAGGCTACATCAATGGCGGAGGAAGTTTTATCCTCGTACTCTACTTCTGCTTCAGCTAGTGCTGAACCGCAATCAGAACACCAATGAACTGGTTTGCTGCCCTGATACAAAAAACCATTTTCAAAAATTTTACCTAGTGATCGAACAATATCAGCCTCTGTTGCTCTATCCAAAGTAAGGTATGGATTGTCCCAGTCCCCAAAAACACCCAGTCTTTGAAAGTCATTTTTTTGTCTCTTGACCTGCTCTAGGGCATAAGCTCGACATAAGTCTCTAAATTTTTTTGGCTCAAGATTTTTACCATGCATTTTTTCAATGACAAGCTCAATCGGCAGTCCATGACAATCCCAACCAGGAATATAAGAAGCATCAAAACCGGAAAGTGTTTTAGATTTAATAATAAAATCTTTTAAGATTTTATTGACTGCATGGCCAATGTGAATATCGCCATTAGCATAAGGGGGTCCATCATGTAATGTAAATTTCTTTTGATTCTTTCTAGAAGCTCTGATTGATTGATAGATATTTTTTTTGTTCCAATCATTGAGCCAACCAGGCTCTCTTTTGGCCAAATCCCCCCTCATAGGAAAACTTGTATCTGGTAAATTTAACTTATATTTCTTGTCACTCATGCTTGAAAAAACTTTCTGCCTTATCTACATCCAAAGTAATTTGTTGCTTTAACTCATCTATTGTCTTAAATTTTTTTTCATCTCTAATTTTTTGTAAGAATGTGACATGAACGTGCTTGCCGTAAATATCTTTTGAAAAATTAAAAATATGGACTTCTAAGTTAAGCTTTTCTGCTCCTCCAATGGTGGGCCTTGTTCCTAAATTAGCGATGCCATTAAAATTGTCTAATTTTACAGCAAAGACTCCTCTTAATGGGGGCCTCTCATGAAACATATGAATATTTGCAGTGGGAAACCCAATCTCTCGCCCACGCTTATCTCCGTGAGTCACTTTACCGGAGATTACAAAAGGTCGTCCTAGCAGCGCTTGGACCTCATTAAAATTAGCGTTAGAAAGAGCCTCTCTCACCCGTGTACTTGATACTCTGGAATTTCCTAATTGAATTTCGGTGGCAACTGTTACCATAATTCCAGCTTCTATGAAATCTTTTAATGAGCCCACTCTATTTTTACCAAACCTAAAATCCTCACCCAAAACAAGTAACTTAACCTGTAAATTTTCTTTTAAAATTTTCAAAAAATCACCGGCCGTTAAATTTGCAAATAATTCATCAAAGCGAATGACATGGACATGATCAATACCTTTGCTCTCAAAGAATTCTAATTTCTCTCTCAGGCTGATGATTCTTGATGGGGCTTCATTTGGTTGGAAAAATTCTCTAGGGTGAGGCTCAAAAGTCATTAACGCAGATTGCATGCCCTTATCTTTCGATAATTCGATCACCTGATTTATTAAAGATTGATGACCCAAATGAATCCCATCATAGTTACCTATGGTCATAACGCATGGTTTTTTTTGACTTTCAAAATGACGAAAAACTTCCATTGTCTAATGATTGCTTTCTTTAAATAAAGCTTTAAGATTAATTCCAAATATTTTTAAAGAGGCAAAATAAATAAGTGCTCCAACAGTTATTAATATAAAAAGATTTTGTATTTTTTGTACAAAAGAATACGAAGTCCAAAGCCCAATGTCACCTCGATAAAAAATTAAGAATATAGCTAAAAGAATTACAGCACCTAAAATTTTCAACAAAAAAACAGCCCAGCCTGAATCTAATTGAAAAAATTTTTGCTTTTGAAGATAAAAGTAAAGTAAACCTGCATTAATGCATGCCCCTAAACCAATGGCAAGTGCTAATCCTGCATGTTTAAGAAAACCAATAAAAACTAAATTCATGAATTGGGTGCACAGCAGAGTAAAAAGTGCAATTTTTACAGGTGTCTTAATATTTTGTTGGGCGTAAAAGGCAGGTGCAAGAACTTTGACAAGAATTAAACCGATCAGGCCAACACTATAGGCCATGACCGCATAGTGAGTCATGGTTACATCATGTGCTGTAAAGGCGCCATAATAAAATAATGTTGAAATCAAAGGGACTGACAATATAAAAAGAGCCACTGCGGCAGGAGCGGCAAAGATAATTGCCAGCCTTAATCCCCAATTAAGCAACTTTGAGTATTCATGAACATTGCTTCCAGAAAAGCTTTTTGAAAGGTTGGGCAGTAATATTGTACTCAAAGCAACGCCTAACACCCCCACAGGAAATTCCATCAGCCTATCAGCATAATAGAGCCATGAAACGCTTCCAGAAGCCAAAAAAGATGCAAAAATAGTATTTATAAGAAGTGATATCTGTGTAATGGATACGCCAATGACTGCAGGGCCCATTAACTTTAAAATCCTCCAAATGCCTTCATCCTTAAAATCAATGTTTAAATTAGGAATGAAACCAATTTTCTTTAAAAAGGGTACCTGAAAAAAAAGTTGTAATACGCCACCTAAAAATACTGCCCATGCGAGGACATAGACTGGTTGATCAAAATGGTGGGAAAAAAATATGGCGCCAATAATAAATGATAGATTGAGCCATACGGGGGTGAATGCTGGCACAAAAAACTTACCGTAAGTATTAAGAACACCTCCGGCAAAAGACACTAAAGAGATAAAAATAATGTAAGGAAAGGTAATTCGCAACAAATCAACGGTTAATTCAAATTTAGTGGGATTATCAATAAACCCTGGTGCGCTGACATAGACGATCCATGGCGCTGCAAAGACGCCTAAAACAGTTATAAGGACCAAAAATAATCCAAGTAGTGTGGCTACCTTACTAACTAAAATTGATACATCACGCTCGCTTCTTTGGGTTTTATATTCACTTAGAATCGGAATAAATGCTTGAGTAAAAGCACCTTCAGCAGAAATTCTTCTCAATAGATTGGGTATTTTAAATGCAACAAAAAAAGCATCTGTTGCAAAACCAGCCCCAAAGATTCTTGCAATAATACTATCCCTCAAAAAACCAAGAATTCTTGAGAGAAACGTCATGCTGCCTACGCCAAAAAGTGTTTTAAATAGCTTCATTTAGTTGAAATTCTATCATGCTAACTTATCTAATTAATTTCTTGATTCAACCAAATAGATGGACTAATGACTTGAATTAAAGTCAGGAAATCGATAGAATACGTGGTTGAAAATTTTAAGGAAGTTTACACATGGCAAATACAGCACAAACAATAAAACGTGCGAGACAGAACGATGCAAGAAGAGCGCATAATGCAAGCCAGAAGTCTGCTTTTAGAACAGCAATTAAAAAAATTGCCAAAGCTATTCAAGGTGGTGACAAGAAAACGGCTCAAGAAACATTCAATCAAAACGTTTCTATAATTGATCGTATTGCAGATAAAAAGATTGTTCACAAGAACAAAGCTGCACGTCATAAGTCTAGACTTAATACAGCTATTAAAGCCTTATAATTATAATGCTCCCAAGTTTAACTTAGGAGCATTTCTTTAGTTTTAAACGCCAACTGCTTAATTTTTTCAGGATCATCGCCTAAAACGGTATAATGCCCCATTTTTCTCCCTCTTCTAGGTTCTTTTTTTCCGTAGAGATGTAACTTAATCGATTCATCCTTAATATTATTGAATGCAGGATTAATTTGGCTATCGCCCCTAAACCAAACATCGCCTAGGAGATTGATCATTCTAGAATTATGAATTAATTTAGGCTGCTTAAGTTTCATCCCAGTCAAAGCCCTTACCTGAAGATCGAATTGACTATAATCGCAAGCATCAATAGAAAAATGGCCTGAATTATGAGGTCTTGGGGCAATTTCATTAACATACACATGATTTTGACATACAAAAAATTCAACCGCCATGACACCAATATAATCAAGCGCTGATGATAGGCGATCAGCAATCTTAAGTGTTTCATCATAAATTTCTTGATTAACTTCTGCTGGAATAATAGAGGTATCTAAAATACCATTGATATGTTGATTTTCAACAAGTGGATAAAACACCTTTTCGTCATTATTAGATCTTGCTAGCACAACTGAAACCTCAGTATCTAAATTTATTTTTTTTTCCAGAACACAGGGAGCATTTTTAAATTTCGTAAAGGCTTTTTCAAGCTCTTCCTTATTGTTAACGTGTATCTGGCCTTTTCCGTCGTAACCAAACTGAGCAATCTTTAAAATGGCTGGGAATATGGATAATTCAACCTTTTGAAGGTCATCCAAATTGGAAATAATTATAAAATCACCTACAGGAAAATCATTCTCTTTCAAAAAAGACTTTTCCAAGATTCGATTTTGAACAATTGAAACAGCTTTTGAACTAGGGCGTACTGTAAGATCTTTTTCAAGAAACTGCAGTGTTTGAGCAGGAATATTTTCGAACTCAGTCGAGACATAGTCACAAGAATCGATAATTTGCCTTAATGCTTGCTCATCATCATAGGAAGCACAAAGATGGTTATCTGCAATTTGTCCAGCTGGGCTATTAGGGTCCGGGTCGAGAACTAAAACTTTATAACCTAATTTTTGAGCAGACATGACAAAAAAACGGCCTAATTGACCGCCGCCAAGCATTGCTAGAGTGTTGGATAAATTTTCCTTAGTCACTTAAGTTATTTTTCTAACTTCATTTGAAGAACATTTGACTCTTGTTGCTGACGAAATTCATCTAATTTTTTTTGAATATTAGCGTCATGTAGCGCTAAGATAGATGCAGCAAATAATCCAGCATTAGCAGCACCAGCCTCGCCAATAGCAAATGTTCCAACGGGTATGCCTTTGGGCATTTGTACGATTGATAATAACGAATCTTGTCCAGCAAGATGTTTTGTTGGTACAGGAACGCCCAATACTGGTAACGTTGTTTTTGAGGCAACCATACCAGGCAAGTGCGCAGAACCTCCAGCACCAGCAATGATCACTTCAAACCCATTTTTTTTGGCATTAGATGCGAATTCAAACATTAAATCCGGAGTTCGATGTGCAGAAACAACCTTGGTTTCATAGTTAATACCAAAATCATCTAAAATATTTGCAGCCTTTTCCATGATTGGCCAATCACTATTTGAACCCATAATGATGGCAACCTTAGGTTTGTTGTTTGACATCTATTTTCCTTTTTTTAAAACTACTAAATTATTTCTATGAATCACACTTGATTCATTAACATACCCCAAGAGAGATTCCATTTTATCACTTGGCTTGCCTAAAATTTTACCTACCTCAGATGAAGAATAATTAATCAATCCTTTTGCAACCTCTTGACCCGAAGAGCTAATACATTGTACTAAATCCCCGCGATCGAACTTTCCTTTTACATCGTTAATGCCAACAGAAAGAAGACTTTTACCTAAATTGACAATAGCATTTGTAGCCCCATCATCAATTATGAGTATTCCTTTTGATTTTAACTGTCCAGCTAGCCATTTTTTTCTAGCATCTAATTGACGTTCTTCGCTTTGAATAAAAGTCCCTGAAAATGAATCATTTAATAAATTTGAAATGACTTTACTATTTTTTCCATTTGCAATAATGGTGTGAGTTCCGCTTAAAGAGGCTCTGCGAGCAGCTGATATTTTTGTATACATACCCCCTCTTCCAACCGATGAAGTCGTCTCCTTGGCAACCTCATCTAATATTTTGTCATTTACGCTAATGTGAGAGAGAAGCGTTGCATTGCTATTTTTTCTTGGGTCATCAGAATAAAGACCATCTTGATCAGTAAGAAGTATCAAGTAATCAGCTTCTAAAAGATTAGCTGTCAGTGCTGCTAGATTATCATTGTCGCCAAACTTAATCTCCTCATTAGAAACCGTATCATTTTCATTAATAATTGGAATTACATTCTTTTCTAATAAATTATATAGTGTGGAGCGAGCATTTAAATAACGCTTGCGATCACTCAAATCATCATGAGTAAGGAGAACTTGGGCACATATCATTGAAACCTTAGAAAACTCTTTTTCAAAACTTCTAATTAAATACATTTGTCCAACTGCAGCTGCAGCTTGTAATTCTGAGAGCTCGCTTGGTCTTCTTGAGATACCGAGTTTTTTTAATCCAGCTGCGATTGCGCCACTGGATACAATAACCACCTGCATATTTTTTGCTAAAAGAGAAATCTCACTCGCAAAATTTGATAAAAAAACTTCGTCAATGCCTTTTCCATCATTGGTGATGATGCTCGATCCAAGCTTGATAATAATTTTTTTGGCTTTTGTAAAATTAAATTTATTCATCATTTTTTAAAGAATCTAGATAATGCATTATCTCGTAAATAAGCTCTTTGCAACCTTCTTTATTGAGTGCAGAAATACAAAAAACCTTATTATCCCAGTTCAGTGTCTTAATAAATTCTTTTTTAATAGACTCATAATCAGAAGTTAAATCTATTTTATTAAGGACGATCCAACGGGGTTTTGTAAAAAGGTTCTCGCTATACCTTTGTAATTCACTAATGATCTTTTTTGCCTCATCTAAAGGGTTAATGGACTCATCAAAAGGAGCAATATCAATCACATGAAGTAGAATTTTTGTTCTCTCCAGATGCCTTAAAAATTGATGTCCAAGCCCTAATCCATCTGCTGCGCCCTCAATAAGCCCTGGTATATCTGCAACAACAAAACTTTTATTGGCATCGACCTTCACCACCCCAAGATTGGGTTGCAGTGTAGTAAATGGGTAATCAGCCACCTTAGGTTTCGCTGCTGATATAGAGCGAATTAATGATGACTTTCCAGCATTTGGCATCCCAAGCAAACCAACATCTGCAAGTACTTTTAATTCTAAATAAAGCTCGAACTCTTCTCCAGGTTCCCCATTTGTGAATTGCCTAGGAGCCCTATTCACACTAGATTTAAAATGTACATTACCAAGCCCACCCTTGCCACCTTGGGCTGCAAGAACTTTCATCCCATGTACACTTAAATCAGCAATTATTACTCCTGTTATTTTTTCAGAAATAACCGTACCCACAGGCACTTTAAGTGTTAAATCATCACCCTTTGCACCATAACAATCTGAACCTTTACCATTTTCACCACGCTTAGCACGATAATTTCTTACGAAACGATAATCAATTAATGTATTAATATTTTCATCCGATTCGAAAAAAATAGAACCGCCTCTGCCACCATCCCCGCCATTAGGACCGCCCATGGGTTCATATTTCTCTCTGCGAAAAGAGGCTATCCCATTTCCTCCATCACCAGCAAATACCTTAATGGTCGCTTCATCAATAAATTTCATGTTCTCTTTACCAAACAAAAAAGCCCTATCAGATGATAGGGCTTTTAACGTAATATTTAATTCAATTAACTTGTTACAACATTAACCAATTTTCGCTTAAGTGATCCTTTAACAGAGAAAGTCACTTTTCCATCGGTTTTTGCAAACAAAGTATGATCTTTGCCCATGCCAACGTTTTCACCCGGGTGCATCTTTGTGCCTCTTTGACGAAGAATAATACCTCCAGCTTTAACAAATTGGTCGCCAAAAACTTTAAAACCTAATCGTTTTGAATGCGAATCTCTACCGTTTCTAGAACTACCACCTGCTTTTTTATGTGCCATAACTTATTCCAATACCTAATTATTTAGCTTTAATTTTATCGATCTTAATTTCTGTAAAACTTTGACGGTGACCCTGTGTTTTTCTGTAATGCTTACGTCGATTCATTTTAAAAATAGTCACTTTCTCACCTCTTCCATGTGAGACTATTGTTGCATCGACACTCGCTCCCTTAACCACAGGCGTACCGATCGTAACCTTATCTCCATCAATAACGGATAAGACATGGTCGATGCTAACAGACTTTCCAAGTTCAGTCGTTAGTTTTTCTACTCTTAGGGTATCTCCTTCTGAGACTTTGTATTGCTTTCCACCCGTTTTAATAATTGCTTGCATCTTAACTTGCCTTAAACTAAAAAGAAACGGTGAATTATACTCAAAAAGCTTTTATTTATCAATTATTTTCTACCCAATACGAGCCAATGTATTAAAGCATCTTTCCAAACTTTTGCCTATGATAGAATTTGTCATTTAAAAATAAATTGTTCAAAAATAACTTGTCTCTAAAAAAAATACTTTCACCTATTAATGATCACATGAAAAATGTAGATTTAGTCATTAAACATTCTCTACATTCTAAGATACCCATCATCAATAAAATTTCCTCACACATTATCAACAGTGGTGGAAAAAAATTAAGGCCTGCACTACATTTATTAGTTGCTGGGTGGTTAGGCAAAATTAATAAAAAAAATTATCAGCTTGCTGCGATTCTAGAATTTATCCATACAGCCACATTACTCCATGATGATGTGGTTGATGAATCATCTCGGCGAAGACATATTGAGACAGCTAACTCAGTTTATGGAAATGCTGCTAGTGTTCTTGTGGGTGATTTTCTTTACTCAAGATCCTTTCAGATGATGGTGGATGTCAATAACATGAGAGTAATGCAAATTTTAGCCAATACTACCAACCAAATATCTGAGGGAGAAATTCTTCAATTAATTAATATCAATAATTTCAAGATCAATGAAAATGATTACATCAATATTGTTGAATATAAAACAGCGAAACTTTTTGAAGCATCTTGTAGTCTTGCCGCAATCACAAACAATGCTAAATTAGTAGAAATTAAAAAGCTTACTCAATTAGGAAATGCTTTTGGACTCATATTTCAAATTATTGATGACATTTTAGATTACAGCGGTAAAGAAAAAAAAATAGGCAAAAAAATAGGGGATGATTTAAGTCAAGGGAAAGTGACGTTACCCATTATATTGGCTCTCAAAAATGGAAGCTCTTCTCAGAAAAAAACTTTAAAAAATGTCTTAAAAGAAAAAAATTTAAAAAAACTAAATCAAGTCATTAATATACTTGAGGAAACTAAAGCATTAGAGCTAACAAGAGATAAGGCTAAAGAATATTTTGTAATCATTCAAAAAATTATAGGTACCTATCAAGCCAATAAGTTCAGCGATACATTGTTAAAACTTGCTGAGTACTCTATAAACAGAGAAAGTTAATTAAGTAAAATTTTTTCACCACTATCAATCCGATAGTAGTTTAATTTACCTTTTTGATGTTTTTGATCAAGAATATCACCATGAAATACAGACTTACCATCGATATCAACTGATGCAAAACCACTGTTATAAAGAGTTATTTCAGCTTGCTGATCATGATGTTTCATATGAAAGGACACATAATGTTCATTCTCGTCCTCAGAATCCATTTCCCATTTTTTTTCACCGGTAAGATCATAAAGCCACTTCACTAAATCTACTTCAACTTTACAAAAAACAGGATCCACAAGGTTTAATAACTCTGATTCCAAGCTAAATAACTGATTTTTTTTGTCGTCTTTCATTTAAATTCCAACATATCATATATATTATATAAGTACTATGGTGATCTTTTTAATTTTTTCAAGAGCAAAATGTACATTGTTGGATTAACAGGTGGAATAGGGTCAGGTAAAAGTCAGGCCGAATCAATTTTTAAAAAATTGAAGATACCCATTGTTGATTTGGATCAGATATCAAGGCAAATTACCCAAAAAAATACTGAGGGTTACTCTGAGATTGTTAAAAAGTTTGGCGTTCGTTACCTTAATGAGCAAGAGGAACTTAACCGATACTTAATTAAAGAAGAGATCTTTAAAAATAATCATTTTAAAAAGGATATCGAGTCTATTCTTCATCCTCTGATTTTTACTGAATGCATAAAATTTATTGAGGATCACAAAAAAGCAAAATATATCGTAGTTGTTATTCCTTTGTTATTTGAATCAAAAAATTTCTTAGGCCTTATCAATGAGAGTTTGTTAATTGACTGTGATATTGAACATCAAATTTCAAGAGTAAAAAAAAGAGATAATCTAGGGAAAGATTTAATTATAAGTATTATCAATTCTCAAATGAGCCGATCTCATAAACAAAAAAAAGCTGATAAAATAATCTTAAATGATGACTCCATGTTTGAGTTAGAAAAAAAAATAATATCTTTTCATAATTACCTTCTTAAAAAAATAAATGATTAACTACGAATTTCCTCTCAATGAAAAAATTAGACGTTTTCTTAGAATTGAAGAAATATTTTCAAAGATTGATTATCAACAAAAAAATCGTCAGAGCTTTTCGGAATATGGGTTATTCATACTACTGTTTGACTTAATGGCTACCGCCTCTAGATCTGACCTCAAAGTTGAATTATTGCAAACGTTAGATGCTGCGCAAATTAAGTTAAAAAATAAAAGGAATTCAGCAAAAAATAATGAATTAACAAAAAAACTTTCTTCAGCTAAAAAAATTTTAGAAAAAAGTACCATACAACCAGGCTTTTATTTTGGAAATGATCGATTGATTCAAGAAATTAAGGCTCGAAACGATAGTCCTTTTGGTATCGTATCCACGGATTTTCCTGAGTTACGCTATTGGATTGAGATTGAAAGCAGGGATATAAGAAAAAAATATTTCTATGAAAAATTCTCACCCTTTAATCCAATAAAAGATGCTATAAAAATTTTATTAACTATAATCAGAAGTGAGGCTAACTTTGAAAAAGTTGAAACAGATGAAGGTCTCTATCAGATGAAACTAAATCCCTCCACAAAAAATGATCTTATAACAATTCAACTCTCCTCAGGGTCCAAATTTTTTCCGCATATTTCATCAAATAAATATGCAATTAATATGCAATTTAATGATCACAATAATATCAAGATTGATAAAACAATTAAATTTAGATTAGCAATTAGCTAGCTTAAAAATGAAAATTTATTGCCCCATTTGTAAAAAAAAAATTATTTATGATCTAGATAATGAATATAGGCCTTTTTGTTCAAAAAAATGCAAGCTTATTGACTTAGGCTCATGGGCATCAGAAGACTATTCCATTCCAGGTAAATTTGAATCAGGAGATTCCAATGAAAATTTTTAAATTTTTAATTTTATTTATTTTTTCTATAAATATTTTTGCTGCTGAAATGAAAATTAATGCAGCACATATCAAAGCGAACCAGCCAGGTCAAAATATTACAGCAGGATTCATTAAAATTTTGTCAGACTCAACGCTTAAAATAACTCAAATCCTTTCTAAGGATGCAAAAAAAATTGAAATTCATTCAATGAAAATGGAAAAGGGTCCTTACGGAGACTCAATCATGAAAATGCGTAAGATTGATAACCCGACTATTCAGGCTAATAAGGAATATATTTTAATGCCAGGGGGTGATCATTTAATGATATACGGGTTAAAAAAACAACTAAATCCAAATGATACTTTTGAAATAACATTCGTTCTTAAGGATGAAAATGATCACTCTTTTGAGAAAAATATCTCTTTCAAGGTTTACTAATTCCAAATTGCTCGTTGAGAGGCTATTCCTATCGAACCGGAAACATAGGCATTATTTTTGTCATGCTCAGTCATACCGCCTAAGGCATAAATTGGAATTTGAAATCCATTTATAATTTGCTTAAATTTTTCCCAACCCATAGGTTTTAATTCAGGATGCGATTGAGTCTTATTGACCGGAGACAATAGAGCAAAAGAGTATTTTTTATCTTCAACCATTTTTAAGTCCTCTAGAGTATGGCATGAAGCTCCGATGATCCAGCCTTTTGGTATGGACAAATCTTGATAAATTTGACTTGAATTCAAATGAACGCCATCTAAACCAAGATCTTTAGCTAACTCTATGTTTGAATTAAGCAAAATAGACATATCATAATTTTTTGTGAGCTTCTGAACTTCTTTACAAAAATAAATAAGATCATTAATCTCGAGACTTTTTTCCCTAATTTGGATTAACTGAAGTCCATTTTCAATTTTTCTCTTTAATGCACTAAAAAAATTATCTTTTAATTCAGAAAAGTTAGTGATGGCATAAATTGGGGGTAAAGATAGCGCTTTAAAAATAACTGAATTAGCTTCTAAAATTGGAGTTACTTCAGGGTCTCTAAGGTCGGTCCAATTTATATTTTGATTTTCTTTAGGCACAACATCACCATCCCATTGAGACACTAGAAAAAAATGAAGTCTGACTGAGGCATGTTCATAAGAATGATGTCTTATAATCCAGGGGGAACAGCCATTAATATTAATACCTAACTCTTCTTTTAGTTCTCTTTTTAACGCCTGCTCAGGACTTTCATTATTTTCTACCTTACCTCCAGGAAACTCCCACCATCCATGATAAGGCTTAGGCTGAGGTCTTTGTGCTAAAAGAACCTTATTATCATTTCTTAAGATACCAACCGCAACATCAACAATTTTCACAATTAACTTCGGTATTCTGCGTTTATTTTTACGTAATCGTAAGACAAATCAGTTGTCCAGAAGGATGAATGTTCTGAGCCTATTTTGAGATCAACTTTTAAATGAATTTCTGTTTTTTTCATTTCAATATTGGCCAATTCCTCATCATAATTCGAAGCAATAGATCCATTCTGAGCAAAAGGTAGGCCATTTAAATAAACATCGACTTTATCAATCAAAAGAGAACTAATATCCGCATTTCCTATGGCGGCTAAAATTCTTCCTAGATTTGGATCTGATGCAAATAGTGCCGTTTTAACCAAAGGAGAATGTGAAATTTTCTTGGCAATCTCCTTACAATCATTTTTAGTTTTACCATTGATTACCTCAATATGAATAAATTTTGTAGCCCCCTCTCCATCCCTAATGATTGAATGAGCTAAATACGAAGCAACCTCAAAAAAACCCTCTTTTATAATTTCGTAATCTTTATCACCCTCATTAGAAATTAATTTATTTTGTGCTTGATTGGTTGCCATCAAAATAAAGGAATCATTAGTAGATGTATCACCATCAACACTAATAGCATTAAAACTATCCTCAACAATTTCTTTGTGAATTCTAGAGAGTATTGATTGGCTAATATTTGCATTGGTACCAATGAAAGCAAGCATAGTGGCCATATTGGGGCAAATCATCCCAGAACCCTTACTAATCCCTGTGATCACAATATCCTCATTTTCAGTTTTAATTTTTGTTGAATAAGCCTTAGGAACTGTATCAGTCGTCATAATTGCTTCCGCAACTTCCAACCAATGTGACTCTGCAAGACTTTCTATAAGGTTAGTGAATTGTCCAACGATCTTATTAACGGGGATGTGAGTCAAAATGACACCCGTTGAAAAAGGCAAAATATCATGAGCTTGAACTTTGAGATTTGTGGCTAACTCAGAGCAAATCTGCATAGCATTATCAAATCCCTCTGATCCTGTTCCAGCGTTTGCAGAACCGGTATTTATAAGCAATGCCCTTTTATGAGAGCCTGCCTTTAAGTGATTTTGACATACTTGAACGGGAGCCGCTCGAAATTTATTTTTTGTAAATAAGCCTGAAACAACGCTTCCCTCGTCAAGCATAATTAAAGATAAATCTTTTCTATCCTTGTATTTAATTCCAGCTTTAACCGATGCAAGTTTAATACCTGGAACATTCAAAATATTATTTACTTCAGGTTTTTTTAGTCCAACCGGCATTTATTTTTTTCTCCAAATGGTGCCCTCAGGTGTATCTTCCAATAAAATACCCTTCTTAAGAAGATTGGCTCTAATGTCATCAGCTTCTTGAAAATTTTTATTTTTTTTAGCATCATTCCTTTTTTTAATCATTAATTCAATATCTACATCATCCTTTAAATTATTACCTTGTAAAAAATGCTCAGGATCTTTGGATAATAACCCTAAAATTTGCGCAAGGCTCTTCAAAAGAATTAATAGCTCACTTGAATTGGTTTTATTTATTTCATTAGCTAATTCAAATAAAATTGCTATGGCCTCAGAAGAATTAAAATCATCATCAAGTGCCTGCTTAAACTTGTTAGCATAGGGTTGATTCCAGTCAATCTTACTGATTAATTCGCCTTTAAAATCTCTAATAGTTAGGTATAGCTTGGTTAATCCGATTTTGGCATCCTCAAGATGTTTATCAGAATAATTCAATGGGCTCCTGTAATGAGCTTTAAGGATAAAAAAACGAACAACCTCTGCATCATAATGTTCAAGTATTGATCGTATAGTGAAAAAATTACCGAGTGATTTGGACATTTTTTCATCATCAACTTTGACGAAACCATTATGTATCCAATAGTTTGCCATTTGACAATCATTTGCAGCTTCAGACTGGGCAATTTCGTTCTCATGATGAGGAAATTGTAAATCTTGTCCTCCGCCATGAATATCGAAGTGTTGACCTAAAATTTCATTGCTCATCACAGAACACTCGATATGCCAACCAGGGCGGCCTCTACCCCATGGCGAGTCCCATGAGGGCTCATTCGTCTTTGCAGATTTCCAAAGAACAAAATCAAATGAATTTTCTTTTGAATGATCAATTTCAACTCGATTACCTGCCTTAAGCTCTTTAAGTGATTTTCCAGATAATTTTCCATAGCCTTCAAATTTTTCCACAGAGTAATAAACGTCATTATTATCTGCTTGATAGGCAAATCCTTTATCAATCAGGTTAGCAATCATTTTGATCATGCCATCAATATGCTGCGTTGCCCTCGGCTCATAAGTTGGGTTTAACACATTAAGAGCACCTATATCTTGATTCATTTCATCGATAAATTTTTGGGTAAGTTCACCAATGGTGATCTTCTGCTCATTTGCTCTAGCAATAATTTTGTCATCAATATCGGTAATGTTTCTTACATAAATAACGTCATAACCATGAGCCTTAAACCATCGGTTAATTAAATCGAATACTACAAGGACACGTGCGTGCCCCAAATGACATAAATCGTAGACGGTCATCCCACACACATACATTTTAACTTTCTCTTTTTCTATCGGGGAAAAGATCTCTTTTGATTTTGTTAGACTGTTATATACCTTAATCATGGCTAAAAGATTTGTCCTGATACCGGGTGGTAATCGCTTATTATTTATGATAAATTCTCGATACAAAATTATAGCATGCAGCTTTCCAACAATTTTTCTTTGAAATTCTATATATGAAAAAATTATCTAAAATTCTTTTACTGATCTTTATTCTTTTATTTCCTCTATCAAACCATGCACAAAGTGTAATCATAAAAACTACTAAGGGTGATATTGAGATCGAATTATATGAAGATAAGGCACCTGAAACCGTAAAAAACTTTATAAGTTATATTAATGCTGATTTTTATAATGGCACAATTTTTCATAGAGTGATAAGAGGTTTTATGATACAAGGCGGTGGTTATGATAAGAATCTTAATTTAAAGCCTACTGAAGCCCCCATAAAAAATGAATCTAAAAATGGATTATTCAATGAGACCTATACCATTGCAATGGCGCGGACAAATGATCCGCATTCGGCCACCTCACAATTTTTTATCAATCTTGTAGATAACTATTTTTTAGATGATGGGGATGGTTACTGTGTTTTCGGTAAAGTAAAAAGTGGTCAAAAGGTTGTGCAAACCATTGGTTCATTGCCCACTCATGTAAAAGACGGTATGGGTGATGTCCCCATCAAGCGTGTTACCATAAAGTCAATCGAAATTAAAAAATAGGAAAAATATGATTACATTTAAAACTAACTATGGCTCATTTTCTGTGGAGCTTGATAATGAGAAAGCTCCAATTACTTCCAAGAATTTTCTAGATTACGTTAATAGTGGATTTTACAATGGTACAATCTTTCATCGAGTTATAAATGGCTTTATGATTCAAGGTGGTGGCTTTAACGAAGATATGTCTCAAAAAGAAACCAAAGCTCCAATAGAAAATGAATCAAAAAATGGTCTAAAAAATAGTTCCTATTCCATTGCAATGGCCAGAACGTCGATACCAAACTCTGCTACATCACAATTTTTCATAAATGTTGCTGATAATACTTTTTTAGATTATCCCGGCCAAGATGGAGTGGGGTATTGTGTGTTCGGAAAAATTACTGAAGGTATTGAAACCATAGATAAAATTAAAAATGTTGAAACAGGTAACCATCCATCAGGCCACCAAGATGTTCCATTGAGCCCTGTTATTATTGAGGAAGTCACCAGCTGATTCATTTAGATAAATCTGCAGTCTTTGTATCTGATATTCACCTATCTGAGTCGGCACCAAAGACCATTAAAGCCTTTGAAAATTTTTTAAAAAATACCGTCTCAAGGTACAACGCTTTATTTATATTAGGGGATCTTTTTGAATATTGGGCCGGCGATGATGCGAGACAATTTTTGAGCACTCAAAAGGCATTAAATACTCTTTCAAAAAAAATTAAAATTTATTTTATTCCAGGCAATCGAGATTTTTTAGTGGGTAACCATTTCCAAGAAAAAAACAGTATTCATTTTTTAAAAGATAATACACTCATAAAGCTTGGTAACCTAAATACGCTTCTTTTGCATGGTGATACCCTTTGTACAGATGATTACAGGTACCAAATTTTTCGTTTTTTTTCACGGAAAAAATTTTTGGTTAATTTATTTTTTTCATGGCGATCTGTTGAAAAGAGAAAATTATTTTGTGAAAATTTAAGAAAAAAAAGTAGTTCTAAACAATCTAACAACCCTAATAACATTATTGACGTAAATGAAAATGCAGTTAAGAAATTATTTATAAATAACAATTATGCGCCACTTATGATTCATGGCCACACTCATCGCTTAAAAACTCATGATTATAATTTTGATGGACATGAATGTCAGCGTTGGGTTTTAGGGGATTGGGATAAACAAGCTAACTACCTTATCTGGGATGGTAAAAAACTTCAAAATAAATTTTTTAATTTAAATTAAAAACTCTTCTTTCCTATTTTCTTTAGCAGCTTTATTCAAAACGCCATTAATAAACTTAAAACCATCTGATCCACCAAAAGCTTTAGCAATTTCAATAGCCTCATTGATGACGACACGGTAAGGGACTTCAGGAAAAAATTTTAACTCATACAAAGCACCATAGATAATCGAAAGTTCAATAGGGCTTAACTCACTTAGGTCGCGATCAAGGTAAGTTTGAATTTCTGCCTGGAGATCATTAATATTTTCACTGACTCCACCAAAAATTTGATTATAAAACTCTTCATCAGCACGATTAAAATCTGGGTCATCTTTAATATCTTTTTTTATCTGCGACACATCAAACTGATTAACAATCCCTCGATAAATACTTTTCATAATGAGCTCGCGAGATTTACGTCGATTGTTTATTTTTTTTGACTTATTTGATTGCATGGCCACTTAATTTTTCTGCTAAATGTGCCATTTCAACAGCTGCCATGGCAGCCTCAGCTCCTTTTATTTTTGTTCGAGCAAATGCCTGATCATCATCATTGGTAGTGATAATGCCATTAATGACAGGGATATGATGATTGAGTTGAACCTCAAGTAGACCCTGAGCTGACTGATCAGAAACAACCTCGAAATGATAGGTTTCACCGCGAATAACAGCGCCAATGGCAATGAGAACATTATATTTTTTTTTCAAGGCCATTAAATCTAGAACAATTGGAATTTCTAAAGCCCCAGGAACAGATTCTAAATCAATGTTATTTTTAGAGATGCCCTCTTTTTCTAATTGCGAAAGGCAAGCATCCAATATTTCATCTACAACTGATTGATTAAATCTTGATGCGACAATTCCTACAGATAATTCCATTAATAAGCCTCATTTTTAAAGAAAAATGATTATACCTTTTTGAAGCGCATTTGAAATACCCATAAATATAGGCACACCAACTACAATCCAGGCAATTGGTAATATTATTTTTTGTAAGGTTTTATTAGGTCCTACACTGGATGCTTCTAATTGACTTGCTGCATCTTTTTTATAGGCTAGATCCATTTCAATTTTTAGTTCAGCATCGCTCATAAAATGTTTCTTATCTAACGGCTTAACAAAATAATTCAAAATAAAACCTAACACCAATAAGAGTGCCAACATTGTAAAGCTAGAATTATAGGCTTCGGCCTCAGGGATTCCTTGACTTAGTTGATACTCACGAACATAAGACATAATGGCTGGTCCCAAAATACCTGCTGTTGACCAGGCTGTGAGAAGCCGTCCATGAATAGCGCCTACATGCTGTGTCCCAAATATATCTGCAAGGTATGCCGGGATTGTTGCAAATCCTCCACCATACATCGTCATAATAACTAAATTAATAAGAACAAAGAGCGCAATGTATTGATTTAAACCTGCCCATGGTGCAGAAAAGTATAAAAGAGTCCCCAAGCTAAAAAAGATGGCATAAGTGAGTTTTCTTCCCAAATAATCCGATGAGGATGCCCAGATAATTCTTCCAATAATGTTTGCCAGGGATAAAAGGGCGACAAAACCACCTGCAATCGCACCTATTTCTGCAGCTGAAAAATTTTGAGCAGCTATCTCTTGAAACATCGGTTTGGCAACAGCTAGTACCCCAATACCAGCGGATACATTCAGGCAAAGAACACCCCATAAAAGCCAAAATTGATAAGTCTTATGAGCATGGTTAACATGGACATGATTTTTTGCAATCATGGCTGAATCTTTCTTTACTTGATTTCCACTTTCAACCTTATAATCAGAGGGCGGAATTCGGTAGCCAAACGCACCAATCATCATAGCAATAAAGTAAAAAATACCCATATACAAAAAAGCTTGAGCGGTACTGTAAGTATCAATAAGTTCAGCTGCTAGGGGTGTGCCTATCATGGCTCCACCGCCAAAACCCATAATAGCCATACCAGTTGCAAGCCCACGTCTGTCTGGGAACCATTTAATCAATGTCGATACGGGAGAAATATAACCTAATCCTAAACCGATTCCACCAATCACTCCGCCCCCCAGCCAAATAAGCCATAGCTGGTGAGAGCTCACACCTAATGAGGAAATCATCAAGCCACCACCCCATAAAATAGCGGCTGCAACACCTGCTTTTCTGGGTCCTGCAGTTTCTAGCCAATGCCCAAAAACAGCTGCAGCCAATCCCAAACAAACTATAGCAATTGAAAAGGTCCAGACAACATCACTTAAAAGCCAATCACAATGGGTTATGAAAAGACGATCAAATAAACTTGTTTGAGCGGGGTCACATTGCTTGCCAATTAAATTAAGTAAGCCTTTCCCCTTGGCGGGCCAAAAAACACTGAACCCATAAATCATGCCAATCGATAAATGAATTAATAATGCTGCAGGCGGGACTAACCAGCGGTTATAAGATTTATCTACAACAATTCTTTGACGATCTAAAATGCTCATTCACATCTCCTCACTTAACATTAAGTTAAATGATTTAAACATGATTGGCAACAGTTAAAATAGTTTGTTATGATATGTCATATAAATGTCATAATTTAGTCATATATTATAAAATTTTCAGGAAAATTTATGGCAGCCAATATTTTAATTGTCGAAGACGAAGAGTCGATTTTAGAGCTCATAGCAATCAACTTACATCAGTCGGGCTTTAATCCGGTGAGAGCTTTGAGTGCAGAGTATGCTGAAAAAATCATTTCAAATACCCTGCCCGATCTAATCATTTTGGATTGGATGTTGCCTGGTATTGATGGAATTGAGTTTGCTAGACGTCTTAAAACCAATAAAGAAACCAAGAGTATTCCTATCATTATGTTGACTGCGAAGAGTCAAGAGGATAACAAAGTCATGGGGCTTGAAGCAGGCGCAGATGATTACATGACAAAACCATTTAGCCCAAGGGAGTTAGTTGCTAGGGTGAAAGCTGTTTTAAGACGAAAGGCTCCAGATTTGGTTAATGAGCCAATTGAATCGGGTCATTTATTTCTAGATCCATCCCAACATTTATTACAAAGTAACAAAAAAACTGTAACAATTGGACCTACTGAATTCAGACTTCTACATTTTTTAATGAAAAATCCAAATATTATCTTTAATAGAAATCAAATTTTAGATAGAGTATGGGGAAACAAATCAGAGATTGATGATCGCACAGTTGATGTTCACATCAAAAGACTAAGAGACTGTCTAAAAGGAACGAATGACCATAATAAAATTGAAACGGTTCGTGGCATGGGTTATCGATTTAATGAAAATTAACTTAAAACCTGTTTCATGAAATTATTTACCCCCTTCTTAATTAAATGCTGCCTACTGATTACGACTCTCTATTTTGTCCTTGATCTTTTTTTCTCTCAAACAACTGTATTAATCATTATCAATCTCCTAACAATTAGTTTCTTATTTATAAATTATTACCAAGCTATTCATTTTAACAATTGGTTAGATAAATCGAAGATTAATGAATTGCCAAATGGTTTGGGTATTTGGGAGATGATCTTTTCAAAAATATACAAACAAAATCAAGTTCAAGCAAAAATTCAGAACGATCTCAATCTTACATTAGAACAATTTACATCGGCTGCTGAAGCAATGTTAGATGGAGTCATTGCAGTCAATAAAAATGATGAGGTTATTTGGTGTAACAGGCAAGCTGAAGCTATGCTAAAAATTAATCTTAAAAAAAGTTACAAACGACCGATTGGTTATACATTTAGAAATACAGAATTTAATGACTACCTTTTAAGAGGTGATTATTCTGAAACATTAAAAGTCTATGACTTTAGTAACAAAAAAAATCTAGAATTTAAAATTAGTCCTTTTAGATCCAATATGAAACTCATCATTTGTAAAGATATCACTCAAATAATAACGAACGAGAATTTACGTAAGGAGTTTGTCTCTAATTTTTCACATGAACTCAAAACGCCCCTCACTGTAATTATTGGATTTCTTGAAACCTTAGATTCAACCAAAAATAACCTTGATGAGGGTACAAAAAAAATCTTTGAATTAATGAATGACCAAGCAATTAGGATGAGAAAGTTAATTGATGATCTATTATTACTTTCTAATGTTGAAAGTAACCCGATGGAAGATCGAAGTTTAAAAATTTCATCCAATAAATTTTTTAATAAACTTCAAAAAGAAGCAAAATTAATAAATAATAAAAATCATAAAATTAATTTTGACATCGATCAGAATATTATTTTCATAGGATCCGAAAAAGAATTAGAAAGTGCCTTTATAAATCTAATTTCAAATGCAATTCGCTACACAAAAGAGAAAGGGCAAATCAATATTAAATGGTCCCTAGTCCTTGGCAGGCCAACCTTTGAAATTAAGGATAATGGCATTGGGATACCCAAAAACCATATCAAGCGAATTACAGAACGTTTTTTCAGAGTCGATGCTGCAAGAAGTCGAGATACAGGTGGTACAGGGCTTGGACTTTCAATAGTCAAAAATATCATCGAGCAACATGATGGACTTCTTAAAATCTCAAGCGAAATTGGAAAGGGTAGTAAATTTATTATTACTTTACCAAAAGAAAGATTGGTGTGATCCGAAATCTAATTATTTTTTTGTCTATTTTTTTTCTAATAGGTTGTGGAGGATCAACCTTAGATCGAAAAGATTCAACCCAATATGATAAGGGCTCATTTAACCAGCTAGGTAAGCTTGATTTTGATCGAATGGCTGATTATGAAATCAGGGAGAATTTTGAAAGTCTTAAACTCTTAATGATTAAACTTTATAAAAGAAATCCTATTCAATTAAAGAAAACGACATCCGATAATGCCGAACAAGCTGCCAATTATTTTTTTAGTAACCCCAGTCATAAATGGAATTTTGAAGCCATTGAAAATAAACAAGGTTTTGAAGCCATTTATCAATCTTTTGACGAAAATTTTAAGGGTGATAGAGTTTTATCCCTTATAACTGGCTTGTACACGATGACGATTGAAGCTCATGGGGGTAAAACAGAGTTCTTCATCACCGATTCAATAGAGCCACAAAATTTATATAATTTGGCTCGAAATTATGAAATTGTAGTCTGGATGCTATCAACTAAAAAGAATTCAGAAGATAAGCTTTATTTATTAAGTAATGAAATGAGCAACGGTGTATCTAACCTTTCTTTTGAAAGAGAATTTGGCAAGATGATTGGGCGTACTGATTATTTTGCTTATACCTTATCAGAAAAAACTGAGAGGGTGATTACGAGATTTATTCAAGGTGCCGTTGGAACCGTATTGATCCCATTTATATAAATCTATAATAATATTTTCTCAATACCACCACTGGTAGCTCGCTCAACATATTGTTCTAACCATTGATCACCAAGAATATTTTTTGCGATCTCAACAACAATATAATCGGCCTCAATATTTGTATCATCACCATATCGAGCCAGACCTTGTAAGCACGAAGGGCATGAAGTTAGAATCTTAGTAGGGGTTTTATCATTGTTTGCATCAAGCTTATCGAGTCCTTTTTTAATCTCTTCCTCTTTCCTCATTTTGACTTGAGATGCAATATCAGGTCTTCCAGCAGCAAAAGTTCCAGACTCACCACAACAACGATCGGATAATAAAACATCCTGTCCCATAAGTTTGTTAGTTACTTCAGATGGGTTATAAGTTTTCATAGGACTATGGCATGGGTCGTGGTACATGTATTTTTGACCAGACAATCCATTAATTTTAACGCCCTTCTCTAATAAATATTCATGAATATCCAATAACCGGCAGCCAGGAAATATTTTTTCAAATTCATATTTCATTAATTGATCCATACAAGTTCCACATGAGACCACAACCGTTTTGATATCAAGGTAATTTAAAGTATTTGCAACTCTATGAAACTGAACACGATTATCCGATGTAATCGCCTGCCCTTTTTCATCATCGCCTGAAGAGGTTTGTGGATAACCACAACAAAGATATCCTGGAGGTAACACAGTGATTGCTCCAACCTCATAAAGCATCGCTTGGGTTGCTAAGCCTACCTGAGAGAAAAGTCTTTCAGAGCCGCATCCAGGAAAATAAAAAACAGCCTCAGAGTTATCATTTAATTTTAATGGATCTCTAATCACCGGCACTATGCGATCATCCTCAATACCTAAAAGCCCTCGAGATGTTTTTGTAGGCATATTTTTTGGCATCGGACGATTCATAAAATGCACCACCTGGGTAATGATTGAACCCTTACCAACCGAACTGGGCGGACTATTTTTGAATAACTCACCAAGTTTGATTTTCTTAAATAAACCATAAAAAAATCTTTGGGCACGGTAGCCTACATCGATCATAAGCTTTCTCATGACTTTAATCGTCGCAGGATCTTTTAAATTCAGATAATTTATTGCTAATGAGGTGCCTAAACTAAAATGTTTTTGGTTCTGTTCTCTGAGAAAATTTCTCATCGAAATCGAAACTTCACCATAATCAATATTGACTGGGCATGGATTTAAACATTTATGACAAACAGTACAATGATCTGCAACGTCATTAAATTCATCAAAATGTTTGATCGATATACCTCGACGAGTTTGCTCTTCATATAAAAATGCTTCGATGAGAAGAGATGTTGCTAATATCTTATTTCTTGGACTATATAATAAGTTTGCCCTTGGAACATGCGTAGTACATACGGGCTTACATTTTCCACATCTCATACAATCACTAATAGAATCTGCAATGCCTTTCATTGCAGACTCCTCCATGATGATAGATTCTTGCTCTAGTAACCCAAAGCTAGGTGTATAGGCATTATCAAGACCTGAGCCCTGCAATAATTTTCCTTTATTAAAGCGTCCATCAGGATCAATTTTGGCCTTATATTGTGCAAAAGTATCGATGGTATGTTGATCTAAAAATTCCATTTTAGTAATGCCAATGCCATGCTCACCAGATATGACCCCATTAAGCTCTTTAGCTAAAGCCATTACTCTTGCTACAGCCTGCTGAGCCTCTTTCAACATTTCATAATCATCTGAATTTACAGGAATATTGGTATGAACATTACCATCACCCGCGTGCATATGAAGAGCAATAAATACTCTGGATTTTAGAATCTCTTTGTGAATAGATCTTATCTTTTGAAGAATCGGTTCAAACTCAATACCTGAAAAAATATCTTTGAATGGATCTTTGAGTTCTTTTTTCCAAGAAATTGTTAATTTATGAGCCTGTATTAATTCAAATAGATTGGAATAGTTAAATTTAAACTCTTCAAACTCTTCAAACTCATTAAGTGAACTATCTAAATGATTTAAAAAATGATGCCATCGATTTTTGACGTTACTAAGAAGACTTAACGCCTGGTCTTTTTTTATCTTAATTAGCTCATTATCCTGATCATCTTTTTTAATCTTGCCAAAATCGTGAATGAAATAATCATTAAGCTTGTCAATGACCTTTAATTTGTTGGATATGGATAATTCAATATTGATACGATCAATACCGTTTGAATAATCTCCCAACTTATCTAGGGGAATTACAACGTCTTCATTAATCTTAAAAGCATTGGTATGTCTTGCTATAGCTGCGGTTCTGGCCCTATCCAACCAAAAACGTTTTCGTGATTCTTCAGAGACAGCAATAAAACCCTCCCCGTCCTTGGCATTAGCAATATGTACCACCTTTGATGCTGCCTGACCGACAAGAGCTTCATCATCACTCGCGATATCCGCAATGAGAATCATTTTAGGCCTAGCTGTCCTAGCTGCTTTAGTGGTATAGCCAACCGCTTTAATATAGCGCTCATCAAGATGTTCTAATCCAGCCAAAAGCACATCATTCGATTGATCTAAAAAATCTTTTATTTCAACAATGGCAGGCACTGCATGAGAAACATTACCAAAAAATTCTAAACAAATTGTACGAACATATTTAGGCATCTTGTGAAGAATAAATGTTGCAGAGGTAATGAGTCCATCACAACCCTCTTTCTGAATCCCTGGAAGTCCACTTAGGAATTTGTCTGTGACATCTTTACCTAAACCAATTTTTCTAAAATTTTTACCGGGAATTTCTAAAATTTCTGAATCACCCACAGGTGATTTTCCATCCACATTAAACTTGGTCACTCTAAACCGAGCAAGATCTACATCGTGAATCTTTCCAAGATTATGATCTAAGCGCTCAATTTCAATAACATCACCGTTAGGATCCACCATTCTCCATGAAGCCAGATTATCTAAAGCAGTTCCCCAAAGGACTGCTTTTTTGCCACCAGCATTCATGGCAACATTACCTCCGATACATGATGCATCCGCAGAAGTCGGATCCGTAGCAAACTCTAACCCAGCCTGAGATGCTGCTTCCATAGCCCTACGAGTGACAACACCAGCCTCACAATAAACCGTGGGCACATTACCCACTACGCCAGGTAAATTTTTATATTCAACCATACCAATATAGTCTAACTTTTCGGTATTAATCACTGCTGAATAAGGTGTTAAAGGAATGACACCGCCCGTATACCCAGTGCCCCCTCCACGCGGAATGATCGTTAATTCAAGCTCAATTAAAGATTTAACAATGCCTGGTATTTCATTTTCATGATCTGGATTAATGACGACGAATGGATATTCAACCCTCCAATCAGTAGCATCGGTCACATGCGAGACTCTGGCTAGACCATCAAATTGAATATTGTGTTTCTTGGTATGTTTTTTTAATTTTGATAAAACTTTTTTTCTTAATTTTTTTATCCCATTAAAATCAGATTCAAATTTATCAATCGCGGATTTAGCTGAGGTTGTTAATTGTGCAACTTTCATATTGCCAAAACTTCTATCTTCAATCATTTGAACTCTATGTCGCATAGCCTCAATAAGCATTTTTAATCGACCAGGGTTCTCCAATAAATCGTCTTGAAGATACGGATTCCTTATCACTACCCATAAATCACCTAACACCTCAAAAAGCATACGCGCAGAGCGTCCTGTTTTTCTCTCTTCACGAAGCTCGGTAATGATTGACCACATTTCTTCACCTAGAAATCGTATGGTGATTTCTTTATCTGAAAAAGATGTGTAGTTATAGGGAATCTCTCTAATTCGAGAGGGATTAAGAGCTTGTGTTTTTAATAGGTCGGTAGTAAGTGGAGCGTTCATTTACATCAATATTTAGGTTATTCGAAAGGATAGCATGTGCAACATTTGCATTCAATCTTTAAGGCTATAGTTAGTCTTCAATTTATGCGAGAATTAGAAATTAGTTACCTTTTTTATTAAATAGTTCATGCTTTGGATTAAATCGCTTCATATTATTTTTGTCATAACTTGGTTTGCAGCGCTCTTTTATTTACCTAGGTTGTTTGTTTATCATGCTATGGCTGACGATCAGATTAGCCATGAGCGCTTTATTATCATGGAGCGAAAGCTTTTTTATGGCATCATGACGCCAAGTGCGATTTTAACAATCATCTTCGGTATTTGGCTTTGGTGGGGTTTACAATATTCTGGACTTTGGATCAATCTTAAAGCTTCATTAGTCATATTGTTAGTGTTATATCACTTTGTTTGTTTAAAGTATTTGAATGATTTTAAGAACAATCAAAATAAACACACTCATATTTACTATCGTTGGTTTAATGAGTTTCCTGTCATTTTACTTTTTATCATTATTTTTCTAGTTGTCTTTAAACCCTCATGAAAAATATATTAGTCTGTGGTTCCATTGCCTATGATTCCATTATGGTATTTCATGATCAGTTCAAAAACCATATTCTGCCTGATCAAATTCATAACCTAAATATTTGTTTTTATGTGCCTGACATGAAAAAAAATTATGGGGGGACAGCAGGTAATATCGCATACAACCTCACCCTCTTAAAAGCAAATGCTTTGATTATGGCAACCCATGGTGAAGATTTTAATGAATACCAATCCTGGTTAGAGAAGCAGGGTTTAACCTTAAAATACTTAACCAAGATAGAAAATAGCTTTACGGCCCAAGCCTTCATTACCACCGATATGGATGACAATCAAATTACCGCCTTCCACCCTGGCGCTATGATTCACGCTCATAAAAATAGTATTCATGATGTGACTGACCCCATTGATCTAGCTATCATTTCACCCGATGGTAAAGAGGCCATGATCGAACATGCCAGAGATTGTTTTAACAAAAATATTCCCTTTATATTTGATCCTGGACAAGGTCTACCCATGTTTGATAAGACAGAACTTCATCAATTTATTGAACAAGCCAACTACATCTCTGTGAATGATTATGAGGGGCAATTACTCTGTGAAAAAACAAATTTAAGCGTTGACGAAATTGCGGCTAAAGTAAAGGCATTCATCATCACAAAAGGCTCTCAAGGATCTGATATTTATACCAACGGTGAAAAAATCTCCATCGATCCAATCAAAATTGATCAACCCGTAGATCCAACCGGATGCGGGGATGCTTACCGAGCTGGTCTCATTTATGGTATTGCCCATAATATGGACTGGCAATCGACTGGTCGTTTAGCTTCTGTAATGGGTGCCATTAAAATTAAATCAGAAGGAGGCCAAAACCACCAGCCCAAAATAGACGATATTGAAACTCTCTTTGGGCAAAAATTATCCTAAATCTTTGCGGTCTGCTGGAACTGAAGTAAGCTGATCATTATCAAGATTGAGCGCAGTCAACTCATGACCCCAAACACAACCACTGTCCAAAGAAAATCCTAAGTTATGTTTGATAGCGCCTAACGCTGACCAGTGGCCAGTCAAAATTTGATGATGACGATCTTTTTCAGGCTTCACATCAAACCATGGAGTTAATTTCTCAGGCAGTGACTCTAATGTACCCTTGTAATCATAATCAATCGATAAATCCTGATTTAGACAACGTAACCTTGTCATTACATTAATCACTAATCGTTTTTTATCAAAATCTTTTAATTGATCACTCCAAAGATTAGGTTGATTTCCATACATTTTTTTAAAAAAATCTTCAGGGTGTTGCTGTAAATAACTCACAACCTCATCCGATAGTTTTTGCGATAATTCTACTGTCCATTGGGGAAGCAAACCTGCATGTACCATGGCATGATCATGGTTTGTATGCACGAGTGGCAAACTAATAACCCAGTCAATAAAACGTTTTAATTTTTTTGAATTAAGAAGTGCTTCTAATGTATCTGACTTTAAAGGTTTCTTTTGATTAAATGCAATGGCTAAAAAGTGAAGGTCATGATTACCGAGCACCACTGTAATCTTCGAATGATGATCTAAACACCAGTTTAGAACCTCTAGTGACCCTAAGCCTCGGTTGATCAGATCACCCACAAGCCAGAGGTCATCTCTGGCTGGATTGAATGATAATTGATCTAGAAGATTTTGAAAGGAATGAAAACACCCTTGAATGTCACCGACAACATAGGTGGTCATCTAAGAATTTAGAAGCTACCTCCAGAGGCGTTCACCATATGTACGACCGCAGCAGCCACCTCTTCATCAGATAAAGCTGCATTTCCACCTTTAGCTGGCATCGTTCTAATTCCATTAATAGCATGAGAGATAAGGGTTTCTTTGCCTTGAGCAATTCTGGGTGCCCACTGGCCTGCATCGCCTATTTTTGGAGCATTCATTAATCCAGCGGCATGGCACATAGCACAGTTTGCCTGAACAATTTTTTCAGCAGAGATTGAGCCAGATGATGCAGGTGATTCATCCGCTACTGCAACTTGAGCGACAGGTTGAGTGTTTTGTTCGCTATTATCAACAACCATCGCATTGGAACTCGTTCCATCAGATTTATTTGACATTAAAAGTGAAATAATAAGAACAGCACCAAAAAAAGAAACTAGCACTACGGAAACCGCCTCAACCACACCTCTTAAATTACTTTGTTTGCTCATAAAAAAATCCTTACTTTTCTATATAAATTTAAATTTGAAATAATGATCTATCAATAATGCTAGGAAGATTAAACCCAGATATAAAATAGAGTATTTAAAAATTTTCTTCGATAGTTTATCAGAATATTGGCGATAGAGCATCACCACATAATAGAGAAAAATACCATTTAAAATGGTGGCAAATACAAGGTAGATAATCCCTGTCATACCAACACTAAAAGGCATCATCGTCACAATAGTCAAAATGACTGTATATAAAACGATTTGCAATAAAGTATATTTTTCACCATGCGTCACAGGCAACATGGGCATACCCACTTTCTCATACTCTTTTCTTCGATAAAGTGCTAACGCCCAAAAATGTGGGGGCGTCCAACAAAAGATAATTAAAAATAAAATGATGGATTCAGGTGATACATAATTATTTACGGCAGCCCAGCCTAGCACAGGAGGCATGGCACCAGATGCTCCACCAATAACAATATTCATCGGAGTCGCAGGTTTTAAGAAAACAGTATAAATCACTGCATAAGCAAAAAAAGTCGCTAACGTTAACCACATAGTCAAAGGATTCACAAAGTTATAAAGAATTAAAAGGCCAATACCGCCTAGTAATGTTGAAAAGACAATGGTTTCTTGCTGATTTAGCTGTCCAGTAGGCAAAGGGCGGCCTCTGGTTCGGGCCATAATCGCATCAATTTTCTCTTCAATAAGACAATTAAAAGCAGCGGCTGCACCGCATACAAAAGCTATACCAATACTTGCTAAAAAGAGAATATCTAAAGGCACCATGATAGGTGTAGCCAAAAACATCCCAATGATGGCGGTAAAAACAATTAAGGCAGTTACACGAGGCTTACAAAGTTGATAAAAACTTTTTATATTCTTCAATGAAGATATTTGCAGAAATGTCGAGACTTTAATCATACTTTGTTGTTAATCTTGAATTAATGATCACCAATATTATAACTAAAAGTGCTGCAAGAAAGTTATGCGTTGTGGCTAGCACGATAGGTAAATGCAAGAGTAAATTCAATACACCAATAATAAATTGTAATGTAATGACTAAAATTAAAAGGTTGCCATAAAAACCGATACCAGGAATGGACCTAAGCAGTGCAAAAAGGTAAATCACAGCGCCTGTAAGTATGATCGCTCCTACTCGATGAACCCATTGAATCGCATGTAATGCCTGAAGTGATAAATGCTCGCCATCACTGGTCATCCCTAAATCTCTAAAGACAGAAAAACCATTTTGAAAATCCATATCAGGAATCAAGGATCCATGACAAGTCGGGTAATCAGTGCAAGCCAATGCTGCATAATTCGTGCTTGTCCATCCACCTAAAAGAATTTGAATAAAGAGTAAACATAAAGCTATTCTTGCAACCCTTACGATATGTAAGTCAAAACTCATCTGATTTTGAATGGAACCTACATGTCGATGGGTAAGGTAAGTCATCAAGGCTAAGATAGTCATGCCCCCTATAAGGTGGGAGGTCACAATGCCAGGTTGTAGTAGCTCAGTCACTGTCCACATACCCAATGCGGCTTGAAAACATACCAAGCCTACCAATGCGAATGGTACTGCAACCGTTGTCGAGATTTCCTCTCTTCTTTTATATGAAATCACAGCAATGGTAAAAATAAGGAGTCCCAAAATACCTGCGATATAACGATGAATCATCTCAATCCAGGCCTTATCGCTCTCGATGGTACTGTCAGGATAATGATGCAAAGCTTTTTCAATAGCCTCCTCACTCTCTGGAACCGTTAGGGTTCCATAGCAACCTGGCCAATCAGGGCAGCCTAGACCAGCGTCAGTCAATCTGACATAAGATCCGAAAACGATAACAATAAGGGTTAGAATTGTTGTAATTAACAATAAGCGCTTGAACCAAACCATTAATTTTCTTTCAAAAGATAAATACAAAAAGTAGAATGCAAATTATACATTTTATGAGTTTAGATGCCTATGAAATTGAAGTTTTTTACCATAGTTTTTATTGTTTTAGTGATCACCCTCATCGGGCTCAGTTTTAATAAAAAAACGCTACCTCCTTTAAATATGATCACGATCGAAGGTCAACCAATCACCAATCAAGATCTTCATGGCAAAGTCGTTTTAATTAATTTTTGGGCCACGGATTGTCCAGGCTGCATTAATGAAATGCCTGAATTAATTAATACTTATAATGATTTTAAACAAGATGGATTTGAGGTCCTGGCGGTATCTATGTTTTATGATCCTCCCAGTCGGGTGATGAGCTTTTCAAAAAATTATCCTCTACCCTTTCCGGTCATCATGGATATTAAAAAAGACATCATAAAGAATTTTGATGATGTCAAACTAACGCCAACGTCTATTTTAGTGAATCACAAGGGTGAGATTATTAATACCATTATTGGTGAAATAGAGTTTGATTCTTTTAGACAGTCCTTAAAAAATCTTCTTAAAGACGCTAGCGAGCATTCCTAATAAGCCTTTCAAGGTCTCTGATCATACCCTTGGGTTCAGCATCCGCACTGTATTGCATCATTAAAAAACCATAGGGGTCCATCAAGTAGATTGAGTTAGGATTAAATTGTTTATGACTACCAAAGGCATTCATCAAAACCTCATAATCTTGCATGCCTGATTCTAATATTTTTTGTCCAGCATAAGCCTCACTAAACGGGCTCCAATCGATTTTTGATTTTGTAACTAAAAGTCGATCAATCTTATCAATTTCTTTGCCTAACGCAAGCCTAAGTTGTCGGGCTTTATATAGCTTTTTAGAGCAAGCTTCATCACAACGATCTTCAACAAAGAAGACCCATGTCCATCTAGTCCCAACCTGGGTTAATGAATCATCCTCTAGGGTTTTAACCTCGACATCACCCACCTTAATGACTGGGTCGACAAGCATGCCATGATGCACACCCTGATTATTTCTTTGATAATCAGTAAAAAATACTAAGTACCATGAGGCGATGATGGGTGTGACAAACAGCATAATAATGCCAATTAAAATAAGTCTATTTTTAATGATTGGATTCATTTCGTCTTTTAATCCCTAGTCCAAAATAAATAATTAATAATGTAATTGCGAATGCAAACCACTGAAACGCATAACCATAATTCTTCTCAGAATCTGGAGCCGGTAAGGAATAATTACTAATCAATTCATTATCCACTAAAGGGTCAAGAAAGAGAATGTAGGGTAAAAAATTGGCTGAGTAAAATTGATTTATCTCATCCAAATCAATACGTTGCAAACGAATCATATTGGCATTGATCGCCTCGATATTCGCCTCACCCAGCTTAATGCCTGCCACAGGAAATTTTACGATATGGCCTTGGATTTCAGAGAGATAACCACGATCTACAATGGTTGGAAGTAAATGACGGCCTTCTAGGTTAGGATGCCATCCACGGTTAACGAGCAGGCTCCATGACGAGTTTTTAATTTTAAATGGGGTGAGAATATTAAACCCAGCCGTCTGATTATAAATCTGATTATCAATCAAAATATTCTTATCTAAATAAAAAGTACCCTCGACCCTGGCTTTACTCCATAAAAAATCGAATGAATTGATATTCTCTTCTAAATTAAGGTTGACGGTACCAGCGGCCTGCCTTGCTTGATAGGCATCATTGAGTAGATTTTTCTCATCGGCACGATCAAGCTGCCAAAAACCAAGCCTGATAAAGAGGCAGAAGAACAAAAAAAAGATTAATGATGGAATTAATTTAAAATTAAACGTATACTTTGACGACAATTTTTATTCCCCAGATGGATAGCTAGCAATGTTTAAAGCCATAATTGTTATATTACTTATCATTATTTTATTATCACTGACAAAGGGATTACATTTCCTCATTAAAGATGATGATCAATCCAATAAGATGGTTAAATCATTAACCATACGCATTGTCTTATCCATCGTCCTATTTGTTTTACTTCTAGTTGGATACTCACTGGGCTGGATTGTTCCAAATCATGCATAAAAAAATACCACCTTTCGGTGGTATTTTTTTAATGGAATTAAACCCAGTATACGAATATGAAGAGTCCTAACCAGACCACATCCACAAAGTGCCAATACCAAGCAACCGCTTCAAAGGCAAAGTGATCTTTATTGGAAAAGTGACCTTTCAAGCATCTTAAAAGGATGATTAAAAGCATCACCGCACCCATGGTTACATGGAAGCCATGGAAACCCGTTAGCATATAGAAAGTTGATCCGTAGATACCTGAATTTAGAGTAAGATTCAGGTCACCCATGGCGTGGGCATACTCTTCTGCTTGTAAGAAAACAAAGATAAATCCCAAAGCCACTGTTGCGAATAACCAAAATGAAAGTTTTGCACGCTCAGCATTTTTCAATGCCCAATGAGCAAATGTCACGGTTAGACCGCTAGTTAAGAGAATAGCTGTGTTCACAGCTGGTACACCCCAGGCAGGAATCACGTCACTGTATTGGGTAAACTTGCTTGGATCAGGCATCACATTCATGGGCCATGACGCTTGGAAACTGCTCCATAAAAATTCATGCGTACCATTAATGCCACCGTTACCCTCACCACCCAACCATGGAATTGAAAATACACGTGCATAATAAAGGGCGCCAAAGAAGGCCGCAAAGAACATCACCTCAGAGAAGATGAACCATCCCATACCCATTCTAAAACTGGTATCAACCTGTTTACTGTATTTACCGCCAATGCTCTCTGCAATCACTTCAGCAAACCAACCCGCAAACATGTAAACAATGGCTGCTGCACCTAAAAGGAGTACATATTTAGCACCAGGGGCACTATTTAGTAACATACCTCCGCCAATAAATGTTGTGAATAAAGCTAATGAACCTACTAGTGGCCATTTACTGCCATGAGGGACATAGTAAATATCTTTACCTGCCATGATTTCTCCCTTAATTTAAATTTACGAATTACCTGCTTTGGCCCTAAAAAAAGTATAGGACAAGGTTATGACCTCTACCGCCTCAGGTAAATCTTTATCTACCTCAAACCGGACCACCATGTCTTTTGTTTCTTTAGCCTTTAAAAGCTGATTCACAAAACAAAAGCACTCCGATTTCTTAAAATACAATGATGCCTGGCTTGGAGACACACTCGGTATCGCTTGCCCAACGACATCATTATTTTTCATGTTCTCAACCGTGAAGGTCGCCTCATAAAACTTACCAGGTTGAACCTTCATGTTGATCTGTTTGGCCTTCATACGCCATGGCAAATCACCATTAACGTTTGAATCAAACTGAACATCAACCCATCGGTCTTGAGCAATTTCACTAGATTCAGTTTCCGACACCACTGAAATTGCTTTGTTACCATTGAGCCCCGTAATCTCACAAAATACATTGTAAAGTGGCACCAATGCGTAACCAAAACCAAACATTAGTACTGTTATTGCAGCTAAGACTAATGACGTTTTTTTTATGTCTGTTTTAGCAGCCATTAAAAACTCTGCATTAAAACAAAACCTGCATAAAAAGAAAAAGCAATTAGTCCGAGTACAATCGCCAATCGCTTATTCTTTTTTGCTAAACCTTCCTTATCTCTCTCGTTCAAATACAAATTAATGCTCAAGCATTTCCTTTGTTAATTTAGGAGGCGTCTCAAATGTGTGATGAGGTGCTGGTGATGGTACGTACCATTCTAGACCTTTAGCGCCCTCCCAAACTCTATCTTTAGCTTTCTTACCACCGAGAGCACATTTGATAACAATGTAAACAAATAACAGTTGCGATAGGCCGTAAGCAAAGCCCCCGATACTTGAGATCATATTAAAGTCAGCAAACTGTATGTTGTAATCAGGAATACGTCTTGGCATACCTGCTAACCCTAAGAAGTGTTGTGGGAAGAACAACACGTTTGATGAAATGGCTGATAACCAGAAATGGATCTTACCTAACTTCTCGTCGTACATATAACCTGTCCATTTAGGTAGCCAGTAGTAAACTGCAGACATCAGTGCAAACACAGCACCGGTTAGAAGCACGTAGTGGAAGTGAGCAACCACGAAGTAAGTATCATGGTATTGGAAATCCACTGGGGTCATACCTAACATCACGCCAGAGAAACCACCAATCGTAAAGAGAATCACGAAAGCGATAGCGAACAGCATGGGTGTTTCGAAAGTCATAGCTCCACGCCACATCGTAGCCATCCAGTTAAACACCTTCACGCCTGTAGGCACAGCAATCAACATGGTTGCGTACATGAAGAATAATTCACCTTTGAGCGGCATACCCACGGTAAACATATGGTGAGCCCAAACAACAAATGAAAGTAATGCAATGGAAGCCGTTGCATAAACCATCGACGCATAACCAAAGAGAGGCTTTCTAGCAAAAGCAGGGATCACTTGAGAGATGATACCAAAAGCAGGTAACGCTAAGATATAAACCTCAGGGTGACCAAAGAACCAGAAAATATGCTGGAACATCACTGGATCACCACCACCGGCAGCATCAAAGAAACTAGTGCCAAAATACTTATCAGTTAAAAGCATGGTCACAGCACCAGCTAACACTGGAAGTGAAGCAATAAGTAAGAATGATGTAATCACCCATGTCCATACAAATAATGGCATCTTCATAAGCGTCATGCCGGGTGCGCGCATATTAAATACGGTAGCGATAATATTAATTGCACCCATGATGGATGAAATACCCAAAAAGTGCACAGCAAAAATCAAGAATGGGAAAGCATCCCCTGTCTGCAGGACCAAAGGTGGGTACATCGTCCAGCCTCCAGCTGGGGCACCGCCATCCATAAAGAGAGTACTTAAAAGCAATGCAAAACCAAATGGAAGAATCCAGAAACTCATGTTATTCATCCTAGGGAGTGCCATATCAGGTGCACCGATCATAAGCGGTATCATCCAGTTGGCAAGACCGACCCCGGCCGGCATCACGGCACCGAAAATCATTACCAGCGCATGCACAGTCACCATTGAGTTATAAAATTGAGGGTCAACGTATTGTAAGCCTGGCTCAAATAGCTCAGCCCTGATAACCATCGCCATTGCTCCTCCAACAAAGAACATGGTTAGCGCAAAAATTAAGTAGAGCGTACCAATATCCTTATGGTTGGTTGAGCATAACCAACGTTTTAACCCTGATGGGGCATGATCATGTTCGTGTGCAAGTGTACTCATAAATAAATCCTAGTTAAAATTAAGTTAAATGTTACTTGTTTCGTGCCTCTGAAACCTCTTTAGCCTGAACCTCATCACCGGTATTGTTACCCCAAGCATTTCGCTCGTAGGTAGTTACAGCAGCGATTTCAACGTCCGATAACTGTTCACCAAATGCAGGCATTAAATTCTTACCGTAAATGATACGATGAATATGACCAAGTCGATTAGCTGGGTCTATTGCGACTGCACTCCCCGCTAAGGCAGGGAAAACGCCTTGAACACCTTGACCATTGGCTTGGTGACAAGCTAAACATACTTTTTTATAGACAGCTTCACCTTGAGTCATTAACTCTTCTTTTGTAAGAACAATGTTAGCCGTATTTTTCTTAGCATCTTGAGCAGCCTTCATTTCTGCAACCCAGATTTTGTATTCATCCATAGGCACAGCTTTGACAACGATTGGCATAAAACCGTGGTCTTTTCCACAAAGCTCAGCACATTGGCCACGGTACGTACCTTCTTTTTCAATGATCGCCCAGTTATCATTAGTAAACCCAGGGATAGCATCACGTTTCCAGCCAAGATCAGGAACCCACCAAGCATGATTTACATCGTTTGATGTTGTAAGGATTCTAACTTTAGTATTAATAGGAAGGACAATAGGTTGATCAACATCGAGTAAATAATTCTCGTGATCTTGAGGATTCAGGCCTGATTTTAATTGGCGAATTTCTTGACTTTTTTCATCAAGGTTACTAAAAAGGGTTAGGCCTTCATCAAGGTAATCATACTGCCACTTCCATTGGTGACCCGTTGCCTTCAGGGTTACTTGTGAGCCAGAGGTATCGTGCATAGCAATAAGAAGTTTTGTTGCAGGTACAGCGAGTGCAATAATAATAATGATTGGGATAGCGGTCCAAATGATTTCAACAGTTGTGCTGTGTGAAAATTTTGCTGGCTTAACGCCGCGAGATTTTCTATGGTAAAAAATTGACCAAAAAATAAGGCCAAAAACAACGATACCGATAGCAACCATAATCCAAAGAGTAAACATGTGAAGATCATAAACTTTCTGGCTGATCTCTGTAGCTCCCTGTCTTAAATTCAATCCCCATTCAGCTTGAGCAGCTAGAGGAAAGAGTACAAATAAAGATACTAACTTATTAAAAAGTGCTTTCAATTTCATTACCTTTCATAATTTAAATCCGATGTCCAAATCACGCAGAGATTAATTAGGATCTTGGAATTATCACATATTTATCACAAACCGTAATGTAACAATTTTGTTACAGTCAGACAAGCCTAATTTGAAAAGTTTTCAATAAATTTATGAGCTCTTTTTTATCAGCCTCATTAACCCTTTGACCTATAAGAATTTTTTTTCCCTTATAATGTATAGAGATCTCTGAGGGGCGTGTTCGTGTTGCTTTCTGATAGCCAAAATAAGTCCATTGGCGCACAAAATTATAGTCTTTGATATTTTTTCTTTGAACGAAGGAAAGTTTTATATGATCCTCGTCAATCAAAATTTCCTCATAGTAAACACTTCTCAAAGATGTGATGTAAAGTGCGTAGCCTAAAAGGGCCACCTCAGCACCATAAAAAGGGATAGCTAAGTACAAATTTATCGTTGTAAGAATAATGGCAATCATCAGTATAAAAAGCGCAAAGATAAGGTAGATTTTTTTTAACAGCGGCCATGGCATGGCTGGATTAGGACGAATAATGACCTTATGCGAATGCTCTGATATTTTTTGTTGCTCAATCATTTATAATTTAAGTGGTGCCGAGAGCGAGAATCGAACTCGCACGATATTACTATCGCGGGATTTTGAATCCCGTGCGTCTACCAGTTCCGCCATCCCGGCAAGGATTTAAGATGGCTTGATTTTAGCAGTAAATAGATATGATGAACATTGAAGATTTTAATTACAATCTGCCTGAAGAATTAATTGCACAACACCCTTCCAGTGATCGGGGTGGTAGCAAATTATTAAGCATCAATCCAAAGCTTAAGTCGATAGAGAACTTATCTTTTAAAAATTTTTTTGAAAAACTCAATGAAAAAGACTTATTAATTTTTAATGACACCCGTGTCATGAAGGCCAGAATCTATGGGAAAAAAATAAGTGGCGGAAAAGTTGAAATTTTATTAGAGAGAATACTAAATAATAATGAAGCAATCGCCTTAATTAAAACCTCAAAAAAAATCTCCGTTGGATTACAAATTGAAACTGAGTCTGGTTTTCAAATTGAAATTATAGGCAGGGAAAAAGATCAATTTTGGCTTCGACTTAATTCAGGAAGCTTTTTTGAACTCATGGGTCAAGAAGGCCATATGCCATTGCCTCCTTACATCAATCGAGCTGATGATCAAGAAGATGAAATTAGATATCAAACCGTATTTGCAAAAAATGATGGCGCCGTGGCAGCACCCACAGCGGGGCTTCATTTCTCTGATCAAGATTTTTCAAGGCTCAAAGATAAAAATATTAATTTTTGCTTTATTACCCTTCACGTTGGGTCTGGTACCTTTCAACCCATCAAGACATCCAATATTGATGAGCACGAGATGCATGAGGAAATTTATCAAATAAGCTCAAATACTTTTGAGAATATAAAAAAAACCAAAGAGCAAGGTGGTCGAATTATCGCCATAGGAACGACTGTCTTAAGGGCTCTTGAAAGTGCCTTTCAAAATAATGAAGTAAGCGAAAAATTTCAAACCACAAAGATTTTTATTAAGCCAGGCTACCAATTCAAAATTGTGGATGCTTTATTTACCAATTTTCATCTGCCAAAAAGCACATTATTAATGCTAGTATCTGCTTTTGCTGGTCATGAGTTCATAAAAAAAGCATACGAAGAGGCTATTTTAAATAAGTACCGTTTCTTTAGCTATGGTGATGCAATGTTTATTGAACAAAAAGATAATTAATCGGACTTAATTATGAATAACTTTGAGGACGTTACACATGTATAAAAAAATTCTAGGTGTTGGTTTACTTTTTTTAAATTTTAATTTGTTTAGTGCAGCGGTTTTATCTGATGCTGAGCTTGCATTTAAAATCGAATTAAAAAAAGAACCTACCTCAAGACCTCAAACGGTAGCCTTTGTCCCTGTTGAAAAAAAATATTACATTGCCGATGGTGGTTTAGCCCCCTTAGGATCGGCCTATGAAGCACCTATTTCAAAATCATTGATTCATACTTATGACGAAAATGGTCAATACCTCAAGTCAACCCGCGCGGGGTTTGATAATCGATCTATATACTTCAACTCCAAGAGTGCAAAATTAGAAACCATTACTTACAACATTTCAAGTGAGGCAGGTTTCGGGCCCATGACAGGTATCTTCTCTCTAGCGCTTGATGATCAAGGACTGCCTACAGGAAAATCTGATGAGGTTGCTAATTTTATTCCAGCATTTGGCAGTGCATCCACCATGCCAACCTACGATGCTAAAGCTGATGTTTATTATGCAAAACAGGAAAAAACGAATAAGGTGTTTGTCATTGATATTAAGTCACGTCAAAAAACTAAAGAAATTGAACTTGATTTCAAAACACCCGGTGTTGAACATCATGATGTAGCTGCGAGCTTTATTGCATTCACAGGTATTCAAGGGCATGAATTTATCTTAATTGATATCGATCACAAACGTTTTCTTATTTATGACCTCGACGGCAAATATGTCGGAGCAAGTGCGCTTCCAAAAAAATTAAAATTGCGATCTAAAAATCACTTTAATGGACTTGGTTATACGAATAATGGCTATTATTTTGTCTACATTGATTCCGAGGGTGAGTTTGGAACCTACCACGCCTATAAGGTGCTCAACTAAATTTCTTGAGTAGCCCTTTTGCATCAAGCAGTTCGCTGTCTGATGCTTTCCTGGACTTATATTCGAACTGGTCATTAGCGAGCGTTTTCTCGCTGATCGTAATTCGATGAGGAATGCCAATTAATTCTGCTTCACTGAACATGACGCCAGGCCTTAGGCCCCTGTCATCTAAAAGGACATCAATGTTGAGTTTGATGAGTTGATCGTAAAGCTCATTAGCTTTTTGACGAACTTGTTCATTCTTATCAAAACCAATGGGGGCAATCACAACTTCAAAAGGAGCAATTGCCTGAGGGAAAATCATGCCACGATCATCATAATTTTGCTCGATCGCTGCAGCCACTATTCGAGAAACACCGATACCATAACAACCCATTACCATCGGTTTTGATTGGCCATCTTCATCAACAAATTCAGCTTTCATGGACTTTGAGTACTTATCCCCAAGCTGAAAAATATGCCCAACCTCAATACCTCGACAACGTTTAAATTTATCTTTATCAGGATGATTTTCTGCGACTTCAATATTAGCGGCAAAATCACTGTGCTCATCATAAACGATCTCATCTTCGCCTGACTCAGCTAAGACATGAAACTCATGAGATCCATCTCCCCCAATAGCCCCATTGTCTGCTTGAACTGCCCTAAATTCCAATCCAATACGGGTAAAAATCTCTGTGTAAGTATCAAACATGACTTGATAAGTCTCTTTTAATGAGTCAAGGGATGTATGAAATGAGTAAGCATCTTTCATTAAGAATTCGCGAGCACGCATCACGCCGAAACGAGGGCGTATCTCATCTCTAAATTTAGTTTGAATCTGATACAGATTAATAGGAAGCTGCTTATAACTTGCGATCTCCTTTCGAACAATATCTGTAATAACTTCCTCATGGGTTGGGCCAAAACAAAATAACCTTTCATGCCTGTCTGAAATTTTAAGCATCTGAGGTCCAAAAACATCCCATCGCCCGGTTTCATCCCAAAGCTCTTTAGGTTGAATCGCTGGCATTAAAAGTTCCACTGCGCCAGCACGGGTCATTTCTTCACGAATAATTGTCTCAATTTTCTTTAAAATTTTAAGGCCCAGAGGCATCCAGGTGTAAAGACCTGAACCTAATCGCCTGATTAAACCTCCTCGAATCATGAGTTTATGACTAATGATTTCAGCTTCAGCTGGAGCTTCCTTTAAAGTACTAATAAAAAATTGACTTGCTTTCATGTTAATTTGAATTTAGTGAGTTTAAAAAAGTTTGCATATCGTGCCACAAAATTTTCTTTTTTTGAGTATCCATAATCATATCAGCTAAAGTGATCTCGGATGATTGAAATTGGGGTTGAGGATCCATATCTGAAAAAAGATTTTGGCTGATACCACCAAATAAAAAAAGATAATTAGGTTGAACTATCATCATCTCTTGCTTTAATTCATTAAGCACTTTCTTATTTACTCTCTTGATATTGTGGTTTGAAAATCCATGAATGTAATTAACAATGTTATTAAATAAAACTTCCTCTTCTTTTTTCAATTCATCAAAAGATGCTAGAAAGAAAATTTTTATTTCTTTGAGATCAAATCGATAAGCTAAAAAATGAGGGGTCTTATTTTCCTCAGTCTTTTTTTCTAACCAAATCGGAGTTAAACCCAGTTCCTCAAGAATAAAAATATCATCAAGAAATTCACTCATAGACTTAATCCCATAAGGATGGCATCCTCACGTCCAAATTTAGCTTTATAGTAATTTTTTCTAATACTCATTTCGTTAAAACCAAATTTTTCATAAAGTTGAATGGCAGCATGATTTGTTTTTCTTACCTCTAAAAAGATATCTTTGATTTTCATCGCTTCACAACAAGTTAAAAAATGCTCAAAAATAAAACTTCCTAAGCCCATTTTTTGAGAGTCTACCTTAACGGTGATATTAAGTAACTCACATTCATCCAATACATGACTGGCAATAAAATAACCTTGGATGATTTGATTAAGGCTAAAAATTTTTGATAAGTGCTTAGCTTTTAGAGAATCTTCGAAATTTTCCTCGCTCCATGGGGTAAAGTGTGCTTTTTTTTCTATCATCGAAATTGACTTGATATCGGCCATTATCAGATCATTGATTTCAATTTGAGCGAGATTAATCAGCCTCTCTCTCCTTAATGGTATAGGCCACCTTATCTCGAACGTAAATGGGTTGTGCGTAAACTAAATTAAAATTTTTAGCAAATCTATTTTTTGCAAGATGCCCTATGATCTCAGCCAGCGCATACTCTTGATCATCGATGATCGGATTTAAATGATCATATTGCTTTTTAATTTCTTTTGCATAGGGCCTGACCCCAGAACCAATGATGATGGGATTAGAACATTGATAATCTGGTAATTTATCTGGATCAACGACCATCATTTCACCATGAAAATTAAAGGCGTTATCAATAAATTCAACCCCCGCGATATAGACTTGATTCATTCTGGCATCGATGCAACTTATTGTATATGGCTTTGAATGAATTGCTGCATAAGCCTCCAAAGTATTGATGCCTACGATAGGTAGATTTTGAGCGTAGGCGATGCCATAAGCGATGCCACAAGCAACCCGCACGCCAGTAAATGAGCCTGGTCCTGCGCCAAAAGTAATACCGTCAAGATCAGAAAATTCAAAACTGTTTTCTTTTAAGAGCAGTCTAATTTCAGATAAAAGATTTTCTGAATTCTCTTTGTTTGCAGGATAGGTCTTTAAAAAAGATTGGTTCCCGGTCATCAATGCGATCGAGAACAATGAGCCGGAACTGTCAAGCGATAAAATTTTCATTAACGTTATTATAAACTTTTCAAAAACGCTATGGCCTCATCTTGGTCACGAGATCTTTTGTAATGGGGTAAGCTTTTCCAAAATTTTTTACCATAGCCACGATTAATAATTCTAGGGTCAGTAATGGCTAAAACCCCTCGGTCGTTATGGTCTCTAATCAGTCTACCTGAGCCTTGTTTTAACTGAATGACAGCATGAGGTAATTGCAAGTTAAAAAAAGCATTCAACCCCCTTGCGTTGAAGTGATTAATTTTTGATTCAAATATCGGATCCCCTGGTGACTGAAAGGGAAGTTTATCAATAATGACGAGGGATAATTTTTGACCTCTGATATCGATACCCTCCCAAAATGACATCGAACCTACCAGAACGGCCGAGGGCAATTCTCTAAAACGTTTTAATATAACATTTTTAGATTCATTACCCTGACTCAGGACAGAAATATCAAGATTTCTTTTTAAAAATTCATCTTTTAACAGTGTGCTAATTTCTGCAACGCCCTTTAAGCTGGTTGACAAGATAAATGTTCTTCCATGACAGGCTTCAATCAAAGGCAACATCTTATTGACAAGATAAATATTAAAGTTACTGTCATTGGGTTCAGGCATACCCTCCGGTACATACAACATTGCATTTTTTTGATAATCAAATGGGCTTGGGTATGATTTTTCGCGCGCATCATTTAAGCCCAAGTCTTCTTTGAAGTGTTCAAACGAATTATCCACCGTTAACGTTGCAGAGGTAAACAGCCAATTTAGCTGATGATCCTCACGAATTTTTTTAAATGGCTCAGCAACACTTAGTGGGGTAATATTAAATTGTATTGATTTTGCATAAAGGTCTAGCCAGTAGACAAATTTTTCATCCTTATCATCTAGCCATAATAGGATTTGATTCAGATAGTTATCAAGTCGCTCTAAATTTTTTTTATGCTCTGGACTCTCGTCACTATTTTGAATTAAAAAGTCTCTTAGTTGATTGAGGTGTTCATGAACTATCTTAAGATCCTCTATAAATGCCTGTTTATTTTCAATGTTATCCAATAAAACTCGATGACCAACTGCAGGTAATGATGACCTAAGCCCACTTAGTAAGCTTATGATAGCCTCAGTAAGATTAAAAAAAGCTTTATCCTCAAGGTCATATTTTGCATAAGAAAGATTTAATTCTTGCAGGTATACAATCAATTGATTGCTTGAAAAATTATTTCCAAAAAAAAATGACGCAATTTCTGGCACCTGATGTGCCTCATCAAAAAAAATAGTGTCAACCTTAGGTAATATCTCCGAAATGTCCTCGTCTTTTAGAGATAGGTCAGCAAAAAGCAAATGATGATTCACAACAATGATCTCAGCGCTTAAGGCTTTTTTTCTAGCTTTCAAAAAAAAACATTCCTTGGCATGGGCGCATGATTGACCTAAACAGTTATCGCTCGTCGAGGTCACAAGTGGCCATACAGTTGAAGATTCCGGAATATCATCGATTTCTGAAATTTCGCCGGTGACGCTATGTACAGAAAAGCGCTTAATTTTCTCAAGATGTGAAATATCATCTCGATTAAGAAACAAACCCTCCGAAGCCACATTTTCCATTCTTAGCTGACAAAGATAATTATTTCTCCCTTTTAGAACAGAAACCTCTAAGGGAATTTTTAGGGCATCACGAATTCTTGGAATATCTTTTAAAAATAATTGATCCTGTAAATTTTTTGTGGCGGTCGAGATAATAGCCTTACCGCCATGCATCAAAATGGGAGCCAGGTAAGCAAACGTTTTTCCTGTCCCTGTCCCCGCTTCAATAATTGTGGGTGAGTCGCTTTGAAATGCATCATGAATAAATTCAGCCATATGGACTTGGTCCTCACGAACCTGATAGCTATCCATAATTTTTGATAAAGGGCCATCAACTGAAAAAAATTCATGTAGCAAAGAATGGCTCATTAGTTATTCTTTTCTATCTGAATGACCAAGGTCCATGTGGGGATTTATTTCGTCCCGCAAACGTTGTTTAATGAATTTCACGTCGATAAAGCCACCTTCATCTTTTCTTGAAAAAATGAGCTTTTCATTGCACCATACTTCAAACTTACCGCCATCACTTGGAACCATTTGTAAGTATTCAATGTCCTTAGAGAAGGTGTTAATAATTTCTTGTGAAATCCATGACGCTCGTAATAGCCAGTTACATTGTGTGCAAAAATAAATTTTTATTCTAGACTGACTCATACATTCAATGGTTTAATTATTGGCTTAGATTTAATATACTCTTTTATAACGTATTCTGAGGTTTAATTAAAGTAACAATGAAAACTAAATTCCAAAAATTTCTCTTTATCTTTTTTGGTGCAACTTTAGGTGCACTTATATCTATTAATTTTCAGGCCTTAGCTGAAAAAACTACCTCTCCGAACTTACCGATTGAGGATCTTAGAACGTTTGCTGAAGTCTTCGGAAAAATTAAAACAGACTATGTTGAAGATATTGAAGATAAAAAATTAATTAATGAAGCGCTCACTGGAATGTTGGCAGGGCTTGATCCTCACTCAACCTTCTTAGACCTGGATAATTTTAAAGAAATGCAGCAAGGCACCTCAGGTGAATTTGGTGGGCTTGGTATTGAAGTAGGTATGGAAGATGGTTTTGTCAAAGTGATATCACCCATCGAAGATACCCCTGCGTATGAGGCAGGTTTAAAGTCAGGTGATTTAATTATGAAGCTTGATCAAACCCAAGTTAAGGGACTCACTCTCAATGAAGCTGTCAAACTCATGCGAGGTAAGCCGGGATCATCTATTAAAATTCAGGTGCTTCGTAAGGGTGTTGATGCTCCCTTTGATGTAATGATTGTTAGGGCGCATATTAAAACTAAAAGTGTAAAAGCAAAAATTGTAGAGCCTAACTATGGTTATGTCAGAATTACTCAATTCCAAGAGAGAACCACACAAGATCTTGCAGAAGCGCTCAAGAAAATTCGTCGCGAAAATAAGTATGCCTTCAACGGTATTGTGCTTGACCTTAGAAACAATCCAGGTGGACTTTTAAACGCGGCTGTAGGTGTTTCTGCTGCCTTCTTAGAGGAAGGTGATCTGGTGGTTTACACTGAAGGCAGAGCTCCTGACTCTAAAATGCACTTGACTGCCATTCCTGAAAATTACGTAAAAAACTACCCTGCTAGTAAAAATTATTTTGATAAGGTCCCTAGCGATGTTAAACATACGCCGCTTGTTGTGTTAGTTAACAACGGATCTGCTTCTGCCTCTGAAATTGTTGCCGGTGCTCTACAAGATCATGGGCGCGGCACCATATTGGGCACACGGAGTTTTGGTAAAGGTTCGGTACAAAGTATCCTTCCTATGAACAATGGTACCGCCATTAAGCTGACTACCGCTTTATACTTCACCCCGAATGGACGTTCCATTCAGTCTAAAGGCATTGAGCCGGACGTGGTTGTCGATGATGGATTTGAACAATTTGCCGTGAGAGAAGAGGATGTAACCAATCATATTGTGAATCCCCAAGGCGAAGATGATCCTACAAAAAAGGATAAACCTGCCGATGCACCTACCGCTGGTTCTGAGGCATTAAAAAACTTTAAACCTATCGAGCTTGGCGGTAACGACGATAAGCAATTTCAACAGGCTTTACTTTTCTTAAAAGGCATAGACAAGGGTATCGATTACTCTAAACCTAAAAAATAAGTTCGGATGTTAGATAAATTAATCACAGAGATTGATAGGGGCCTAAAAACACTTTCGATCCCATCAATTGAGAGTCGTCCTTACCCAGGTTCAGATATTAAAGAAACTCAACCTCTATCGGAGTCGGACAAAAGAAAACATGCCCAATTAATGAGGATCAACCATTCAGGTGAAATTTGTGCCCAGGCGTTATACAGGGGTCAGCTCTTATTTAATAAAAATCCTAAAATTCAAATAGAGCTCGAAAAAGCAGCCTCTGAAGAAATAGACCATTTAGCTTGGTGTGAAAAAAGAATTGATGAATTGGATGGAAAAACAAGTAGGCTAAACCCCATCCTTTACGCAGGCTCATTTGCAATTGGTAGCCTAGCCAGCATTATTGATGAAAAATATAACCTGGGTTTCTTAGCTGAAACAGAAAAACAGGTCTCAGCCCATCTCGAAAGTCATTTAAACATGCTTAATCCAGATGATAAAAAAACTTTAAAAATTCTTGAGACTATGAAATTAGATGAGGAAAAGCATCAAGGATCTGCCCATGCATTAGGCGCTAAAAAACTCCCAAAAATAATTGAAACAATCATGAAAAAAACTGCTAAATTAATGACAAGTTCAACTTACCATATTTAATTATGCAAAAATTCAAAGATGTCCTAGAAACCCTTGAGGATGCAAGCCATGTAAAGAAAATCCAACTGTTTGATGAAGAAAAAGAACTGGTTGGACAAATCGAAAGTAAACCTGGGAGTCTAGGGTCAATCAAGGTCTACCACCATCTTTGGGCTGTTTTTGGCGAGCTTAACCTTGATGCTGCGGTAGAGGGTCTTGATTTATATTCAGAGCATACCGAGGATGCACAAAATCATCCAGGCAAGCACCCTAATATCGATCGACTTTTAGATATCATAGAAACTGAAGAGACTTACTCAATAAAAATTATCAAATAATTTCATAGTCGTGAGTAATGGCGACCGATTTTCCTAACATAATCGATGCAGAGCAATATTTTTCAGCAGATAAAGTAATCGCTCTTTCAATTGCGTTTGGATCCAAAGCATCGCCGCTTATAACAAAGTGAATATGAATTTTTGTAAATACTTTAGGAATGCTATCTGCTCGCTCGGCAGTAATGACTGCCTCGCAATGGTTAATGGCTTGGCGTGATTTTTTCAAAATGGTGATGACATCATATGACGTGCAGCCCCCCATACTAATAAGTAAAGCCTCCATGGGTCTCATACCCCGATTTTGGCCACCAGCCTCTTCTGGGCCGTCCATAAAATAAAAAAGGCCTGAATCTGTTGATCCTTTAAAGCTAACTTCCCCTTCCCAGTTAACGTTAACCTTCATCATTTAATACCCAACAATTCAACATCAAAAATAAGATCGGCATTTGGTGGAATGACATTACCCGCACCTCTGCGTCCATAACCGAACTCACTTGGGATATGAATAGTTCGTTTACCACCAATTTGCATGCCTTTAAAACCTTCATCCCACCCACGAATCACTTGGCCTACGCCTAAAATAAATGTAAAAGGTTCACGGCGATCTAGTGAGCTATCAAATTTTTGTCCTTTAAAGTCTTTAGCGTTTGCATCATAAAGCCAGCCGGTGTAATGAACGGTAATTGAAAGTCCCTTTTCAGCCTCACGACCCTCACCCACTTTTGAGTCGATGAGTTTTAACTCGGTAATTTTTTGCTCCATGCTTTCATCCTTAATATTGATATCAACTGCCATCAAGGGCAATGACTGAATTACTAAAAAAAATATTAATAACAAGTTTTTAAACATTTTAAAATCCTATTTCATATAAAAAATTTTTTCTATTAACTTTTCCTGAAGAGAGGTAGACAATCCGGCTCTTTGATCATTCATTAAAAAAATAAACATGATCATTTCATTTTGGTTATTTAAAAAAAACCCAGCCATTGCATTAACATCTTTTAATGACCCAGTTTTAAAATGGCCCCTTGCATTGACAGGCGAATATAACATTCTTTTTTCAAGCGTGCCATCAATTGCAGATATAGGAAATGAGGCGATAATTTCTGGCATCAATGGGTGAACATAAATAGCATGAAGTAGCTCTGACAATTGGTAAGCACTTACTTTTATTTTTCTTGATAACCCCGCGCCGTTATCGACGAATAAACCATCAATATTAAATCCTTTTAAAATAAACCAGTCATGGATGAATTGATTAACATCCTCCTCGGTAGCTGGCATCATTATTTCTTCAGCCAACATCGTGAGCATTAAATTTCTTGACATGAGGTTAAGGCTGTATTTGTTAATATCACGAATAAGTTCGCTCAGTGGTGCTGAAAAATGTGAAACAAGAGAGGGAGTTGATGATTTATCTTCATTAGCTAATTTTAAATTTCCCTCAAATACACCTCCACTTGAAAGCCAAAGTTTCTTAAAATTTTCCAAAAAATAAATATCATCATCAATCGCATACAAATCAATCTCTTTACTCTCACAATCACGACTGATAGATCCTCCAAATATAATTTTCTGCATATTTTTTTCTTTAGATAAATCGTAAGTGATTTTTGACCTCCAATTGCGGCACTTATCTTTAGTCAAGCTTATTTGATTTACAACTTCTAGAACCTCAAGATTGGGATCTTTGAAAATTTTAAGTTCATCATTAATGACCTCCAACTTAAAATTTATTGTATTTGCTTGTATTGAAACAGCATCAGGCAGAACGTTATAGGCTCTCAAAGGGTCGTTATCAAAATTTTTTTCTTGGGACATTGATCCAAAATACGTGGAGTCAATAACTAAATCTCCATTAATTTTATAAATCCCAAGTTGTCTTAATCTGACTATCATCTTCTCAAGGTCGTTAACTGAAAAAGATGCATCACCTCGCCCTTTAAAAATTAAATCTCCCTCTAAAACACCCTCGACAATCTCACCTGAGGGATAAAAGTCTGATTGCCATTTAAAGTTCGGTCCAAGCTTCTCTATGGCCATGAAAGTTGTAATAATTTTTACTAGAGAAGCAGAGTTAAATAGGGATTGGCTATTGTGTTCAAAATTTAGTTTTTCAGGTTGGGTTAAATTTTTAACTATCAATGAGTAATTATTGTGATCAAAAGAATAGGAATTAATAATTTTTTTTAAATCAGCATCATTGTCTGCATTTGCAAACCATGAGCAAAATAAAAGACAAAATAAAATGATCTTAATGAATTTCATTTTCAATTGCTTTTTTAATTATTTTGACCATAAACTGCATCTCATTATCAGATATACAATATGGAGGCATGAGATAAACGGTCTGTCCCAGAGGCCTAATAAATAAGCCATGATGAAGACAATTTTTAGTAAAGTTTTCAATATGGACACATTTATCTAACTCAAAAGCCCAAATCATCCCCAAATGTCTAAAATTATGAAGGGGTAAATGTTTTATCTCATCCAACAAGACGGTTAATTTTTTTGATTTAATTTTATTTTGACTAATAATTTTCTCATCTTTAAAAATAGATAATGTCGCTATAGCTGCGCTGCATGCGAGGGGGTTACCGGTATATGAATGTGAATGTAAAAAACCATGGCTAATATCATCATCATAAAATGCATTGAAAATATCATTGGAAGCTAAGGTAACTGATAAAGGTAAAAAACCTCCTGTGATACCCTTAGAGAGGCAGATAAAATCTGGTTTTATATTTGCATGCTCAATTGCAAACATTTTTCCTGTTCGCCCAAAACCTACTGCAACTTCATCAGCAATGAGATGTATATCGTAATTATTACAAAGCTTTCTTAATCCTGTGAGGTAATTTGGGGAATACATGCCCATCCCCCCGGCACATTGCACCATTGGCTCAATAATAATGGCCGAAATCATCTGGCTTTTCTTTTCAAAAACACGTTTTAATTCATTTAATTTTTCTGAAACATATTCTTCTTCTGATTGATCATGCTTTTTAAACCGCCAATCCGGCGAATCAACTTGAATATGGCTTCGTAAAAGTTGTTGATAGTTTCTTTGAAATAAAGGTACAGATGTTACTGACAATGCGCCTAAAGTCTCTCCATGATAACTATTTTTTAAATAAACAATTTTATTTTTTTTAGGTTGTCTTTTTAGCGACCAATAATGAGTGCTCATTTTGATGGCAATTTCAATGGCATTGGCACCATCACTGCCATAAAAACAGTGGCCTAATTTTGTCAATTTGTTAAGCTTTGCAGACAAGTTGATCACAGGCTCATGGGTGAGTCCAGCTATCATCGTGTGTTCAAGTTGATTCATTTGCTTTTTAATTGCAGCTTTAATTTTTGGATGATTATGTCCAAAGAGATTAACCCACCAAGAACTGATAGCATCAAGGTAACGTTTCCCATCAAAATCATACAGCCAAACCCCTTTTGCTTTTTTTATGGGAATTAATGGGTTAGTTTCAAAATGTTTCATTTGTGAGCACGGATGCCAAACATGTTTGAGACTTTTTATTGAAATGCTTTGATTATTCATGAAAATTAGGGCGCTGGATTCATACACTGAAGATGGATATTTTCAATGTCTTTAAGGATTTCATCTGACAACTGAGTTGAGTATGCTGCAACATTTTCTTTTAATTGACTAAGCTTAGTTGCGCCAAGAATTGTGCTCGTCACGAACCATTGACTCATAACAAAGCTAAGGGCCATTTGAGTTAAAGACATTTCATATTGTTGGGAGAGTTCTAAGTATTTCTCAACTGCGCCAGGCACACCTGGTTTATTAAACCGTTTAGCATACCCTTCAAATAAGGTGACTCGGCCTTTTTCTCTTGGATTAAGTATATATTTCCCCGTCAAATGACCAAAAGCTAAGGGAGAGTAAGCAAAAAAGCCAACCTTCTCGCGAAATAAAATCTCCGTCATTCCCAATTCAGCTGCCCGATTAATTAAACTGTAACTATTTTGCACAGCATTAATTAAAGGTAAATTTTCCGACCTTGCAACTCTCAAAAACTCCATAACACCCCATGGCCATTCATTTGATAGTGCAATGTATCTGGCTTTTCCATCACGAATAAACTTCTGTAAGGTTTTTAATTGCTCTTCTATCGATACCCAATGAATTTGCTCGTTGTTTATAAAATCATCCTTAGGCTCAAATTTGTATTGCCCAAACATCGGCACATTCCTCTCGGGCCAATGCAGATATAAAATATCAACATAGTCTGTCTTAAGTCGCTTCAAAGATTCATCAAGAGCTTCAGTCATATTTTTTTCATCAAGCGATGTAGGTCCTCCCCTAATCCATTTCAAACTCCTTCGTGGACCTGCAATTTTTGTCGAGAGAACAATACTTTCTCGATTAATTTTTTTCAGCCAATTGCCTAGGATGGTTTCTGTTCGCGTATAGGTTTCCGCTTTTGGGGGGACAGGATAAAGCTCGGCACAATCGATGCTATTAATGCCTATGGATAACGCATAATCTAATTGCTCAAAGGCTTCTTCTTGGTTATTTTGATCACCAAAAGTCATGGTGCCCAAAGTAATAGGAGTGACCTTTAATTCGGAGGCCCCCACATTGATGTAATCTTTTTTTTCAAACATTTTTATTAAAAATCAGCCATTTATACAAAAAAAGTTTTATTTACTCTTGAATTTTACAGCATTCATCCCTATTATTAGCACTCTGCATCAGAGAGTGCTAATTGAGCACTGAAAAATTATTTTAAGAATACACTACTAGGAGATTTAACAAATGAAAATTCGTCCTTTACATGATCGAGTAATTGTAAAGCGTCTTGAAGAAGAACGCACCACCGCCTCTGGAATTGTGATTCCAGACAGTGCCTCTGGCGAAAAACCAGACCAAGGTGTTGTTCAAGCAGTCGGTAATGGCAAAATTTTAGAAGATGGAACTACGCGTACATTAGATGTAAAAGTTGGCGACAAGGTGCTCTTTGGCAAATATGCTGGGCAAGAAGTCAAGGTTGACGGTGATGAACTTCTCGTAATGCGCGAAGAGGACATCATGGGTATTGTTGAATAATTTAGAGAATTGGAGAATAAATAATGGCAGCTAAAGAAGTAAAATTTGGTGATGACGTTCGCCAAAAAATGGTTAGAGGTGTGAACACGCTTGCAAATGCAGTTAAAGTCACCCTCGGTCCAAAAGGTAAAAACGTTGTACTCGAGAGATCATTTGGCGCACCAACCATCACAAAAGATGGTGTTTCAGTAGCCAAGGAAATCGAACTACAAGACAAATATGAAAACATGGGTGCACAAATGGTTAAAGAAGTCGCATCCAAAACATCTGACAATGCTGGTGATGGAACAACCACAGCGACTGTGCTAGCACAAGCAATCATCCGTGAAGGTATGAAATCAGTGGCTGCTGGAATGAATCCTATGGATCTCAAGCGTGGTGTTGATAAAGCTGTTGAAGCTGCAGTTGCTGACCTACAAAAATTAAGCAAGCCATGTAACACTAGTAAAGAAATTGCTCAAGTTGGTTCAATTTCAGCTAACTCAGATACATCAGTGGGCCAAATTATTGCTGATGCGATGGATAAAGTGGGTAAGGAAGGTGTAATTACCGTTGAGGATGGTTCTGGCTTATCTAATGAGCTTGATGTGGTTGAAGGTATGCAGTTTGACCGTGGTTACCTTTCACCTTACTTTATTAACAATCAAGAGCGTCAAATTGCACTTCTTGAAGATCCTTACATACTTCTGCATGACAAAAAAATTGCTAGTATTAAAGATCTTCTTCCAGTGTTAGAAACGGTTGCAAAAGCTAGCAAGCCACTATTAATTATTGCTGAAGAAATTGAAGGTGAAGCCTTAGCTACTTTGGTTGTCAATAACATTCGTGGAACCATAAAGGTTGTTGCAGTAAAAGCTCCTGGCTTTGGTGATCGAAGAAAAGCGATGTTAGAAGATATTGCTATCCTAACTGGGGGTACTGTGATTTCTGACGAAGTAGGACTAACACTTGAAGGTGTTAAGCCTGAAGATCTTGGTCAAGCTAAAAAAATTGAAGTTGGTAAAGAAAACACCATTATTATTGATGGTGCTGGTAGCCAAGCTAATATCAAATCACGTATTGGTCAGATTAAAACTCAAATTGAAGAGTCGACCAGTGATTATGATAAAGAAAAATTACAGGAGCGTGTAGCTAAACTTGCTGGTGGCGTAGCCGTAATCAAGGTTGGTGCTACTACAGAAATTGAAATGAAAGAGAAAAAAGCCAGAGTCGAGGACGCACTTCATGCAACGCGCGCTGCTGTTGAGGAAGGAATTGTTCCAGGTGGAGGTGTTGCTCTTTTAAGAACCATTGATGCAATTAAAAAAGTTAAAGGTGATAATGCTGACCAAGAAGCAGGTATTCGAATTGTTTTAAGGGCAATCGAAGAACCTTTAAGACAAATTGTAGCTAACGCTGGCATTGAAGCTTCAGTGGTGGTCAACGATGTTCTTAATGGAAAAGGTAACTATGGTTTTAATGCGGCTAATGAAAATTATGGTGACATGGTTGAGATGGGTGTTTTAGATCCAACCAAAGTGACTCGTTCAGCTCTTCAAAATGCAGCCTCTGTTGCAGGTTTAATGCTTACAACAGAATGTATGGTTGCCGAACTTCCAAAAGATGATCCTGCACCTGCAATGCCTGATATGGGCGGTATGGGCGGTATGGGCGGTATGGGCGGTATGATGTAAATCATAGGTTCATTCATAAATAAAAAAGGCCTCATAATGAGGCCTTTTTTATTGCTGATATCTAAGGGAGGAATTAAACATATCAGCAGTTTTACGCCTATTATGACTTAATAATCATAAAAAAGTTCGTCAAAAAAATAAAAGATATTAAAAAATCATGTAGCATTATTGCCATGCAAATTGCTCGTCATCAAATCAGTTTTTTACAAGATCTCAATGAAAAACAATTCGAAGCTGTAACTTTAGATAGTGGATCTGCTCTTGTTCTAGCAGGAGCTGGAAGCGGTAAAACACGGGTTCTAACCTCCCGTATCTCCTGGCTTATTCATAATCAAATTGTTGGTCCAGGTGGTCTTCTTGCTGTGACCTTTACCAATAAAGCGGCTCGTGAAATGATTACCAGAATAACAGCCCAACTCCCAATCAACACCAGAGGTATGTGGATTGGAACATTTCATGGCTTATGCAATCGCTTTTTAAGGCTCCATCACATTGATGCAAATTTACCTGAAACTTTTCAAATCTTAGATAGCCAAGATCAATTATCTGCCATTAAAAGGCTTATGCGTTCTATGAATGTAGATGAGGATAATTTTCCTCCACGTGAAGTTCAATATCATATTAATGGGTACAAAGAAGAAGGCTTGAGATCGAAAGTAATCAAACCTTACGATAATCACTCAAAAAAAATAATTGAAATCTATGCTGAGTATGAAAAACAATGTCAAAAAGAGGGAGTTGTGGACTTTGCAGAACTTCTTTTGCGATGCTATGAAGTACTTAGAGATAATCCTCAACTATTACATCATTATCAAGAGAGGTTTAGTCACCTTTTAATTGATGAGTTCCAAGATACCAGTGAACTTCAATATAAGTGGATCAAGCTTCTAGCAGGAGACAAAAATCAAGTGTTTGCTGTAGGTGATGACGATCAATCGATCTACAGCTTCCGTGGTGCACGAGTAGGTAACATGAAGGATCTACAAAAAGATTTTAAGATCAAGGATGTTATTAAGCTTGAACAAAATTATAGATCGAAAAATAATATTCTTAATGCCGCTAATGCAATTATTAGTAATAATGAGGATCGTTTAGGAAAAAATTTATGGACTGACTTAGGTCATGGTGATCCTATTCGCCAATACGTCGCGATCAGCGATCTTGATGAAGCTAATTTTATTATTGATGAGGTAAAACAACTTCATCGTTCAGGGCTAAATTATTCCCAAATAGCAATTCTTTACCGAAGTAACGCTCAATCAAGAGTCATTGAACATGCGATTGTTTCAAACAATATTCCATACCGTGTCTACGGTGGGTTAAGGTTCTTTGAGCGTGCAGAGGTCAAACATGCACTTGCTTACCTAAGGCTCATTTCAAATAAAAGCGACGATAATGCATTACTTAGAATTATTAATTTTCCTGCACGAGGTATAGGTTCAAAATCATTAGAAAAATTACAAGATGAAGCTAAGCTCAAAAATGTTTCTCTTTGGGAAGCAGCAAATGCAAGTCCACAAAACACTTCTAACCTTAAAAAAGGTATTCCATATTTTGTTGAGTTAATAAAAACGATTGAGGATGAAATTCATGGGCTCACCATTGCTGAGTCGATTGACATCATTAACGAAAGATCAGGCTTGTTACAACATTATCAAAATGACAAAGATGGTTTAGACAGAATATCAAACCTACAAGAGCTTGTATCTGCAGCGGTAACATTTGCTGACAGCTCAGAAATCGACAATGCATCCCTTAATCTCGTCGAGTTTTTAAATTACACCTCGTTAGAGAGTGGTGAATTGCAAGCATCCTCAGATCAGGATGCCCTTCAACTTATGACGATTCACTCTGCAAAAGGCCTAGAATTTGAAACTGTCTTTATTACAGGTTTAGAGGATGGCTTATGTCCTCACGAGCAAAGTATGTCCGAGCCCAATGGGCTTGAGGAGGAAAGAAGGTTAATGTACGTTGCCGTTACAAGGGCCAAAATAAAACTGTATCTAACACTTTCTCAATCAAGAATGTTGCATGGTCAAACGCAATATAATATTCCATCAAGATTTTTGGATGAAATTCCAGAGGAACTTGTTAAAGCGCTCAATACTGCTAAAAGACAGGATGTCCTGACTCAGCCTATTCGCAACTTCATGCCAACTTCGAATACAAGCTATCCATGGAAAATTGGCACGAACCTTAATCATCCAAAATTTGGTAATGGAGTAGTGACAGGTTATGAAGGTGAACAACATGATTTAAGAATACAAGTTAAATTTTCGAGCCATGGCATTAAATGGCTAGCCCTTGAATATGCAAAATTAACTGAAATTTAAATCATTTAAAGATAGTTTTGTAAGTAATGCCTTGGAAAGCAAAAGTAAGAGCAAAATAAATTGTAACCAATATTAAAATAAAAAAGCTTGATAGGAACGATGACAAGCTTAACGACAAAAAGCTCATTGAGGATGTAATAAAACTCACAATAAAAATTACTAGCAAAAAGATACTAATAAAAAAGAGCCAAGATAACAATAATGGGATTAAATAAATCAAGCATGCAGCAAAACTCGATTTAATTGACTTTAAAAAATTGTAATTTTTGAAAACAATCAGTAATGGCGCAAACCATGTCAACATAATAAATGGAATGGTAGCCAATAAAATTTTAATGAGAATCGGACTTATTAGGTTAAAGGAAATCTTCTCTAATTCTGATGATTTAGTTAGCTCAATAATTCTTGTCATATCCGCACTCAACCATGCGCTCAAAAAAATGGTGTACGCAATAGATAGAATGCCCACAAAAATTAAATGTGAAAGTTTTTGCCTTAATAAATTAAATAGCATTTTTATATCAAGTGCCTGGCCATTTAATTTGCTAAGATAATTACCTACAATTAGTATGGTGACAAAAGGCCATAGGATGATAAGCAAAGGACTTAATACATTAAGCCCAGGTGTGGCAGGTACAAACATATAAAACATTAGATAAAACATTCCTGCCAAAAGCGAAAAACGAATATGTCGCTTTAAAAGACTAAAACTTTCATAAATCCATTGATAGGTTTGATTTATATTCTTTTTCATTGAGATGCCTGATGATAAATTAATAGCTGCTTAAATACATCAGGGGGCTTGATATTGGTCAATTCCCCTTCTTTAGCATTATAAAAGTCAAAAAGGCGTGATAGAAAAAATCTCATTGCAGCAAACCTCAGCGCACAATTTAAGTGCTCACACTCAGTCGGCTCAAGCTCTCTGATTGACTCATAACCATCAATTAGGGACAAAAATTTTTCATGATCAAAAGAATTTTGATGGCAACACCAATCATTCGCAGTAATCGCAATATCTAAAATAAAAATATCATGACAGGCATAATAAAAATCAATGATGCCGGCAATTTGATTATCTTTAAATAATACATTGTCTCTAAAAAGGTCAGCGTGAATGATGCCAGAAGGTAATCCCTCAAGCGAATTTTCCTCTAAAAAATTTAATTCAGTTTTTATTAAATTTCTTTCATCCTGAGTTAAATGCTTAATAATATTGCTAAAGGTTTTATTCATCCACATCAGGCTACGAGGATTTTTTTGATAATCTAAGAAAGTTTTGGATGCCATATGGATCTTAGCTAAAGCCACCCCTATTTCAAAGCAAGCATTACTATCAACATCTTGAATTTCTTGTCCTTTAATGAATGAAACAAGCAGTGAAGGTTTTCTATTTAATTCGCCAATAAGTTTTTGATCCATCATTGCAACAGGACAAGGGCAGGCAATGCCTTCATGAGATAAGTGAGCCATCAAATCAACATAGAAATTAAGTTCATTTTGATGTGCATGTTCAAAAATAGTTAATATATAATTGTCATCTTTTGTAACGACTAAATAATTCGAATTTGTTACCCCAGAAGATATGCCCTTATAGTCAATAAGGTCACTTAGATCATACTGCTTAAGATAATTTACGAGGTCTTCACGCTCAACTGAAGTGTAAACTGCCATAAATTAGTGAATAACTAAAAGGTAAACAGAACCCACTGAGGCACATTCATTGGGGCGGTTGGGTCATCATACCTTACCCAGTCAGCCTCAACATTACTTTTATACAAGTAATATGAGGGTGCATTTTTTGGGGAAACTTTGATCATATAAAGTTGACCATTAACTCTATACTCTTCAACAAACTTTTCCTCATCTTTCCTAATTGTAACCTCAGGCTCATTGATATAATCAGAGTCAACAATCGATGGAGGGGGATGAATTTCTTCGAAAACTTCCCTATCCTCTGCATACAAATTTAAGCTAATCATTAATGATGAAATGATTATAAAAAAGCTTTCTAATCTAAAAATAGTTTTCATGCAGATAATTCTATCAAAATAAACATCTTACAAGTAAGCATTTAAATAAAAAACTTTTATAATGAATTTATGAAGAAAATTTTATTGGTTGATGGCTCATCATATCTTTACAGGGCATTTCATGCGATGCCTGACTTCAGAAATAAAGAAAATGAGCCGACAGGCGTCATTTATGGTGTGCTCAATATGCTAAGACATATTCATAGCAAATACCCCTCCGATTACAGTGTTTGTGTATTTGACGCTAAAGGTAAAACCTTTAGAAGTGATATATATAAAGATTACAAGGCTACTCGACCCAAAATGCCTGAAGAACTCGCATGTCAAATTGAGCCTCTATTGGAGGCAATTGACGCGATGGGTTGGCCCATCATTATTCATCAAGGTGTCGAGGCCGATGATGTGATAGGCACACTGGCTAAAAAAGCAAATCATGATAATTTACAAGTCACTATCTCAACAGGTGACAAAGATCTGGCACAACTTGTGAACCCCAAAACTACCCTTGTGAACACGATGAATGATGAGACCCTCGATGTGGATGGAGTTAGAAATAAATTTGGAGTACCCCCAGAAAAAATAATTGACTACTTAACCATCATCGGAGACAAGGTCGATAACATTCCCGGTGTTGAAAAAGTGGGTCCTAAAACTGCCCTTAAATGGCTAGAGGAATTTGATAGTCTGGATGAAATCATCAGCAATGCTCATAATTTTTCTGGGGCTGTTGGTGAAAACCTTAGAAAGGTTACTGATTGGCTCCCCACGGCTAAGGATTTAATCACAATAAAAACAGATGTCGATATCGCTTGCGATTGGTCAGACTTTGCTAAAAAACCTTCGGATGAAAAGAAATTAATTGAATTATATAAGCGCTTTAATTTTTCCAGTTGGCTCAAGGATTTAAATGGTAATTCAAGAAAACATGACGAGGAGCTTGAGCCCAAAAAATTACTGGCAACCACATTTAAAAATTTACAGAATTATCAGCCTATCCAAACAGAACAAAAACTCCAAGAGTGTATCAATGAAATTAAAAAAGTAGGCTTTGTATGCATAGACACTGAAACAGACTCACTTGATTTTATGCAGGCAAATCTTGTAGGCATCTCAGTATCTTTAAACCCAGGGGTTGCTTTTTATATTCCTATTGGCCATCAAAACTCATCTGAAAATCAACTGGCTATCGCCTACGTTCTAAAAAATTTAAAGCCAATTTTAGAGGACGAAAATATAAAAAAGATTGGTCAAAACATCAAATATGATGCCCATATTTTTTTAAACTACGATATTTCACTGCAAGGTATTGCAGACGATACAATGCTTCAAAGTTATGTATTAGAGAGTCATCAAAGTCATGGCATGGATAAATTAAGTAAAAAATATCTTAATCATGAATGTGTAAGCTATGAATCATTAGTTGGAAAAGGAGTTAACCAAATAACCTTTGACCAAGTCAATTTATCGGATGCGATTCATTATGCAGCAGAGGATGCTGATGTAACATTACAACTTCATAATCACCTCTCAGGTTTACTTAAAGATAATGAAAAGCTAAACCAAATTTATTCAACATTTGAAATACCCGCTATGAAAGTGTTATTGAAAATGGAAAGAAATGGTGTTTTAATTGATGCTAATACACTCCACAAACAAAGCCATGACATTGGCCAAAAACTTGTTCATCTTGAAAATCAGGCTTATGAAATTGCCGAGCAACCATTTAACTTATCCTCCCCAAAACAATTACAAGAAATTTTATTTGAAAAGCTTGGCATTAAACCGCTGAAAAAAACACCGACAGGCGCCGCATCAACCAGTGAAGATGTTTTACAAGAGCTGGCTGAAAATTACCCTCTACCTAAAATTATTTTAGAACACAGAGGTTTATCAAAACTCAAGTCAACTTATACAGATAAGTTACCTAGAATGATCAATGTCAATACAGGTCGAGTTCATACCAGTTATAATCAAGCGGTTGCAATTACCGGTCGACTCGCAAGTTCAGAGCCTAATCTACAAAATATTCCCATTCGTACGCAAGAGGGAAGAAAAGTGCGTGAGGCTTTTATTGCAAACAAAGATCATAAAATCATGTCAGCTGACTACTCCCAAATTGAATTAAGAATCATGGCTCATTTATCTCAAGACGAAGGCTTAATAAATGCTTTCAAAAATAACGAAGATATTCATAAAATCACAGCCTCAGAGATATTTAACACCAAGCTTGATACCGTGACATCCGAACAAAGGAGGTATGCCAAAGTCATTAATTTTGGATTAATTTATGGCATGGGTGTCTATGGCTTAGCTCGAAATCTAAATATAGATCGAATGGCTGCTCAAAATTATATTGAAAAATACTTTTCAAAATATCCTGGGGTAAAACAATACATGGACGAAGCTAAGAAATTTGCAAAATTTAATGGTTACGTTGAAACATTTTTTGGTCGTCGTCTATGGACGCCTGAAATCAATGGTGGCAATGGAATGCGCAGAGCAGCCGCTGAAAGGGCTGCAATTAATGGTCCAATGCAAGGCACTGCGGCGGACCTTATTAAGCTTGCAATGATAAAAGTGGATGATTGGCTCACAAACAATAATGGCTTGCAAGGCAAGATGATCATGCAAGTTCATGATGAACTTGTATTTGAAGTGCCTAATCAAGAGGTTGAAACATTTAAGGAAATGGTGCCAAAACTCATGAATTCTGTTGCATCGCTCGATGTTCCATTGGTTACTGATATAGGTCAAGGTGATAATTGGGAGCAAGCACATTGATCCTAAAACCCATTCACGCATTAATTATTGGAGATGAAATACTCTCTGGCAAACGTCAAGATAAACACTTAACTTATTTAATAAATACACTTAAGAAATTTGATTTTATGCTTGCCGGAGCAAATTATGTGGGGGACTCAGAAGAGGATATTAAGCAATGTATCTTTAATAAAAAAGACTGCATATTATTTAGCTTTGGGGGCATTGGTGCTACTCCCGATGATCGAACTCGGCAAGCAGCTGCAAGTGCAAATAATATTGCTATTGAAAGACATCCTGAGGCCATTGCATTAATTGAAAAACAATTTGGTAAAGACGCTTATCCAAAACGCATTTTGATGGGAGAGCTTCCTAAAAATGCCAAATTAATACCTAACACAATCAATAACATTCCAGGGTTTTCTTTGCATGACCATCATTTTATGCCAGGCTTTCCTGAAATGGCATGGCCCATGATTGAATGGGTCATCAATCATTATTATTTAGAATTTTCTAAAGAAAAAACGACGGATGATCAATCATTGTGGATCGATGATCGAAGTGAAAGCACACTGATTGATCTTATGCGATCCATTGAGAAACAATTTACTGATGTTCGAATATATAGCCTTCCCAAGCTCTCACCTAACAAAACATTAGAATTTGGTATTAAAGGCGATAAACAACAAGTCAAAAACGCCATGCTCTTCTTAAAAAACTTCCTCTCAGATGAAAAAATATCTTGGCGAGAAAATAAATAAAATTTAAGCTTTGCTCATTGCCTGATTGATTATAAAATAAGCACTTTTCTCACAGAATTATTTATGAACATAGGCAATATAAGTATTAGGAATAACCTTTTTCTTGCACCCATGGCGGGTGTAACCGACAGGCCTTTTCGAATGCTTTGTAAAAAATTAGGTGCAGGTGTCGCTGTCAGCGAAATGGTTACATCGAACTCATTGCTCTATGGCAGTGAAAAAACTAAAAAAAGAGCAGATCATGAAGGTGAAGTAGATCCTATTTCAGTTCAAATTGCTGGGGCAGATCCTAAAATGATGGCTGATGCCGCAAAATATAATGCGGATAACGGCGCCCAAATTATTGATATCAATATGGGTTGTCCCGCAAAAAAAATATGTAATGTTATGGCGGGCTCCGCATTGCTCAAACATGAAAAATTAGTTGAAGATATTCTTCAAAATGTTGTCAATGCTGTCAATATTCCAGTCACACTAAAAATCAGGACAGGCTGGGATAAAGAAAATAAGAATGCCACAAAAATTGCAAAAATTGCTGAAGAATCTGGTATTAAGGCACTAGCAATTCATGGCAGAACTCGCGCTTGTCTTTATCAGGGTCATGCAGAATATGACACGATTGCTTCAGTTAAAAATGCAATTAATATTCCTGTAATTGCTAATGGTGATATTACAACGCCCGAAAAAGCAAAATATGTTTTGGACTATACCAAGGCCGATGGTGTCATGATTGGACGAGCGGCTCAAGGGCGACCATGGATTTTTCGTGAAATTGATCACTTTTTAAAACATAATGAAGTGCCCGAGCTACCAACCATTAATGAAATACAAAAAACAACACTTGAACACGTTAATGATTTGTATGATTTTTATGGCGAGCTGAAAGGTATGCGTATTGCTCGAAAACACATTTCTTGGTACACCAAAGGCTTAAAACATTCAGCCCAATTTAGAGCCAATATGAATTTAATTGAAGAGCCTACATTACAAATCAAAGCAATTAATGAATATTTTGAAAGTCTGAAAGTTCATCATCAATATATTCCTTACGATCAATCCATGGCTGAGGTTGTTTTTGCATAATGATAAATAATCGACTCTCCGATGACATTGATCTCTTACTTGATCAGTATTTTAAAGACCTTCACGGCGAGTTACCAGGTAATCTCTACGATTTAGTTCTAACCCATATTGAAAAGCCGCTTTTACTGTACGTGATGAACTTCGCTCATGGCAACCAGAGTAAAGCTGCCGAAATTTTAGGCTTAAATAGAAATACTTTAAGAAAAAAATTAAAAGCCCATAACATAGAGTTTTAAAAATGATCAAAATCAAACGTGCATTAATTAGTGTTTCTGACAAAGATAAATTATTAGATTTAGCCAAGGTATTAACTGATTTTAATGTTGAAATTTTATCAACAGGCGGAACCGCTAAGTTGCTAAATGACAATTCAATAACAGTGACCGAAGTATCTGATTACACAAAGTTTCCTGAGATGTTAGAGGGAAGAGTAAAAACACTTCACCCTAAAATTCATGGTGGCATTCTAGCAAAAAGAAATGATGACCATTTAAAAACGCTTCGTGAAAATAATATTGAAACCATTGATCTTGTCGTTGTTAATTTGTACCCCTTCGAAGCAACCATTGAGAAACCCAATTGTTCACTTGAGGATGCGATCGAAAATATCGATATTGGTGGGCCAACAATGATTCGTTCAGCGGCTAAGAATTTTGAATCCGTAGCTGTGTTAACAAGCTGTGAGGATTACGATTTATTTATTGAAGAATTTAAAAAAAACAAAGGGGCACTTGATCGTGATTTTAGATTTAATTTGGCAAAAAAAGCATTTACTCATACCGCAAGATATGATGCGGCCATAAGTACTTATCTTACTCAGGATGAGGGACATTTTCCAAATGTCTTAGGACAGGTACTCAATAAAGAAATGGAAATGAGATACGGTGAGAACCCCCACCAAAAAGCTGCCTTCTTCAAATTTAATAAAGAGATACCAGGCGCTTTATCTAACTTTACTCAACTGCAGGGCAAGGAGTTATCATTTAATAACCTTAATGACTCTGATGGCGCCTGGGAATGTGTCAAAAGTTTTAAAGAACCTACCTGTGTCATTGTAAAGCACGCTAATCCTTGTGGTGTTTGTTCTGCAAAAACCCCTTCAGATGCATACCAAGGAGCCTTTAATACAGATCCAACCTCTGCCTTTGGTGGAATCATTGCTTTTAATGTTGAAGTTGATGGAGCGGCAGCAGAATTAATTATGAAACAGTTCGTGGAAGTTATTATTGCTCCAAGCTATTCAAGTGAAGCTTTAAAAATTTTTCAAACCAAAGAAAATATTAGATTACTTCAGGTTCCTCTGGGTCATTCCACTAACCAGCTAGATTTTAAAAAAATTGGAGGGGGCTTCCTTGTCCAATCCGCTGATGAACATGAACTCGATATTGATGCATGTGAAATTGTAACTAAACTAAAACCATCACCGAAGGATTTATCCGATCTAAAGTTTGCATGGCAAGTAGCACAGTATGTTAAATCCAATGCAATTGTTTTTTGTCGTGACAAAAAAACGTTAGGTGTTGGCGCAGGTCAGATGAGTCGAGTAGACAGCACAAAAATTGCAGCCATTAAAGCGGAGAATGCTGGACTATCATTAAAAGGTAGCGTGGTTGCTTCAGATGCTTTTTTTCCCTTTAGAGATGGCTTAGATGTACTCGCACAATATGGCGCCAAGTATGTCATTCAGCCCGGAGGAAGTATGCGTGATAGCGAGGTTATTGAGGCCGCTAATGAACATGGTCTCGTTATGCTATTTACAAAAATAAGACACTTTAGACATTAATTAAATGAAAATATTGGTCATAGGAAATGGTGGGCGGGAGCATGCAATTGCTTGGAAACTAGCCCAAAGTAATTTAGTAGATTTAGTTTATGTTGCCCCTGGAAATGGTGGTACAGCCACTGGAAATCAAAAAATAAAAAATATCAATCTAAAAAATAATCATGAGCTGATTGATTTTGCCAAACAAAATAATATCGAACTCACTGTGGTTGGTCCTGAGTTACCTCTTTCTCTAGGCATCGTTAATGATTTCCACAAACATGGACTTAATATTTTTGGACCAACAAAAGAAGCAGCACAACTAGAAAGCTCAAAAGATTTTGCTAAAGCTTTCATGAAGAAACATCAAATCCCAACTGCTGACTATCAAACGTTTACTGAAATCAAAAAAGCCCATGCTTATATCTTAGAAAAAGGTGCGCCTATTGTTATTAAGGCAGATGGTCTAGCAGCTGGAAAAGGTGTCATTGTTGCACAAACTGAAGATGAAGCCATTGCAGCTGTAAACTCAATGCTTGCTGATAATAAGTTTGGTAATGCTGGTGCACGTGTTGTCATAGAGGAATTCTTGACGGGCGAGGAAGCCAGTTTTATTGTGATAGCCGATGGTGAAAATATTTTACCATTGGCATCAAGTCAAGATCATAAGAGACTTCTTAATGATGATTTAGGACCCAATACCGGTGGTATGGGTGCATATTCTCCTGCGCCAATTGTTGATGATGCTTTACATGAAAAAATTATGAATTTAGTTATAAAGCCTACAGTACAAGGGATGAAACAAGACGGTTTTAACTTTGTAGGTTTCTTGTATGCAGGCCTGATGATTGATGCAAATAAAAATATTAAAACGTTAGAATTCAATTGCAGGTTAGGTGATCCTGAAACACAACCCTTACTTTTTAGAATTAAAAGTGATTTATTGCCGGTGTTATTAAATGCAACCCAAGGTAAACTTAATGAATCAATCATTGAATGGGAGGATGGTTATTCAATCACTGTTGTTATGGCAGCTGAAAACTATCCTAATACTCCAAAACTGGGTGATGTCATCTCTCAATTAGAATGTAATGATTCCGATTGTTTTATATTTCATGCTGGAACAAAAAAAGTCAGTGAGGAAATTTTAACCTCAGGGGGTCGTGTATTAGGCGTCACAGCCAAAGCGATGAATTTATCTGAGGCGCAAAAAAAGGTCTATCAGCTTACCAAACAAATTCAATTTAAGGGCTCTCAATATCGTACTGACATAGGTAATAAAGCCTTTAACCGAATCAGTGAAAAATCATAGATTAAAAAGATTTCTAATTAGAGGTGGAGTGATTATCTACCCAACAGAATCTTGTTTTGGAATAGGTTGTGATCCAAAAAATATTCATGCCATAAACAAAATTATGGTTTTAAAAAAAAGAAATATTAAAAAAAATTTTTTACTCATTTCGTCATCTCTTAAACAATTAGATAGCTACATTAATAATTTGACTCAAACTCAAATAGATAAGCTTTTTAAAAAATGGCCTGGTCCACACACATGGGTTATCAATGCTAAGGAAAATTGTAAGCCCTGGCTTACGAATCACTCAAACCAAATCGCCATAAGAATACCTAGCTTTTTATCATGCTTTAATCTATGCAAAAATACAGGCATGGCTTTAATCTCTACCAGCGCTAATCTAAGTGGTAAAAAAACACTCAAAAATTACCGTGAAGTATGCCGTTTTTCAAATAGACACGTTAGACTCATTAAAGGGCAAATTGGAAAACAAAAAAAACCATCAACTATTCAAGATTTTGCTACAGGAAAGATTTTAAGAAAATAAAATGGCAAGTGAAAATAAAGTAAAACAAGTACAAGATTTTTTAACAAACCTCCAAAGCGATATTGTTGAAGCAATTCAACTTATTGATGGGAAAAATTTTATTCATGATTCTTGGCAGAGAACTGAAGGTGGTGGTGGAACTACCTGCATACTTGAAAATGGAAATGTATTTGAACGCGCAGGAGTAGGATTTTCACATGTCCTCGGAAATAAATTACCAAAATCCGCATCTCAACAAAGGCCTGAACTTGAAAATAGAAAATGGGAAGCGCTTGGTGTATCACTTGTTTTTCATCCATACAATCCTTTTGTACCAACGGTTCATATGAATGTGCGTTTTTTTATCGCCTCAAATAATGAGGATGATGTTTGGTGGTTTGGTGGGGGGATGGATCTTACGCCCTATTATCCTTTTGAAGAGGATGTCATTCACTTTCATCAAACGTTAAAAACCGGTTTAGAGCCTTTTGGTGATCATACCTATCAAAAATTTAAGGATCAATGTGATGATTATTTTTTCCTTAATCACAGGAACGAGCCAAGAGGAATTGGTGGGATCTTTTTTGATGATTTTTCAGAAAAAGATTTTACTTTTTCATTTGATTTAACTAGGAAAGTAGGAAAAATATTTCTTACCGCGTACCTACCGATTGTACAAAGAAGAAAAGATGTTTCATTTACAGATAAGCAAAGAGACTTTCAACTTTATCGTCGCAGCCGATATGTAGAATTTAATCTTCTTCAAGATAGAGGCACTTTATTTGGAATCCAGTCAAAAGGCAGGACAGAATCAATTTTAATGTCTATGCCCCCTATGGTAAAGTGGTCCTATGATTGGTCCCCAGAAAAAAATAGTATGGAATCAAAGTTATATAATGAATTTTTAATCAAGAAAAATTGGGTCTAAAATGCTTCATTCAATTGAAGAAATAATACATAACTTATCTGGCATGGTATGGGGTCCTCCCATGTTAATACTATTATTTGGTACTCACATTTATCTTTCCTTTCAATTAAAGTTTCTACAATTTAGATCGCTTCCGTTAGCTATTAAAATACTTTTTAGTAAATCTAATGCAGATGGAGATATTTCTCATTTTTCTGCACTTATGACGGCTCTGGCTGCAACCGTAGGGATTGGGAATATTGTTGGTGTTGCAACTGCGATAACTCTCGGAGGTCCAGGTGCTATTTTTTGGATGTGGCTAACAGGATTGCTCGGAATGTCGACTAAGTATTGTGAAGGTCTATTGGCTGTTAAATATAGAATCAAAGGAAAAAATGGTATGCAGGGCGGGCCAATGTATTATCTTACTAAAGGCCTAAACAAATATTGGCTTGCTTGTTTTTTTTCAGTTTTCACAATTTTTGCAGCTTTTGGATCGGGTAATATGGTCCAAGCTAATGCAACAGCAACAGTATTCAAAAGTGCTTTTAATATTCCTCCAGAGTTGACTGGAATTATCTTAAGCTTTCTAGCAGGGATAGTGATTATTGGCGGGATTAAATCAATAGGAAGATTTGCATCTATTTTTGTGCCTATTATGATTATTCTTTATCTAGTCACTACATCAATAGTTTTAATTATTAATAGTGACAAAATACCTGAGGCGCTTAATTTAATTTTCTCTGGGGCTTTCACCGGCACTGCAGCGACCGGAGGATTTATAGGTGCCACTATTGCTGCTGCTATTCGTTTTGGTGTCGCAAGAGGCTTATTTTCAAATGAGTCTGGCTTGGGCTCTGCAGCTATTGCTGCAGCATCAGCAAAAACCAATGATCCAGTCAGACAAGCCCTCGTTAGTATGACGGGTACTTTTATTGATACTATTGTTGTATGCACAATGACTGCTCTTGTAATTTTAACCTCTGGACTTTGGGATACGGGCATAAATGCTGCAGAATTAACCAGCAAAAGTGTAGAGTCCGCGTTAGGTTATCCTGGCGAAATTATAATAGCTATTGCAACTGCTTTTTTTGCTTTTTCAACTCTGATCGGATGGTGTTTTTATGGAGAACGGGCGCTTGAATTTTTATTTGGTCCCAAATCTGTAATTGTCTATCGAATAGTTTTCACAATTTTAGTTTTTATTGGTTCTACAATGAGTTTAAGTTTAGTTTGGAATTTCTCAGATATTATGAATGGCATGATGGCGATACCAAATCTAATTGGATTGATATTTTTATGCAAAGTAGTAAAGAATGAGACTAATAGGTTTTTTTTAGTGCAAGACAAATCAGAGGGTTAAAATCCATTTAACCATCGTTTTTAATTCATCATCACTTAAATTTGGATGAGGTATCATAGGAACATCGCCCCAATTTCCACTTCCACCATTTCTTATCTTATTAACGAGCATTAAGTCTATTTCTGCTTGACCTTTATATTTTTTCGAAACATCAATAAAGGCAGGGCCTAAGACTTTGGTTTTTACGCTATGGCAGGCAAAACAACCGTTATTTTGTGCTAGATTTTTTCCATCATTTGCTATGGCAAATGATGAGCCTAAAATTGAAAAAATGATTAATAAATATTTCATTCAAAAAACCTAAAATGTAGCTATTGGAGGGATATCAAAGACAAAAGTTCATCAACATTTTTACAGGCAGGATAACAGATACCTTTTTTGCAAAGAGTAATGGCTCCTTCATTAAGGTAAGTTGAGTTAATTGTTTTATTATTTACATGCAACTCTTTTTTGGTATCTAAAAAAAGAATTAAATGATCTTGGTATAGGTGATTGGGTAAATTATTTTTCCATGAACTGATTTGATCGGGGGAGCCAAAAAAAGTAATAAGGGGCTGGTCACCGTAAAAGTATTCAAGAGCAGTCATGAGACTGGGATGAGAAGAAGGTTGAGTTCTAATTTTATGATTTAAATGCCTTAAAATTTTTTCAGCATGTTTGAAAAAATTATTATCTAAATACAAAATACTTAACTTTTGAAATATTAAAGCAGCCACTCCATTTGCAGAGGGCGTAGCATTATCCTCAGAAATAATTTCTCTTTCAAAAAGTTTTTCATGATCATGGGCCGTAAAATAGAGTGCCCCTTTCTCTGAATAGAATTTTTCAATAATTTGATTACCAATTTCAAAGGCTATTTCATAGTCCTCTTTTTTAAAATTGGACTGCATCGATTCAATTAAGGCTTCAAGATAAAAAACATAATCATCTAAAAATAAAACTGACTCTTTATATTGGTTATTCTTTAATGATGATTTGGTAATAAAAAATTGATAAGTTAAATAATCTAAGTTTTTTTGAGCAAGTTGAATCCATTCGTCTTTTTTTAAAACTCGTCCAGCATAAAGTAAGCTTTTAATCATCATTGCATTCCACGATACGACTAACTTTTGATCAATGGTTGGTTTCACTTTAACTTGACGTGTTTTTTTTAAAAGCTGTCTTTGTTTGTCAATCTGATCAATATCTTCAAAATTTCTTAAATTAAGATGCCATAGCTCTGACTCATAATTAGGATTACCATCCATTTGAAAAATATGCTGCATAGAATTTAAAGTTTCGTCCTCTGGGCTAAAGTTATAGTAAAACCCTTCTTCTAAAATTTCTTTGTCATTTAACGAATCAGCATCCATGGATGAGTAGAAATAACCTTTCTTGTCCAACATATTATTTTTAATCCAATCAACAGTCATCTCAATGAGTTTTAAGTATTGGCTAGACGATTCTGTATAAGTCAAATGAATGATTAGCTCGATAAGTTGAGCGCTGTTGTAAAGCATCTTTTCATAGTGTGGTATTTGCCATTGATCATCGACGCAATACCTAAAAAAACCACCTTCAACATGATCAAATAAACCAGACTGCATGATTTTTTTTATATTCTTACTCATGAGCTCAATACTCTCTTGATTCTTTGACTTAATTAAATAATTCATTACGGCTTCATTTGGAAACTTGGGTGCGCCTTTAAAACCCCCATTGGTGTGATCCAAATTATGAATAATTTCTTCCCTGATTTGATGAATATGTTCTTTGGAAAATAAATCATCATTTGTTATTTCAGGTTGAAGTTTATTGAATATTTGCCTGATTTGATCAGTTTGCTTGGAGAGCATGTCCTTTTCATTTAAATAAAGCTCAGATAGCTTTGGCAGAATTTGCATCAATCCCTGCATATTAAATTTAGGAAGCTTTGGAATGTAAGTGGCTATAAAAAAAGGTTCTTGTTTAGGCGTCATAAAGACACTTAATGGCCAGCCCCCTGGTCTTTGAGCAAAAATATAGTGAGCTTTTTGATAGATATGATCGATATCTGGCCTTTCTTCTTTATCAACCTTGATGCAAACAAAAAACTGATTAAGGAGTGTAGCTACCTCATTATCTTCAAAACATTCATGCGCCATGACATGGCACCAATGGCAAGAAGAATAACCGATAGACAAAAAAATAGGTTTATCTTCATTGCTTGCTTTTAAAAAAGCCTCCTCCCCCCATGGATACCATGAGACCGGATTATTTTCATGTTGCTTAAGGTAGAGACTGGATTCGTTTTTTAGCTTGTTTGCCATCAATACTCTTGAACTGAATATTCGGTGGCAATACTATGGGTTAAATCAGGATAAATCACAACAGAATTCTCAAGGGAGTTAGCTGTCTCAACACATACCATTCGTCTCCACTCATCTTTGGCGCCCATGTCGCCCATCTCTGATGCTCTTTTTTCACCTGGCGTCCAAACAACCGTTGAGTTACTATTAGATTTTTTTATTGTGATCACACGATTAAATGTTTCATCCTCAATGTAACAATCATTGCTGGTGTTTAAATACACCCTGTCAAAGGGGCCTTTAAATTCGATCGGGCCTTTTTGAATATTACAGTTAAAGTTATCAAATTTATCTGTGTACACCATATTTTCCAAACCTCTCACCTTTATAGACTCAATATCTGACACATAAAAATAGGTATGAAACCCTTCACCAATGGTGAATGGATGGCTTGATAAGTTGGTTGTCTTCAAATTTAAGTATAAGCTCTCACCAATTACGATTGATAATTCAAGCTCGTAGTTATAAGTTAATTGTCGTGAAGCCTCTTCGGTCGGTAACATTTTAAGAATAAGCTTGGTTGAGCCATTTTTAAGATCAATGATTTTATCAAGATTCCATGGAATCACTCGGGCAAAACCATGTAAACAAAAATTTCCATCTGTTGGGTGGTTACCAAACCATGGCCAACAAATAGGAATGCCTCCTCTGATCGAACGACCCTTTTCATATCGAGCATTCGTTGATAACCACAGTACATCTTGTTTCGTAGCTTTTGGTCGCCACCATGTTACATGTCCACCTTGAAGTGAGATTTTAGCTTCTGCGTGACGGTTATTGATTTCAAGAAATTCTAGCCCATTGGCCTCTTTTACAACTTTGACATCCTTACTCATTTAGAATGCTTAACCTCAATTTGACTTAGATCCCTGACTGCGCCTTGAGATGCACTGGTAGCCATCATTGCATAAGCCTTTAATGCTGCACTTACTTTTCTCTCTCTAGGTTGAGGTTGCCAAGGGTTTTTACTGTTTTGCATTTCTTTTCTGCGCTTATTCAGTTCCTCATCGCTTAGCTCGACATTAATTGACCTATTGGGGATATCAATTGATATCATGTCTCCTTCTCGAACTAAAGCAATAGCACCACCCTCAGCAGCTTCAGGTGACACATGCCCAATACTCAATCCTGAAGTTCCACCTGAAAAACGACCATCAGTTAAAAGTGCGCATGCTTTTCCAAGACCTTTTGATTTAAGGTAGGCTGTGGGGTATAACATTTCTTGCATGCCAGGCCCACCTTTAGGGCCCTCGTAAATAATTAAAACAATATCTCCAGCTACGATATTATCACCAAGAATTGCGTGAACTGCATCATCTTGAGATTCAAAAAGCCTCACCCGCCCTTTAAATTTTAGGATTTCTTCATCAACACCGGCTGTTTTAACAATACATCCATCCTTAGCAATGTTTCCATGTAAAACTGCAAGGCCACCATCCTGACTGTATGCATGTGCTTTATCTCGTATACATCCATTTTCACGGTCTAAATCTAATTCTGGCCAAAGTTTATCCTGGCTAAACGCCTCTGTGGTTCTAACCCCGCCAGGTGCAGCTCGATAAAACTGTTTTATATTGTCATCTTGAGTTGTTTTTATATCCCAATGATTGATCGCATCACCGATGGTTTTTGCATGTACGCATGACGCATCAGTCTTAATCAGCTTGGCTCGATTAAGCTCAGCAAGAATGGCAAAGACACCGCCCGCCCTATGGACATCCTCCATATGATATTTTTGCGTGGCAGGAGCTACTTTGGCTAAGCAAGGCACACTTCTTGAAATTCGATCAATATCGCCTATATTAAAATCAACTTGAGCCTCACGAGCGGCGGCGAGTAAGTGTAAAACTGTATTGGTCGAACCTCCCATAGCTACATCTAAGCTCATTGCATTTTCAAAGGCATGTTTGGTGGCAATATTTCTAGGTAGCACGGACTGATCATCCTTGTCGTAGTAGCGCTTTGTGATTTCAACAATCGTTCTAGCTGCATTTAAAAAAAGTGATTCGCGCGCTTTATGTGTTGCTAACGTACTTCCGTTTCCTGGCAAGCTTAATCCAAGCGCCTCGGTGAGGCAATTCATAGAGTTGGCGGTAAACATACCTGAGCATGATCCGCAAGTGGGGCAGGATGATCTCTCTAAAAACTCAAGTTCAGATTCATTGATTTTATGATCGCCCGCAGCAATCATGGGTGTCACAAGATCTACCTTTTGGACAGTGTCGCCCCAGTTAACCTTCCCTGCCTCCATAGGACCGCCCGAGACAAAAACAACTGGAATATTAATTCTCATTGCCGCCATTAACATGCCCGGGGTAATTTTGTCACAGTTAGAAATACAAACCATGGCATCAGCCCAATGAGCATTCACCATGTATTCAACACTATCAGCAATCAAATCTCGACTTGGAAGGCTGTAGAGCATGCCATCATGGCCCATCGCAATGCCATCATCGACGGCAATAGTATTAAATTCTTTAGCAACGCCCCCGTGTTTTTCAATCTCTCTTGCAACGAGTTGCCCTAAGTCTTTTAAATGAACATGGCCCGGTACAAATTGAGTAAAGGAATTAACGACAGCAATAATAGGTTTAGAAAAATCATCATCAGTCATACCAGTAGCGCGCCAAAGTGCCCTGGCACCCGCCTGATTTCTGCCTTCAGTTGTTTTTTTCGACCTGTAAACTGCCATTTATAATCCTTAAGTGAAAATAACTTATAATTATACAATGTTAATTCACCCTCAATTCAATCCTGTTGCAATATCTTTAGGCCCCCTTCAGGTTCATTGGTATGGGTTAATGTATTTTTTTGCTTTTATCTTCTTTATATATCTTGGGAAGAAACAAATTGCCCTTCATCCTTGGGCAAAAATTGATGAAAAAATACTCGATGATGCTTTTTTTTATGGCGCGTTAGGCGTTGTATTAGGAGGAAGATTGGGATACGTCCTTTTTTATCAACCTAGCTATTTTTTATTACACCTTGATGAAGTTTTTTCTTTTTGGCGAGGTGGCATGTCCTTCCATGGAGGTTTTTTAGGAGTTCTTATCAGCCTTTTTTGGGTGGCTAGAAAACATCATATTTCTTGGTGGACTCTAACTGATTTCGTGGCTCCCCTTGTTCCCCTTGGACTTTTTTTTGGAAGGATTGGTAATTTTATCAATCAGGAACTATGGGGAAGGCCTACCGATTTAGCCTGGGCAATGATTTTTCCTCTCACGGACGATATTCCTCGACACCCATCACAACTTTATCAGGCAGGTCTTGAGGGAATCGTTCTCTTTATCATTCTATGGCTCTACGCTTCAAAGCCAAGATCGACTGGACAAATATCAGCTGTATTTCTTATCGGTTATGGTTTTTTTAGATTCATAGTCGAATACACTCGTGAGCCCGATGCATTTCTTGGTCTCTTATTCCTGAATCTGTCTATGGGTCAACTTTTAAGTTTGCCAATGTTGTTTATTGGCCTTTTCTTATTTAGAAAATTTTCTAACAACAACGGTTAATCTTATTCCATTTCTGATCTAATTTTGTTTTAAAAAATTCTTTCCTGGAGAGTGGCAAATGAGATTTTTTATGCTTATGAAACTTTGTGAAATTTTTTAAATAAATTTCATAATCATTATCTCCGGTTAAAGTCAGTATAAAATTTATTAAATTTCGTATCATAAATATCAACTCACTTTCAAAGATCGCGCATTTGTAAAAAAGGCAATTCTTATCACGTCTAAAATAACAATCCATAAAATGACGACTAGGAAAATAGTAATGGCGGTATCAATTTTTAAATTCAATATAAGTTGGTTATAAATACTTATAGTTCTATCATCTAAAAGATTCATGCTCATCTTTTCAGTCATATTTTTCGCGGCAGCTAAAAATCCTACCCTAACATCATCACTGAATATTTTTTGATAAGCTGAGGTCGTTGTTATGATTACAAGCCATGCTAATGGAAGTGCTGTGACCCAAGCAAATTTAAATTTACCTGATTTAATCAAAATACCTGTTCCAACTGAGAGGGCAATAGCAGCCAGCATCTGATTGGCAATGCCAAATAAAGGCCATAGAATATTGACTCCCCCATTTGGATCAATAACGCCTATGTATAAAAAATAGCCCCAACATGCGACAACGATTGCGCTCGTGATCACTGTCGATGACATCGAAGAAGTTTTACCTAGTGCGGGATGAACGTTTCCTAACATGTCTTGCAGCATGAACCTTCCTACGCGGGTACCAGCATCAAGGGTCGTTAAAATAAAGACAGCCTCAAACATAATGGCAAAGTGGTACCACATAGCAAGTAAATGCCTTCCAAATGCATCAGCAAAAATAGAAGCCATACCAACAGCTAATGAGGGAGCGCCACCTGTTCTTGCAAATAAACTCGATTCTCCCACCTCACTTGCTAGACGGTTCATATCCTCTAAGCTCACCGAATAACCCCAAGAATTGATTGTTTGAATGGCTTGAGCAGCATCTTGCCCTACCATGCCAACGGGGCTATTGATAGCAAAAAAGACTCCCGGTTCTAACACACAAGCTGCCACCATTGCCATGACAGCGACAAATGATTCTAGCAACATGCCCCCATAACCAATCATGGGTATGTATTTTTCATTATCAATGAGTTTCGGGGTTGTGCCAGATGAGATGAGGGCATGAAATCCTGATATTGCACCACAGGCAATGGTAATAAATACAAAAGGGAATAATTTACCTCCAAAAATAGGGCCTGTTCCATCAATAAAGCTTGTAACTGCCGGCATCTTTATTTCAGGTTGCAAAATGGCGATGGCGATGGCGAGAAAAATAACTGTGCCTAATTTTACAAATGTGGACAAATAATCTCTTGGAGCTAATAACATCCATACAGGTAAAACTGCGGCGGCAAAACCATAAATGATGATAGACCACGCCAAAAAAATTCCACCATGATCAAAATAGGAGCGCATCGTTTCAGACTTATCAATGACCCCTCCAAAATAGACTGCCAATAAAAGAAGCCCTACACCGATTAGACTGGCCTCAAGTACCCGTCCGGGGCGAATAAAGCGCATATAAAAACCTATGAGAATGGCAATGGGTATTGTTGCAGCAACCGTAGATGTGGCCCAAGGACTGTGTTTCATCGCATTCACTACCACTAAACCTAAGACAGCAATGAGGACAATCATAATCACAAAGGTACCGATTAAGGATGCAAAGCCAGCCAATTTACCTAGCTCCTCCTTGGCCATTTGTCCTAAGCTCTTGCCATTTCTTCTAACAGAAAAAAACAAAATGGTCATATCTTGAACGGCACCGCCCACGACCCCACCAATCAAGATCCAAATGGTGCCTGGTAGGTAGCCAAATTGAGCGGCAAGTGTAGGCCCTATTAATGGGCCTGGGCCTGCTATGGCTGCGAAATGATGGCCAAAAACGATCCACTTGTTGGTTGGAATAAAATCTCGGTTGTTATTTAATGCGACGGCAGGCGTTTCTTTGTTTTCATCAATGACGAGTACTTTGGCAGCAATCCAAGCAGCGTAGAAACGATAAGCGATTAAATAAATACAAACAGCTGCCGTAATAAACCAAACTGAATTAATTGACTCTTCACGATAAAGGGCTATCAATGAAAAGGCAAAGGCCCCCAAGAGAGCAATTAGGATCCAAATAATTTTTTTAGTTATTGATTGCATTATTAATAGTAAATTCTTGGTTCAAAAGAACTTGATTTTTTTGGAACGAACTCAGCCATCTTATCAACTATTCTTTGTGTTGACCATAAAACTGCCATGGCGTCTAAGATGTCATCATCAGCCACGTCCGTTTTATTAAATTTTTGTCTCACCAAATCAAAATTAAATGAGGGAAAAAGACTTTTAATCATAGTCCCTCTCATAGCTTTACCTTCAGGTGTTTTTTTTGACTCAACGATGACCATCATTTCATTCATCGCCATAAAACTTAGCTCAGGATGGACTTCATAAAAACTAAAGCCAACATGCTCCTTTTTAAATTTTTGTATCTGTTTAATTTTATTAAATAAATACCAAGATTGTTTTGAAATTTTTTTTTGTGTTTTCTCAAAGTTTAACCTGGATGCTAATTCATAATTTTTTTCATATAAGGCATCTATCACAGGGGCATTAAAAATGGTGGATGCCCGTCTTTTTAAAAGTTGCCTTGCTTGAATATCTGCTAATCTAGAATTTGATGTGATGAGATCAACAGGCATATCAATACCAACGATAGCCTCATTTAAAAAAAAATTTTCTAGTTTATCGAGATGCTCGACAAGATAAAACTCAATTTGCTTCTGACTTACGGTTGCAACAATCCATCCGAATTTACACCCATCTATACCTAAAACATTCATCATATTTGGTATACTTTACACTCTTTTTGATAATTAAAATTTATGCAAATTGTTAATAAAAAAATTATTCTGGGTGTGACAGGTAGCATCTCCGCATACAAAGCTGCGGAACTTATCAGACTGCTTCGCAAGTCAAATTTCTTTGTTCAGGTTGTCATGACCCAGTCTGCAAAAGAATTTATATCGCCCATTACTTTACAGGCACTCTCAGGTAATCCTGTGCTGGAGAATATGTGGGAGCCCTCTGAAGGCAATGGGATGGAACACATTAACCTCTCCAGAACGGCTGACCTTATTGTCATTGCGCCTGCATCGGCAAACTTTATGGCTAAGTTAGCTAATGGTATGGCAGATGACCTTTTAAGTAACCTATGCCTTGCGCGTAATTGCCCCCTTCTTATTGCTCCTGCCATGAATTTAGAAATGTGGAATAACCCTGCAACACAGAGAAACTTAAAGCTACTGGAAAAGGATGGCGTATTATTATCAGGGCCAGATATAGGTGAGCAAGCCTGTGGAGAATATGGTTTAGGTAGGCTTATTGAGCTTGAGGATTTAATGTTAGATATTAAAAAATATACATCTAACGCATTGCTCAAAGATAAAAAAATCCTTATCTCAGCAGGTGGGACCATTGAAAAGATTGACCCTGCTCGAGCTATAACTAATCTTAGTTCTGGGCTCATGGGTATTGCACTTGCTGAGGCAGCTTACGTATTAGGAGCTGATGTAACCTTGATAAAGGGTAACTGCAGTGTAAATGTATCTAAAAGTATTAAACAAATTGAGGCTATAAATCATGCTGAAATGCAAAAAGTAATCGAAAAGCATATTCAGGTGAATGATATCTATATCAGTGCTGCAGCGATTTCTGATTACATCCCAAAATTATCAGGCCATAAGTTAAAAAAAGATCAGGAGGCTTTGCAATTAGAGCTACATAAATCAGAAGATATTCTAAAGAAAATAGGTATAAACAAAGCTAACTTCATCGTTGGCTTTGCCGCGGAAAGTGAGAATTTAGTAGAAAATGCTAAGAAAAAACTGAAATCTAAAAATTTGGACCTGATTGTTGGAAATTTGATAGATGATTCCATGAATAAAAGGGATGCTAAAACCATCATCATTTCAAAAAATGGTGAAGTCATAGATTTAGATAAAAAAAATAAAAATTTATTAGCGTTTGATATTTTAAGTTACATTAATGATGCTTACAGTGGAGATAAATTAGGTGAGTTTATCGGTCGACTTTAAAATTTTAAATCCGCTCATTAAAGAGCATCTACCGAAGTACGCCTCTGATGGCTCTGCGGGTCTGGATTTAAGGGCATGCATTGAGCATGTTCAAACACTGAATCCTGGAGAGACATTCTTAATACCTACTGGTATCTCAATATTTATTAAAGATCCAAATTATGCTGGCCTTATTCTTCCCCGATCAGGTCTAGGTCATAAACATGGGATTGTTTTAGGCAATCTCGTGGGTCTTATTGATTCTGACTATCAGGGTGAATTGTTAATATCCTGTTGGAATCGAGGAGATAAATCTTTTTTAATCAACCCTCTTGAAAGAGTCGCTCAATTGGTCATCGTTCCAGTAACCCAAGCCAAGTTTAATTTAGTTGATGATTATGTCGAAACTGAACGTGGTGAGGGTGGTTTTGGCAGCACCGGAAAATCCTAAAAAACACTTGAAATATAAGGCCATTTTGTGGTTTAATAACGGTCTTTTTGAGAATTTAGAGGTATATTTATCATGGCACGTCAATGTGATGTTACTGGAAAAAAACCAGTCAGTGGAAACAACGTTTCTCACGCTAATAACCATACAAGAAGACGTTTTTTACCCAACTTACAAAACCGTAAATTTTGGGTAGAGAGTGAAAATCGTTGGGTTTCATTGAAGATCTCCAGTGCGGCTTTAAGAACCATAGATAAGCTTGGTATTGACGCAGTAATTGCTAAGATGCGTGCTGAAGGTAAAAAGGTTTAGGTGCTATTATGAGAGAAAAAATTCGTTTAAATTCATCTGCTGGTACTGGCCATTTTTATACCACCACAAAAAACAAAAAAACGATGCCTGATAAAATGGAAATCAAAAAATTTGACCCCAAGGCACGTAAGCACGTAATCTACAAAGAAGCTAAGATTAAATAGTCTTAGCTCTTTAACTCCCCTGATTTAATATGTAAGTCCCTTTGAGGGAAAGGGATTTCGACACCTTGTTTTTGGAATTCTCGCCAGATTTCCTCGCTGATTTCTGACTTAAGCCTGAGCTGCCCTTCTTCAGCATCCTTGATAAAGAAGACAAGCTTTAGATCAATACCGCTCTCATTAAAATAAAATAAATAAACATTAGGTTCAGGATCTTTCATAACCCTGTCCTGTTTCATTGCTGCATCATGCATAATTTTTTTAGCAAGATCAACGGATGATTTATAGCTTATTTGAATATCAATCCAAACCCGGACATTTCTATCCATGTATGTATGATTAATAATATTCTCAGTAATCAGTGTATTATTTGGGATAATCACTTCGACCCCCTCAAGCTTTTTTAAGACCGTATAACGGGATTTAATAGAAGTTACGATTCCATAATGTTCCCCAATAGTGAGGATATCTCCAATATGCAATGACTTATCCATAAGGATTGTAAAGCCTGATATATAGTTGCTCACAATATTCTGCATGCCAAACCCTAAACCTACTGCAAAAGCACCACCAAATACTGATAAGAAAGTGATATCAATCCCTATGGTATCCATGGTTATGACCACTGCTGTTATGTAAATCAACAACTTCAAGAGCTTATTAATCATTGATTTTAGGTTTGCATTTAAACCTTTAGTCTTTTTGAGCGATCTCTCGACTAATGTTGCCATGCTCATAGCAATGGCTATTGCAAAAATTAAACCTATAATTAATTGAATGATCATAAGAAGGTTGTAACTTGTTCCAATAACTTGGAAACTCATGCCCTCCAATGTGCCTGCGATGACTGAGGAATAACCCAATATATAAATAATTGCGTAAATCCAAACTAGAAGGGCAATAATATTTTCAAATGCCTTTAAAAGAGGGTTACCTTTGAAAATAAATCTGAGTAAGTAGACGCCTAGCCTTGCAAAGATCAAGGCGATTAAAAGTATTTCAAAGAGATTAAGAATGTGGGTTGGATAGTAAAAACTTATCAATAAACTCAGTGTACTTATAAAAGTAAGGCCAACTATTGGATTAATAATTTTTTCTACGCCACTGATAACATTATGACTAAGCTTGAGACTTTTATTATCAATAAAAAATTTATTTATTTTTCTTCGCGTTAAAATGAATAGGCCAACCGACAATAAAATTACAATATATTGAGAGATTGCTGCCTCAGAAGTCAAAAAATAAAAATTAGTTAAATCATTTAAAATTAATTGGTATTCACTCATATTCTTACTATAGCAAAACTAACGTTGCTAGGCCTAAAAAAATAAAGAATCCGCCACTATCTGTCATGGCCGTAATAAGCACACTTGAACCTACGGCAGGATCTTTACCAAACCTGGTCATGATCATTGGAATTAAAACTCCCATAAGAGCAGATAGAAGCAAATTAAGTAACATAGCTGCCATCATCACCAAGCCAAGCATGGCGTTGTTGTAAAGCATATAGGCGAAAAAACCTAATACGCCGCCCCATAAAATACCATTTAAAAAAGCTACGCCAATCTCTTTATACAATAACCTTTGTAAATTATTATTGTTGATAACACCCAATGCAAGGCCTCTAACAATCATGGTAATCGTTTGATTGCCTGAATTGCCGCCAATACCAGCCACAATTGGCATGAGTGCGGCAAGGGCAACGACCTTCTCAATGCTGCCCTCAAAGACCCCAATCACTCTTGATGCAATAATCGCGGTAATCAAGTTAATTGCTAACCAAGCCCATCGGTTTTTAACGGACTTCCATATCGATGAAAAGATATCCTCATCCTCTTTCAAGCCTGCCATGGAAAGCTTTTCATATTCCGCAGCCTCACGAATATGATCGACAACGGCATCGACTGATAATCTACCAATGATTTTTTTATTTTCATCAATCACCGGAGCGGTCACGAGATCATATCGCTCAAAGGCATCAGCTGCATCATCAGCTGTGTCGTTAGGATCGAACGTAACAATATCATCAACCATCACATCCTTAATCTTTAAATCAGCTTCATTAACGACTATTTTTTTGAGGGGCAGAATACCTTTTAAACTTCCTGAACGATCAACCACGAATAATTTATCAGTATGGTTAGGCAAGGAACCTAATTTTCTTAAGTATCTTAGAGCCACCTCAAGGCTAATATCATCTCTAACCGTAATCACTTCATGGTCCATCAGTGAGCCAACAGTATCCTCGGGGTATGATAGTATTGATTCAAGACGCTCACGATTTTGAGCATCTAAGCTATCAAGCACGTCTTGAAAAACATTCTCAGGTAAATCAGGGGCGATATCAGCAATTTCATCGGTATCTAATTGCTCTGCTGCTGCCAAGATTTCTGAACTATCCATGTCAGCAATAAGGGTTTGTCTAACAGCATCGGATACTTCAACAAGAATGTCGCCATCATTCTCGGATCTCACAAGCTCCCAAATAATAGAACGTTGCTCAATAGGAAGTGATTCTAGAATATCCGCAATATCTGCAGGATGAAGATCATCTAATAATTTTTTAAGCTTATTTTGATTTTGCTTGCTAACTAAATTTTGAATGAGTCTTTGCTTTGGCTGATCTTGTCTTTCAACCAAATCCTCAACGATTTTATGTTTATCAAGCAATTGATTAATTTGCTCAATCACATCGGCAAGGCTTTCTCTTCTTTCTGATTCTTTTCTCATGTCAGATCTATTCAATTAACTAAGGTCATTATAGGTTAAATTTTGTTAATGTTAGTCAAAAAAAAACCGGCTTTGAGCCGGCTTTTTTTTAAATTGATAAAAGAAATTAATCTTTCTTAGCAGCAGGTTTAGCTTCTTTCTTAGCAGCAGGTTTAGCTTCTTTCTTAGCAGCAGGTTTAGCTTCTTTCTTAGCAGCAGGTTTAGCTTCTTTCTTAGCAGCAGGTTTAGCTTCTGTTGTATCAAGAGCTTTTACATCATTTGTTGCAGGCTCATCAGCTGATACTAATGGTCTATCAACAAGCTCAATATAAGCCATAGGTGCGTTATCACCCTTTCTAAATCCACACTTTAGAATTCGTGTATAACCGCCATTTCTAGTGCTGTATCTTGGTCCAATTTCACCAAAAAGTTTCACCACAACATCTCGATCTCTTAAACGACTAAAAGCAATTCGTTGATTGTGAACAGAACTTGTTTTAGCAAGCGTAATTAATGGTTCAGCAATTTTTCTAAGCTCTTTAGCCTTCGGTAATGTTGTTCTGATTATTTCGTGCTTAAGTAAAGAGGTCGCCATATTTTTAAACATAGCTTTTCTGTGACTACTTGTTCGATTTAATTTTCTATGACTTTTTCCGTGTCGCATTTTTTATTCCAATTCAAATTAAACTTTTTCAGCACCTGCGGGTGGCCAGTTCTCTACATGCATACCAAGAGATAAACCCTTAGATGCCAAAATATCTTTTATTTCATTCAGCGATTTACGGCCTAAATTAGGAGCTTTTAATAAATCACTTTCTGTTCTTTGAATCAAGTCACCAATGTAATAAATGCTTTCTGCTTTTAAGCAGTTTGCAGATCTTACTGTTAACTCGAGATCATCAACAGGTCTTAAGAATACAGGATCAATTTGTGGGGATTGTTTAACTTCAACCTCAGTTAAATCACTCTCAAGATTTGCAAATACTGAAAGTTGTCCCATAAGAATTCGAGCTGCATCACGTATTGCCTGCTCAGCATCGATCACACCGTTTGTTTCAACATCAAGAATTAATTTATCAAGGTCTGTTCTTTGTTCAACCCTAGCGCTATCAACGTGGTAGCTTACCTTGTTAATAGGGCTAAATGATGCATCAATCATGATAAAGCCAAGACTATTATCTTCTTTGGCAGTTTTTCTTCTTTGAGGAACAGGCTGATAACCTCGGCCCATCTCAACTTTAGCTTCAATTTTAAGACTTCCACCTTTGTTGACATGTGCTATCACATGTTCTGGGTTAACGATCTCAACATCATGACCTAATTCAAAGTCCGCAGCAGTTACCACACCTTCTTCATTTTTTTCTAAAGTAATAGTGGCCTCTGTCGAGTTATGAATTTTTAGGGCTACTTTTTTTAAATTCAGAAGAATATCAACCACATCTTCTTGAACACCATCAACAGTTGAGTATTCATGAACTACACCATCAATTTTTACTTCAGTAATTGCGTAACCAGGAATGGATGAAAGTAAAATTCTACGCAAAGCATTTCCAACGGTAAAACCAAAACCTCTTTCCATGGGTTCTAAAATAACTTTAGCTTTTTGATTGTTTACAATATCAACATCAGTAATTCTTGGTTTCAAATACTCTGTAGGGCTATTTTGCATAAATATCCTTTTAATAAAAAACGATTAATTATTTTGAATAAAGCTCAACAATCAATGATTCGTTGATTGTTGCAGGAAGATCATCTCTTAGTGGTTTATTTTTAAAGATACCTTTAAAAGCTTTAATGTCTACATCAAGCCATTCAGGGAAACCTCTTTCACCTGCAGCTTCTAGAGCAGCTTTGATTCTTAATTGATTTTTAGAATCATCATTCACTGATATTTCATCACCAGGGGCTACTTGGTATGAGGGAATGTTCACACGCTTACCATTAACGAGGATTGAGTTATGTCTTACAATTTGTCTAGCTTCAGTTCTGGAAGCACCTAGACCCATTTTATATACGACGTTATCAAGTCTTGATTCAAGAATTTGTAAAAGGTTTTCACCTGTCACACCTTTTCTTCGATCAGCTTCAGCATAATAAGATCTAAACTGTTTTTCTAAAACACCATAGATTCTTCTTAATTTTTGCTTCTCTCTTAACTGAACACCATAATCAGACAAACGTGCCGCTCTTCTTTGTCCGTGTTGTCCTGGAGCATAATTTCTCTTTTCGATAGCGCACTTATCGGTAAAACATTTTTCACCTTTAAGAAAAAGCTTCTCACCTTCTCTTCTGCACTGACGACATTTTGGATCAAGATTTCTAGCCAATTTTAACTCCTAATTTTTATCCAAATTAATTAAATTCTTCTTTTCTTCGGCGGTCTACAGCCATTGTGTGGAACGGGTGTAACGTCCTGGATCGCTGTAATTTTTAAACCTAATGCATTTAAAGCTCTAACTGAAGATTCACGTCCTGGGCCAGGGCCTTTAATTCTAACCTCAATATTAGTCACACCAAGCTCTTGGGCTGCTTTTCCTGCGGCTTCTGCTGCAACCTGGGCTGCAAAAGGGGTACTTTTTCTAGAACCTTTAAAACCTGCTCCGCCTGAAGTTGCCCAAGATAAAGCATTACCTTGGCGGTCTGTAATGGTAATTATTGTATTGTTAAAAGAAGCATGCACATGGGCAATACCCTCTGAGACATTCTTTTTTACTTTCTTTTTAACTCTAATGTTTGCTTTAGCCATTATTTATATCCTAATTATTTCTTAATGGCCCTGATTGGACCTTTTCTAGTTCTAGCGTTAGTTTTAGTTCTTTGACCTCTCACAGGCAAACCTCTTCTATGCCTTAGGCCACGATAACAACCTAAATCCATAAGACGCTTAATGTTCATTGAAACTTCACGTCTAAGATCACCTTCTACCTGAAACTTAGCAATTTCTTCCCTGATTTTCTCTAAATCAGCTTCAGCTAAGTCAGCAATTTTTTTAGAATAATCAATACCTACTGCGGTACAAATTTTTTGCGCAGTGATACGTCCAATACCAAAAATAGATGTCAGAGCAATCTCTGCATGCTTGTTATCTGGTACATTTACTCCTGCAATACGGGCCATAATTTTAAAACTCCATTTAATTGGCTATTTTTTCAGTAAAGCCTGAAATTATAACTTTTTTTAGTCTTATTAACAACAAAATTAACCTTGTCTCTGCTTGTGACGAGGGTCTTTACAGATAATACGGACCACACCTCTTCGTCTAATAACTTTGCAGTTTCGGCATAATGGTTTAACTGACGCTCTAACTCTCATAATCAATCCTTCTTCATCTATTTAGCTCTGAATGTAATTCGAGCTTTTGTTAAATCGTAAGGTGTCATTTCAACTGTCACCTTGTCTCCCGGTAAGATTCGAATGTAATTCATTCGCATTTTTCCAGAAATATAGCCTAATACCTCATGACCATTTTCTAATTTGACCTTAAAGGTTGCATTAGGAAGATTCTCAAGAATCTCACCTTCCATCTCAATCGTATCTTCTTTGGCCATTTAACGCATGCCTCCCATACCACCCTTGAAATTAGCTTTTTTCAAAAGACTTTCATATTGATAAGACATCATTTGCGATTGAACTTGTGTCATAAAATCCATGGTCACAACCACAATAATTAGCAATGATGTACCTCCAAAGTAGAAAGGGGTATTAAATTTTAAAATTAAAAACTCAGGTACCAAACAGACCAATGTAACGTAAATAGCACCTACTAAGGTTAAACGACCGACAATCGTATCAATATATTTAGCCGTTTGTTCGCCAGGACGTATTCCAGGTACAAAAGCCCCGCCTTTTTTTAAATTATCAGCAGTTTCTGCTGGGTTAAAAGTAATGGCAGTATAAAAATAAGCAAAGAATATGATAGCGGCAGCAAATAAAGCTATGTAGATAGGTTGGCCTGGGGATATAGCCGCACCAATATCTTTCAACCAATAAAGATTTTCACTTGTTCCAAACCAACCTGCAATGGTGGCTGGAAAGAGGATAACGCTTGATGCAAAAATAGCAGGTATCACACCAGCTTGGTTAATCTTCAATGGAAGGTGAGATGACTGTCCACCATATAACTTATTACCCACTTGCCTTTTAGCATAATTAATTGTGATTCTTCTTTGACCGCGCTCAACAAATACTACTAAACCGGTAACCAAAATAGCAGCGGCAAAAAGGAAAAACACAAGGGGAATTGAAAATGCCCCTGTTCTGGTAAGTTCTAATGTATTACCTAAAGCGCTCGGTAATCCAGCAACAATACCGGCAAAAATAATCATTGATATACCATTACCTATGCCGCGCTCTGTAATTTGTTCGCCGAGCCAAACTAAAAACATTGTTCCTGAGACTAAAGTTACAATGGCTGTAAATCTAAAAAATAATCCAGGATCTAATACCAGTCCTGGTTGAGCCTCAAGGGCAACGGTAATACCTAAAGCCTGAAAAGATGCCAAAGCTACTGTGGCTTGGCGAGTATATTTGGTAATAACTCTTTGGCCTGCCTGTCCTTCTTTTTTTAATTCTTTTAATGATGTAGACATTGACGTCAACAGCGTCATAATAATTGAAGCAGAAATGTAGGGCATGATTCCAAGAGCAAACACAGTAAATCGACTAAGTGCGCCACCGGAGAACATATTAAATAAGCCTAAAATGCCGCCACTTTGTGCGTTAAACAATTTTTGTAATTCATTAGGATCAATACCTGGAACAGGTATGTGCGCACCGAGGCGGAAAACGATTAGAGCCCCCAATAAAAACAATAGGCGATTTTTTAATTCGCCCATTTTTCCAAAAGATCCTAATGAATTATTTTGTGCCAAGCTTAAGCCTCTTTATCTTTTTTTGCTTTTGTAGCAGCTGGTTTCTCAGTCTTTATGACTTTGTCATCTGCGGCATCATCTTTTACAGATCCGCCTGCTTTTTCAATTGCAGCTTTAGCACCTTTGGTAACATGAATACCGACTAAGGTGTATTTATTAGCAACTTCACCGGACAAATATACCTTTGCACTCAATGACAGTTCAGATATTAAATTAGCTTCTTTTAAGGTTAAAAGATCGATTGAACCTGCACTAAGTTTATTTAATTCACTTGTTCTAATTTTGGCATTAAAAGCCTTGGTGGTTGATTTAAAGCCTCTTTTCGGAAGTCGTCTTTGGATAGGCATTTGCCCACCCTCGAAACCAACCTTATGAAATCCGCCAGCTCTTGAATGTTGGCCTTTATGGCCACGACCACAGGTTTTACCAAAACCTGAACCAATACCACGTCCAACTCTTCTGGCTGACTTTTTCGCGCCATCAGCTGGTTTTAATGTATTTAATCTCATTTTTAATTCTCAACTTTCAAAAGATAATTGACTGATCTAATCATGCCTTGAACTTCAGGAGTATCTTTTAATTCAACGGTATGATTTAACTTTCTTAGACCTAAACCCTTCACTGTAGCTCGATGAGCCTGAGTTCTTCCAATTGTGCTTTTAATTAAGGTCACTTTGATATTATTTTTTTTATCGCTAGCCATAATTAACCTCTAATTTCCTCGACAGTTTTGCCTCGCTTGGCTGCAATCTCAGCTGGACTATTTACAGATGCCAGACCGTTTAGCGTTGCGCGAACAACATTGTATGGATTAGCAGAACCTATACATTTTGCTAAAACATCTGTGACACCCATCACCTCAAAAATCGCTCTCATTGCACCACCAGCAATTATGCCCGTACCTTCAGATGCAGGCTGAATGAATACCTTAGCAGCACCATGTTTACCTGTGACTGAATGATGAAGTGTGCCATTCGTTAATTTAACTTTTAGCATTCCTCTTTTTGCTTCATCCATAGCTTTTTGGACAGCGAGAGGCACTTCTCTAGCTTTACCTTTACCCATGCCAATACCGCCATCACCATCACCAACTACTGTCAATGCTGCAAAACTCATAATACGACCACCTTTAACAACCTTCGTTACGCGGTTGACGGTAATCATTTTTTCTTTTAAACCATCTTGATTTTGTTCTTGTATATCTTGTGCCATAGTTCAGTCCTGTGATTAATTAAAAAGTAAGGCCATTTTCTCGGGCTGCATCAGCCAATGCCTTAACTCTGCCATGGTATTTATAACCAGAACGATCAAAAGAGACCTCTTTAATGCCGGCTTTAATTGCCTTCTCTGCAATACGCTTACCTATTTCAGTTGCAGCATTAATGTCGCTGGTATTCTTTAACTTCTTCTTCATATCAGCCTCAAGTGTAGATGCTGATGTCACAACCTTATTACTGTTTCCATCAATAATTTGTGCATAAATATTACCGTTTGAACGATAAATCGTTAGCCTAGTTGCATGCAATTCTGCTAACTTAGATCTTGTCTTTTTGGCTCTTCTTAGTCTTGGATTTTCATTATTCATAATTTAGCCCTTATTGTTTTTTAGACTCTTTAATCACAACATGCTCATCAGAATATCTAACACCCTTACCCTTATATGGCTCAGGAGGTCTGTAAGCTCTAATCTCAGCTGCAACTTGACCAATCACTTGTTTGTTGGAGCTTTTTAAAACAATCTCAGTTTGTGATGGAGTTTGAGCGGTCACGCCATCAGGAAGTTGATGAGAAATTGGATGAGAAAAGCCGAGCTCTAGGTTAATTTTATTTCCTTGTGCTGAGGCTCTGTAACCAACACCTACTAAAGTAAGTTTTTTCTCAAAGCCGGCAGAAACACCAATCACCATGTTATTAACTAAAGCTCTCAGGGTTCCAGACATTGCTTTAGAATGCTTCGTTTCTTTTAAAGCGCTGAATGTTAAAACAGATTCTGCGTTTTCAATTTTAACGTCGCCTTTTAATTCTTGAGTAAGTTCTCCTAACGGGCCTTTTACAGTAATTAACTCAGGTGCAATTGAGACTTGTACGTTATCTGGAATATTTATAGGATTATTAGCAATTCTAGACATAATTTATCCCCTTTAAGAAACGTAACATAAAACTTCACCACCTACACCGGCAGCTCTGGCTTTATGATCAGTCATCACACCCTTGGACGTTGTCACAATAGCAACTCCCAGCCCATTCATAACCTTAGGAAGATTTTGGCTATCTTTGTAAATTCTTAACCCAGGCTTACTAATTCTTTCTAATTTTTCAATCACAGGTTGGCCTGCATAATATTTCAGCTCAACGGATAGCGTTGGTTTTCCTTCTAATTCTGAAACATTAAAATTTTCGATATAACCCTCAGATTTTAAGACTTCAGCAATCGCTTTTTTGATTTTTGAAGAAGGCATGGACACGGAAACTTTGTTTCTCATTTGGCCATTTCTTATGCGGGTTAACATATCGGCAATTGGATCATTCATACTCATTCATTTTCCCCTTTACCAACTTGCTTTAATTACGCCAGGAACTTCACCGTGCATCATAAGATCACGAAGTTTACCTCTTGCAATTCCAAATTTTCTATAAACTCCTCTTGGACGTCCTGTAAGTGCGCAACGGCTTCTCAGTCTTACAGGGCTCGCATTTCTTGGGAGAGCTTGTAATTTTTTTCTAGCTTCAAATTTTTCTTCAGTAGAAGCTTTCGAATCATTAATAATTTGAATTAGCGCTTCTCTTTTTAATTTAAACTTTGCAACAGTTTTTCTTCTTTTAAGCTCACGCTCTGTCATACAAGTTTTAGCCATATTTATCCTTAACCTCTAAAAGGAAAACTGAATGCGGAAAGTAGAGCTTTAGCTTCCTCATCGGTTTTCGCAGTTGTAGTAATAGTGATATTCATACCTCTTAAGGCATCAATTTTGTCGTACTCAATTTCTGGGAAAATGATTTGCTCTTTAATTCCCATATTAAAGTTTCCTCGACCATCAAAGGATTTAGCAGAAATTCCTCTGAAGTCTCTAATACGAGGAATAGCTATTGAGATTAATCGATCTAGGAAAGTGTACATTTGTTCTTTTCTTAATGTGACTTTGCAGCCCACAGGGTAACCATCACGAATTTTAAAAGTCGCTATTGATTTTTTTGCTTTCGTTACAAGGGGTTTTTGTCCAGCAATCTTCTGCATATCGCTGACAGCATTTTCAAGTACTTTTTTATCTGCAACTGCCTCACCAACACCCATATTTAGAGTAATTTTTTCAATGCGAGGGACTTCCATGACAGACTTGTAACTGAACTGATCTTTTAATTGGTTAACGACCTTGTCGTTATAAAAATCTTTTAATCGAGCCATAATAATTTCCTATACGTCAATTGCTTCTTGATTAGACTTGTAAATGCGAATCTTCTTACCATCCTTGAGCGTTTTAATCGCAACCTTATCGGCTTTCTTTGTAGCGCTATTAAAGATAGAAATGTTAGAGACATTTAAGGGCATTTCTTTTGAAACAACACCGCCTTGATCACCTTTAGCGGGGTTAGGGCGTGTGTGTTTCTTCACCATATTCAAACCCTCTACAACGACGCGATAATTATTAAGTACTTGAGAAACAATGCCTTGTTTACCCTTATCTTTACCTGTTGTAATAATTACCGAATCACCTTTACGAATTTTATTCATTGAAATCTCCTAGATAACCTCTGGGGCTAATGACACGATTTTCATGAATCGTTCTGTTCTAAGTTCACGAGTAACTGGGCCAAAGATACGAGTACCAATAGGTTCGTATTTTTGATTAAGAAGAACAGCTGCGTTACCATCAAACTTAATAAGCGAGCCATCACTTCTTCTAACACCTTTAGCTGTTCTAACAACAACCGCATCATAGACCTCACCTTTTTTTACGCGGCCTCTGGGTGCAGCATCCTTAATGGTGACCTTGATGATATCGCCAACGCTCGCATAGCGTCTTTTTGATCCGCCAAGTACCTTGATGCACATAACAGAACGTGCACCAGTGTTATCGGCAACCTCTAATTGTGATTGCATTTGTATCATGAAAATATCTCCAACTTAATCCGTCTTTTTAACCAAAATGGTTCATACCACGGTCAGTATTGGGGCGTTAGCTATATAGTGAACGCCTTAAAAAGAGCAGGATTATATGTTAATTATTAAAAAAGCTCAAGTTTAGAACTAATTAAGTTCCTGCGCTTTTGAAACTACCTTTGTTACTACCCAAGACTTATGTTTTGAAATAGGTTTAGATTCCGTGATTTCAACCACATCACCAATACCTAACTCATTTTTTTCATCATGAGCATGAAACTTGTTAGAAAGTCTAATAACTTTTCCAATTAAAGGGTGCTTAACAGATCTAGGTACTAAAACACTGACTGTTTTATCCATTTTGTTACTAACAACCTTACCCTGAAGGGTTCTTACAATTTTTTGTTTTTCAGCCATTTTGCTTATTCACCCTTTTCCGCAATAATTGTTTTAACTCTGGCAATATCTTGTCTTAATTTAGATAGTTGATCTGTTTTATTAGATTGTTGCGTAGAGATTTGCATACGAGCATTAAATTGAGCTTTTCTCAAATCTACTAACTCTTTACCTAAATCTTCAACTGATTTTTTTCTTAAATCATTAGCCTTCATAGTAATAACCCTTAACCACCAATGTGTCTTGTTGTAAATGTTGTTTTAATTGGGAGCTTAGCAGCAGCCAATCTAAACGCTTCACGTGCTAAATCCTCAGCAACACCATCCATTTCGTAGAGCATCTTTCCAGGCTGAATCTCAGCAACGTAATACTCCACACTACCTTTACCTTTACCCATACGAACTTCAGCTGGTTTCTTAGAAATTGGTTTATCTGGGAAAATTCGAATCCAAACTCGACCGCCCCTTTTAATGTGACGAGTCATCACACGTCGTGCTGCCTCAATTTGTCTAGCAGTAATTCTTCCACGACCAGTAGCTTTCAGGCCAAATTCACCAAAACTCACCTTATTACCTGTCGTCGCAATACCTGTGTTACGACCTTTATGCTGTTTTCTAAATTTTTGTCTAGCTGGTTGTAACATCGATTATTCCTCGTCTTTTTTGCTGTCTTCAGAAACATCAGGCTTAGCATCTGATTTAACATCAGTTTGAGCCTCATCTTTCTTTGTTGCAGCTTTAATTGTTTTCTTAGGTTTGTCTTCTGCAACATCTTCTTTCTTAGTTGCAGCTTTAATTGTTTTCTTAGGTTTGTCTTCTGCAACATTTTCTTTCTTAGTTGCAGCTTTAATTGTTTTCTTAGGTTTGTCTTCTAGAACCTCATAGGTATCATCTAAAACTTTAGTTTTTTGAGCATCCTCATAAACTTCACCTTTAAAGACCCATACTTTAATACCAATAATACCGTAAGTCGTTTGCGCACGAGCAACACCATAATCAACATCTGCTCGCAATGTATGAAGGGGTACACGGCCTTCACGGTACCATTCTGATCGAGCAATTTCGATACCATTTAATCTGCCGGAACTCATAATTTTAATACCTTGCGCACCAAGTCTCATTGCATTTTGCATGGCACGTTTCATAGCTCGCCTAAACATCACCCTTTTTTCAAGTTGTTGAGCAATGCTTTGAGCAATAAGGGTCGCATCTAACTCTGGCTTTCTTACTTCTTCAATATTTAATTGAACGGGTATGCCCATTAAGCCTTGAATGCTTGAGCGTAATGTTTCGATATCCTCACCTTTTTTACCAATAACAATACCTGGTCTTGCCGTAAAGATAGTAATTTTTGCATTCTTTGCAGGGCGCTCAATAACAATTTTACTCACTGCAGCATTAGCTAATTTCTTATTTAGAAACTCGCGAACTTTAATATCGTTATTTAAAAGTTCTGCAAAATTCTTTGAGCTTGCATACCATTTAGATGACCAGTTCTTAGTTACACCTAAACGAAAACCTATTGGATTAATTTTTTGACCCATAATTATCTCTTTAGCTTCCTACAGTCACATGAATATGACTCGTTGGTTTAATAATTTTTCCCGCACGGCCCTTAGCACGCGCACGAATTCGTTTTAAAATCATTCCTTTGTCAACATAGATGGTCTTAACTTTAAGCTCATCAATATCGGCACCTTTATTATGTTCGGCGTTAGCAATTGCGGATTCTAAAACCTTTTTAATAATCTCAGCACCTTTCTTAGGGCTGAAAGTTAAAAGGTTAAGTGCATGATCAACTTTTTTACCGCGAATCATATCCGCTACTAATCTTGCTTTTTGTGGAGAAAGTCTCACACCTTTTAAAATTGCTGAAACATCATTTGCCATTATTTTGCCACCGCCTTTCTGTCGCCTGAATGGCCTTTAAAAGTTCTCGTCGAAGCAAATTCACCTAATTTGTGTCCCACCATATTCTCAACAATGAGAATCGGGACATGCTGGCGACCATTATGAACAGAAATTGTTAATCCAATAAAGTTTGGAAGGATCGTAGATCTTCTTGACCATGTTTTAATAGGTTTTCTATCTCTAGTTTCAACTGCAACATCTACCTTTTTCATTAGATGCGCATCAACAAATGGTCCTTTTTTAATTGAACGTGCCATATTATCTACCCTTATTAGATGGTCTTCGACTAATTCTCATACCATCAGTTCGTTTATTATTTCTTGTTCGATAGCCTTTGGTAGGAGTACCCCAAGGACTTACAGGGTGTCTACCGCCTGATGTTCGGCCCTCACCACCACCGTGTGGGTGGTCAACTGGGTTCATCACAACACCTCGAACGGTTGGACGCACACCTCTCCATCTTGTTGCGCCTGCTTTACCAATAGATCTTAGGGAATGTTCATCATTACCCACTTCGCCAAGCGTGGCACGACAGTCGACATGGACTTTTCTTACCTCACCTGAACGTAATCTGAGTTGAACGTAAGCGCCTTCCTTAGCTAACAGCTGAACTGAAGCACCGGCTGACCTTGCAATTTGAGCACCCTTACCCGCTTTAAGCTCAATGCAGTGAATCGTGCTACCCACAGGTATATTTTTTAGAGGCAGAGTATTACCTGTTTTAAATGGAGCCTCAACACCACTCATTAACTCATCGCCTTTAGATATGCCTTTAGGAGCAATAATGTATCTTCTTTCACCATCTGCATAGCAAAGTAAGGCTAGGTGTGATGATCGATTAGGATCGTATTCAATTCTTTCAACTTTGGCAGGGATGCCATCCTTGGTTCGTTTGAAGTCAACGATACGGATGTGCTGTCTATGCCCACCACCTTGGTGACGCACAGTGATTCTGCCGTGATGATTTCGACCACCATTTTTACTTTTCTTTTCAAGCAGTTTTGCAAAAGGCTTACCTTTATGAAGTCCTTCTGTAACGACTTTTTGCAGGCCTCTTCTACCAGGTGTTGTCGGTTTTACATTAATTATTGCCATCTATTTCCCCTTATTCACCTGTAAAGTTAATTTCCTGACCGGGCTTAAGGCTTACATAAGCTTTTTTCCAGTCACTTCGTTTACCAAAAGAGCGTCCTGCTCTTTTAGTTTTACCATTCATATTTAAAAGATTCACAGCAGCTACTTCAACCTTAAACATGGCCTCGATCGCATCTTTGACATCTTTCTTGGTTGCATTTTGAGCAACCTTAAAAGCAACCTGATTAAACTTATCTGCAACCATGGTGGCTTTTTCAGTAATTTGCGGAGCTAAAACTGATTGCAATGATTTTTCTGATACGTTTTTAACATCACTCATGCAAACATCTCCTCTAATTGTTTAACTGCTTCCGTTGTCGCGATCACCTTAGGAAAATGCACTAGGCTAACAGGATCAGCATATCGAGCCTCAACAACCAATGCATTGGTTAAGTTTCTTGAAGATAAATATAAATTTTCATCAAATGCGTCTACCAAGATTAAAACACTGTCAGTAATTCCAAGAGTTTTAACTTTCTCAATAAACTGCTTTGTTTTAGGAGCATCCACTTTAAAGTCTTCAACAATGGCAAGTCTGTTTTGACGAACAAGCTCAGATAAAATTGACTTCATCCCTGCTCTATAAGCTTTTTTATTGAGCTTTTGTGAATAATTCTCATCTGGTCGATTTGGAAATGTTCTACCTCCTCCTCGCCAAAGAGGGCTTGATGTCATACCCGCACGTGCATTACCTGTACCTTTCTGGCGGAAAGGTTTACGTGTCGAATGTTTTACTTCAGCTCTAGTTTTTTGAGAACGAGTAACTTGTCTTGCATTACTCATATAGGATGTTACTAATTGATGAATCAATGACTCATTAAATTCGCGGCCAAACGTAGCGTCCGATGCCTTGATGGTTTTGGCAGTCTCTTTACCTTGCTTATTTAAAATTTTAAGTTCCATTATGCACTTCCTTTCGCCTTAACTGCTGGCTTAACAAGTACGTCAGAACCTTTGGAGCCTGGGATTGCACCCTTGATTAACAGCAAGTTTCTTGCCGCATCAACGCGTACAACTTCTAAATTTTGTGTTGTTCTTTGAACATTACCGTATTGGCCACTCATTTTCTTACCTGGGAAAACTCGACCAGGATCCTGACATTGGCCTGTTGAACCTAAGGAATTGTGCGATACAGAATTACCATGAGAAGCGCGGTTAGAGCTGAAATTATGTCTTTTTTGCGCACCTGAATAACCTTTACCAATAGTCGTACCCGTCACATCAACTTTTTGGCCTACCTCAAATTGATCTACACCAAGAATCGATTCTTTAGTGTAATTAGCAGCGTTGTCTGCATTGAGTTTGAATTCAAATAGGCCAGCACCCGCCTCAATAGAAGCTTTGGCATAGTGACCGGTTAAAGCTTTAGTAAGCTTGTTTGATTTTTTTTGACCGTAGGTAACTTGAAGGCCATGGTAGCCATCAGTTTCAATATTTTTGATCTGTGTCACTTGGTTTGGTGTGACTTCTAAAACGGTAACAGGAACGCTGTTACCTTCTTCCGTGAAAACACGGGTCATTCCAACCTTGCGACCAATAAGCCCTAAGCTCATGATCTATTCCTTATCGTTATTATTAGTTACAAAACTGATTACAATTGATCAGTTTCAAAAAAGAACGCTATTATATATAACGCTCACAAATTTTACAACTTTATTTCTACATCAACTCCAGCAGCAAGATCTAGCTTCATCAGAGCATCGACTGTCTTGTCTGTTGGGTCGAGAATATCCATAAGTCTTTGATGGGTTCTAATCTCAAACTGATCTCTCGATTTTTTATTCACATGCGGAGATCTAAGCAGGTCATAACGCTCTTTTCTTGTTGGCAAAGGGACTGGGCCCTTCACAAGCGCACCCGTTCTTTTAGCTGTATCAACAATTTCTTGAGCAGACTGATCAATGAGCTTGTAATCAAACGCTTTTAATCTAATTCTAATTTTTTGACCTACCATTTTAGTTTCCTTATCAAAGAGCGAATACTTATTTCAAAGTATTATTATTTTTTAAAAAATTACTCAATAATCTTAACAACAACACCTGAACCGACTGTTCGGCCACCTTCACGAATCGCGAAGCGTAAACCTTCTTCCATCGCAATCGGTGCAATCAAGGTTGCTGTGATTGTTACGTTATCACCTGGCATTACCATTTC
>JAURKY010000007.1 GCA_030831475.1 Burkholderiales bacterium
ACGCAGCTCCTGCTGAAGAAGCTCCAGCACAAGACGCAGCTCCTGCTGAAGAAGCTCCAGCACAAGACGCAGCTCCTGCTGAAGAAGAGAAAAAAGACGAGTAGTTTTTTTTCCAATCTTTAAAGATATGGAAGAAAAAATTGTCATGGGAAAGATACTTGGCCCCCATGGAATTAAAGGATGGATTAAAATTCATCCCTTTACGGAAAAAAAAGATAGCTTAATAGATCATAAGATCTTAATAGCCTCAAAGGATGAGAAATCATGGCAATCCTTTGAAGTTGAAAGTATGGATGTAGGCGATAAGTTTATTCTAGCTAAGTTCAAAGGTGTTGATGATAGAAATACCGCTGAAAAGTTGAATAAATTTTTTATAGGCCTTGATAAATCGTCTTTACCTAAACTAGATGAAAACAATTATTATTGGCATGAATTAATTGGCCTAGATGTAAAAAATAATGAGGGTATGCATTTTGGAAAAGTTGATTCCCTTATTGAAACAGGCGCAAATGATGTTTTGGTGGTTATGGGCGATAAAGAACACTTAATACCCTACATCAAACAAGTAATTTTAGAAGTCAATTTAGAAACGAATATGATTCGTGTGGATTGGCAGGATGACTACTAAATTTAAGTATAACTTTAACGTTATTAGTTTAATGCCAGAAATGTTTGACGCATTTGAACATTATGGTGTTGTTGGTAGGGCATTTAAAGAAGGGTTAGTTAAATTAAATTTGATTAATCCCAGAGATTTTACGCAGGACACACACAGAACAGTTGATGATCGACCGTTTGGAGGGGGTCCTGGAATGGTAATGACATTAGAGCCATTGATAAACTCTATTGAAAAAGCTAAAAGCTTATCATTATCAAAAAAGAATAAGGTGATTCATCTTTCACCGCGTGGGCAATTGCTAACACAAAAAAAAATTGATGAATTACTTGAACTTGATTCGATAACCTTAATATCAAGTAGGTATGAGGGTGTTGATGAAAGATTAAGTAATTGGTTTGATGAAGAATTATCCATCGGGGATTATGTCACCAGCGGTGGTGAATTGCCGGCGATGGTAGTAATTGATTCATTGATTAGACAGATTCCTGGGGTCTTAAATGATTCAGAATCGGCTTCGCAGGACTCGTTTGTAAATGGTCTCTTAGATCATCCAAGTTATACGAGACCTGAAACGTATGAAGATTTTAAGGTACCTGAGGATTTGCTGACAGGGGATCATGAAAAAATTAGGGTATGGCGATTAAAAGAATCGATCCGTTTAACATTGTTAAATCGCCCTGAATTATTAGCCGAAAGGTTGTTGACGAAAGAGGAATCTCGGCTGCTCGATGAGGTAAAAAAAGAGCAGGAACAAGATACCTTATAATAAAAAGGAACATAAAATGGCAAATATTATTGAAACACTTGAAAAAGAAGAGATTGCTCGTTTAGGCAAAAAAATTCCTAAATTTTCAGCAGGCGATACTGTAAGCGTAGGTGTTAACGTGGTGGAAGGTAGTCGAAAAAGAGTTCAGGCATTTGAGGGTATTGTGATTAGCCGTAAAAATCGTGGTTTGAATTCATCTTTCATTGTAAGAAAAATTTCATCAGGTGAGGGCGTTGAAAGAACCTTTCAATTGTACTCTCCTCTTATCGAAAGTATCGAGGTAAAACGTCGTGGTGATGTTAAACGAGCTAAATTATTTTATCTACGAGATCTTTCAGGAAAATCTGCAAGAATTAAAGAGAGACTTAAGGCAAGACTGTCAGACAATGAGTTTGAAGAAATTCCAGAAGGTTACGTGCCTTCTGAAGACGCAGCTCCTGCTGAAGAAGCTCCAGCACAAGACGCAGCTCCTGCTGAAGAAGCTCCAGCACAAGACGCAGCTCCTGCTGAAGAAGCTCCAGCACAAGACGCAGCTCCTGCTGAAGATGAGAATAAATAATCTTATTTACTTACAATTAAAGCCCCGCTAGACGGGGCTTTTTTTATTATGCTAAGCTAGATTATGCATAAGCAAATTGAATCAATACCTCAAGATTGTCTATTGATAATTGATGATTTTATCGATCATTTATGGCTTGAGGATGGTTTATCAAAAAATACCCTTGATAGTTACCGCTCAGATATTTACGCTTTTTTTAAATGGGCCGCATCTCAGAAAATACACCATAATGATGTTTCACAGGCCACAATACAGCAATACATGGCATACAAATTTCCTATATCTAAATCTCGAAGCATTTCAAGACTTTTGGCAACTCTGAGACGCTTTTATCGTTATCTATTAAGGGATAATAAAATTAAAAATGATCCAACTTTAAATATACAAACACCTAAGATACCTAAAAGCCTTCCTAAAAGTCTTACTGAAGAGGAGGTAGAAGAATTGATTGATGCCCCTAATCTATCTGATCCTATTGGCCTAAGGGACAGAGCCATGCTTGAGTTATTATATGCCTGTGGCTTGCGTGTTTCGGAATTAGTTGGACTACAATTAACCGAAGTTATTTTGCAAGACGGTGTTCTTCGTGTTACTGGAAAAGGAAGTAAAACTCGTTTGGTACCGATGGGTGAAGATGCTGTTGAGTGGATAAAAAAATACATCATTGAAGCGAGAGAGATAATTCTAAACAAACAAACCTCAAAATTCTTATTTGTCACTAATCGTGCTGGGGCAATGACGCGACAAACTTTCTGGCATCTCATTAAAAAATACGCTTTAATTGCAGGAATCCAAAAACATTTATCTCCTCATGTTTTAAGACATGCATTTGCTACACATTTAATTAATCATGGAGCTGATTTAAGAGTTGTTCAAATGTTATTGGGCCATAGCGATATATCAACCACACAAATATATACTCATGTTGCAAGAGAGCGTTTGAAAAAGTTACATCAAGAGCATCACCCTCGGGGTTAATCAGCGTTCTATGATTACCCCAACAAATTCAGTTGATTTAATAATTTTATTTTTAGCTATTTTAATTTTGATAGACTTAAAGCTGCATTGCTTTCTAATTGTTTCAATGATGATTTCGCCTAAAGTCTCGAGAAGCTTAAATTGATTTTTAGTTGCAACATCAGTAATAATTTTTTCGATCTCAGCGTAATCAATGGTGTTATTAATATCATCTTTAAAGAGTTTTTTACCCTTTAACTCAATTTGAATATCAAAACGTAAAGGTTGTTTTTTACTTCGTTCTTTTGAGGTCACACCAATATTTGATTTAACTTTTAAATTTTCCAAAAAAATGAAATTGCTCATGTTTACTTGCTCGAATATAATTTTAAATAATGATTTATCAAATAATTATAACGTTAATTGCCTATTTAATTGGCTCTGTCTCTTTCGGTATTTTAGCAAGCAAACTCTTTAATATTGCAGACCCTAGAACCATGGGATCAAAAAATCCGGGGGCTACGAATGTCATGCGTCAAGGTAATAAAGTAGCAGCCATTTTTACTCTACTTGGAGATATGCTCAAAGCAACAATCCTATTATTGATCGCTAAATTCTACGGGGCTTCTGATTCATTAATTGTTTTAATTGCTGTTGCTGTAATGTTAGGCCATGTTTATCCGATTTATTATCAATTTAAAGGAGGCAAGGGAGTAGCAACAGCGTTGGGTATTCTTCTAGGCATTAGTCCGGTGTTGGCTTTATCAGTATTAATTATTTGGATAATTATTTTTTTCATCTGGAAGTTTTCATCGCTTGCTGCCATTGGTGCAACGTTATCGTCTCCCATCATTGCTCTTTGGATAGGCCTCTCCAACCAGCTTGTTTTTTTAATGTGTATACTAAGTTTAATCATTTTAGTTAGACATAAGTCAAACATCAAAAACTTATTAAATGGAACTGAATCAGGCTTTAAAAAATAGCCTAGGTTTCAGTTAAGCGCCATCGAGGCTTGATAGTGAAATGATAATCTTGTTTTTGAGCTATTTCGTATTTTAGGGCACCTGCTAGCGCAATCATTGCGCCATTATCAGTACAAAACTCCAATGAAGGAAAAAATAATTGAAAGCCTAGCTCATTTGACTTAACAGTAAATTTATCTCGTAGTTGCTTATTAGCCCCCACACCACCCGAAATAATTAGCTGTTTTTGGTTAAATTGTTCAAGCGCACGAATTGTTTTAGTAACCAAGACATCAGTGATGGACTCTTGAAAAGCATAGGCAATATCAGCTTTTGTTTGGTGATCCAGTACCTCTTGTTTTTTTGTTAAGTTTAGAACCGCAGTTTTAAGGCCACTAAAACTAAAATCTAGATTATTTGAATTGATGAGAGGTCGAGGTAATTCGAAGCGGTGTTTGCCCTCCAAGGCTAATTTAGATAATTCTGCACCGCCTGGATAGCCTAGCCCTAAAAGTTGTGCAGTTTTATCAAACGCTTCTCCTGCAGCATCATCAAGCGTATCTCCTACAATTTCATATTCTCCAATAGTATTTACCACAATGATTTGGCTATGGCCTCCTGAAACCAGTAAAGCTAAAAAAGGGAAAGACGGTTTATTTTCTTCTAACATGGGCGCTAAAAGATGGCCCTCTAAATGATGAACTGGTATGGCAGGTATATTTCTTGCGCAGGCCAATGATTCAGCAACAGTACTGCCAACCAACAATGCACCTGCCAAGCCCGGCCCTGCTGTGTAAGCAACAGCATCAATTTGTTCAATCACAAGGTTATTTTTTTTTAGCACCTTATCAATTAAAGGCATGATGAGCCTGATATGATCACGTGATGCTAATTCAGGCACAACGCCACCGTATTTAGCGTGCAAGTCTACTTGGGAGTTTAAAATATGATCAATCAGCCCATAGTCTTTTTTGTAGATCGCTATTCCAGTTTCGTCACATGAGCTCTCGATACCAAGAATTATCATTATTTTGTTATTTTTGTTGAAAAAAACAAATATTAGCATTAAAATAAGCGACTTTTATGCCTGAACCTAAGGCAAAAATTTATTAAGAGAGAATATGTCTACAATTAAAGTAAAAGAAAACGAACCATTTGACGTAGCTTTACGACGTTTCAAGCGTTTGGTTGAAAAAACTGGCCTCTTAAATGATTTAAGGGCGCGTGAGTTTTATGAAAAACCAACGTGGGAAAGAAAAAGAAAAGCTGCTGCTGCGGTTAAAAGACAATACCGTCGCCTCAGAAATCAAATGCTTCCTCCAAAACTCTACTAATTCTTTTCAATGTCTTTAAAAGACACCATCATCGAAGATACCAAAACCGCGATGCGTAAGAAAGACGCATCGACGTTAGGTACGTTACGTTTGCTTCAAGCTGCTATTAAACAAAAAGAAATTGATGATCGTATTACCCTGGATGATGCAGGTATCGTAACAGTCTTACAGAAAATGCTTAAGCAGCGCCAGGATTCTATTGAGGCTTTTAGGCAAGCGAATCGTCAAGATTTGCTTGATAAAGAGGAAATGGAGGTTAAAGTACTCAATCAATACATGCCCCAACAGTTATCTAATAATGAAATTACTGAAATCATCGATGCTGCCATTACTAATACATCTGCTTCTGGCATGCAGGACATGGGTAAAGTCATGGGTATTGTTAAAGAAAAAATAGCTGGTCGTGCAAATATGGCTGAAGTCTCACAAATTATTAAATCACGCCTTAGTTAAATCTTCTTTAAGATTTAGTTGCCACATTAAATAAATAATTATATAAAAGGGTTATGATCCCTGAGACCTTCATTCATGAATTATTGAATCGAATTGACGTCGTTGATGTTGTCGATAAACGTGTTCAACTTAAAAAAGCAGGTGCCAATTATGTGGCATGCTGTCCTTTTCACAAAGAAAAAACCCCATCATTTTCAGTCAGTCCGTCAAAACAGTTTTATCATTGTTTTGGCTGTGGTGCGCATGGATCAGCTATAAGTTTTTTGATAGAGCATGACGGTTTGACTTTTGTTGAGGCAGTTAATGATTTAGCTAGCTCTGTTGGCCTCAAAGTACCCAATGAAAATGCTCAAAAGAAAACAAATACATCTGAAACACAAAGCTTGGAAGAGATTTTAAATAAAGCCAATCTGTTCTATCAAAAAAAACTAAGGGATTCAAAAGAGGCGATTGAATATTTAAAAAAAAGAGGTTTAACAGGACAGGTTGCAAAAGCATTTTCAATTGGTTTTGCTCCAGAGGGTTGGTCAAATCTTTCCGATCAATTTTCTTCAAAGGACGAAGAGATACTCATCAAAGCTGGCCTCGCCCAAAAAAACCAGCAGAATAAATTGTATGATCGTTTTCGTAATCGTATTATGTTTCCTATCATCAACGAAAAAGGTGTAGTTATTGGTTTTGGTGGTAGAGTCATTAATACTGAAGATACGCCTAAATACTATAATTCCCCGGAAACACCTTTGTTCCAAAAAAGTTACGAACTATATGGCTTAGTTTCAGCACGAAAGTCGATTCGTGAGAACCATAGTGTTCTTGTTGTCGAGGGCTATATGGATGTTGTGGCATTGGCTCAGCATGGGGTGAGGAATGTAGTAGCAACGCTTGGTACTGCTACAACGAGTTTCCACATAAAAAAACTTATGCGTTATACTCAAGAAATTATATTTTGTTTTGATGGCGATCATGCTGGCAAAGAAGCTGCATGGAGAGCAATGCAAAATGCAATTGAAGCCCTAACAGATAACTTAGTTTTAAAATTCCTTTTCTTACCAGAGGGCCATGATCCAGATTCATTTATACGAGAAAATTCAAAAGAGGCCTTTGATGCATTAATTAAGGATGCATGCCCGCTGAGTGAATATTTAATTAGATATTTGAGTCAAAATAATAAACTTGCAACACAAGAGGATAAGGTAAAGTTTCTTAATGAACTTGAGCCTATTATAAATAAAATTGATGCGCCTAAATTAAATCTATTTTTAAGAAAGAAAATTTCTAATTTATTGGGTTTAGATGAAAGCGATATGAATGCAATTTTTAAACCAAAAACTATTAGTGCCCCATTAAAACCTAAAATTGATACTAAATTTTCATTGTCGTTAAAAAGAAAATTTTGCCTGATGATGCTGCTTGATATTGAAGCAGTTAGGCAAGATGATGCAACTTTTTTTAATGGAAATGATAATGATGATTTGCTCGGCCAGGCAATAATCAAGCTCGTAAATGAGCTTGAAAAAAAAACTTATGCCAATCTTATGTATGCATTGGAGCTTAAATTTGATGAAAGTTTTGTTAAAGACATCAATAGGCAATTAAATCGTTTTGATATGAATTTGAATTATAAAGATGAGCTTGATGCAATGAGGCAAAGTCTAACAAAGAAATTGAATGCATCAGAAAATCTTTCTCGCTTGAACCTTTTACAGAAGAAAAGTCCAAGTGCTCTTACCGAAGATGAGAAGGCTTTTTTAAGGGGTATGAAGAAATTATAAAAAAATATTTAAAATCAGTAAGTTATACTTAGAATCCACATTTCATTTCATTGACAAAAAAGTCTATTAATAATATGATTGAGGGTTTTCAAATTTTGAAAAACATCTTGTTACGCCGTTCATAAGAGGAAATTATGGCTAGACCTAAAAAAAATCCAGAAGATAAAAAACCCAAAAAAGTTAAAAAGGTAAAAAAATTAAGAGAGTTATATCTTAAAGATGCCGCCAATGACCCTGTAGAGGCAGAGAATAGGCGTGCACAACTTAAAGCTTTAATTATCCTTGGCAAAGAGAGAGGTTATTTAACTTATGCTGAAATTAATGACCATCTTCCAGATGAAGTTTCCGACTCTGATCAGGTAGAAAATATTGTAGGCATCATTAATGACATGGGCATTAGTGTTTATGAAGAAGCCCCGGATGCTGAATCACTTCTTATGTCAGATGCACCTGCACCTGTAACTGATGAAGAGGCGGCTGAAGAGGCTGAAGCGGCTCTTGCAACAGTTGATTCTGAATTCGGGCGTACCACTGATCCTGTAAGAATGTATATGCGTGAAATGGGTACGGTTGATCTTTTAACACGTGATGATGAGATTGAAATTGCTAAACGTATTGAAGATGGCCTCAAGCATATGGTTCAAGCCATTTCAGCTTGCCCGATTATCATTGATGACCTTATGACTATTAGTGAAAAAGTTAAAAAAGAAGAGATTGGGGTAGATGAATTTGTTGATGGTCTAATCGATGTTGAGGCAGAACAAGAACTTGCTAAAGTTGAGGCAGCTCTAGAAGAAGTTGATGAACCAGATGAGGATGAGGACGAGGATGAGGATGAGGATTCATCTGATAATGGTAAAGCTTCAGGTATGTCTGCTGAAGACCTTAAGCATTTAACTGAAGAAGTCCTCTCACGTTTTAACAAAATTAAACGGGCGCATAAAAAATTAGACGATCTTCGTAAACAAAAAAAATGGGTTGATGATAAAGATTATGCAAAACACCAAGATTTAATCCTCAAAGAACTTTTTAACTTTAGATTCTCGTCTAAGTTTGTTGAAATTCTGTGCGATAAAGTTAGGGTATTTGTTGCTAAGGTCAGAACACATGAACGTGCCATTATGGACTTTTGTGTTGAGCAGGCAAGAATGCCAAGAACACATTTTATTAAAAGTTTTCCAGGTAATGAAACTAACCTCAAATGGCTCAAAGAAGAGCTGAAGCTTGATAAAGCTTATATCGAAAATCTCAAAAGACTTAAACACTCTATTTTTGATCAGCAAAATAAATTGATTGAACTGGAAGAAGAAGCGGGTATTCCGATTAAAAATTTTAAAGAGATCAATCGTCAGATGACTACAGGCGAGGCTCGAGCTCGACGAGCAAAACGTGAGATGATTGAGGCTAACTTAAGGCTCGTAATTTCGATAGCAAAAAAATATACCAATCGTGGATTACAATTTTTGGATCTGATTCAAGAGGGCAATATTGGCTTGATGAAGGCGGTGGATAAGTTTGAATATCGTCGAGGTTATAAATTTTCAACCTATGCAACTTGGTGGATTCGACAAGCGATTACTCGCTCTATTGCTGATCAAGCAAGAACTATTCGAATTCCAGTGCATATGATTGAAACCATCAATAAGATGAATCGTATTTCAAGACAAATCTTACAAGCTACAGGAGAGGAACCCGAGCCAGCAGTACTTGCTGAAAAAATGGGAATGCCAGAGGATAAAATTAGAAAGATTTTAAAAATTTCTAAAGAGCCTATTTCGATGGAAACTCCTATTGGCGATGATGAAGATTCACATTTAGGTGATTTCATCGAGGATGTAGGTACGCTTACTCCTGATGATGCTGCCGTGTATACCAGCTTGAAATCAGTGACCTCTGAAATATTAGAGGGCTTAACACCAAGAGAAGCCAAAGTGCTACGTATGCGATTTGGCATTGAGATGAATACAGACCATACCCTTGAAGAAGTAGGTAAACAGTTTGATGTGACTCGTGAGCGAATAAGACAAATTGAAGCTAAGGCCTTAAGAAAATTGAGACATCCTACTCGCTCAGAGAGACTTAGAAGTTTTTTAGAAAATAAAGATTAACATCTCGGGCCTATAGCTCAGTTGGTTAGAGCAGAGGACTCATAATCCTTTGGTCCCTGGTTCGAGTCCAGGTGGGCCCACCAATTTAAAACAATAAACTTAAAACGACCTTTTGCTGTCCTTTTTATTTTGATGTAATATTCACTCGATGTTTAAAAAGAATTTATATTTATTTTTAATTCTTGTCAGCCTTTTGTTCAATGTGCAGGCCGGCTTTGCTCATGATATAGAGCATCAATACCATGATGTAAATAACGAAGCTTCGCATGATTGTGAGGACTGCACTTTAAAACATCAAGTTCTAAAATCTACTTTATTATTTAAAGCTTCAAAATTTCATTTAGCTAATGAAGATAAGTTTTTTGATAATTATCAATTAAAAAATCTTTTTTCATTAAGCTTTGTTTCCTATCAGTCTCAAGCCCCTTGATAAATCCTAAAAATTTTTAATTAACTTTATTAATTTTTTTAGGAGAATGGTATGCGTAAAATTATTACGCTGTGCCTCATAATAGCGTCTTATTATTTGCACGCTAATGAAGAAGTGCAACTTAGGTTAAAAGAGGTTCCCATCACTGCAAATCCGTTAATGTTGTCGAGTGATGAAATGGTGAATCCTATTCAAATCATCAATGGTGAAGATTTAATGAATTTAAAAAATTCATCATTGGGAAATACATTAAAAAAAATACCCGGAATAACAAATAGTTCTTGGGGAGACAGCGTTGGTAGGCCAGTGATTCGGGGTATGGATAATAATCGAATCCAATTACTTAACAATGGGATGGAAATCAATGATGTTTCGGCAATGTCAGGTGACCACAATGTACCTATAGATACCTTATCAGCTGAACAAATTGAGGTAATTCGTGGCCCAGCTTCAATTATCTATGGCGGCGGTGCTACTGGTGGGGTTATTAATATAATCGATAATCGAATTCACCCAGAATTTATTGAAGGAATATTTGGAAAATATGATGTTGGTTATGGTGGTGCAAATAATGAGTCCTCAGGTTCAGTCTTAATTGATTATGGGGCCAATAATTTTATGTTCCATATCGACGGGTATAAAAGGGATAGCAAAAATTTAAAAATACCAGGCTACTCTGTTTCTAAAAGATTGAATCAATCTGAGGGTTTAGCCCGAGATGCCAATGGAAAAGATAAACTAAATAATTCTTACATTGAGTCGGAGGGAGGCTCTTTTGGATTGACGCACATAGATGATGATGGTTATTTAGGCTTTGCAATTTCTAATCATCAGAATGAATATGGTAATCCAATTGAAGATGGTGCTAAATTTGATATGGAAATAGACCGTTATGATTTAGCTTATGAGTCTAAAACCCTTTTTGATTTTGTCGATAAATTTAAATTCAAATTTGGGTATAGCGACTATGAACATCAAGAAATTGAACCACAAGGTGATATAGGTTCTGAGTTTCTTAAAGAAACTTTTGAGGGAAAATTTGAATTTATTCATTCATGGTTTAATTCACCCGGTGTTTTTGGTGTTGATATGGGTAAGCATCAATTTTCTAAAAGCCAAGGAGACCCTTTTATTGCAAATAATCATGCAAAAAAAATATCGTTATATTTTTTAGAAGAATTTAATTTATTAAATCAAAAATTCTCTGTTGGTTTTAGGCAAGGTTATGACAGGCTTGATGCTAATAGTTTTATTAGTGATGATGGCTGCTCCGTTGCTTATTCTTCAACAACGGATTGTGCTGCATCGGGGGGTACTGAGCTATCTACAAGTTTTAATAAATCAAAAGAAGAGTTTCATACTTCAAATATTTCTATCGGCACAACTATCCCGATTAATAGTTCTTGGTCATGGGGAATCAATGTCAATCACACTCAAAGAGCTCCCGCATACAATGAGCTGTATGCATATGGACATCATCATGCTACTGAAACAATTGAGCAAGGCAATCGCAACCTTGAAAAAGAGAAATCCTATGGACTAGATACTCAATTAAAATTTAAAGAACAGAATTTTAATTTTTCATTTGGCCCCTATTACTCAAGATTCGAGGACTATATAGCTTTATTTAATTCTGGAACAACTCAAAATCATCTGCATGAGGGGGAGGAAGATAGTGAAGCCTTACCTGTATATCAATATCAAAATATTCCTGCTGAGTTCTATGGCTTTGAAATAAGTAGCACTTTAAATTTTAATGACAATTATGAAGCTAAATTTTGGAGCGATTATGTTCGAGCAAAAAATCGAGACGGAGGTAATTTACCCAGAATTCCACCCTTTAGAATCGGTGGTAGTTTAAGTTATGAGTTTAATCTTTTGAGTACATCTTTTGATGTTATGCATGTCTTTAATCAATCTGATATTGAAAGCAATGAGCTTAAAACTGATGGCTATACGGATTTGAGTTTTAACATGAGTTATAAGTTACCCATTGAATCAAAAGTCAGTTTATATCTGAAAGGAACTAACTTGTTGGATGAGGAGCAAAGAGACCACACATCTTTTTTAAAGGATAAAACCTTAATGGGTGAAAGGGCTATAACTTTTGGATTGTCAGGTCATTTTTAATTATGATACATATTGATTTATTTAATACTAATGATATTATTCTTGCGCCCAATTTCGGGTTTTTTCTAAAGGTAACTTATGTACAAAGTTATTGTTTTAATGCTTTGTTCTTTTTTGGTTTTAGGATGCAATAATCAAGCTACTACCTCAGCTGATACCACAAAAAATGATTCAAAACCTTTTCATCCAACAGATAGTCTTTTAATTGGAGGAAATGGTGGTTTCAATCCCAGTGGCAAGGATGGTGGTGCGGATTTGGGTGACATAAACTAAAAAGTAAATCTCCCTAAAGAAATTTGGGGAGATTTTTATGAAAAAAATAGAATCCATTTATTTTAAAAATAAAAAATAACATGAAAAATAATATGAACACTCTCCCTAGAATGATTTTTTTAACACGCTGGCTTCAAGCGCCTTTATATATTGGTTTAATTCTTGCTCAAGCTGTTTATGTATGGCAATTTTGGGAAGAGCTTATACATCTAATTAAAGAGGTTTCTTTAAATACAATTACTGAAACTAATATCATGTTAATGATTCTTGGTTTAATTGATGTAGTTATGATTTCAAATTTATTAATCATGGTTATTCTTGGAGGTTGGGAAACATTTGTATCGAGATTAAAACTTGAGGGCCATCCTGATGAGCCAGAGTGGTTATCATCTGTTAATGCAAGCGTTCTCAAAGTTAAGCTTGCAACTGCTATAGTTGGAATATCCTCCATACACCTTTTAAAAACTTTTATAAATGCTAGTCAGCTAGAGGATAGTGTTATATTTTGGCAAACTATTATTCATATAACATTTCTATTATCTGCTATTGCAATAGCTTATACAGAAAAAATTGTAATAGATGTACATAAAAAACATTTATAAACCCTATATATTTTTTGTCGGAGAAATAAAATGTCCAGAATTTTTTATTTTCTTTTAACCAACCTAGCCATCGTCTTAGTGCTATCAATTACCATGAGTATTTTTGGTATTGGCGGTTACCTAGATGCCAACGGAATAAACTATCAGGGCCTTTTGGTATTTACCGCTTGTTTTGGTTTTGGAGGCGCATTTATTTCTCTTGCATTATCCAAATGGACAGCAAAAAAAATGTCTGGCGCCCAAGTAATTATTAACCCTAATAGTGCCCAAGAAAGATGGCTTTTAGACATTGTTGCTCATCAAGCACAACAGGCAAATATTGGTATGCCTGAAGTGGCAATTTTTCCATCAAGTCAACTCAATGCTTTTGCAACCGGTATGAGTAAAAATAGCTCTTTGGTAGCTGTGTCTCAAGGCTTATTAAATAATATGACGCGAGAAGAAGCTGAGGCCGTTCTAGCCCATGAAGTTTCTCATATTGCTAATGGTGATATGGTGACGCTTACCCTTATTCAAGGTGTCGTGAATACCTTTGTGATGTTTTTATCAAGAGTCATTGGTTACACGGTTGATAAAGTTGTGTTTAAAACTCGCAATGGAGTAGGACCTGGTTTTTACATTACGATGATTTTTGCAGAAATTATTTTAGGAATTCTAGCTTCAATTATTGTAATGTGGTTTTCAAGGCAAAGAGAGTTCCGAGCTGATTTTGGAGGAGCAAAATTATCAAGTAAGGAAAAAATGATTAGTGCCCTAGAAAAATTAAAGAGCTATTATCAGCCATCAGACTTGCCAAAACAAATGGCAGCATTTGGTGTGTCAGGTAATAAGAATTCTGGATTAATGGATTTATTTTCTAGCCATCCACCATTAGATAAGCGAATAGAGTATTTAAAAAATCTCTAAGACTGCTTTGGTAATAATTTCTATAGCTAATGCTCCAAGGATTAGGCCCATTATTCGTGTAATTACTTTTGCACCTATTGGGCCGATTTTTTTTGATACAACATCAGCATAATTAAATAGTGACCAGATTAGAAAAGATACAATAGCAACTGGAATGACTAATAAAGTTTGATTAAGAAGTCCCGGATTAGAACTGGAGGCAATAATGACATTACTTATTGCCCCAGGACCGGCAAGTAATGGTATACCTAGTGGTACATAAGCTATTAAATCAACTTCACTATCGATTGTATCTTCCAGTTTTTTTTGGTCACGACCTTGCATCATGTCGATACCCATTATTAGCAACAATAAGCCACCACAAATTTTAAAGCTTACTAAACTGATACCAAAAAAATCAAGAATTGACTGACCTAGAAAAATGGAGAGTACTAAAACAAAAAAAACAGTAAGTGATACATTTTTTGCAATTTTGGACTCATCAACTTTTTTATTTTGTTTAAAAGCTAAATACAAAGGTAAAGCAATTAATGGGTCAACAATTGCAATAAGCGCTGTTGTTTGTTTGATGATTAATGTTAATTCTGGAAACATGATTAATTTTAAATTAGTTTTATAGGATAGGAAATCTCTGCCTTTCTGAATTTTTCATAACTTTGAAAAAATATTTGTTGCTTTTTTAAATAATTAAGAGCAAATTATGCATCGTAGTACATCGTACTACTTTTATTAATTTAGGAGATATGATGGCTGATAAAAGTCAAAAGAAAAAAGAAACAAAAGGTAAACCAAAGAAGAAGTAATCTTTTGTAACCTTGAGCTTTAATTAGGGCGGGCTTTCTTATGAAAGCCCACCCTAAATCTCCTAAGTAACATTAAATCAATAAAATTAATATTCACCTTTACTTTTTATCTGCTTAAATAAAAGAAATCTATTAACTTGTTAGAAATTATGTTTTATCGATTAAGTAGGTTAATTTTCCTGATTTTTCTTGGACTATTCACCATTTATCTATTTTATCTTTTGACAATTATTTATAAGATTTATCAGTTTAGAGATATAAATCCTATGTATACCAGTCTGATGGAATATCAAATTGGTGAGCAAGCCAAAGATATCCAACTTACATGGACCCCATATAAATCCATATCTAATGATCTTAAAAGAGCTGTAATAGCAGCAGAAGATGATAAATTTATTCAGCACCAAGGTTATGATTGGGAAAGTATTGAGAATGCAATCTACAAAAATTTAAAACAAAAAAAGAAAGTGGGCGGGTCAACCATTTCTCAACAACTAGCTAAAAATTTATTTTTAAACTCAGAAAAGAAAATTTCAAGAAAACTAAATGAATTTGTCATAACTTTTTTTATTGAAATGATTCTATCTAAAAAGAGGATTTTAGAGATTTATCTAAATGTGATTGAGTGGGGCAATAAAACATATGGTGTGCACGCTGCATCAAAAAAATATTTTTCTATTAAACCCTATGAGTTAAATGCTTTGCAGTCTGCTAAATTAGCATCGATGATTAATAATCCAAAATATTTCGATAAGAATTTTAATGAACCCTATTTGGTTAAAAAAACGTTTGTGATTTTGAATAGGATGGATTACTCAATAGCCCCTTAAAAAAGTATTTGTATTTTTATATACAAATGATATGATGCGCTCGAATTCAACTTCGAATTCTTTATTTTAAGGGAAAATCATGGCAAAAATACTTGTTGCTTTTTTAATGTCACTTGTTTTATTTGGTTGCAATAATAATTCATCTAATGATGTTTCAACTGCAGATTCTGAACCAGCTCAAGAAGCTCCAGTAGAAGAAGCTCCAGTAGAAGAAGCTCCAGTAGAAGAAGCTCCAGCTGATACTGAATAAGCAAATCAATTAAGTAAAAAAACCATCCTTAGGGTGGTTTTTTTATGGTCAGATTTAGTTTTTACAACGATCTTGAGAAGTGGTTTCTATTTCCATAAGACTATTATTATCCATTTCAACCTCGACGCATTGTCCCACTACCGCAGGCCCATTTTCCTCATCTAAACGAGTCGATTCGACAATGTAAAATGTTTTATCTCCAATGGTCCAAGCACCTACTTTTTCTTCAGGCCTATTGGAAATAATGCCATGATAATCATCTTCATCGAACCAATGGTCTAAAACATCCTCTATATCTTTACCTTGATTTGCATAATATAAAAATATAAAAAGTGTTACGATGATTATGAGGACAATTGATTTTTTAACCATACCAATGATTCTATTATGAAAAAACTACTTTGGCTTATTTTATTGCCTCATTTAGTTCAAGCTGAGTTAATTAGCGTTGAACTTTTATGTAAAGGGGTTGAAAAAATTCAGAATCAAGAGATTACCGAAATGATTAGAATTGATGGTAATACTTTAGTGCACAAAGTTCATGGCAATCATTTTTTAGAAGTCACAGATAATAAAATCAGCATGCTTGAGATGGATGGTGAAAAAGTAGGGCTATCTTTTGATCTAAATCGAAATAATGGCGATATTGAAATTATTCGAGGCTGGGATAAGCCTTATCATTTTAAAGGCAGTTGCGGGGTCATTAGAAGATAATAAAAAAGGGGCTATCAGCCCCTTTCTTAATTTAAGCTAAAACTTCTTCAGCTTTTTTTTCTAATTTTGGCATTGAATAATTCTTTAAAGTGCCAATTTCAATCTTTTTAGGTTTTTTAGATTCTGGAATAATATTTTCCAATCCAATCGATAAGATACCATTTTTAAAGGCTGCACCTTGAACCTCAATGGTGTCTGCTAGGCGAATCGTTTTCGAAAAAGATCGTGTACCAATACCCTTATGAAGGTAATTGACTTCATTATCAGCCTGCTCTTTTTCACCTTTAACAGTCATAAGGCCATCTTTGACAGTAATATCAATTTCTTTTTCATCAAAACCTGCAATCGCAAGCTCAACCATGTAATGGGTATCATTAACCTTAATAATATTATGCGGCGGGAATTTGTCGCTGACAGTTTCAACTGAATTTTGCATAATAGACTCGATGTCTCTTAGCATGGTTTCAAAACCAAGTGTACTTGGGTATAAATTACCAAACGAAATTTTCATAGTTATCTCCTTAATTTAAAGCAAAATAAATGTATGTAATGATTTACCCCTAAGGCATAAATTAATTACAAATTAAATATGGGGTTAATATGTTTTTTTTCAAGGTAATTGAAAATTTCTAGAAGAGTGTTAATATTTATTTATTCATAGCAATGTGAATCGGTACTAATTAAATAATTTGAAAGGATAGTTTCATGCCAAAAATTTTAATCGTTTTTATACTAGGCCTTTTTGTCATTGGCTGTAATAGTTCTGACACGTCTTCTGCTGCAGCTGATGCTCCTGCAGAAGAAGCTACAGCTGATGCTGGCGACGCTTTTCATCCTACCGATGCTTTATTAATTGGCGGTAATGGCGGCTTTAACCCATCAGATGGTGGCGCAGATCTAGGTGACGTTAATTAAATAATTTAGGCCTCAATTTAAATTGGGGCTTTTTTTATGAAAATTTTACTTGGGGTATTTTTATTCGTTACCTCATTGCTTATTCTTGCTGAAGAAGAGAGAGATAGCACTCTATCAAAAGAAGAGGTATCCAAGCTTGAGTCGCAACACGAATACTCGAACACAAAAAAGCTGCTAAAAGATTTAGAGAATTACGAGTCTTATCGGCCAGATTCTTTTAATGATGCTAGTCGCAATCCTTTTCAAAAAAAACGTTATGAATTTGACTTAGATGATGATAATTAAATTCTTTCTTTTTTTCTTTTCTTTCATATAAATTTATTCTATGAATAATATTTTTAGATTAATTATAAGCTTGGTCATTGCATCTATTTTTGCAGGTTGTACGACCATCGCAACCTCAGGTGCTGATCGTCGTCCTCTTGGTACACAAATTGATGATTCAAAAATTGATTTTGGGTGTCCCTCAAGTTCTAGTGATGAAAAATTTAGAATCCAATGTTTAACCTATAATTACACTGTTTTAGTCACTGGACAGGCTGCTGATCAGAAAAAAATTGATCAGTTGATTGCCGAAGTTAAGAAGATTGAGAATGTAAAAAAAGTGATTAATCGTATGACTGTAGGCGCTATCAACGATGATATCTCGGGTGATGCAAAAATTACTGCGGACGTGATAGAAGAAATCATTGAAGAAGAGGGCGTGTCTAAATTCCATGTCCAGGTTTATACTGAATTAGGTGTGACTTATTTATTGGGTTCTCTTTTTGATGAAGAGGCACAAGCTGCGATTACAGCCGCTAAGCGATCAACTAAGCTTAAAAAACTAGAGCCCTTATTTCAGGGCCCTGTTTATTAATTTCTAAATTAAATAGAGTTACTGCGGCGTATCAATTTTACTAATCTTAGCACCCTCTAAATTTAGGTTGTACATCAAGCCTTTATTTGAGTAAACAAATGCAACAACAGGATCTTCGATAGTTTCGGTGTTGATTTCTCCTCCCACACCCCATACAGCGACCGCGACACTGGCATCACCTCCAGCCTCCCATCCACTTTTATTTCGAAAAGTTTTTAAGGCATCATCGGTCATAAATAAATAAACTTCAGCTCTTTTTTGAACGCCAATTTGGAAGCCTACAGAACCACCGATATTGTTATAGTACTGCATCTTTTTTCCACCAATAATCAGTGCTCCTTCACCATAAGCCCCTCCAAAAACTAACCCGGCTTTGATAATACCTGGAAACACCAAAATCCCTTTAGCTTTTTTAGAAAGCTCTTGTGCTGCAGGTGAGAATTTATATAACTCATCCAATGCGACTTTAATTTCTGCGTCCAACTCAGCCTTAGAAGCACTGAAAGCTAAATTTGATAGTGTAAGTAAAAAAATCAAAAACGTTGTCCTAATAAATTGCATATATATTTTCTCCTCTCAATAAAGAATATAAGCAACTTTTATAGGGTTGTAAACTACAAAAGACTTGTAATTGAGAATGATTCTCATTTATAATTGAGAATGATTCTCATTTATATTTAGGATTTTAATGATGTTAAGACAATGGACCCCACTTTTTGCGATGCTGTTTATTTTTTCTGCAAGTGCAAACACACCTAGCAATGAAGAGATCTATCAAATGATGATGGAATTAAAAAAAGAAATTGCAGATCTTCGAGCTGAAAATAAAAAATTAAAAGAATCAGTTGAGGTGGTTGAAGAATCTGTGGATGAGGTTGTTATAGCTACGGATGAAGCCATCAAAGAACAAGCTAAGATTGCAAGCCGAACATCCTTTGGGGGTTATGGTGAGTTGCATGGCAATTGGTTAGATGATCAACATGGCAGTGCTGACAAAGATGAAATTGATTTACATCGTTTTGTTCTTGAATTCAGACACGAGTTTAGTGATAACTTAAGATTTGTATCTGAGGTTGAATATGAGCATGGTGTTGCAGGTGAGGGACAGAATGGTGAGGTCGAGATTGAACAGGCATACATTCAATATGACTTAAATAATCAATATTCAATGACAGGTGGTGTGTTTATCATTCCTGTAGGGATACTTAATGAAACACATGAACCTGGAACTTTTTATGGTGTAGAAAGAAATAATGTAGAGACTAAAATTATACCAACCACATGGTGGGAAGGCGGCGCCATGCTATCAGCTAAGTACGATAGTGGTATTAGTTATGATCTAGCAGTCTCTTCAGGCCTTAAAGCTTCTGCAGCGGATTATTTACCAAGGGATGCACGGCAAAAAGTGAGTGAAGCTTCAGCCAAAAGCCCATCATTGACTGGCCGAATTAAATATACTGGCATTCCTGGTTTAGAAATTGCTGGATCTATAAATCATCAAGTTGATTACAGTCAGGACACCTTGAGTACAGTTGATGATGCGACTTTATATGAAGCTCATGCCATTTTACAAAGAGGAAATTTTGGTTTTAAAGCTATGTATGCGGAGTGGGATATCCAAGGTAGTGGCCCCAGGTCGGTTGGTGCCGACAGACAGCTTGGTTGGTTTGTAGAGCCCTCTTATAGAATTCATGATGTTGGTTTTTTTACCAGGTATAGCCTTTATGACAACAAAGCCAACTCCTCGTCAGATACAGAGGTTAAACAATGGGATATCGGTGTGAATTGGTGGATTCATAAAGATGTTGTTGTAAAACTAGATTATCAAGACCAGTCAACAGCTTCAGGTATCACTGAGCTGGATGGCATTAACGCTGGACTAGGATACGCTTTTTAGTGACATATAAATGAGACTATTATTAGTAATATTATTATCTTTTTTTGTTACGTTGAATCTTTTTGCCAAAGGAACTTATAAAGCTGAGGATACATTCTTAAAAGAGGCATTTAATGGTGATATACCTAAATCTCAGTCCATTATTTTAAAGAGAGAACTTAGGGACAATATTCAAAATATTTTAGGACATCCTTATTCAGGTTTAAGAATTAAGTATTGGAGAAATGACCAAACTACGGCATGGATTCTTGAAGAGGTAGGTAAAGATGAACTCATAACCTTTGGATTTGCTATCAATGATAAGAAAATTTTTAAGGCAGATGTATTAATCTTTCGTGAGACGAGGGGCTGGGAAATAAAATACCCTGCTTTTACTCAACAATTTATTGGTTTGCAATTAATGGATGAGAATTTGTCAAAAAATATAGATGGTGTCTCGGGAGCCACTTTATCTGTTTATGCCATGAAGGCGACTGCCAGGTTGGCATTATTTTTAAATGATTATGTTTTAAGTCAATGAAAAAAAATAAAAAAATTATTGATTTACACCGCTACATTGGTTTGATCATTTGTATTTTTTTAGTGCTGTTATCGATTACGGGTATCTTTTTGAATCATACTGAAGATTTAAAGCTCAGCGAGAGACATTTAAAGTGGCCTTGGCTAATGAAAATTTATGGCTTTGAGGTTCCCCAAGTTGACCAACATTTTGAGGTTGGTGATCACTTTATAAGCAATTATCAGGGGCAAATTTTTATTGATGGCCAGTCATCGTTTGTAATTCAAGAGGCTTTAAAGGGTGTTGTTATTAACAACAATATTTTTTATATTGCCACGTCTGAAGAAGTTTATCTTTTTTCTGATCAGCAAGATTTTATTGATATTTTGGAGCCCCCGGTTGATTCAATTGAGTCTATTGGTCAGGACCAACTCAATAACACAATTTTAATTCAAGATAACGTAAGACAAATCTGGTCTTTGAATGATATTGAAAATGATTGGAAGTTAACTGAGATTCAAAGTAATCCTTGGAGCATAGAAACTTCCATGACAAGCATGCAACAAGAGATGATGAAAAATTACTTTTTTGGCAAAGGCATTAGCTTAGAGCAATTTTTGCTCGATCTGCATAATGGTGCCATTTTAAAAAAACTAGGGAAATATTTATTAGATATTGTTGGCATTCTAACGCTGGTTTTATCGGTCACGGGCATTTGGATGTGGTCATTTAGAAAAAAAAGATAACTAATATCGCCACAAGTACCATGCAGCCACAGAACGATAAGGCTGCCATTTTTTGGATTCCATAAGTAATAAAGATAGACTGATAGAGTCTAATTTTTTCATCTTTTGATAATTAGATTTAATAGCAAAGTCAGTGGCCGGCATGATATCAAGTCGGCCTAAATTAAAGATCAACATCATCTCAACGGTCCATCTTCCTACACCCTTGATGACTATAAGCTTTTCGATAATCTCTTCATCATCCATACGTTTAAGATCATTAGAGTTTGGAATAGTATGATCATGGTGACATCGTGCAATATCTAAAATACTGACTAATTTATTTTTTGATAACCCACATTGTTTGAGTAAATTGGGATCCATTTCTAAAATAGCGCTTGCATGAGGTGGTTGGTTATTAAAAAGAGATAAAAAACGATCGTAAATGGTTGAGGCAGCTTTGGGGTGAAGCTGCTGAAAGATAACGGATTTAATTAATGATTGGTAGGGCTCGAGATTACTTATAGCAATTTCACAAGGACCCACTTTTTGAATCAATTCATACCAATCAGCATCTAGATTCGATAAAAAAGCTTCCGCTTTTTTTAAATTTTGTTTACCAGTTAATTTTTTTTCCTGCATAGTCAACATAACGACCTGCATTCGATAAATTAAGCTTTTCAATTTGCTTCATCATGCCAGCAACACTTTCATCAACATTAATCCATGCACCCATGCCGCCCATATCTGTTCTAACCCATCCAGGATGTAATGTTAATGTTGCAATACCTTGATGACCTAAGTCATGCTCTAAGCTTCTCATAATGCTATTAAGTGCCGTTTTACTGGATCGGTAAATATATGAGCCGCCACTGGTATTATCATCGATACTTCCCATTTTGCTAGTAATAGAAATAATTTTTTTAAGGCTACCTTGAAGAATATTATCAAGCAAATTAATGGTTACCTCGTAAGGTGCAATGGAATTAGTGGCAAAACTCTCAAGCCAAGCCTGTTTATCAATCGAACCCAACGTGCATGATCGATGTATGCCGGCATTATTAATTAAAACATCAATGGGTTTATTTTTTAATGCATCTGCGAGCTCATGGATCTGATCTGTATTCGAGACATCTAATAGATAAATTTCAAGTGATCCGAAGTCTTTTGCAAGTTGATTTAACTTGCTCGCATGACTTGGGTCTCGGCATGTTGCAATAACATGCCAACCTAATTTTAAATACTCTTCAGCAAATTTTAATCCAATGCCTCGATTGGCCCCTGTAATTAGGACTGTAGATTGACTCATGGTTAAGTTTAAATAGTTATTATTTTTTTTACTATAACATCGCTAGTTTGTATTTAGAAAGTCAAAAGGTTTGTTGCAAAAAAAAACGCCTCAATCATAAGGCGTTTTTTTATATCCTTAGAGAGTTTAATTTACAGCTGATTTTAGTGCTGCACCTGCTTTAAATGAGGGAACCTTACGAGCTGGGATTTTTAATTCTTTACCAGTTTGAGGGTTTCTACCTGTTCTTGCCGCTCTTTTGCTAACTTTAAAAGTACCGAAACCAATCAGTGTTACTGAATCGCCTTTTTTAAGGGCGCCTGTAATTGTCTTAATAGTAGCATCAATAGCGCGTGTTGCATCAGCTTTTGTTGAACCTGCTGCCTTTGCAACTGCTTCAATGAGTTCACCTTTGTTCATGAAAATTCCTCCAAAGAATTGTTAATCTAAACTAGTTTATCTTACTGAAACCCTTGTCAAAACTGCGTTTCAAGCTAGGTTTGATTTACTTTGCCTATTTTCCTGCTGAATGTCAACACGTTTTTTTTAATTTTTTTATTTTTATGGGTTGTTTTCGTACTACTAATTATGATAGTTTATTATTTGAATAATGTTACAAAATTCAAAATGAAAAATAAAAATTGGGGTGGCGCAAGACAGGGTGCGGGACGCAAAAAAGATACGGGCCATTATGGTGAGCCTACTCAAGTCATGCGTATACCACAGAGCCGAGTTTATGATATTAAAGATTATTTAAGGCGAACAAAATCAAATAACGTTATTGATTTTATCTTGCCTGAAACTAATTTAAGCTCAAATGCCAGAACCTTGTTTGAGCATAAGGTAGCTGCTGGATTTCCATCTCCCGCTGATGAGCATGCTGAAAAAAAATTAGACCTGAATGACTATTTGGTTGGCCAAAAAGAAACTACTTTTTTTGTCAGGATTAAAGGTGATTCCATGGTTGACGCCACCATTCATGATGGTGATATTGTCATTGTTGATCGATCTAAGCAGGCTAAGATAGGTGACATTGTATTAGCTTCTATTGACGGTGAATTTACCGTGAAGACTTTAGCAAAACAAGGGCAGTTACCCAGACTGTTACCAGCTAATCATCAATACCCTCCGATTGAAATCAAACCAGAAATGCAATTTGAGATCTGGGGTGTGGTAACAGGTGCTGTTAGAAAGTTTAAGTAATTGATTGCACTAGTCGATGTTAATAATTTTTATGTAAGCTGTGAGAGGCTTTTCAATCCAAGACTTAATCATAAGCCAGTCGTGGTCTTAAGTAATAACGATGGCTGTATTATTTCTCGTAGCAATGAAGCAAAGAGCTTAGGTATTAAAATGGGCGAGCCTCTTTTTAAAGCAGCATCTATTATTAAAAGACATAATGTGACCGTCTTATCTTCTAACTATCCGCTTTATGCCGATATTAGTCATCGCGTTATGCAATTACTTTCCACATTTACTGATCAACAGGAAATTTATTCGATCGATGAAAGTTTTTTAAGTATGAAGGGTCAGAGTCATTTATTAGACAAAGGCTCTTTAATTCGTAAATCTTTATACCAGTGGTTAGGCATGCCTGTATGTGTCGGTATTGGTCCAACTAAGGTATTGGCAAAATTTTCAAATCACTGTGCTAAAAAACAATCAGTATGGGAGGGAGTGTTTGTCAGTTCATCCTTATCTAATCAAGAACTCAATAAAGTTATGTCTCGTGTATCGGTTGATGAAATTTGGGGTATTGGCAGACGTTTGGCAGAAAAATTAAAAGCGATGGGGGTAGGGTCTGTATTAGATTTAAAACATTCCAATCCAAATTACATGAAAAAACAATTTAGCATTAATATGGAGCGTATAGTTTTAGAGCTCAATGGAATTCAATGTTTTGATCTTGAATTTGATTTTGAACCTAAGAAAGAGATTATTGCGTCACGTAGTTTCGGTAAGCCTGTCACTCGTTATGATGAACTTGTTGAGGCTGTCACCACCTTTGTATCTAGAGGTGCTCGTAAGGCGCGAGCTCAATCAACTTTATGCAGCGCTGTGACTGTGTTTGTTAGAAATAGCCCATTTAATCGAGCCGAATCTTTTTATGGACGAACAATGACCATGCCGATCAAACCTGCAACCAATCATTCCCATTTGATTTTACAAGCCGCTTTAAAAGTTTTGCCTGATCTTTATAAGGCTGGGGTTCGTTACAGTAAATGCGGTATTGTGTTATCAAATTTAATAGATAGTGATCATAGCCAAAAAGATTTGTGGTCTGAGCTACTTTTGAAGCAACATCAATTATCAAATGTGATGGATGAGATTAACGATCGTTATGATAAGTTTAGTTTAAGAATAGCAACACAACCTATTAAACCTTTGTGGGGCATGAAACAAACACTTAAAACGCAGTCATTTACGACTTCCTGGCATGAATTATTGACAGTTAGTTAGAAAGGTCAACTAATTCTTTTGGGTTGAGCTGGATAAAGCGATCTTGCGGTTTAAGATGAACGATCCAACCTTGAAAATAAAGGCGACTTTTATTAGGATCAAGTTGAATTTTAAAAGGAGGTTCTCCCCGATGAGTTACCTTACTTCCTTCCTCTAATTGGTATGTTTTTTTATTACCTAGATTATCAACGGTGCAAATTGTTTGAGGCTCTATTGAGATCAGATGAAAGTAATTGGCTGACTTTTCAGGATTGGTTGTTGAAAATTCTTTTACGGCGGTGGTATTAATCGTACAAATAAAATCTAAATTAACCCCCTCATTATTTTCTAAAGATTCAACAATCGGTTTATTTTCATTTTCAGACTTTGAATGAGCTATAACTTGATTCGATTCTGACTCAGAAGAAAAAGGGAGATCATCGACCTGATTGTTTTCACTTTGACTTAAATTATTATTTTCGATAATTTCTTTTTCTAAATGAGCAATGATATTCGCATCATCATTTTGTGAATCAGACTGATTAAAAATAAAAATTAGAATCGCAATAAAGCCAAGGAGTATAAGCAGCCAATTAAAAGAAAATGTTGATTTTTTGCTAACCTCAACAAACTCATTGGAAGAATTAACTTGTTTTGTATCTTGAATCACAACACTTTTTGGATCAAGGTTTAATAGTTTTGAATAACGCTTAATGGCAAGCATTTTAAAATGAGGCGTTGCAAAACCAGAATCAAGATTTTTTTCTAACGATATTATTTGACTCACACTTAATGTAAGTTGTTGTGCTACATCTTCGTGACTTAATTTTAGTTTTTGTCTCTTGCGTGCGAGGGTATCACCTTTGTAATTAAATGGATCGCTCATATATTTTAAATAAATCTAAAGGCGATAATCGCGACTAGAGTTGGGGCAAGCGCACCTAGTAAAAGCCCCATCGGACTGACACTTTTTTCATGAAAATATTCCTTTAAGATAGATATTCCTGCAGGATTGGGAGCGTTCGCAATCACTGTTAAACCACCCCCGGTCACAGCCCCCTCAACCAAGGAGACCTTAAATTCATCTGACAAACCCTCTACTAAGGAGCCAAGGTAAGTAAGCGCTGCATTATCAGTAAACGCTGTGAGTGCCGTAGCGCCAAAAAAGACCACATCACTATTCATGGATACTAGGGTAGGTTGTAACCACCATTGTTGAACCCCTCCCAAAACAACAAGTCCTGCAAGGAAAAATCCAACCAAAAGGGCCTCTTTAAGGATAAGGTTATTTTGATGATGTTTATAGGCTGTTGTAAAACCTAAAAAGAATAGAAAGAGCGACATAAACATTGCTGGATGATGAGCAAAGACCACAACACCTAATAAAAATAAAAGATGAACAATAATGATCGCGACGGGAACAGGTTTTTCATTTGTATTTTCTTTAAATTCAATTTGATTTAAATGTGGTTTAAATATACTGATTAAAAGTATGGTATTTACCACGACAGCTAAGGAGGAGCGCCAACCAAAATGAGACAGCATAAATGCTAGATCCCAATTCCAGGTCGAGCTGACCATAAGCACAGGTGGTGCAGCATAAGGAGTTAATGTTCCGCCAATGGATATATTTACAAACAGTATGCCAAGTGTTGCATACTTAAATTTAGTATCTTTGATCTGTTTAAAATAATTTTTGCCTAATAAAAGTGCAGCTAAAGTCATTGCAGCGGGTTCAGTGATAAATGAGCCTAATAAAGGAACGAAACTAAGGAGTAGAAAAAAGATAGCAACCTCTTTTTTGACGGGCACCAACCTCGCAATACCTAAAACAAGATTTTGTGATAGTTGCAGAATAGGGCGAGTTGCGGCTATGACCATGATTACAAATACAAACATCGGTTCTGTGTAATTTCTTGTATCTACATATTCAATGGCAGCTTCCTTACCTTGAATACCAAACATGAATAGAATCAGCACCATGGCCCAGAATCCAAAGACGATTTCAACTTCACCTAAAAGATGTAAAAGACCTGAGAATTTTTTATTGGTATGTGCTAAGTGCTCAAAATATTTGGTTGAGAAAGTATGCAATATCGCAATTGCAAAGAGTGATGCGCCAATAATATTGATGGTGGTTGGATTCATAGCATTAGTTATTAATTAATTTTGCTGATTCTAACATTCAAGCCAATGTTTAATAAAGGTCTTCAATGATATAAATGGTATACCTATTAATTTTGTTACAATTTAGCGTTACTTGTTTTAAATTTAACTTTAACTTTTGGTGCTTATTAAGCTTAGATAATTTTTACAATGAAACAACTTAATCAACAAGATATTCAAAGATTGATGATGATGCACCAGCAAGGTCAGCATGATAGCGTTATTGAAGTTGCTGAGAAATTAATTATAGATTTCCCAAAAGAATTTATTCTTTTTAATATTTTAGGGGTGAGCCATGAAAAGAAGGGAGATCTTGAAAAAGCATCTATCGCTTATAAGAAGGCTTTAAAAATTAACCCTAATATCCCAGAATTACAATTTAATTTGGGTGCCATTTTGTATGCTCAAAATCATTATCAAGAGTCTATAAAGTATTATCAAAAAGCCATTAGTTTAAAGGCAGATTTTGTTGAGGCTTTTTTTAACCTTGGCATCACCTATCAAAGTTTAGGCGAATTTGTTAAAGCCATCAGCGCTTATGAACAAGCACTCAATATACAACCTGGTTTTTATGAGGCATTGACTAATCTTGGAACAATCAAGCAGTTGCAAGGAGACCTTGATGATGCGATTAAATGTTTTGAGCAATCTCTAGCTATTTTTGATGATGCCCGAGGGCATTATAATTTGGCGGGTGCATTTCGAAATCAGGGTAATTTAAAACTTGCCATTGATCATTTTAAAAAAGCAGTTGAAAAGGGTTCGAATGAACCTGATTTTTATTCTGATCTTGGTGATGCTCTATGGCATGACGGACAGATTAAAGAGGCGAATGATTTTTTAAGATTAGCTGTTCAAAAAAATCCGCAACACCCAAGAGCAAATTATCAATTAGCCATCTTTTTGTATGACAACGAAGCATACGAGGAGGCGATTGAACACTTTAAAACTTCACAGCTTGGCGATTGGCAAGAGCGAGTTTTATATTGCCTCTATAAATTAAAAAAATTTGATGTTTTTGATGAGCAACTCAAATCTGCAATTAAGATTAGGAACTTATCACCTTTTTTAGCGACGCTATCCACTCACTATTCCATTAATTTTAACAAAGATGATCCTTATAAATTTTGTCCAGAGCCCTTGAGGTTTGTTTGTCATGAGAAAATTCCTGAACTCGTCACAGACAATGGCAAGCTTGTTCATGAGCTCCTGCATGATATTAAGACTGCAGATATATCAGAGCGAAAACAAAGCCGATTAAGCTATGGTGTTCAATCATCAGGTAACTTGTTTAAGCGTAAAGAATCATCTTTTATGGCACTTGCCGAAGCTTTAAAAAAAATGATCAAAAACTACCATCAGCGATTTGCGAATGAGCGTTGTGAATTTATTCAATCTTTTCCAAAAAAAATTGAATTTAGCAGTTCGTGGTTTGTAAGGATGCAAAAAGGGGGACACTTAAGTTCTCATATTCACGAGGATGGTTGGATCAGTGGGGCAGTTTATTTATCTATACCTAATTCAAATAAAGAATCAAATGAGGGTGCCATTGAATTGAGTACCGATGGCGATGGGTATCCTAGAATGCATGATCAATTCCCAACGCAGACGATTTTACCCGAAGCGGGTGATGTGATATTTTTTCCATCCTCAGTCTTTCATCGTACCATCCCCTTTAATTCAGATGCTGAGCGCGTTTGTATTGCATTTGATCTAAAGCCCGAGCCTAGGTAGCCTGAACTTTTTTTGCGAGGGTTTTCAAAAGACGAAGGGAGATCTGATGATTATCATCAACCAGACGATCTAATTTATCATCATCAATAATTAAAAGTCTGGCCCAGTCCGACATCACATAAGCTGAAACCTGTCTGGGTATTTTGCCAAGTGATGCGAGTTCACCAAAATATTCTCCCGCTTTAAGACTGGTGATCCGTTTACCTTTTTTAACAATACCGATTTCGCCTTCAACGATATAAAAGAGCCTTCGGTCATGATCTCCCTCTTTATAGAGAATATGATCTTTTTTTTGCTTTTGACCAAATTTCATCCAAAGCTTGGGAAAGATAGCTTGCCTATGAATATTTTTTTTGAAGAAAAGTTGCTTGATGAGAATGAGATCTTGGTTATGCAGGGAGGCAATAACCTCGAGACTGATAAGAATGGCAGCACAATTAAGATAGAGCCAAATAACTGAAATAAAAATATTGCGCATCCCCCCAAAAAAACTTCCATACATCGCGCTGAGCGAGGTAAAAAATTCAAAAGCTTCACTTAATATGAGCCAACTGATACTGGTTATAAACGCACCTAAGATCAGGTGGCGTAATTCAATTTTGACGGGGATAAATAATTGATAGAAAAATGTCATCACAACGATAAGTAAGATGGATGAAGTAAAAGTAGTTGCTGATTGACTTTCAATCATTGTGGTTAATGTCGATACGTATAAAGCAACATCATCTAAGAAAATATTTGTAAACGCATAAACGATAAATAGGCTCAATAGAATAATGACCGAAATAATATCCAGCAACTTATTGATGACAAAAAATTGTTTTTTTTCTTCACCAAAAATACGCCTTATACATGATTTTAAATTTGAGGTTAGTGGCGTTGAGCCTAAAAATAAAACAAAAACCCAAACAATTTCCCATGCAAAACGTTTACTCGACAAAAGCTTTAATTCACCCATAATCGATTCGGACAATTCAGGTAATAAAAGCTTAATAATTTGATCGACTTTGCTGTAGGCGATGGCTGATTCATTGAGCCAATGACCAAAAATAAAGATCACCAGTAACATCAAAGGAATAATCGCAAACAGGGTAAAAAAAGCGACGGAGGCATTCATGGCCATGAATTGGTGATCCCTCATGTTTTCCATCACATCTTTATAGATAAGGTACAAAGGCGCTAGGTTGGTTTTTTTATGAACGGGATCTTGGGGCATTTTATTTTATTTTTTTAATTTTTCTGTCGCTTGAATTAAAGCTGCCAATGTACCATCCTCTGAGGCTGAGTGACCCGCATTAGGGACCATAATGATTTGGGCATTAGGTATTTGCTTGGATAATTCATAAGCCGTCTTGGGTGGACACACCATGTCGTAACGACCCTGGACAATCACCACAGGTATGTCATTGAGGGCTGCTGATTTTTCAAGTAATTCATTTCCATTCACATAGCAATCCTCTTTGATGTAATGCAGTTGAACCTTGGCGCGTGCTAATTCAAAATCATAATTAATGGGTTCGGAACTTGATTCTTCTTCAGGCAATAGTTTTAAAATACTGCCCTCAAATTGATTCCATGCAAAAGCCGCTTGCTTGGCTTCATCTAAATCCTCACTAAAAACAAGCTCATAATAAGTATCGACTAGATTGGATTTAGTAATGTGTGTTTTGTGAGATAGAAGTTTGGCATGCAATTCTGGAAAGAATTGGTCGACTTCATTTAAGAACCAACTTAGTTCATGTTTACGACTTAAAAAGATACCTCTTAAAATAAGACCTTGAACCCGATCTTTGTGTTGGATGCCGTAAGCTAATGCAAGGGTGCTGCCCCATGAGCCTCCAAAAAGGATCCATTGATCGATTTTTAAATGTATCCGAATTGTTTCAATATCATCTATTAAATGTTGCGTTGTATTATTTTGAGTCTCGCCCAAAGGTTTGCTTTGGCCGCAACCTCTTTGATCAAAAAGAATAATTCTGTAATGTTTCGGATCAAAAAACCGTCTTTGTTTTGGACCCGTACCGCCACCCGGGCCTCCATGAAGAAAGATAATAGGCTGACCTGATGGGTTGCCAGATTCCTCGAAATAGACGTCATGACCATCTTTGCTCGACAGATAACCCGCATTAAATGGTTCTATTTCATCAAATAATGTTTTTTGCATCGATTTTATACCTTATATTTAAGCATTTTTAATACCCCATTCTAAATTAAAAAAAGCCCAAAAATAGACCCTTTTTTTTGATAAGTAAAATAAATCAATAAATGTAACAAAATTGTTACAAAAGTGTTGCATTTCAAAATTCAGAGGTATAGAGTGTTCATCAAGCACGTGAAGTTGGTGCTACCCGGTGTAAATCTATCTGATGCGATAGCTGTTATGCAGTATATCTGCCATTAGTGGACTTTTCACTGTTTTTTATAACCCTTAGTTAAAACTATGGAGATTTATAATGCAATTAAATAAAATCAAATTAGCTCTTGGTTTCGTTGCTGGTTTAACTGTTGCTATGCCAATGGTTGCTTCAGCTGCTGCTGACCAAGAAAAAGCTATGGCTAATGCTAACAACTGGGCTCACCCACGTGGTCAGCATGACAACCAAGCTTTTTCACAATTAACACAAATCAACAAAGGTAACGTTAAGAACCTTAAAGCTGCATGGACATTTGCAACTGGTGTTAACCGTGGCCACGAAGGTGCTCCACTTGTTATTGGTAACACTATGTTCGTTCACACAGCGTTCCCTAACAACGTTTACGCTTTAGATTTAAACAACGACCAGAAAATCGTTTGGTCATACTTCCCAAAACAAGATCCTAGCGTTCAAGCAGTTCTTTGCTGCGATAACGTTAACCGTGGTCTAGGTTTTGGTAATGGTAAGATCTTTTTACAACAAAACGATGGTATGTTAGTTGCTCTTGATGCTAAATCAGGTGCTAAAGTTTGGGAAGTGTCTAACACAGATCCAAAAGTTGGCGCTACAAACACTAACGCACCTCACGTAATCAAAGACAAAGTACTTACAGGTTGTTCAGGTGCTGAATTTGGTGTTCGTTGCTTCATCGCAGCTTACAACATCGATGACGGTTCTTTAGCTTGGAAAGCTTACAGTACTGGTCCTGATTCAGAAGTTCTTATCGGTGCTGACTTCAACAAAGAAAACCCACTCTTCTCAGCGTTATCAGTTTACGAAGATGTAAACGGTGGTAACACTCAAGGTGGTTCTTTCAAAAAAATCCCAACTGACCAATTACAAGGCGGTGTTGCTGATCTAGGTGTTAAAACTTGGCTCAAACCACAAGCTGTAAAAGACGGTTGGCAACATGGCGGTGGCTCTGTATGGGGCTGGTGGCCATATGATGCAAAAACAAACTTAGTGTACTACGGTACAGGTAACCCATCTGTTTGGAACCCAGACGTACGTCCTGGTGACAACAAATGGTCAATGACTGTATTCGCACGTGACCTTG
>JAURKY010000008.1 GCA_030831475.1 Burkholderiales bacterium
ATAATAAGTAATGTTAAAATATCCATCCTTGCCCGGGTGGTGAAATTGGTAGACACAAGGGACTTAAAATCCCTCGGCCCTTATACGGCCGTGCCGGTTCGATTCCGGCCCCGGGCACCACAATTTAATCATTAGACATAGAGTATTTTAAGAATGCAAAATGACGATTTACATGAGATCAAAAGTTTACTTAAGGATATTCACAAAACGTTAAAATTGGTCTTCATACTTATCGGTTTTTTTGCACTTTTATATTTCGGTCTATTAATGAGCTTAATTAAATAAAATTTGCAAACGTTAACACTTGCCATAGATGAGCTTGATCAATTAATTCCAATTCAGGAAAAATTATCTAGCAGAAAAATTAATTCTTATACAGGGACCTTTGAGCAAAATGTGTGTGAGAATTTTGCAATTAAAAAAAATCCTGATTATCCTGTCGCAGCAATTTTGGCAGAAGAATATATAGAAAACGACAATCATTTTTTTTTGGCAACACCATGTTTTTTTTCCTTGCAACGAGATTATTACCGTTTTGAGAAAAGCTTTGTTCATGAACTTGATGAAGCTGACTTAACATGGTTATGCCATCATTTAAATCATTTTTTTTCAAATAATGATATTAAATTTATACAAAAAAACAATAGTTTACTATTAAAAACTAGCGTAAAAACTAAGGTACAAACTTTTTTTCCAGAGGAATTAAATACGGTTGAGGCAAGAGATTTTTTACCTTTTGGAGAAGATTCAATGTATTGGCATACATTGATCAATGAAATTCAAATGTGGTTATTTAGTTGTGAATTAAATCAAAAACGTAAAGAAAAAAATCTTTTACCCATCAATACTATTTGGTTCTCAGGCGGCGGATCGTTTCCCAAAGATATTCAGTTAAATGATTCCTTAATGTGTGTCACAAACGCATCGTTAGTCGATTGCATTTATAAATTAAAACAAAATAAAAATTTAGTTTTGTTTAATAAAAGTACATCTCTATCAAATTTTTCAAACATTAATTTTTATTTTGATTTTAGAGGTGAATTAATAAATAAACATGATGCATTTAATAGTTTTGTAAAATATTTTAATAGCAATAAATTTAATAAGCATGATTTGCTAGTTATCTTTAAAAATATTATTTTTGATTGCCGACCAGACCGTTTATCTGGAATAAAATTTTGGAAAAAAAATAAATCGATCTATGAGCTCTTCCATTATCACTAAGATGAGAAAAAAAAATAAAGCGATTGAGTCATCGCTGATTGAAAGTGGTATCAATAAAAATTTGGCCTCTATTTTGAGCGCACGTGATATTCGCTCTGTGAACGATTTAAATTATGAGTTAAATAAACTATTACCCTTTCAAGATTTACACTCTATTGAATTAGCTGCTGATTTTTTATTAGATTTTGTCATCAATAAGAAAAAAATATTAATCATTGGTGATTACGATGCGGATGGTGCAACGGCATCTGCTTGTGCTGTTAGGGGTTTGAGGGCATTTGGAGCTAACGTCGATTTTTTAGTTCCTAATAGGTTTGAATATGGTTATGGATTAACTCCAGAAATTGTAGATTTAGCACTTACTAAAAGTCCCGAATTAATTATTACGGTAGACAATGGAATTGCGAGTTACGAAGGTGTAAAAAAGGCGAGAGACTATGGCATCCAGGTTATTGTGACCGACCATCACTTACCTGGAGAATTTCTCCCAGATGCCAATTTTATTATTAATCCTAATCAATCTGATTGTAATTTCAAAAGTAAACATTTATGTGGCGTTGGGGTCATTTTTTATCTTTTAATGGCTTTAAAGTCTAAGGCGAAAGCACAAAAAATTTTCGATGAAAATAATGAGCCAAAATTATCACAACTGCTAGACCTTGTTTGTTTGGGTACAATAGCCGATTTAGTAAAACTTGATTTTAACAATCGATTGCTGGTTGAGTTTGGTATGCAGATCATTCGGAGCGGGAAGGGTAATCACGGCATACGTGCAATTGCCCATCTGAGCAATCGTGAATTACATAAATTAAAAACTTCTGACTTGTCATTTGCGGTTGCTCCTAAATTAAATGCTGCAGGACGTCTGGAGGATATGACCTTGGGCATTCGATGTTTGTTGGCTGAATCTTTTGAGGAGGCTTTAGGGTTGGCACGTCAGTTAATTAATTTAAATGACAAAAGAAGAGAGATTGAGCGAGAGATGAAGGAGGATGCCCTTCAAATGACCTTAGAGGTTCCTTTGCAAGATAGCTTCTCTATATCTTTATTTAATGAAAAATGGCACCAAGGCGTGATTGGTATTTTGGCTTCAAGAATTAAAGAGCAGTATCATCGCCCGACATTTATTTTTGCAAAAGATGATTCGGGTAGGCTCAAAGGATCGGGTCGATCAATAGCAAACCTTCATTTAAGAGATGCGCTTGATTTGGTTTCAAAAAAACATAAAGACCTTCTTATAGCCTTTGGTGGTCATGCAATGGCGGCGGGTGTAACCATTGAGGCTCATAATTTTAGTAAGTTTGAAAAAGCATTTGAAAGCGTGGCGCATATGCTTTTAACCCCAAATGATTTAAATCAAGAACTTGAAATAGATGAGTCACTTCTCAATCAGATTTCCATTGATGACATTGATTTGATTAACAAGCAAATTTGGGGACAAGGTTTTACTCAACCTATTTTTAAAAACTCTTTTGAGCTTTTGCATCAAAAGGTCATAGCTAATAAACATTTAAAGTGTTTTTTAAAACTTGGTGAAAGGGATTTTGAAGCGATATATTTTAATCATGACACACTCCTTCCTGATAAAATAGAGGCGGTGTATGGCGTTGATGTGAACGAGTTTCATGGTCAAAGAAACATCCAATTAACGATAAGGCAACTAATTAATGAATGACAATAATAAGATTGTGATTGGCAATCTTAAAATGTATGGCTCGCGAGCATCTAATCAAGAACACCTTGGTCTTTTAAAAAAAGATTTAAATAATCTTAAAAAGACTCACGTAGGCCTTTGCTTTCCTTACCCTTATTTATTTCAGGCTCAATCAGTTCTTGAAGGAACTCAGCTTGGATGGGGCAGCCAGAATGTTGCAAAGTCTGATAATGGTCCGTTCACCGGCGAGGTGAGTGCATCTATGTTGCAAGACTTTGGTTGTAAATACGTGATTGTGGGTCACTCAGAGAGAAGTACAGCTTACTGTGAATCGAATGAAAATATTGCGACGAAGTTTAAGGGAGTTGTCGACCATGGCATGACACCTGTGCTATGTGTTGGTGAAACATTGATCGAGAGAGAGGCGGGCATCATGGAGCGCGTGGTCTCTGGCCAGCTAGAGACCATCATCAATAATTATGGACCTCAATTATTTAAAAACACGGTGATCGCCTATGAGCCCATCTGGGCAATCGGATCCGATTTGGCTGCATCACCAGAGCAAGCAAATGCTATGTGTACATTCATTCGAGAGTTTATTGAAGGTGCAAATAATGCAAAGATTGAGGGGTTAAAAATTATCTACGGCGGAAGCGTAAACTCTGAAAATGCGTTACAATTATTCGTTTTGGAAACGGTGGATGGCGGTTTGGTTGGACGTGGCTCGTTAAAGCCTGAAGAGTTCATAAAAATTTGCAAAATTGCTGACCAAATATAACGTTTATTTAGAGGAAATATGGAAGGTTTAATAGTTATTATTCATGTTTTAGCCAGCCTTGGAGTGATCGGCTTGGTGCTTATTCAACATGGTAAAGGAGCCGATGCAGGCGCTGCATTTGGTGGAGGAAACACAGGAAGTATGTTTAGTGTTCCAGGATCTGCAAATTTTTTAAGTCGCGCAACTTCAATCTGTGTGACCATATTCTTTTGTACTAGTATTACGCTGGCAGTGATTGCCAGCAATAAACATGGGGCGTCAGCCTTTGCTGATCTACCTCAAGAAACTGAATCCATTGAAACTATCGACACGAACGCGGAGTCAGATAACTCAGTGGGTGCCAGTGACATTCCTGACTAGTATAGCTATTTTTATTTTGCCGTCGTGGTGGAATTGGTAGACACGCTATCTTGAGGGGGTAGTGACGAAAGTCGTGCGAGTTCGAGTCTCGCCGACGGCACCAATTATAGAATTAGATTTTACGAAGGAACATCTGTGCTGGAAAATTATTTTCCAATTTTATTATTTATTTTTGTGGGTTTAGCAATAGGTCTAGGACCCATCATACTCGGCACCCTTGTCAGTCCAAACAAACCAAACCAGGCAAAAAACTCTCCTTTTGAATGTGGCTTTGAAGCTTTTGAAGATGCGCGAATGAAATTTGATGTGCGTTATTACCTGGTTGCAATTTTATTTATTATTTTTGATCTTGAGATTACCTTCCTTTTTCCTTGGGCTGTTGTTATTGACCAGATAGGCATGTTTGGCTTTATCGCCATGGTTATCTTTTTGGCCATCTTGGTGGTAGGTTTTATCTATGAGTGGAAAAAAGGGGCATTGGATTGGGAGTAGAATTTGGGTATTGAGGGTATTTTAGAAAAAGGCTATGTCACAACTAATTTAGACACCTTAATCAACTACACCAGAACGGGTTCATTATGGCCGATGACATTTGGCTTGGCCTGTTGTGCCGTTGAGATGATGCATGCGGGCGCATCGCGCTACGACCTTGATCGCTTTGGTATTGTTTTTAGACCAAGCCCAAGACAGTCTGATGTCATGATTGTTGCAGGAACACTTGTGAATAAGATGGCACCTGCTTTAAGGAAGGTCTACGATCAAATGCCAGATCCAAAATGGGTTATCTCGATGGGCTCTTGCGCTAATGGTGGTGGATATTATCACTACTCATATTCTGTTGTGAGAGGCTGTGATCGAATTATCCCTGTTGATGTTTATGTACCGGGTTGCCCACCCACTGCTGAGGCTTTGATGTATGGAATCATGCAGCTGCAAAAGAAAATAAAAAAAACAAACACCATTGCAAGATGAGCGATTTAACAAAAAACTTACTCTCAAAACTTAAGAAATCCTTTGGAAAGAAAATCATACGAAGTAAATATCACTTGGGTGAAATTACCATAGTGATTGATCCAACCAATTTGCATGACATTTTAAAATCACTTCGGGACCAAAAAGAATTTCATTTTAAGCAGTTAATTGATTTATGCAGCATCGATTATATCGATTACCCCGCAGAGCAAGTTGATCAACGACGATTTGCCGTTGTCTACCATCTTTTATCTATAGCTAACAACCAAAGACTTCGTGTTAAAAGCTTTATTAAAGACAATGATTTCCCAACCATTCAAACCGTAATTGATTTGTGGCCAAATGCTGACTGGTATGAGCGTGAAGCATTTGATCTATTTGGTGTGATGTTTATAGATCATCCCGACCTTAGAAGAATTTTGACAGATTATGGATTTATTGGCCACCCCTTCCGCAAAGACTTTCCCATGATTGGGAATGTTGAGATGCGTTATGACCCAAGTCAAAAAAGGGTGATCTACGAGCCAGTATCCATCGATCAACGAAACAATGTGCCTAGGGTTATTCGTGATGAGGGGATTCATCGTGGCTGAAATAAAAAACTACACAATGAATTTTGGCCCACAGCATCCTGCAGCGCATGGGGTTCTTAGACTTGTCTTAGAAATGGACGGTGAGGTTGTAAGACGAGCTGATCCACATATTGGTCTTTTGCATCGTGCCACAGAGAAGCTTGCTGAAAATAGGACATATTTGCAGACGATTCCCTATATGGATCGACTTGATTATGTATCCATGATGATGAACGAGCATGCTTATGTTATGGCAATCGAAAAATTTTTAGACATTAAGGTCCCAATACGCGCACAGTACATTCGAGTCATGTTTGATGAAATCACACGCATCTTGAATCACCTTTTATGGCTAGGTGCCCATGCATTAGATGTTGGCGCCATGACTGTATTTCTTTATGCCTTCAGAGAGCGTGAGGATTTATTTGATTGTTATGAAGCTGTGTCAGGTGCCAGAATGCATGCAGCATATTATCGTCCCGGTGGCGTTTATCGAGACCTGCCTGAGACGATGCCAAAGTACGAAAAGACAAAAAATCGATCCCTCAAGGAAGTTGAAAAGTTAAATCAGAACCGTCAAGGCTCTTTGCTTGATTTTATTGAAGATTTCACAAACCGTTTCCCAGTCTATGTCGACGAATATGAAACACTCCTAACTGATAACCGGATATGGAAACAAAGAACGGTAGGTATCGGTGTGGTTGAGCCAAATCGTGCCATTGCATTGGGTATGACAGGGCCAATGTTAAGAGGCTCAGGGATTGCATGGGACTTAAGAAAAAAACAACCTTACGAGGTATATGATCAACTTGATTTTGATATTCCTGTCGGCAAGGAAGGTGATTGTTATGATCGTTACTTGGTTCGTATTGAGGAGATGCGAGAGTCAAATAAAATTATTAAACAATGCATTCGCTGGTTAAGAGAAAATCCAGGGGCTGTTATATCCAAAGATAATAAAGTTGCTCCTCCAAAACGTGAAGATATGAAAGAGGACATGGAGGCCATGATTCATCATTTTAAATTATTCACAGAGGGCTTCCATTTACCTGAGGGTGAGGCATATGCCGCCGTGGAACACCCCAAAGGCGAGTTTGGTATATACATCGTTTCAGATGGTGCAAACAAGCCTTATCGTTTAAAAATTCGTGCCCCAGGCTTCGCTCATCTTGCATCTTTAAATGAGATGACTCAGGGCCATATGCTGTCTGACTTGGTTGCAATCATTGGGACACAAGATATCGTTTTTGGGGAGATTGATCGATGAGTCAGTTATCAGCATCGGTGATGAAAAAAATTGATCTTGAGCTTGAAAAATACCCCTTAGATCAAAAACGATCAGCAGTGATGGCAGCGCTTCAATTTGTTCAAGCGGAAAAAGGGTGGCTGTCCGATGACAGTATTTCGCTTGTGGCTAACTATTTAGATTTACCTGAAATTGCAGTGATGGAGGTGGCCACCTTTTATAACATGTATGATTTAAAGCCCGTTGGTAAATACAAAATTTCCATCTGCACCAATATCTCATGTGCGTTAAGAGGTGTTGATGAAATGGTGAATCACATCCAAAAGTCTTTAAATATTAAATTTAATCAGGTGTCAGACAATGGACGTTTTTGCTTAAAGGAAAGTGAGTGCATGGGTAATTGCGATGCTGCCCCGATGATCACGATCAACAATGAAAAGATGTATGAAAAATTAACACCCGAGAGTTTTGATCGTTTGATCAAGGAGCTTAAGTAACATGCCTGATGAAATTTTAGCTCCCGAGCAAATTCAAAAAAAAGTTTTTCCCTTATGCCTTAGGACGAAAGATTTAAAAAATCCTGCAAGCCTTGCAACTTATTTAAGTATTGGAGGTTATCAGGCAATTACAAAAATCTTAAAAGAACAAATTTCTCCTCAACAATTGATTGACGAAATTAAGCTCTCTGGTTTAAGGGGTAGGGGAGGCGCTGGCTTTCCAACAGGCCTTAAATGGTCATTTATGCCTAAAGACATTAAAGGTGACAAGTATATTGTATGCAACTCTGACGAGGGTGAGCCTGGAACCTTTAAGGATCGCGACATCATCCGTTACAATCCACATCAAATCATTGAGGGCATGCTAATTGGTGCCTACATCATGGGTGCCAACAGAGGCTATAACTATATTCATGGCGAGATCTGGCAAGAATATTTATCCTTTCATGAGGCCACTCGTGAGGCCAGAAAGGCAGGATATTTAGGAAATAAAATTCTTAAATCCGATTTTAATTTTGACCTACACGCCGTTCATGGTTATGGAGCATACATTTGTGGAGAGGAAACGGCACTTATTGAATCCATTGAGGGTAAAAAAGGGCAGCCAAGATTTAAACCTCCCTTTCCAGCAACGCATGGTATTTATGGAAGACCCACCAATGTTAATAACACAGAGACTTATGCTTCAATCCCATGGATTATTAACCATGGTGGCCAAGCGTTTAGTGACCTTGGTGTCGCCAATGCAGGGGGAACTAAAATATTTTCTGTCTCAGGGCACGTGAATAAACCAGGAAATTATGAAATTGAAATGGGTATGCCTTTCTCGGAATTATTGGAATTAGCAGGAGGTGTATGGAAGGGCAGAGAGCTTAAAGCGGTGATACCTGGCGGCCCATCTACTGCACTTGTCCCTGCTGAATCGATTATGCAAGCAACAATGGATTATGATGGGCTGGCTAAGATCGGAAGTAGTTTGGGTGCAGGCTCTCTGATCGTTATGGATCAAACCACGTGTATGGTGCAAACCTTAAAAAGGTTATCCTACTTTTTTTATGAGGAATCTTGTGGTCAATGCACTCCTTGCCGAGAGGGAACTGGCTGGGTTTATCGAGTGATTAAACGTATCGTAGATGGTCAGGGACGAAGTGAAGATTTGGCGCTCTTAAAAGATGTCAGTAACAAGATTTCGGGTAGAACCATTTGTGCGCTGGGTGATGCAGCCGCTGTTCCCGTGCTAAGTTTTATTAAACACTTTGAGAATGAATTTCAATACTTTATTCAACATAAAAAATCAATGATGGGACAACAGAATGCCTAAAATTAAAATTGATGGAAAATCTGTTGAAGTTGAATCCAAAAAAACAATTATTCAGGTAGCTGATGAGTTGGGCATTGATATCCCACGCTTTTGCTATCATGAGAAATTATCTGTTGCCGCTAATTGTCGAATGTGTCTCGTGCAGGTAAAAAATATTGGGAAACCCCTTCCAGCATGCGCTACTCAGGTTATGGATGGCATGGAAATATCAACCAAGTCTAAATTCACCAAGGATGCTCAACAAAGTGTCATGGAATTTCTTCTCATCAACCACCCACTCGATTGCCCTATCTGTGACCAAGGAGGCGAGTGCGATTTACAAGATACCGCGGTTGCATACGGGGCAAGTCAAACACGATACACTGAAGAAAAGCGTGTGGTCATTAATAAAAATATTGGCCCTCTTATATCAACCGATCTAACCAGATGCATTCAATGCACACGCTGTGTTAGGTTTTTAAAAGAGGTAGGGGGTATGCAGGAGCTTGGACTGATAGGCCGTGGCGAGCATGCAGAAATATCCGCCTATGTTGACAAAGCGGTGGAATCAGAATTATCTGGAAACATTATTGATTTATGCCCTGTGGGAGCGCTTACATCGAAACCCTTTAGGTACACTGCAAGAACATGGGAGCTTGATCGAAGACCAACCATCTCTCTGCACGACAGCCTGGGATCAAATCTTGAGATGCATGTTAAAAATGATACTGTGATGCGCTCACTTCCAAGACAAAATGAATCCATTAATGAGTGCTGGATTTCTGACAGAGATCGATTTGCATATCAGGGCCTTGAGCATGACGATCGACTTTTAGAGCCTATGATTAAGAAGGGTAAACAGTGGATTACGGTTGACTGGCAAGAGGCGTTAGAATTTTCAGCAAAGAAAATTAAAGAGTCGCTAAAAAAAGATGGTAATCATAGCCTTGGATTACTCTATTCAGCTCAAACCTCTATGGAGGAGGCGTATCTTCTTAATGATTTAGCTGATCAATTAGGCACACCTTATGTTGATTATCGCTTAGGCCAAAATAATTTTGACACCAAGGGTATGTGGTTAGGTTGCGAGCCTGATGAAATTGATGAGCTTGATCAGGCGATTATCATTGGCTCAACACTAAGATTGGAACAACCTTTGTTAACCCAACGTTTTAGACGTATGGTCAACCATGGCGGGGAATTAACCCTCATTAATGCATTAGATTTTGACCCCCTCATTAACCTTAGAGAAAAAATCATTTGTGCTCCAAGTGATTATCAAAAAATACTCTTAAATATTATTAGATCGATTTATGAGCTCGATAAGAAAAAAATTAGTCACCCTGACATAGTTAAACTGATTAAGAAGATCCCAGCTGACAAAAACAATACACGTTGGGTAAAAAAACTTTTAACTACTAATAAGCGTTGCGGAATCTTCATTGGTCAAAATGCGCTTGAATCATACTACGCAAATAATATCGTATTCCTGGCTAATTACCTTGCCGAAATCACTGGCAGCTTTGTAGGGTCGTTAATGAACTACCCTAATGGCGTAGGTTTGGATTTTGCCTATAACAAGAGAGAGTTTCTGGATATCTCAATGATGTCACAAAGAGATTTTTCAAGCTTCTTATGCTTTAACATGGAACCGGACATTGATATTAAAACAAACCTTCCTTTGCATGCAAAAATAAATCAGTCAAAATTTAAATTAGCGATTACACCCTACATGAGCGACTCATTTAAGGATTTTGACTGTGTTCTGCCCATGTCTGTTTACTCTGAATCTTCAGGCACCTTTATTAATATTGCTCGACATGTTCAATCTGTGAAGGCGGTTAAAAAATCAAAAGGAAATTCAAGACCAGGTTGGAAAATATTAAGGGTACTAGGCAATTATTTAGGCCTTGAGGATTTTAATTATGAATCCTCAGAGGATGTCCTAACTAAAATCATTCATCCAAAAAAACGTCTTATCTTTCCAAAGCTGACAACCAAAAAACTTGAGGCAAAATTTACTCAAACCCCAAAAGATATAGAGTGGCTTAAACTTACAAGACCTGAAGATAGCGATATGATCGTAAGGCGTGCTCAATCATTACATGCAAGAGATCACCGTATTGATGATGTTATTCGAGCCCATCCAACAACCCAAGCAAAGCTAAAACAAAAATTTTATGAGGTTCAACAAAAGGGTAGCAAGACAAAATTATCTATCATTCCCGATGACAAGGTTGCCCCTAATACCCTTTGTTTTTATGAGGGATTAAATAGTAAAAAAGAAAAAAAAGTAACCACTCAAGATAAAACAAAAGCGAGGGCATATGACTGAGGGTTGGTTTAATATTTTTACAGAAGCGCTTTGGATTTTGTTAAAAATCGCCGCAATTGTCTTACCTTTATTTTTATCCGTTGCCTACCTGACATACTTCGAGAGAAAAGTTATTGGCTTTATGCAGTCTAGAATTGGCCCTAATCGCGTAGGTTATTTTGGCTTGTTACAACCGATTGCTGATGCATTCAAGTTAATGTTTAAGGAAATTATTACGCCCACTGAATCAAGCCGATTATTATTTTTTATTGCTCCTATCTTAACCATCGCACCTGCATTTGCCGCATGGGCTGTGATTCCATTTAATGCAGAATTAGTTCTAGCTGACATTAATGCAGGTTTGCTTTATGTGCTTGCCATGACATCAGTTGCCGTTTATGGCGTAATCATTGCAGGTTGGGCCTCCAATTCAAAGTATGCCTTTCTAGGTAGCTTAAGATCTGCGGCACAAATTGTTTCTTACGAGATTGCCATGGGCTTTACATTGGTTGGTGTCTTAATGTGTGCCAATAGCCTAAATTTAGGCAACATTGTTGCCGGGCAACAAGGAGGAATGGGGCAATGGTATGTATGGCCTTTATTTCCTCTCTTTATCATTTATTTTATAAGTGCAGTGGCTGAGACTAATCGAGCGCCCTTTGATGTCGCTGAAGGAGAGTCAGAAATTGTGGCTGGTTTTCATGTTGAGTATTCGGGTATGGCATTTGCAGTTTTCTTTCTTGCAGAGTATGCCAACATGATTTTGGTTTCTATGCTTGCAGCACTGATGTTTTTAGGTGGCTGGTTATCGCCAGTAACTTTTTTGCCTGATAGTATTTTATGGCTCTTTGCTAAGGTTGCTTTTCTGTTATTTTTCTTTTTATGGTTCAGAGCGACCTTTCCCCGCTATCGCTATGATCAAATCATGCGATTAGGTTGGAAGGTATTTATTCCTCTAACCTTGGTATGGATTTTATTTGTGGGTTTGATGATGCAAACCCCCTACAAGGATATGTTTCATTAATGAGTTTTAAGCAAAAGTTGATTTCTTTTTTTAAGGGTTTATCTCTTTATGAATTGATAATTGGGTTAGGATTAACTGGACGTTATTTTTTCGCCCGAAAAATCACCATTCAATACCCTGAAGAACAGACCCCCCAGTCCCCTAGGTTTAGAGGCTTGCACGCATTAAGAAGGTACCCAAACGGGGAGGAACGTTGCATTGCCTGTAAGCTCTGTGAAGCGGTATGCCCAGCCATGGCGATCACCATTGAGTCAGAGCTAAGGGAGGATAATACGCGCAGAACAACCCGCTATGATATTGATCTTACAAAATGTATTTTTTGTGGTTTTTGTGAGGAATCTTGTCCGGTTGATTCAATTGTTGAAACGAGAATACTGGACTACCATGGCGAAGAGCGTGGCGACCTTTTGTATACCAAGGAAATGCTTCTTGAGGTGGGCGATAAGTATGAAAAAATGATTGCCGCAGATCGAGCGAAGGAGTCTAAGTACCGCTAATGGATATCATCTTTTATTTATTCGCTTCCATTTTAATCCTCTCCTCACTCAAGGTGATTACCTCACGAAATCCTGTTTATTCAGCCTTATTTCTAGTGCTCTCATTCTTTAGTGCGGGTGCGATATGGCTACTTCTCGAGGCGGAATTTCTGGCAATTGCCCTGGTGCTCGTCTATGTTGGCGCAGTCATGGTTTTGTTTCTATTTGTTGTCATGATGCTGGATATTGATTTGAAAAAATTAAAAGAAGGCTTCTGGGATTACATGCCAGTTGCTGGTTTAGTGGCATTAATTATGTTTGTTGAAATGATCATGGTGCTTAACCAGGACTTCTTTAAAACGATGCAAGCGACACCTAACCATTCCGTAAGCAATACGGAAGCACTTGGCCAGGTGCTTTACACAGATTACGTACTTCCATTTGAGGTTGCAGCTATCATTTTGTTGGTTGCGATTATTGCAGCTATCTTACTCACCCTAAGGGGCACTAAAACTCATAAGGGTATTGATCCGGCCGACCAAATTAAAGTAAGGCGTGATGATCGGGTTCGTATGGTGAAAATGAAATCTGAGACGTCGATCAAGAGGTCTCGATGATCGGACTTAATCATTACCTTGTCCTTGGCAGCCTCCTTTTTTTAATTGGTGTGGTTGGAATTTTTCTTAATCGAAAAAATATCATTACCTTGCTCATGGCGATTGAGCTCATGTTACTTGCCGTTAATATTAATTTCATTGCATTTAGCCATTTCCTAGGAGACCTTGCTGGGCAAGTTTTTGTATTTTTTATACTGACTGTTGCCGCAGCTGAATCGGCCATCGGTTTGGCCATCATCATTGTGGTCTTTCGAAATAATCAGTCAATCAATGTTGACGAGCTCAATAGGTTAAAGGGCTAGTCTATGCAGATGATCCATATTTTTTCAGCAGCACCCTTTGCACCTTTATTGGCATCAATATTTGTGGGGCTATTTGGTAAATATTTTGGCAAGGGCTTTTCTCACACAACGACTATCTTGGGTGTTGGCGTTGCCTTTATTGTTGCCTGTTACACCTTATATTTAACTATTTCAGGTTATACAGCTAATTTGGTTTTATACGAGTGGCTCAGGTCAGGCAGTTATACCTTTGAGGTTGGATTTATGATTGATAACCTCACGGCCTTGATGATGGTGGTAGTTACATTCGTATCGCTAATGGTGCATATATATACCGTTGGCTATATGAAGGATGATCCTGGATACAGCCGCTTTTTTAGTTACATATCTTTATTTACCTTCGCCATGCTCATGCTGGTGATGAGTAATAACTTTCTACAGCTTTTTTTTGGATGGGAGGGTGTTGGTTTGGTGTCTTACCTCCTCATTGGTTTTTGGTATAAAAAGCCAACCGCCATTCACGCTAACTTGAAAGCATTCTTGGTTAACAGAGTGGGTGATATTGGCCTTGCTTTGGGGATCGCCCTTATTCTTTTTTGGTTTGGATCGCTAGACTATGATCTGATCTTTAACCGTGCTGCGTCCCTAGGTGGGGAACATATGATGTTTGGGGGCACGTCAGTTTCGATCTTTTCAGTGATCTGCATTTTATTATTTATTGGCGCCATGGGTAAATCAGCACAAATTCCCTTACACGTATGGTTACCTGACTCCATGGAGGGTCCCACTCCTATCTCAGCACTTATTCATGCTGCCACGATGGTGACCGCCGGCATATTTATGGTTGCTCGTTTATCACCCTTGTATGAGCTATCAGATACAGCCCTGTCATTTATAACCATCATCGGCGCAATTACCGCCTTATCTATGGGTTTAATGGGCATTATTCAAAATGATATCAAACGCGTGATTGCCTACTCAACACTATCCCAGCTAGGCTACATGACTGTGGCATTAGGTGTTTCAGCCTACTCGGTGGCTATATTTCATCTGATGACCCATGCCTTTTTCAAGGCCTTACTCTTTCTGGCTGCAGGCTCGGTCATCATCGGCATGCATCATGATCAAGATATCCGAAACATGGGAAATCTGAAGAAGTACATGCCTGTCACCTGGATCACCTTCTTGATTGGTTCGGTTGCCCTTATAGGTACACCATTCTTCTCAGGTTTTTATTCCAAAGAAATCATCATTGAGGCGGCAAAATTTAGTTCAATCTATGGATCATCTGTGGCTTATTGGATGCTATTAATCGGCGTTTTTTGTACCGCACTCTATTCCTCAAGACTTTATTTTCTTGTATTTCATGGCCAGGAAAAATGGCGCTTAAGTAATACCGTCAAACATGGGCATGGTTTAAATAAGTCTCAATATCCCCATGAAAGTCAGAGTTTAATCACGACACCTCTTGTATTGCTAGCCATTCCTTCAGTGGTGATTGGCTTTATAACTATCGAGCCACTTTTGTTTGGTGATTTTTTTAATCGTGCGATTGTTATTAATCACGATCTTCACCAAAACTTAGGAGAGATCCAGCATCATTTTTCAGGTGCGTTCGCAATGGGCTTGCATGGTTTTTTAACACTACCTTTTGCCCTCATGATTTTAGGCCTCATCGTAGGTTGGTGGATGACCTCTAAGGCGACTACGAAAAAAACACCCAACAAATTTATCAGCAGCCTTAAAGGAATTCTTGAGCAAGGTTACGGTTTTGATAGGTTTTATGAGCATTTTTTAGCTAAGGGCATAAGACAATCTGGTGAATACCTTTGGAGTCGTATCGATGTGAATTTTATCGATCGGATTATGGTTAATGGAACGGCCCACCTTGTTGGTCGAGCCTCGAAAATATTAAAAGGTCTGCAATCTGGTTACATTTATCACTATGCCTTCATTATGATCATTGGGCTCTTTTTAATTATGACCTTCTTTATTAAGTTATAAATGCAAAATTATTTATTATCAATTTCAATCTGGACACCCATTGTATTGGGGCTTGTTTTACTCTGCTCAAATCAAACTAGTCAGCGTTTTAGTAGATATTTTGCACTTTCGGCAGGCTTGATCTCCTTTGGGGTTACTTGGCCTATTGCCATGAGGTTTGATTTACAAAGCCAGCTTTTTCAGTTTCAAGAATTCTTTCACTGGATCTTGCCTTACCGTATAAATTATCATTTAGGGGTCGATGGCTTTTCAGTCCCACTCATACTGTTGACCTCATTCATGACCCTGTTGGTGATTTTTTCAACACAAAAAAGTGACATTAAAAATCTTCCTCACTACCATGCCGCGTTTTTGATCATGTCCGGCCTCATGATTGGCGTTTTTTGTGCGCTCGACGCCATACTCTATTATATTTTTTGGGAGGCTATGTTGATTCCGATGTTTTTAATTATCGGTATCTGGGGTGGACCTAACCGCATCTACGCGACCATTAAGTTTTTTCTATACACGGTTCTAGGCTCACTATTGATGTTGGTAGCTTTCATCTACCTTTACCTGAATACGGGAAGTTTTTCTATTTTTGATTTTTATCAATTACCCATTGCACTTCCAGCGCAAATTTTAATATTTCTCTCTTTCTTTATGGCGTTCGCCGTAAAGATTCCAATGTGGCCTGTCCATACATGGCTGCCTGATGCCCACGTTGAGGCGCCTACCGCAGGCTCTGTAATTTTAGCGGCTATCATGTTGAAACTAGGAGGTTACAGCTTTCTTCGTTTTGCGATGCCGATTGCACCTGATGCGACATGGCTTTTAAAACCTATTATCATTGCTCTGTCATTGATAGCGATTGTATACATAGCCCTGATTGCGCTTGTCCAGAAAGACATGAAAAAACTAATCGCCTACTCATCCATTTCACACATGGGCTTTGTAACATTGGGTATTTTTATGCTATCGCCATTGGCTGTCGAGGGTGGTTACATGCAAATGATCTCTCATGGATTTATATCCGCAGCACTGTTTTTCTGTGTTGGTATCATTTATGATCAAACCCATACGCGACAGATTGATCAGTACGGTGGTGTAATTAATTCAATGCCATTTTTTGCAGCCTTTGCTGTATTTTTTGCAATGGCCAACTCCGGTCTCCCTGGAACATCAGGTTTCGTGGGAGAGTTTATGGTAATTATGGGAGCCATGAAAGAGGGTTTTTGGATTGCCTTTATAGCTGCCTTAACTTTACTTTTTGGCGCTGCTTATTCTTTATGGATGGTCAAGAGGGTATTCTATGGAACACCTTTAAATAAGACCATGGAGTCACTCAAGGATATCGATTCCATACAATGGTTGACGTTAGGATCGCTTGCGATTTTAATCCTTGTGGTAGGTTTATTTCCATCCATAATTACAGATTTTACGAATGTGACGGTCGATAGTTTTATCCATCTTATGAATCGATCTAAATTGCCTATATTATGATGAACCTTGCAATTAACATAAATGCTTTGATACCTGAAATCATTATTGCCACGTCAGCGATGCTGGTGCTGCTCTTAGGTTTATTTGTTAAAGACAAAAACAACCACCTTATCTACGGTGTCTCGCAGATCACATTACTTTTAGCAGCAATGTTAGTGGCTCATTCAGGCTTTGGTCCAACTTATCGAGTTTTCAATGACATGCATATCATTGACCCTGCCGGAAATTTCTTAAAACTTTTAAGTTTTATCGCAACCTCGTTTGTTTTTTTATATTCCAGGTCTTACTTAAGAAAAAAACAACTCTTAAATGGCGAATACTTTTCCCTGACTCTTTTCGCTTTACTGGGGATTATGCTCATGATTTCAGGGGCTAACCTCCTGATGATTTACTTAGGGCTAGAGCTCTTGTCCTTGAGCCTTTATGCACTCATCGCGTTGAATCGAGATAACCTTGATGCAACTGAGGCTGCCATGAAATATTTTGTCTTAGGTGCCTTAGCTTCAGGTTTGATGCTCTATGGAATGTCGATGATTTATGGTTTAACAGGTTCTTTGGATTTACAGGTGATTGCAACTCATTTAGCCGAGATGAATCTTGACCCATCGATCATGGCTTTTGGGCTTGTGTTCATTGTGGTTGGTATTGCCTTTAAATTTGGCGCCGTTCCTTTTCAGATGTGGGTCCCAGACATCTACCATGGTGCAGCGCTACCAATGACCATGATGATAAGCTCTATGCCTAAATTTGCATCGGTGGCTTTGGCAGCGAGACTTCTTTTCCAAGGCCTCGAGCCTCTTGCCGTTGATTGGCAACAGATGTTGCTGATCATGGCAATCTTATCGATGATCTTAGGTAACATCACTGCCATTGCCCAGGATAACATCAAGCGCATGCTTGCCTATTCAACCATTTCGCATGTCGGATTCATGTTCTTTGGCATGATGAGCGGTACCATCAATGGGCTCTCATCAACCTTTTTCTACGTCGCCTGTTATGCCCTTATGACCTTGGCTGCATTTGGCGCCATTATTACCCTGTCGCAAAAAAATAAGGACTTTGATCAACTCAATGATTATAAGGGTCTGAGCCAACGTAATCCGATGATGGCTTTAATGATTATGATCATCATGCTAAGTTTGGCCGGAATTCCCCCTACAATAGGTTTTTACGCAAAGTTCTCTGTACTTCAATCAGCCATTGAGGTGGGCATGGTATGGCCAGCTGTGATTGCTGTTTTGATGGCACTCATTGGCATGTTTTATTATTTAAGAATTATTAAGTTAATGTATTTTGATAGCCCTTCATCTTTACAAAAAATTCACTTTTCTGGGGATCTATTATTTATCTTAGGGATCAATTCATTCAGTTTAATTTTGCTTGGATTGTCTCCAAAACTCTTAATGAGTCTTGCGGCCCTAGCTGTGGGATTAAGTTTTTAGCATGATCGAGTGGCTTATCATTTTACTTTCAATCGTTATTGCTAATCTGCCATGGTTGAGCAATAAGCTTTTTTTAGTTGTCGAAGTAGGTAATAAAAAATCGTTAGCCTGGGTTTTAACAGAGCTCATTTCTTTATACCTGGTCTGGGGGCTTGTTTTAATGTTTATCGAAAACCAAGTCGTAGGCAATATTCATAACCAAGACTGGGAATTTTATGTGGTAACCTTTTGCTTATTCATTATTTTTACCTTTCCAGGTTTTATCTATAAGGTTATTTGGAAATAAAAAATAAAATTCTCATCATTGGTTTTGGTAAGTTAGGCCAAAAATTTGCTAGCCTTAGTGCGTCGGTATTTGATGTTCATGCCATTAAGCGTAACCCTCTCAAAAACCCACCCATTGGTGTTCAGGTCCACTACCAAAATATTTTTTCAGACGAATTCTTTTCATTGGTAAAAAATATTGATCCTCATTATGTTATCTATTCTGTCGCGGCTGATGATGCCAATGAGGATAGTTACCAAAAAGCCTACGTTGATGGTGTTGATCGAGCCATGCAGGCGTTAACCGATTGTCGCAATGTAAAGCATTTCATCTTCATTTCAAGTACACGAGTTTATGGACAGGAGGTAGAAAAAATATTAACCGAAGAGGATATCGCTCAACCTGCTGACTTGAATGCCGAGAGACTTTTGAGAGGAGAAGCGTTGGTTGGTGAGGGTGTGATTCCAAGCTCTATCATCCGCCTATCAGGCATTTACGGAGGCGACAGAAATTATTTAATTAGACTAGCCAAGGACCCAGACCTATGGCCTAAAGAAAACCGGTGGACTAACCGAATTCATGAGGATGATGTTGCAAAGTTTAACCAAGAATTAATTCAAAAAATAGATAAAAACCAGGGCGCAGATAATCTGATTTTATTAACCGATAACCATTCAACACCCCTGTTTGATGTCCTCAACTGGATCAGGGCCGAGCTTGATCTAAAAGCGATTGACCTGCCGGCAGGACCTATTAAAGGCAAGCGGTTAAACTCTTTGAGTATTCAAAAAAATCTATACCAATTAATTTTTCCCAGTTATAGGGAGGGATATGGCAAGATGTTAAGTGATTTAAATCAATAGCTTGGATAAATGTTGATTGATAGATGGGCGTGGCTGTTATAAAATGCCGCGTTGGTAGAAATATAGGCGCGTAGCTCAGCTGGTTAGAGCACCACCTTGACATGGTGGGGGTCGTTGGTTCGAGTCCAATCGCGCCTACCAATCATAAATAAACTATGCCAAAGATAACGTTACCTGATGGGTCCACTAGGTCTTTTGATAAAGATCTCACAATTGCCGATGTCGCATTGGATATTGGTGAAGGCTTAGCTCGTGCTGCACTTGCAGGTAAAGTTAATAATCAGCTTGTTGATTTAAGCTATACATTGACTCAGGATGCTGAGGTTTCAATCATTACTGGAAAAAATCCAGAAGGCTTAGATATTTTAAGGCATTCCTCGGCTCACTTGTTGGCCCATGCAGTTAAAGAACTCTTTCCTGAAGCACAGGTGACCATTGGCCCGGTCATTGATAATGGCTTCTTCTATGACTTTTCTTACGCCAGGGCGTTTACACCTGAAGACCTCCAAAAGATAGAAAAAAGAATGAATGAGATTGCCAAACAAAATTTACCTGTCTCTCGTGAGGTGATGTCAAGAGATGAGGCAGTTAAATTTTTTAAAAAACAAGGTGAGCACTATAAGTCAGAAATTATTGAATCAATTCCGGCAGAAGAGGAGCTGACTATTTATAAGCAGGGTGAGTTTTCAGATTTATGTCGCGGCCCACACGTACCCTCAACCAATAAGTTAAAGGTCTTTAAGCTCATGAAAGTTGCAGGTGCCTATTGGAGGGGCGATGCAAAAAATGAGATGCTGCAACGAATTTATGGTACCGCATGGTCCTCCAAAGAAGAGCTAGATGCATACTTATTTCAGCTTGAGGAGGCCGAAAAAAGAGATCACCGCAAATTGGGTAAACAACTTGACCTATTCCACATGCAAGACAGCTCCCCGGGAATGGTATTCTGGCATCCAAAGGGCTGGTCGTTGTGGTTAGAGGTTGAAAACTATATGCGTCAAATGTTTAAGGATTATGGTTATCAGGAGATTAAAACACCTACCGTGTTGGATAAAAGTCTATGGGAAAGCTCGGGGCATTGGGAAAACTACCACGAGAACATGTTTACTACATCCTCTGAGAACAGGGATTATGCCGTTAAACCCATGAACTGTCCGGGCCACGTTCAAATCTTTAACAGTGATCTTCATAGCTACCGTGACCTGCCGTTACGTCTAGCCGAATTTGGTTCGTGCCACAGGAATGAGCCCTCAGGGGCACTGCACGGCCTCATGCGTGTCAGGGGGTTTACTCAAGACGATGCGCATATCTTTTGCACCGAGGATCAAATTAAAGATGAGGTGGTTACATTTAACGAGATGCTCTTTAAGGCCTACTCTGACTTTGGCTTCAAGGATATCAGTGTCTTATTATCCACCCGTCCGGATAAGCGCGTTGGTTCAGATGAGATATGGGATAAAGCTGAACAATCACTAGAGGATGCACTCAAAGAAACAGGATTAGATTATGTTGTCCAGCCCGGGGAGGGCGCCTTTTACGGACCTAAAATTGAATATACGTTAAAGGATAGCCTAGGACGTATTTGGCAGTGTGGCACCATTCAGCTTGATTTTAATTTACCTACGAGGCTTGGGGCCGAATACGTGGCAGAGGACAATTCTCGTAAACCTCCCGTAATGTTGCATAGAGCTATTGTCGGCTCAATGGAACGATTTATCGGTATCCTCATTGAGCACTATGCTGGATCCATGCCCCTATGGCTTGCTCCTATCCAGGTTGTATTCCTTAACATAGCCGATTCTCAGCGAGAGTACGTCGAAGAACTTGTTGATTTATTTACAAAAAAAGGCATTCGATGCACTTCGGACTTGAGAAATGAGAAGATTACCTATAAAATACGCGAACATAGCATTCAGCGAACTCCCTATCTAGTTGTTTTGGGTGATCGTGAGAGGGATGCTAGACAGGTTGCCGTGCGAACTCAAAAAGGCGAAGACCTCGGTGTGATGTCGATTGATGACTTTTTAACTCATCTAAATAAAGACATACAAAACAGGTCTTAGGTCAAAAAGTTGCACGGTTTAGTTTTTTTATTGGGGGATTATTACTATAGCTTTAGATAAAGATGTACGAATCAACAGTGATATTACAGCACAAGAGATTCGTTTGGTTGGTGTTGATGGTGAAGCCATTGGTATTGTTGCACTATCTGAAGCCTTTGCTAAGGCAGATGAGCTTGATACTGACCTCGTAGAAATTGCCCCTAAAGCAAAACCACCCGTCTGCCGTTTAATGGATTACGGTAAGTTTAAATATGCGCAAAGCAAAAAAATGCATGAAGCGCGTATGAAGCAGAAACAGGTTCAGGTTAAAGAAGTTAAATTCAGACCTGGTACCGATGAAGGTGATTATCAAGTTAAATTGAGAAACTTAATACGTTTCCTTACTGACGGTGATAAAACCAAAGTGACCTTGAGGTTCAGGGGTCGTGAAATTGCGCATCAAGAACTTGGTATGGCTCTGTTACAAAGAGTGGAAGCCGATCTTGAGGAGCATGGGGTTGTTGAACAGTACCCAAAAATGGAGGGACGTCAGATGGTGATGGTACTATCTCCAAGTAAGAAGGGTAAAAAAACAAAACCCAAGGAAACAGAGAGCGTTGAAGTAACTACGGAAGAAGAGACTTCTAACAACGACTCATAATTTAAGCGATAAGGCCAAAGGCATGCCGAAGCGTTTAGTTAAATAAAGGAGAAAAAAATGCCCAAAATGAAAACCAAAAGCGGTGCAAAAAAACGCTTTAAATTCCTAGGAAGTGGCGCTATCAAGCGAACACATTCTCACCTACGTCACATTCTCACCAAGAAGACTACCAAACAAAAACGTAATCTTCGTGGCACTGAGATTATTTCATCAACTGATGTGAAACGCGTACGTCAGATGATGCCGACCCAATAATAAGGAGAGAATTATGCCTAGAGTAAAACGTGGCGTAACCGCCCGAGCAAAACACAAAAAAATCTTATCCGCTGCCAAAGGTTATCGTGGCCGCAGAAAAAATGTCTATCGTATAGCTAAACAGGCTGTCATGAAGGCAGCGGTCTACGCTTATCGTGATCGTAGACAAAGAAAAAGACAATTTAGAGTTCTCTGGATTGCACGAATTAATGCTGGCGCACGCGAGTGTGGTTTAACATACAGCCGCTTCATGAATGGCCTTAAAAAAGCTTCAGTTGAAGTTGATAGAAAGGTACTTGCTGACCTTGCTGTTTTTGATAAACCAGCATTTGAAAAATTTGTAGAAATTGCTAAGACAGGTCTTAGCGCATCGTAAATTATTTTAAGGGCCATTTAAGGCCCTTAAAACCTCTTTAAATTATGGATCAACTCAAAGACCTGGCGGATCAAGCGCAAAAGGCATTTGCAAAATGCCAGACCGTGGCTGAACTTGATCATGCAAAAGCTCAATTCATTGGCAAATCAGGTGTTATCACCGATGCCATGAAGCAATTGAGCCAACTTCCCAATAATGAAAAACCAAAAATGGGCGCCCTTATTAATGAGATCAAGCAAAACATTGAGTCCCTTCTAAATAGTCGAAAAGACCAAATCAATCTTGAGGTGATGGAAGAGCAACTCAAAAGCGATAAAATTGATGTCACTCTACCGGGTTTAAAACAGGCCCAGGGTAGCCTTCATCCCATTTCTTTGACTCTAAATAGGATCGAGAAGATTTTTGCATCGGTTGGTTTTGGCGTGGCCCAAGGACCGGAGATCGAAGATGATTACCATAATTTTACCGCCCTTAATATCCCCGAGTCACATCCAGCGAGAGCTATGCATGACACCTTTTACATAGGTGAACTTGTTTTGAGGACACATACCTCACCGGTACAGGTTCGATACATGAAGGAGCATCAACCGCCAATTAAAATTATCTCTCCTGGCAGGGTCTATCGTGTAGATTCGGATGCCACCCACTCACCCATGTTTCACCAGGTTGAGGGGCTTTGGGTAGATGACAAGGTTAGTTTTGCTAATTTAAAAGGTGTGGTTCAGAATTTCCTGCAACGATTTTTTGAGGATGATGCCCTAACCATTCGTTTCAGACCCTCCTTTTTCCCATTTACAGAGCCATCAGCTGAGATTGATATGAGCTGGAATGGTGGCTGGCTTGAGATAGGTGGCTGCGGTATGGTTCACCCAGAAGTCTTAAGTCAAGCAAGCATTGACCCGGATAAGTTTCAGGGTTTTGCATTTGGCCTAGGTGTTGAAAGACTCACCATGTTGAAGTTTGGTATCAATGATTTGAGACCCTTCTTTATGAACGACTTACGCTTTTTAAGACAGTTTGCAAGGTAGCCAGCATGCAAGTATCTAAAACATGGCTCCAAACATTTTTTAATCAATCGCTTGATCAGATCGATATTGAGAATATCTTGACGATGGCAGGTTTAGAGGTTGACGAGGTGAAAAGTTTTGATAACCTATCCGACCTTGTTGTGGTGGCTGAGGTTGTATCTGTGGAGAAACACCCAGATGCCGACAGACTCAATGTCTGTCAAGTGAATGCCGGTCAATCTGAACACCTTCAGATAGTATGTGGAGCCCCTAATGTTCGGGCAGGGCTGAAGGTGCCTTGTGCGCTCGTGGGTGCAAAACTTGCAGATTTTGAGATTAAAAAAGCCAAGCTCAGGGGTGTTGATTCTCATGGCATGCTCTGTTCTGCCAAAGAAATTGGTTTATCCCAAGAGGCAGACGGCCTCCTTGAGCTCAATCAAGATACGATGGTTGGCACCACAATAAAACAAGCCTTATCGCTTGATGATACGGTCTACACGCTCTCTTTAACCCCCAACCGAGCGGATTGCTTGAGTATCTTGGGTGTTGCTCGCGAGGTAGCATCTCTGAGTAAAATCCCAATGAAAACACAAAACCCTCCGGCGGTAACTTCTAAGGGTAAATGTGAGCAAAAGATTGAAATCACTGATCAGGCGAGTTGCCCCAGATACTGTGGAAGGCAGATCAGGGGGGTTAACAATAATCAAAAACTACCTGATTTTATTATCCAATCACTCGAGAGATCTGGCATAGGATTGATAAGCCCGATAGTGGATATTACTAATTACGTCTTAATGGAACTAGGCCAACCTTTACATGCCTTTGATCAACACAAACTCCAGGGTCAAATACAAGTAAGGCGTGCAAATAAAAAAGAAAAAATCACATTACTTAACGAGCAAGAGGTTGAGCTATCCGATAAGGATTTAGTTATCGCAGATGAAAAGGGCCCGATTGCCCTTGCCGGCATTATGGGAGGCTTGGATTCAGCCATAGACGAGAGCACAACCGATGTTTTCTTAGAAAGCGCATTCTTTAACCCTGAGGTGATTGCCGGACGAGCACGTTCCTTTGGTCTTAGCACAGACTCCTCACACCGTTTCGAACGTGGTGTGGATTATGCAAACACAGCCCATGCGCTCGACCGAGCGACAGAATTGATTATTGAGTACTGTGGTGGCGTGGCATCTGAATTAATCGATTTTCAATCCGATTTACCTACTAGAGATACCATTACACTCAATGCATCGAAGGTCAGCAAAGTGTTAGGTTTGAGTCTGGATGAAAAAATTATAGAGAATGCGATTAAGTCACTGCAAATGACATACAAACAAACTAAACCAGGTATGTTTGAGGTGACCCCACCAAGCTATCGCTTTGACCTAAAGATAGAGGCCGACCTCATCGAAGAGGTTATCAGGCTCTATGGTTATGACAATATTGAGTCTATCCTGCCTGAACAAAAAGCAGAAATGCTGGAGGTACCTGACAGGCAAATTGATATTAATGAGACAAAAAATAAAATGGCTAACCTTGGTTACACCGAGGTGGTTACCTACAGTTTTATCGATAAAGATCTAGAGCAACAATTTCATGAAAACAAAAATTTGATTGAGCTTGATAATCCCATTGCGTCACAGATGAATGTCATGCGATCTAAGCTTTGGGCAAGCCATCTTGAGGTGTTAAATTACAACATCAATCGGGGACAAAGCCAGATCAGAATTTTTGAAATTGCACCCACGTATCATAAGCAAAATAATACTATTTTCGAGCAAACTATGGTGTCAGGTCTAGCCTATGGATCGTCTATGCCAGAGCAATGGAAATCCAAAAATGAAAAAAATAATTTCTTTAATATTAAAGGAGATATAGAAATTATTTCAAGTAACTTATTAGCTTATGAAATGCCTTCAAAAGGGGTTCCGGGCGCACTCCATCCTGGCCAAACAGCACTCATTACATTAAATGGAGAAGCAGTAGGTTGGTTAGGACATCTTCACCCCCAATGGCAGCAAAAATACGATTTAACAGAACCTACTTTTATCTTTGAATTTCGTTTAGATGCCCTACAAAATAGAAGCTTGAACGATATTGAGTTACCAAGTAAGTTAATCCCTGTAAGACGTGACATTGCCGTCATTGTAGATCAAGGTGTGCCTGTACAGGATATGATTAGGGCTGTGAATGGGGCTAAGATTGGTCGATTGATAGAATTTGTTCCATTTGATGTTTATCAAGGTCAAGGTATAGATAAAAATAAAAAAAGTATTGCATTTCTTATACTTATGCAAGATACTTATAAAACACTTGAGGATAGTGATGTCACTAAAATCGTTGATCAGGTGCTTGAAATCTTGCAGAGTAAATTTAGTGCAACGTTACGTTAACTAGATTATGGAATTTTTAAGATGACATTAACAAAAGCAGAATTAGCTGAAATTTTATTTGATGAGGTTGGCTTGAATAAGAGCGAAGCTAAGGAAATGGTCGAAGCTTTTTTTGAAGAAATTAGATCTTCTCTGGAAAAAGGTGAAAGCGTTAAGCTTTCAGGTTTTGGTAACTTTGAACTAAGAACCAAATCTGAGAGACCAGGACGTAACCCTAAAACAGGCGAAGAAATTCCTATCAAAGCAAGACGAGTTGTCACTTTTCACTCAAGTCAAAAATTAAAAAACAGTGTAGAAGAGAAGACAACTGGAAACCAAACATAAAAAATCATTACCACCCATTCCTACGAAGCGGTATTTCGCCATTGGTGAAGTCAGCACGTTATGTGATTTAAAACCACATGTCTTAAGGTATTGGGAACAAGAGTTTCCTCAGCTACAACCTTCTAAAAGACGCGGCAATCGACGTTATTATCAGCAAGCTGAAATCATGCTGATTAGAAAAATTCGTGAACTTCTCTATTTCGAAGGATTTACCATACAAGGAGCTAAGGCTAAGTTAACAGATCGACAGTTTGTGAAAGACGCGACATCAGAAGAAGCTATCAAGAAGGCTCAGGCTGAATTACCGTTAGATGCCTCTCAACCAGGTGCCCCAAGCGGTGAAGATTTAAGTAATTTCAAAAACCAATTAAATGACATTCTAAAGATTTTAAAGTAATTGATTCGGGGCGTAGCGCAGCCTGGTAGCGTACTTGCATGGGGTGCAAGGGGTCGTGAGTTCGAATCTCACCGCTCCGACCAATTCTTAAAAAACTCATAATTCAATCAGTAAAGTAAATTAGTGCTTCAACCTTTCCCCCTACTTGATTTTTTTAATCTCAACCCCATCTTAGAGTTATCTTAACTTTTTAGGTACGAATTGATGAGGTTTGAAAAGCTAACCACAAAGTTTCAACAGACGTTTGCTGAGGCACAGTCAATTGCCAATGCACATGATAATGCCGCCATTGAACCCTCACATCTTTTGTTGGCATTCTTACGTGATGAACATGGAGATAGCAAGGCTATTCTATCGTCTGCTGGAACGCAAACTGATCAACTTGAACAATCATTGGTTTGGACCATCAATAATTTCACCAAGGTCGATACTAATAATGGTGAGATTGGTGTCTCAAGGGAGTTAAACTCAATCCTTAATATCACCGAAAAAAATGCATTAAAGCAGGGCGACAGCTTTATATCGCCCGAAATGTTTTTGCTTGCACTCGTCGATGATAAGGGTAATACAGGAAAGTTGCTCAGGGATGCTGGCTGTCAAAAAGAAAATTTACAAAAATCCATAGCATCTGTAAGGAAGAACTCTAAGGTAGATTCACAAAATGCTGACAGTCAACGCGAGGCCCTTAAAAAGTTTACACTCGACCTTACTGAACGAGCACGCCTAGGTAAGCTTGACCCTGTGATTGGCCGTGACGACGAAATTAGAAGAACCATTCAGGTTTTGCAAAGGCGTAGTAAAAATAATCCGGTCTTGATTGGAGAGCCTGGTGTTGGTAAAACAGCCATAGTTGAAGGTTTAGCTCAAAGAATCATTAACGGTGAAGTACCTGAAACACTTAAAAATAAGGTGGTGTTGTCGCTTGATATGGCGGCTTTATTGGCTGGTGCTAAGTATCGAGGCGAATTTGAGGAGAGGCTTAAATCAGTGCTTAAAGAAATTGCAGCTGAAGAAGGGAGAGTTATCCTCTTTATAGATGAAATTCATACCATGGTTGGGGCTGGCAAGGCCGAAGGCGCGATGGACGCCGGAAACATGCTCAAGCCTGCACTTGCTAGGGGAGAGTTACATTGTGTTGGAGCTACAACCTTAAATGAGTATAGGCAGTATGTTGAAAAAGACGCGGCTCTTGAGAGGCGCTTCCAAAAAGTTTTAGTTGAGGAACCAAGCATTGAGGCAACCATCGCTATCTTAAGAGGGCTCCAGGAGAAATATGAAATTCATCACAATGTTGAAATCACTGATCCTGCCATTGTAGCTGCTGCTGAACTCTCTCAACGCTACATTACAGACCGTTTTTTACCAGATAAAGCCATCGACTTAATTGATGAGGCGGCCTCAAAAGTGAAAATGGAAATTGACTCAAAACCCGAATCATTGGACAAGATTGAGAGAAAACTTATTCAATTAAAGATTGAGAGAGAGGCTGTTAGAAAGGAAAAGGACGAGGCCTCAAAAAAAAGGTTATCTGCAATTGAAGAAGAAATAAGTAAAAATGAAAGAGAGTTTAATGACCTTGAGAGTGTATGGAGGTCAGAAAAAATCCTCTTGAGCGGCACTCATGATGTTAAAGAAAAAATAGAACAACTTAAATTTAAAATGGAGGAGGCCAAGCGGTCTGGTGATTGGCAAAAAGTATCCGAATTGCAGTATGGTGAGTTACCTGATTTAGAGTCTCAACTCAAACAGGCCACAAAGAATGAAAAAAATGCCCATGATAAACCTAGGATGTTGATTACCGAGGTTGGTGCTGATGAAATTGCTGAAGTTGTCAGTCGTGCTACAGGGATACCTGTATCTAAGATGATGCAGGGCGAGCGAGATAAATTACTCAACATTGAAGAAAAGTTACATGAGCGCGTTGTAGGACAAAACGAGGCAGTTACCATCATTGCTGATGCCATTCGTAGGTCAAGATCAGGACTCTCAGAACCTAATAAACCCTATGGATCCTTTTTATTCTTAGGTCCAACGGGTGTTGGAAAAACTGAGCTCTCAAAGGCTTTAGCAGAATTTTTATTTGATTCTGAAGATCACCTAATACGTATTGATATGAGTGAGTTTATGGAAAAACACTCAGTGGCAAGACTCATAGGAGCTCCCCCTGGTTATGTGGGTTATGACGAAGGTGGTTATCTCACCGAGGCTGTGAGGAGAAAACCTTACAGTGTAATTTTGCTCGATGAGGTAGAAAAAGCGCATCCGGATGTATTTAACGTGATGTTGCAAGTCTTAGATGATGGTCGCTTAACCGATGGCCAGGGCCGCACCGTTGACTTTAAAAACACTGTCATCATCATGACCTCAAACCTTGCATCACAGATGATTCAAGATAAAGCCAATGAGGATTATCAGGTATTAAAACTATCTGTGATGGGCGAAGTAAAAAATTATTTCAAGCCTGAATTTATTAACCGTATTGATGAGGTGGTTGTCTTTCATGCGCTTGAGGAGTCCAACATTGAGTTAATTGCTTCCATTCAACTTGAAAACCTGAAGAAAAGAATCACAGCCTTAGAGATGAGTTTAGAGTTTAGCAAGGAGGCGATCAAACAGATTGCCAACGCTGGCTTTGATAATGTCTATGGCGCCAGACCCTTAAAAAGGGCGATTCAGTCAGAAATTGAGAACCCTTTAGCGAAAAAAATTCTTGCCGGAGAATTTATGGCTTCGAATAGAATCAAAGTTGACTACGAAAAAAATAAATTTGTTTTTTCTAAGGCCTAAGCCTTTATTAAATCTGCTATGCTTTCGTTAAGAGGACCTAATGAAAGCAATAGTTTTTGATACCGAAACAACGGGTAAATTTGATCCAGTCCTAATCGAGGGTGCTTGGCTCGAAATTCCATCCATAAATCCTTTATCGACAGGACAATCTTTTTGCCAACGATATAATCCAGGAAAACTAATAGAGTTAGGCGCGCTTGCAACCCATCATATCTATGATGAGGAGCTAGAAGATTGCCCTCCAGCAAACACTTTCTCCCTTCCTGAGAGCGTTGAGTACATAATAGGTCATAACATTGATTATGACTGGGGTGTCATTGGTAATCCAAACGTTAAACGTATATGCACCTTAGCCCTTGCAAGGCGAACCTGGCCTGAGCTCGACGCTTATTCTCAAAGCGCTCTATTTTATTTTTTAGACCGACAAAATGCGCGGGATATTTTAAAAAATGCTCACTCAGCCGCAACGGATGTTGAGGTCTGCGCCAAGATCCTTAGGGCTATATGTGAAAAGATTCAGGTTCATTCCTTTGAACAGTTATGGGAGAGAAGTGAGGTTGCCAGAATCCCAATAAAAATGCCTTTTGGAAAACATAAGGGTGAACTGATTAAGGACATACCTTCTGATTACCGTCGATGGTTAGTCGGTCAGACAGATCTTGACCCCTATCTAGTCAAAGCTCTCATGCAATAAGGTTAAGGGGAGGGAATTGCTTGATTCGGTAATACAAACTTAATATCAAGAGACCTCAAAAAGATGTGCAGCCCAGCATCTTGAATCGGTATAAAGTTAACATCTTCAGATGACTCATTAAAGTGCGCATGCCATAAACCCGGCGGAGTTATGAAAGCTGAATTTGCCTGCCAATCAATACGGGTGGGGTTAACAATCTTGCCCTCTTGATCAATCGTGTCACCGACTAATGTATAGCAACCCTTATTGCAATCCAAGATAAGATCGAGCGCTACGGATTGATGTCGATGGGGTAGTTGGCTGGATCCTTTGGGTAAAATGCCTAACATAGCCCATAAGGTGTGAGTCACGGTCTGCGTTTGATCAGAAGCTTCATTAATTAATATCACACTGATACGGCTTCGATTTTTTGCTTCAGCCTCCTTTTGGACCCTGCTTAGTTCAAGTAAAGAATTTTCAGAGCTGTAGAGTGTTGGTTTAAATTTTGCATAGTTGGCTTTAGCGCCCAGGTACCTTAACAAAGGCTCATCATGGATGAGGTACATTGCCGTTTCTTCATGGGCGTGATGTGTAATATTTTTGCCCATGGGTAGCACAACAAAATCACCCTGATGCCACGGGACGGTTAGATCATCATGTTGCGACCAGCCAGAACCTTTAATAATATAAATTAATTGTGAGGTCGCATTAAAATTAGCTGTGACATTTTCATTCTTTAAAATGCGAACAAAATTTGCACATAAACCTGGTGAGGTAGCAGGCCCATCACACTCAAGCTCTTGACTGATATCTAGGGGGTGAATTTTGCTGGGACCTGTTTCATGGATTTGACTTGAGAAATGTTTGAAGGGCACCTTTTTAATCTTTCCAGAGTAAAGAGGGTTTACGGCTTTAGTATATTCCTCATAGTATCCATGACTTATTAATTGATCGATATCAATGTCATTTAGCTTATTCATATTTATAATTTAGCATGTTTTGAAAAATGTCATAATGATTTATGGAAAAAGTTCGAGTATCAAAAATTTTGTCAGAATTAGGTCTTTGCTCAAGGCGGGAGGCTGATCAGCACATTCAAAATGGACATGTTTTAGTTGATGGACAGGTTGTCAATGAGCTGGGTGCTAAAGCCTCACGCGATCAAAAAATTACACTCAATAAAGCAGGTTTACAAAAACAAACACAAAAATTAACCATTTTATTAAATAAACCTGTTGGCTATATTTCTCATTATGATGATGAAAAAAAATATAAGCCTGCTTTAAGCCTGATTGATAAAGAAAATTTTTATGGAGAAAAAAATACGTTTCCAACGAAATTTAATTTAAAGGGCATGGCCCCCGCGGGTCGATTGGATATTGATTCAACAGGTCTTTTAATATTGACCCAGGATGGCGTGATTGCTAAAGAGATTATTGGTGAGCAAAGCCAGATAGAAAAAGAATATCTTGTGAGGGTTGAGGGTAGTCTCTCGGATGAAAATCTAAAGCTTCTCAACCATGGCCTAAGTTTAGATGAAAAAAAATTAAAGCCTGCGAAAGTTTTTTGGCAAAATAAAGATCAACTCAGTTTTACTCTAACAGAGGGCCGTTACAGGCAAATTCGCAGGATGTGTGAGCTGGTTGGATTAAAAGTTGTCGCCTTAAAAAGGGTGCGTATTGGCAAGGTTCGCTTAAAAGATTTACCCTTAGGTCAATGGCGCCTAAAATTAAACCATGAAAAATTTTAAATAATTACATTCCCCATCTTAATGCTGGCGTCAAAACAGGCGCATCCCAATGGTTTTTAATGTCATCATCAAGTACACACAAGGTTAAGGATGCACCTGCCATATCCAGGGCGGTTGTATAGTTACCCACTAAGGAACGGGCGATTTTAATGTTATGGGTCTTTAAATTTTTAGCAGCCACATCAAATAAAAGATAGAGTTCAGACAACGGTGTTCCAGCATAACCATTAACTAAAAGGAGTATTTCAGAGCTATTCGTTTTAACATTCTTTTCCTTAAGGTCAGCTAGAATCACATCGATCATATCGTCAACCATTAAATTAGCCTTTTTGATTTTTTCACGTCGACGACCTGGCTCTCCATGAATACCAACCCCCACCTCAACTTCATCATCACCAATGTCAAAGGTGGGTTTTCCTGCTGCAGGCACCGTACAGCTTGTAAGGGCAATACCCATAGTGGATGAAGCGTTATTGACTCTTTGACCCAAGGATAAACACTGATCTAGATTAGCGCCTGTTTCAGCCAGACTACCAAGCACTTTTTCAATAATTACTGTACCTGCAACACCTCGTTTGCCGGTTGTATAGCTCGAATTAATCACGGCAGCGTCATCATTAATGATAAGTGATTTATTTTCATACGAAGACATTTCAGCAGCCATCTCAAAATTCATAACATCCCCGGAGTAGTTTTTAACAATAAAAAGAACTCCCTTCTCAGGCTGGTAAGCCTCTAAGGCAGAAATCATTTGATCGGGTGTGGGTGAGGTAAATACATGTCCTGGGCATGCAATATCAAGCATTCCATGGCCGACAAAACCTGAGTGAAGAGGCTCGTGACCAGAACCACCACCTGAAATTAAGACTACTTTTTTATTTGCGATATCCTTTCTTATCACATACATTGGATCAAGATTGACGCTGACTAAATTAGGATGGGCTTGAGCGAGACCACTTAAGCTCTCTAAAATAAAATCATCCACTTCATTGATAAATTTTTTCATATTATTTTTTAGCTTTTAAAATCTCCTGACACACTGCACTTATCATAACTTGGCAACTTTTAGCACCAGGATCAATATGGCCCAGAGCGCGATCACCCAAACCTGCAGATCTACCTTTGGTGGGTAATAAATCTTTTGTCGCGAGCATAGCTTCATTAGCTTTTCGATCAATTTGTGTGGCAACATCAAAAATATCACCATCAACTCGATTATTTAACAGTTCAGAGATAGGAATGAGCACATCTAGCATTGTCTTTTCACCGAAATCCGATTTACCTCTTGTCATTATTGCCCGGACACCCGATGCAAAACCTTTCGTAAAACCGTCACGATCATCACCATCGTTTTCTAATGACTTAGATAACTCAAGAAAAAAGGATGCGAATAGGGGGCCTGAAGCCCCACCAATGGTGGATAAAAGCTTCATCCCAATTTTCTTGAATACATCACTGGGAGGCATTAAATTGAAATCATTTGCCATGGAATTGATGGCAAGGCATCCTCTTTTCAAGTTTATATAATGGTCTCCATCGCCTATGGCGCGATCTAATGATTCAATATCATTTTCATGCTCAATGATTGCTTGAGTAATACCCTTGATACATCGTTGAATAAATTCTGTCTTCATAGGCTATGCGTTTTATAAACAAAAAATACGATAAACTTATTTTAAATGCGAAATTTATTAATTCTTACAGCTTTATTTTGTTGCACACTTTTTTCCAAGGAGCACTCCTTTAAAGATTTTACCGAAGGAAACTATTTTGCGCCAATTGATGAAAACTATCTGCAATTAAAAGCCTTGTGCCGTAAAAACTATGATGACAAGGATCGAAAAAAATATTATGAGGTACTTTTCTATAGTCATGATAAGCATGTGTTTGATCTAAATAAGCATTTTATTGGTACCCAGCCTGGCCACAAGAATCTCAAGAAACCTTTTTACAGCTTTACCCTTTGGAATTGGTTTAATGCGGTTGCAGTTAAAACTAAAAGTAAAGAATTCATATCGAATACGGCACAGCTTGATAAAAGACGTAGTGAAATTATTCCAAGGGATTTAGTTAAGGATATTTTAGATGATGGGCAGTTTACTGTTTATTTTCATTACCTTATGGATAATTCTAAGAGTGTAGGTACCTTTAAAGTATCCAACCTAAAGCTTGTCAGAACTTGTTTTGAATAGGTCATGACTTTAGATTACTTTACCCTTAATGATTTGATTACAGCCTTATTTATTTTTTTAGGTGCCATCATTTATTCGTCTGTGGGTCATGGGGGTGCCTCATCGTATATTGCCATTATGTCGTTTATGGGAACACCAACGCAAATCATCAAACCTATTGGTTTGAGTTTAAATATTATTGTGTCATCCATTGCTAGTTATCGTTTTGTGAAGCATCGTTTTTTAAATCCATCGGTACTTCTACCTGTAGTTATTGGTTCAATTCCTGCTGCCTTTATTGGAGGTTTGATTGATCTTCCATCCGGACTTTTTAGAGTGTTATTGGGATTTGTGCTTTTACTTGCCGGCTTACAGCTCATATTTAATTTTTTTCATCAAAGAGACGAGCTTCAAAAAGTTAATTTTATATTGGCCTTCTTTCTTGGCGGAGTGATCGGTTTGGTATCAGGCTTAACAGGAACTGGCGGAGGTATCTTTTTGTCTCCGCTGATTATTTTCTTAGGATGGACAACTATCAGAGAAGCATCTGGCACAGCCTCTATCTTTATTTTATGCAACTCTTTGGCCGGTTTAGCAGGAAATTTCTCAACGATCGGCCATTTACCTCCGAGTATTTTTCTCTATTCAATCGCTGTATTTATGGGCGTACTCATAGGCACTCATTTGGGAATCAAACAACTTAACCCAAATGGTTTAAGGAAAGTCTTAGGCGTTGTGCTTATTATTGCTGCTTTGAAATTTATACTGACCTAACGTCAGATTTTAACCTCATGGGTAAATTCCTGACCTTTGGTATCTTTTGCAATAATATTGAGGTCACCGTTTGCGTTTGCAGGCAAATTAAATTTTAAGTAAGGGTCTTGACTGATCGTAATCTTATTCTCTGCCTTAAAGATTAATTTATTATCAAGCGAATAATTCATTTCAGTGATGATCCACTCCGGAATAAAACCCTGAGAGACAAGATCTTTTTGTAAACCTGTAAAGTTGGGATGCTTAATCCGCGTTGTGAGATAATTATCTTTGCTTTTAGCTAATATTTTTCCGAGATCGCGAGTTAGCTCTGGGTCAAAAACATCCATGTAACCACTGCAACCACCTGACGCTCTAATCGCTTGGGAGCTCATGTAAAGCTTTCCATTGGAATCTTCACCAATGATCCTCACAAATGAGTCTGTCTCCATCCTAATCCTTGTGGATAAATCTAGATTTTGGGTTTCCTTGCTTAGGTAATAAGTCGCCGCGTGTTGGCCCGGATTAGCATCGACGATTAAATAGATCTTGGCCATCTCGATATCAACAGGAGAGGTAAGTTCGATTTTAACTGGTACTTGCGCCCCACTGGATGCTCTTTTTGGACCTGATAATTTGATGAAATCTGCCTCTAAGATTTCACGATCTTTAAACATTCTCTCTTTAATATATGGCCATAACTCAGGATTAGCATCTGCATGAACTAAGCCTGATAACAGTATAGTAAAGGCTATAAGAAATATTTTTAATAATCTCATACTATTATTATAAACTTTAAAAGCTCAAATTTATCAATTAAATATGTATTTAAGACTACTACTAATTTGCTTGATTCCATTTTTTTTTAATCATGCCCCGGCGAATGAAGCCATCTTAAAAAAAGTAAAGGATGGCGAGGCTTACGCATTGTATGAGTATGGTCAAAGGTTGTATTTTAAAGATCCATCCAAAGCTATTGATTTGATGATGCTTTCAGCCCTACAAAATAATGTTGAAGCCCTAAATTTTTTAATATCCCATGATGGCATTGATGGTGACCTAAAGATCTTTTTGAAAGATAGAGCTTCAACCATAAGTTTTGATCAAAGTAATATTGATGATTTACAGAAATTAGGCTCAGAAGATGATTCGTTCGCGCAGTATCAACTATGGCTCTTATATATCAATGGAGAATTTATACCTAAACCTAAGGCCTATGTATGGTTAAAAAAAGCCTCAGGCAATCAATATCCTGATGCTCTCTATAGTCTTGGCATACTTTATTATTATGGCTTTATCGTTCCCGAACAAAGAGGTAAAGCTTTAAAATTACTCCAAGAATCCACTGCACTTGGCTCTTCCAATGCACAATTTTTTCTTGATAATCTAGAAAAATTTAAATATTTAAATAAATCACTCATTGACATAAAGGGCTAATCTTGTCATATTACATCTAGGAATGAGTATCATTTCGCTTTTAAGGCTTCTGCTTTTAAGGCTAGAAACATTATATTAGGGAGGAATTAAATGAAGAAACTTTTACTTACTGCCTTAGTTGGTGGTTTACTTATTGGATGCGTTGCACCTGAACCTGAACCAGAAAAAGAATTTCATCCAACAGATGCTTTATTAATTGGTGGTAACGGTGGTTTTAATCCATCTGATGGCGGCGCCGATCTTGGTGACCTTGATGCTGCGGCTCCTGCTGATGCAGCTCCATTCCATCCAACTGATGCTTTATTAATTGGTGGTAACGGAGGCTTTAACCCATCTGACGGTGGCGCTGATTTAGGCGACTATTAAGTCCCTCTTAATACGAACCCTAATAACTCAATTTGAGTTATTAGGGTTTTTTGTTATCAAAATCTGATCATTTTGATAATGATTTTCACTAGTCTATCTTCATGTTCATCTTCATGGCCTTGCACGGCTCTTACAATTAATATTGTATTGTAAATCTCAAGTTGAACCTTTGTGATTCTAGGATTACATCTTCAACGATCTGGTTTATGTTTAATGACTTTTATTTAACATAAACAAGGAGAAATACTATGTGGACACAACCTACTGCAACTGAAATGCGTTTTGGTTTTGAAGTAACAATGTACGTTTGCAATAAATAATTTCTTAATGAAATATAATTATTGTAAAAATACAGAAATTACTGATTGGCTTTTTCACAGCTGGCAATGTACTTGCCCGATGTGTTCAGCCAAGTCTAATTAATAAACCTTTTTTTAGGAGAAACATTATGTGGACTAAACCAGCTGCTACAGAAATGCGTTTTGGTTTCGAAGTAACCATGTACGTAATGAACAAGTAATTTTATTTGTTCTACTTAAAAGCCCGACTTGCTCGGGCTTTTTTTTGTTTATAATATTTTGTGCGTTTGATATTTTTATTCATATTTTTGCCTTTTTATCTTTTTGCAGAGGATAGCTGGACCCTTATTCATAAAGACGATCAAAACAAATCCTCTTTTCATATAAAGCTCGGTGATTTTAAGAGGATTGATAATAAGGTAAGGCTTTGGGTTATGGAAAGTTATGACGAGCCACAGCCCCCAGAAAAATATGCTTACCATTCTCTTAAAAGCTTGGTACAGGCTGATTGCTCAAGCACTAAAATCCGTTTTATGGCTTACTCAATCTACAAAAGCAATAACGCTTCGGGCACAGCTATCTATTCAAAAGGGCAATCATCTGAGTGGTTTGAAGCAAATCCCAACACAGTGAATCGAGCCTATTTAGATATTGCTTGTAAAGAATCTAATTAACTTTAATCCTTATTTTTTTTGAAATGATGGGGGGCTCGTGGGGAATATGCATATGATCACCCAATATTAATTGTAAGGTGTGTTCCCCTTTATCTAATTCGATCAATGCTTCTGTTTGCCCTTTCCCAAAATGTTTATGATGGTCATCGCTCGGGATAGGAAGATTTATGTCTGGTAATTGGTCAAGATCAATGAGTAAATGATGATGCCCTGTATTTTTCATTTTTATACCAGCGGGCGCAACTCCCATACCGTTTAACCCAAAGATCACTTTGACAGGGCTTGAGACTGTATCACCGTCTTGAGGTGAAATAATATAAAGCATGGCTTTATCTGGTGAACTTGATTTTTCAACAGCACTCAGTGGCATTAAAAAAAATACGCTCAGTAAAAAGCTAAGGATGTTAAAAAGGTAATTTTTTGTTTTCAATGTATTTTGATAAAACATGTCTAAATTCCTCCTGGATCGTTGATAGGCTCAAAGGATCATCCGCCTCAAACCTTAATACAATAACTGGTGTTGTATTAGATGCCCTCATTAATCCAAAACCAAAGTCATATTCAACCCTCAAACCATCTATTTTTATAATGTCATTTGATTTTGGGAACGTAGCCTCTTTTTGGAGCTGCTCAATGATTTTATGTTGCTCACCTTCATTGAGATTAATATTAAGTTCAGGCGTACTTGCGCCCTTAGGCAAGGCTTCAAGTAATTCGGAAGGATTATCATGATGGCTCAATATCTCGAGTAATCTTGCTGCCGCATAAAGGGCATCATCAAAACCGTACCATCGATCATTAAAAAAAGTATGCCCACTCATTTCACCCGCTAAAGAAGCATCCATCTCTTTCATCTTAGCTTTAATAAGCGAATGTCCAGTTTTCCAAATAACGGGATTACCTCCTCGATCTTTAATCCAATCAAAGAGGTAGCGTGTTGATTTAACATCAAAAATAATTGATGAACCAGGTTTTTCTTTTAAAACAGCCTCAGCAAAAAGCAAGAGCTGGCGATCTGGATAAATGATTTCACCTGAGCTAGTCACAACACCTAAACGATCCGCGTCGCCATCAAATGCCAGACCAAGCTCACACTTTTCTTTTTGAACGACATCAATAAGATCAGTTAAGTTTTTAGGATTAGATGGGTCGGGATGATGATTTGGAAAATGGCCATCCACTTCAAAATAAAGATTAGATGAATTTACTCCAAGACCCTCAAAGAGCTCTTTTGCACATACACCTGCTGCTCCATTACCGCAGTCGACAGCAATTTTCATTGGCCTTTCTAAGGTAACATTATCTAATATAGCCTCTAAGTAATGAGCTTTAATATTTTCATTAAATTCTTTTCCTTGCCCAACAAAAAACTTTTTTTTCTGAATTCGTATTAAAAGATTTTGAATATCATTAGATGATAATGTTTTTTTGTTAATAACCGTTTTGAATCCATTGTAATTAGAAGGATTATGACTCCCAGTAATCATCACACCTGTGTGGGTATTTAGCTTAAAGTTGCTGAAATAGAGCATGGGTGTGGCGACCACACCAATATTAATCACATCAGTGCCGGTGCTTAAGATGCCTGAGATAAGTGCTTGAGATAAGATAGGGCTAGATAACCGACCATCTCTGCCGACGCAAACAGTAGCTTGTTTTTGTTCTACACACTCACTACCAATAGATTGTCCAATGAGGCGGGCTGATTCCTCTGTAAGACTTTCATCAATAATGCCGCGTATATCATAGGCTCGAAAAATGGCAGGGTTAATCTCACTCATATTCCTCAATCCATGCCAATTGGATAGCTTCTAAAATTCTCTCCCCACATTTTTTGGGGTCATCACTAAAGCCTTCTAAATCGATAACCCATTGATAAAGATCAGTAAAACGAATTGTTTTTGGATCAATGTCTGGTTTTAAGTCAAAAAGCATCTCTGCAATTAGCTGTGTATCTGTCCATTTCATAATAATCGATTACTTTATTGAATTGATGAAACTCCCTTAGCTTTAGGGGCTCTCATGCTAAAATATAACATTAATTAACTTAATTATTTGATTCAAAAATGTTTAACAAAGATTACCACATAAAAGATTCTGATCCAGAACTTTGGAGCCAAATTAACAACGAAGTAGACAGACAAGAAGCTCATATTGAGCTTATAGCCTCTGAAAATTATACAAGCCCAGCAGTGATGCAAGCACAAGGCTCTCAATTAACCAATAAATATGCCGAGGGTTATATTGCAAAGCGTTTCTATGGCGGCTGTGAATTTGTAGATCAAGTAGAGCAGTTAGCTATAGATCGATTAAAGAAGTTATATGGGGCTGAATATGTTAACGTTCAGCCACACTCTGGAAGCCAGGCTAATCAGGCTGTGTATTTTGCGATCCTAAAACCAGGTGACACTATCATGGGCATGAATCTTGGTCATGGCGGGCATTTAACGCATGGCTCCCCGGCAAATTTATCTGGAAAGCTTTTTAATATTGTTCCTTATGGCCTTAATGACAATGAGGAAATTGATTACGATGCTATGGAAAAAATTGCCTTAGAGAGTAAACCAAAATTAATTATTGGTGGGGCGTCAGCTTATGCTCTAAGGTTTGATTGGCAAAGAATGAGTGAGATTGCTAAAAAGGTAGGAGCTTATTTCATGGTAGATATGGCCCATTATTCGGGTTTAATTGCGGGCGGCATTTACCCGAATCCAGTTCCTTATGCTGATTTTGTAACCTCAACAACGCATAAATCACTTAGAGGCCCTCGAGGGGGATTTATTATTGCCAAGCCCGAGCATGAAAAAATAATCAATTCATTCGTATTCCCTGGCATTCAAGGTGGCCCTTTAATGCATGTGATTGCCGCAAAGGCGACTGCCTTCTTGGAAGCCTTGAAGCCTGAATTTAAAGTCTATCAACAACAGGTTGTTAAAAATGCGCAAGCCATGGTAAGCGCACTTCAAGAAAGAGGATATCGAATTATTTCTGGCAGAACAGAGTCACATGTTTTTCTGGTTGACCTTAGACCTAAAGGCTTAACTGGAAAAAGGGCAGATCAATTATTAGGCCAGGCTCATATCACTGTAAATAAGAATTCAATTCCTAATGACCCAGAAAGTCCATTTGTAACTTCTGGAATTAGATTAGGTACCCCTGCAATCACGACCAGAGGTTTTAAAGAAAATGAGGCCAATCAGGTGGCAAATTTTATTGCTGATGTGCTGGATCATCCTGATGAAGAAAATGTTATTCAAGATGTTAAGGTAAAAGTAAATGAGCTCACGTCCAATTTTCCTGTCTACGAAAAATAATTCATTATGAGGTGCCCTTTTTGTAAAGCAGAAGATACACAAGTCATTGATTCGAGGGTTAATGATCAAACGAACTCAATTCGTCGTAGGCGCAAATGCTCTAAATGTGAAAAACGCTTTACAACCTACGAACAAATTGAGTTAACCCTTCCACAAATTATTAAGCAGGATGGCAAAAGGGAAGAATTTAATCGTGAAAAATTACTTCATTCACTGACTCGAGCACTTCATAAAAGACCAGTACCCATTGAATTTATTGATCAAGCTGTAGAGAACATCATCAATAAGGTGCTTGCTTTTGGCGAAAGGGAGATTAATTCACGAGATCTTGGGGAAGCGGTAATGCATGAACTTAAGAAATTAGACAAAGTCGCCTATATTAGGTTTGCCTCTGTTTATAGAAGTTTTTCGGATGTTGAAGATTTTAATAATGCAATCAAAGATTTAGACTAAGGTGAAACCCTTAGATCAAGATTATTTTTTTATGGCACAGGCCATTGCAATCGCAAAAAAAGGCCAGGGTAAGACTCATCCAAATCCCTGTGTTGGAGCTCTCGTAGTCCATAATGGCATGATTGTAGGTGAGGGTTTTCACGAGAAATCAGGATCGGCTCACGCGGAAGTTATTGCTCTAAACAATGCAGGCAATAAAACTCAATCATCAACTTTATTTGTAACCCTAGAGCCATGTTCACATTATGGTAAAACTCCACCATGCATTAAAGCAATTATAGATGCTGGCGTGAGTCGTGTTGTGATTGGAATGACTGATCCAAATCCACTTGTTGATGGAAAAGGTTTAAAGGCCCTTAAAGATGCCGGTATTGAAACTTATGAAGGGTTGATGGAAGATGAGTGCATTAAAATTAATGAAGGCTTTTTTTACCGTTTCAAAAAAGGAAGACCTTTTATACGATCTAAAATTGCATCATCATTGGATGGACATATAGCCATAGAAAGCGGTGAGAGCAAGTGGATTACTTCAGATGCCTCTCGTCAAGATGTACAGTTTTGGCGCGCTAAAAGCTCTGCCATTCTCACTGGTGTAGGAACAGTTAATGCTGATAATCCAAATCTGGGTGTGATTGATTGGAGCGATGATGATCAACCAAAAAGAATTATTTTGGACTCTCAGTTAAGAATCCATCCTAGATCGCATCTGCTAAAGAAAAAAAATACTTATGTTTGTTATTGTGATGATCCAAATTCAAAACTAAATCTTTTGAAAAAATCCAATGCTCAATTTGTAAAACTTGAAAAAAATAATCAACAAATTAGTTTTGACTCTTTGATTGAGTTCATGATGACATTAGAGCTAAATGATATTTTAGTTGAGGCTGGCGCCACTCTGAATGGGTCTCTTCTTCAAGCTGGACTCATTGATGAGTTCGTTTTCTATGTTTCACCAACTCTTTTGGGTGGAAATGCGATGAACATATTTAACCTACCTGTATTAAAAAAAATGGATGAAAAGATTAAACTTCGCTTTAATGACATTCGTCAATTTGATCAAGATATTCGTATTATTAGTCGTATAGATCAATAAAATGTGGATTGATAGTCATTGTCATCTTGATTTTATTAGTATTAATGGCAGCCTAGAGACTATTATTCGTGAATGCGAGAGGCAAGAAGTTGATCATATTGTCGTTCCATCTGTTGACCCAAGTAATTTAGAATCGGTCATAGATTTGTCAAGGCAATTTAAGCATGTGAGTTTTGCTCTAGGTTATCATCCTATGTATATTGATAAATTAAAGGAGGGTGATTTAGAAAATTTAGATAACTGGATTTCTGAAAATGAAGAAATTATTGCCCTCGGTGAAATTGGATTAGATTTTTTTGAGCGTAAAGACAACATCGATCAACAGGAAGATATTTTTGTACATCAATTAAAATTAGCACAAAAATATGATTTACCTGTAATTATGCATGTTCGAGGTGCTATTGATAGGATTTTAAAGAATTTAAGACGTTATTCTGTGCGAGGTGGAATTGCTCATGCTTTTAATGGAAGCATACAACAAGCCAGTCAATTTATTGAATTAGGATTTAAGTTGGGTTTTGGTGGGGCAATGACATACGATCGAGCTAAACATCTTCAAATGCTTGCAACTCAAATACCTCTTGATGCCATTGTGCTAGAAACAGATGCCCCAGATATTGCTCCATCATGGCTTACAAAAGGAACAGCCAATACACCGTCTCAATTAGCTAAAATCGGTGCTTTTTTAGCTCAGCTTCGTAATATTCCTGCAGAGGAAATCGCCCGTATTACAAGCCAAAACTGCCTTAAGGTCTTACCTAAATTAAATAAGTTATACACATGAATTCATCTAATACTTTAACTTAGAGAAAAAAACTCTATATAATCAATCATATACAATAACTTATTGTTTTTAAATGATTTTTTTAAGGTTAATTTTTAAGCGGTGTAAAAAAAATCTTTAAAAATCATAAGTTGCGAATTTATACATAAATAATGCACAAAGTTATCCACAGATTTTGTGGACTAACTTTTGAGATATGTCAGTTAGAATATACCAATGAAAGTTAACAATATTAATTACAGAACAATAATAGGCTCAGAAAGTAAAAATTCAATCCAAATTATTGATCAAACCGAGCTTCCTCACAAATTTGTTTTAAAAGAAATTAAAACTTTAGATGATGTAATTCATTCTATTCAAAGAATGTGCGTCAGGGGAGCTCCTTTAATTGGTGTGACTGCAGCTTATGGTTTTGCAATAGCGCTTAAAGAGAATCAATGCGATGAGTTTATTACCAAAGTTAAGGAAAAGCTTATTAGTGCAAGGCCCACGGCGGTCAACCTTGCCTGGGCCATTGAGGCAATAGCTGGGCATGTAAAAAGAGTTGCCCCAACAAAGCGATATGGAGAAGCTTGGAGTTATGCAGAAAAGCTGGCTGAGGAGGATATCCAAACAAATCAAAAAATTGGCCTTCATGGACTTGATTTGCTCAAATCTTTTAAAAAAGATAAGTTAAATATCCTTACTCATTGCAACGCAGGTTGGCTTGCAACTGTCGATTATGGAACTGCGCTAAGTCCTATTTACCATGCTGCTGAATTTGAAATGGATATTCATGTTTGGGTAAGTGAAACACGCCCAAGAAATCAAGGGTCAAGTTTAACGGCATGGGAATTAGAGCAGGCAGGTATCAAACATACGGTTATTACAGATAATGCTGCCGGTTATCTTATGCAAAAAGGGGAAGTAGATTGCGTGATTGTAGGTGCTGATCGAATTTCAGTAGATGGTCAAGTGGTCAATAAAATAGGTACCTATTTAAAAGCCGTAGTAGCTTATGAAAATAATATCCCCTTTTATGTTGCCGCACCCAAAAGTACGATTGATGCAAAATTTATTTGCGACAATCATCCTTTTGAAATTGAGTATCGTTGCGGAAGCGAGGTGAGTCTAATCACAGGCAAGTTGGCTGATGGATCTGTGTCAACAGTCACGCTGACCACCTCTCCCGTACTTAATCCAGCCTTTGATTTAACGCCCAGTAAATATATATCCAATATTATCTGTGAGGATGGTATCTTTAATCCATCTTCATTAAAGGATTTATTATGAGTGATGAATTAAAAACTCATTTATGTGAAATAGCCATGAATTTAAATGAAAAAGGTTTAAATCATGGTGCTACCGGAAATGTAAGCGTTAGATCGGAAAATGGTTTTTATATTACTCCCAGCGGTTTGGTGAATAAAGATTTACATCCAGATGTAATTGTTGAGCTAGATTTTGATGGAAATAAACTTAATCAGAAAAATAATTTTAACCCATCCAGTGAATGGCTTTTTCATAAAGATCTTTTAAAAACAAATTCAGCTATTAACGCTATCGTTCACACCCATTCACCGTATGCCACAGCCATGAGTTTAACTCAAACTAAACTTGATTCTTTTCATTATATGATTGCTGTTGCAGGCGGCCATGATATTCGTTTTGCCAAATATGCAATGTTTGGAACCCAAGAATTATCCAACAATATTTTAGAGGCGATGAAAGATCGTAAGGCATGCATAATCGCAAATCATGGCGTGGTTTGTACCGGGACTGATCTTAATGAAGCATCAGATATAGCCGAGGAGATTGAACACCTTTGCCAGATTTATATCTTAGCGAACCAGGTATCAAAACCCAACCTTTTATCAAGGGAAGATATGAATGAGGTAATCAACCGTTTTCATAACTACAGTCGATGGAGAAAAAAATAATTTTAGATTGTGATCACCCATGCTTTGACGTAAAATTATATTCCGTCAGAAATCTTTTTAAAGCCCTATCATGACCAAATTTGTTTTTGTAACTGGCGGAGTTGTTTCATCTTTGGGTAAAGGTATCTCTGCCGCCAGCCTCGGGGCAATTTTAGAATCTAGAAATCTCTCCATAACAATGCTTAAGCTTGATCCATATATTAATGTTGATCCAGGTACCATGAGCCCATTTCAGCACGGGGAGGTTTTTGTGACTGACGATGGCGCTGAAACTGATTTGGATTTAGGACATTACGAGCGATTTATATCCTCTAAGATGACTAAAAAAAATAACTTCACCACGGGTCAAATTTATGACAGTGTCATTAAAAAAGAGAGGCGTGGAGAGTATCTTGGAAAAACAGTTCAAGTCATACCTCATATTACTGATGAAATTAAACTTCATATAAGAAAGGGCGCAAATAATGCTGATATCGCCATCGTTGAGGTTGGTGGTACGGTTGGTGATATTGAATCATTACCTTTTCTTGAGGCTATTCGTCAGATGGGAGTTGAAGAGGGACGCGATAATACGTGCTACATTCATTTAACCTTATTACCCTGGATCAAAACTGCTGGAGAGCTTAAAACCAAACCAACGCAGCACTCTGTAAAAGAATTAAGAGAAATTGGTATTCAGCCAGATATTTTATTGTGTAGGTCTGAGAGACCTATTCCTGAGGAAGAAAAACTAAAAATTGCTTTATTTACCAATGTTGAATCTAAGGCTGTAATTTCTGCTCTTGATTCTGATTCAATCTATCGTATTCCTGTCATGCTACATGATCAAAGTATTGATGACATTGTTTGTCATAAACTCAAAATTAAAGCAAAAAAAGCGGATTTATCACGCTGGAAAAAAATTACAACTATGCTTGATAATGCGTCTGAGACCATTGACTTAGCTTTTGTTGGTAAATACGTTGATTTAACCGAGTCTTATAAGTCATTAACTGAGGCCATCATTCATGCTGGTTTGCATAATAATACGAAGGTGAAAATTCATTTTATTGACTCGGAGGATGTTGAGAAGAATGGTGTTGATAGCCTTAAGGGTATGAATGCAATTTTAATTCCTGGTGGTTTTGGTATTCGTGGTACCGAAGGGAAGATAAGATCAATTCAATTTGCTAGAGAAAATAACATCCCTTTTTTAGGCATTTGTCTCGGAATGCAGCTCGCTGTAGTTGAATTTGCCCGAAATGTTGCAGGTCTAAAGTTAGCCAACAGCACAGAGTTTAATTCTAATACACCTCACCCTGTAATCGGTTTGATAACCGAGTGGAAAGATCAGTCAGGTGAGATTATGAAGCGTGACCAACATTCAGATCTGGGTGGAACGATGAGGTTAGGTGCACAAAAAGCTTCTGTGAAAAAAGGAACACTGGCTTATAAAATTTATGGTGAGCATGTTAATGAAAGACACCGTCATCGTTATGAGGTGAATAATTTATATGTCAATCAATTAATAAATGCAGGATTGGTTGTATCATCCAGAACGCCCGGGGAGGATCTTTGTGAAATAATTGAGCTAAAAGAGGACAACCATCCATGGTTTTTTGGTTGTCAGTTCCATCCTGAATTTACATCGAACCCGAAAGATAGCCATCCGCTATTTTTATCCTTTATCAAAGCTGCACAAAAGAGGTAAGTTATGAAATTATGTCATTTTAATGCTGGTCTTGATCAACCATTATTCTTAATTGCTGGTCCGTGCGTCATTGAATCTGAGCAAATGACAATTGATGTCGCAGGTCAATTAAAAGAAATCACTGATCAATTAAAAATCCCATTTATTTTCAAATCCTCTTTTGACAAAGCTAATCGAAGTTCAAATAAAACATTTCGTGGTTTCGGTATTGATGAAGGCTTAAGAATTTTAGCGGAAGTTAAAAAACAAATTGGCGTTCCCGTGTTGACTGATATTCATACAGAAGATCAGGTAAATGATGTGGCAGCAGTGGTTGATGTGATGCAAACCCCCGCTTTTTTATGCAGGCAAACTGATTTTATAGTTGCTGTTGCTAAATCAGGAAAACCGGTGAATATCAAAAAAGGACAGTTCCTTGCCCCACAAGATATGAAGCAGGTTGTACAGAAAGCAAAAGATGCTAATGGGGGTTTAGACAATATTATGGTTTGTGAGAGAGGTGTTTCTTTTGGATACAACACCCTTGTATCAGACATGAGAAGCCTTGCGATTATGCGCGATACGAATTGCCCGGTAGTTTTTGATGCTACCCATTCAGTTCAACAACCAGGTGGGCAGGGGGATCGAAGTGGAGGTCAAAGTGAATTTGTTCCTTTGCTTGCCAGAGCTGCTGTATCAGTAGGTATTTCAGGTATTTTTATGGAGACTCATCCAAATCCCAAAGAAGCTCTGTCTGATGGTCCTAATGCGGTTCCATTAGCTAACATGAAAGGCTTGCTTGAGATTCTTAAAGAACTAGACCATACGGTTAAATCAAAGAAAAATATATTCTAGACAGGAAGTAATATGACAACAATTAAAGACATCCGAGGAAGGATGATTATTGATTCAAGGGGTAACCCCACAGTCGAGGCTGATGTAATCCTTGAAGATGGCACTATTGGGCGTGCTGCAGTACCTTCCGGTGCCTCAACAGGTACTAAAGAGGCTATTGAATTGAGAGATAAAGATAAAAAACAATACCTTGGCAAGGGCGTAAATCAAGCGGTTAAAAATATAAATACAATATTGAAAGGCAGTCTCATAGGTCAAGATGCCTCCAATCAAAAAAATATTGATCAGAGGATGATGGATTTAGATGGTACTGACAATAAAAGTAATTTAGGCGCTAATTCAATTTTGGCAATATCTATGGCTGCAGCTCACGCATCAGCAAAAAGTCTAAAACAAAATCTATTTGAATATTTAAGTCCAGATCAAACGTATAGCTTACCTACACCTATGATGAACATTATTAATGGTGGTGCACATGCTGATAATAATGTTGATATCCAGGAGTTTATGATCATCCCAGCAGGCAGACCTTCATTCTCGGAGGCTATAAGATGCGGTGCTGAGGTGTTCCATGCGCTACGAAAAAATCTTTCCGATAAAAACCTTTTAACAACAGTGGGTGATGAGGGTGGTTTTGCTCCTAACTTAAATTCAAATGAGGCAGCTATTCAATTAATTATGGAATCAATTTCCATGGCAGGCTATGAGCCTGGAAAAGATGTCTATTTAGGACTTGATTGTGCCAGTTCAGAATTTTACAAGGATGGTCGATACATAATTGCATCTGAAAACCAAAGTTTAGATTCGAATGAAATGACAGATTACTTGGCAAAATGGTGCGAAAAATATCCAATCATTAGTATTGAAGATGGGATGAGTGAGTTTGATTGGGACGGTTGGAAATTACTTACAGATAAAATAGGAAAAAATGTACAGTTGGTGGGGGATGATTTATTTGTCACAAATCCAAAAATTCTTCATGAAGGTATTGCTAAAAGTGTTGCTAATTCAGTACTCATTAAGGTTAATCAAATTGGAACGCTAAGTGAAACCTTTGAGACGATTTCAATGGCCAAAAAGGCCAATTACACCGCTGTGATCTCTCATCGATCTGGTGAAACCGAGGATACAACCATTGCCGACATTGCAGTGGGAACCAATGCAGGTCAAATTAAAACGGGTTCAATGTCGAGGTCAGACCGCGTTACCAAATATAACCAGCTTTTAAGAATTGAAGAGTATTTAGGTAAAAATGCAACTTATGCAGGACTGAGTTCTTTCTATCAAATTAATCTTAAGTAATGAGGCTACTCACTCTTCTATTTATCACCCTGATTATCTTAATACAGTATCCTTTATGGTTTGGAAGAGGAGGTTGGCTAAATGTGTTTGATTTACAAAAAAAATATCAAACGCAAAGAGCTGTAAACCTAGAACTTGAGCGAGAAAATGATGCCCTACGAGCCGAAGTCAATGATCTTAAAAGAGGAACCGATGCCATTGAGGAGCGAGCTCGTGATGAATTGGGTATGATTAAGAAGGGCGAAGTTTTTTTTGAGGTTATTACACCTAAAGAGACTAAATAATTTTAAGGCCGCATGACAAATATGGCCTAGATCTTATATTTTTTTATATATTATTATTTGAAAGGTTTTAATGTTTGAGGCGCTTGATTTAGCAAGATTTCAGTTTGCATTTGTTGTAAGCTTTCACATCATCTTTCCTGCATTTACAATTGGCCTTGCATCCTATCTAGCTGTGCTCGAGGGTTTATGGCTTTGGAAGAAAGAAGATCGTTACCTTGAGTTATTTAGGTACTGGTTGAAGATTTTTGCTGTCGCCTTTGGCATGGGTGTGGTATCGGGGATAGTGATGAGTTATCAGTTTGGAACAAACTGGTCTGTCTTCTCAGACAAAACCGGACCGGTCCTAGGACCGTTGATGGGTTATGAGGTACTATCAGCATTCTTTCTTGAAGCAGGGTTCCTAGGGATCATGCTTTTTGGTCTTAACAGGGTGGGAAAACAACTACACTTTTTTGCAACCCTCATGGTAGCCTTTGGTACTTTTTTCTCAGCCTTTTGGATCCTATCAGTCAATAGTTGGATGCACACACCTGCAGGTTTTGATATTAATTCGGTTGGACAATTCGTACCCGTTAACTGGTTAGAAATTATTTTTAACCCATCCTTTCCTTACCGCCTTATCCACATGTTGATGGCGGCTTACCTGACTACTGCTTTTGTCGTTGTGGCTGTAGGGTCTTTTCATTTGGTTAGAAAGAAAAAGGATGCTAACAATGCACGAACCATGACCTCCATGGGGCTATGGATGATTGCGATTGTTGCGCCCTTGCAACTGATAGCAGGTGATATGCATGGACTCAATACACTTGAACATCAGCCTGCTAAAGTGGCTGCCATGGAAGGCCATTATGAAACAAAATCTGGGGCCCCACTTATTTTGTTTGGCTTTCCTGATGATGAAAAAGAGCAGGTGAGTTATGAGTTATCTATCCCTAAATTAGGTAGCCTTATTTTGAAGCATGATCCTGATGGAGAGGTTAAAGGTCTTAAGGAATGGCCTAAAGATGAGAGGCCGCCAGCTGAAATTATCTTTTACTCATTTAGGCTGATGGTGGGTATTGGTATGTTGATGATCTTAATTGGCATAGTGAGCCTTTGGCTTCGTTTTAAAAAAAGACTCTTCCATGCCTCATGGTTTCATCGGGCACTTATCTTTTCAGGTCCTTTGGGATTTATAGCCGTTATTGCAGGTTGGGTTACGACCGAGGTTGGAAGGCAGCCTTACACCGTCTACGGCCTCTTAACTACTGCACAATCGGTATCACCTATTGATACCTTGGCAGTAAGTTTATCGCTGTTAACCTTTATCGTCACCTATTTTGTGATTTTTGGGGCAGGTGTTATTTATCTCTTTAGGCAATTTCGTATTGATCCAGATTCTATTGAGCTATCCAACGAAGAGGTTAAACAGGCTGGCTCAGTAAAAAATATCATCCACTTTGTTGAACGGGTGAGGAGTTAGTGTATGACTATTGAGCTTTTATGGGCCATTATTTTAAGCATTGCTATCTTTGCCTACGTTGTCCTGGATGGTTTTGATTTAGGTTTGGGTATCATCTACCCCTTTTTAAAACAAAAAGCTGATCGTGATGTGGCTATGAATTCCGTAGCTCCTATTTGGGATGGTAATGAAACTTGGTTGATCTTAGGTGGCGGAGGTCTTTTTGCAGCCTTTCCTTTGGCTTACAGTATCATCTTACCGGCGCTCTATGCACCGTTAACGGCAATGCTGATTGGTTTAATTTTGCGTGGTGTGGCCTTTGAGTTTCGTTGGAAAAATCATGCAGAAAATAATATCTGGGATAAGGCATTTATTTTCGGATCTATCATGGCGACGTTTATGCAGGGAGTGACTTTGGGTGCCTTTTTGCAAGGTATTCATGTGATGGACCGAAGTTATGTTGGAGGATGGTGGGACTGGCTGACGCCTTTTAGCATCTTTGTTGGCTTTTCTCTCGTCATAGGTTATGGACTGTTAGGGTCAACATGGCTTAATCTTAAAACAGAAGGCGAATTAAAAATTAGATCCATTAAGCTGTCCAGACGTTTTTTTGTTCTCACCTTAATCGCGATTGGGTTAGTTAGTTTATGGACACCTTTTTTAAATCATGAGTACTTTGATAAATGGTTTTCTTGGCCCTATCTTATCTATGTCCTGCCCGTCCCCTTGTTAGTTGCATCATGTTCGTTGGGCTTGTATCGATCTCTGAATAGGGGCGATGATTTGAAACCATTTTTATATACGATTGCGCTTTTTTTACTGTCATTCATCGGTCTTATTATTAGTATCTTCCCAGATATTGTGCCACCCTCCATTACTATATGGGAGGCTGCCTCACCTCAAAAAAGTTTGAATTTTCTTCTTGTAGGGGTCCTCATTTTTCTACCTGTTATCTTTTTGTATACAGGCTATACGTACTGGATTTTTAGGGGTAAGGTGAAAGAAGGTGATCACTACCATTGATTAAAAAAATCATCTCTTTTATTTTAATTTGGACGTTATCGGTAGCAATCCTGTTTTTAGTTTCTATGCTGATCAGGTATGCAATTAGCGCTTAAAAGGATGGTTGCTTTAATTCGATACAATGGCCATCGATTGTAAGCCCCTTATCAGTATGATCTAAAAGTAGCTCAATAAGAAGATCGGTTTTGCCTTCATAAATTACCAAATCCACGATATGACCAATAGCTTGACCATTCAAGTCGATGGGGTCTCCAATTGAAGAATTTAATTCTGCTTGAGCTTTTGCGATAAACATTCTTCTTTTTGGTTTACCAAGGTAGTGGGTTCGAGCCACAATTTCTTGACCAGTGTAACAACCTTTTTTAAAGTTGATGGCATCCATTAAGTCAAGGTTGAGGGATTGTGGAATGAAGGCCTCTTGGGTTGCAGGATAGATGTTAGGGGAGCCACTTAAAATTTCCTCTTGCCTCCAGAGGTTAATATCTTGATTTACTAAAAGCTCTGGATTTTCATGGATGAATGCTTGGCAGGCATCTTTTAAGCCTACCAGCATGAAGCGACCAACACCTTGTAATTTGATCATGTGGCATTCATTTGAGTTAAGTACGTCAAGATGATTTTTAGGAAGGGCTTCGTTGTTAGAGTTCTTATTCTTATCAAGTAGACCATAAATTTGAATAGCCTCATCTTGCATAGTTAGTTTTACCTTGGATCGTAAGATATACATGGAAATTTTTTTATGAATACTTTCTGAAATAGATCTTGGAAGGATGAGCAGGTAGCTTTCATTGAATTTTATGATTATAAAAAAGCCGATGAGCCGTCCCTTTGGATTACAAAATCCACTGTAAATGGCATGCTGATTAGTGACCTGATGAATGTCGTTGGTTAATTGCCCTTGAAGAAAGGTAGCGGCATCTTCTCCTGAGGCCTCAAGGACGCCATAAGTTTGGTTTAAATTAAAACTTAAAAAATTAGTGAGCATCTTTTCTGAATCTTAAAAGATGAAGAACATTCTCAACCGATATGAAGCGAAGCGTAAAAAAGATGAGCGCTAATAGACTTAAAAAGTATCTCAGCTCATAGGCTGATTGATCCCGCCATGCCGCCTTTTGTTTTTCCATGGCGTCTAAAATGGTTTCAACGCTATCACCTTTGATGTAGTTGCCCTTGATTTCTTGAGCCAATAATTTTAAGTAGTCCTCATCTAGCTTGGATAGGTATCTATCACTCACCCCTGATGCCACCTTATTGTCCCTGGTTCCAAGATTGGATTCTGAAATTTGAGCAATACCAGGCTGCAGAGCGAAGCTATCATTAGACCAATAACCGATGAGCTGATTATTACTATCAAATTTTGGAATAGCTGTCCCTTCATCAGACCCTATACCAACAAAGAGCCAATCTTGCCCACCTTGGAATTGAGAAAGGTCTCGTGTGTTAAAGGTATGAAGCCTGGGAGCCTCCTCGCCGTCAGTAAAAAATACGACTTGAGCGGATTCAGGAAAACTTCTAATCAGCCTTGCAAGGGTAACCATCGATTCCCTTAACCTTGAATTACCTGACCATGTAGAGCGCCAATCAAGATGATCAATGGTGTTATTGATTGAGCTAAAATTATCACAAACCTCTATGGGTGTGTAGGTGGAGGCAACACTTACACCCGCAAACATACCAATGCTTACCTTTGTTTTGCAAGGTAACCGTTCAACCAGGCGCTGCAACGTTTTTTTAGAATATTCGATCCTTGATATTTTTTGAGCATCCAGGCTCATATCAGGGGTATTCATGCTCTGCGATATGTCAACAATAAAAATATAGTTATAAATATTTTTTGTGATGGGCACTGATGGATTAATGATGGCAAGGAGAAGAAATAGTACAGCCAAGAAAAGCAAAATAAAATTAGAATCTTCTCTAAATTTTCTTAAAAAATTAATCATGGAAGACCTACGGGGATGTTGCCCATGATAAGACCGGGTGAGTCAGATTCACCCACGCCGGGTGTGGGGTCAGGAGGCAACATGGATAATAGGCGGTCAAGGTTATGCTTGGCATCCCAATGATACGGATTCGCTTTTAATGATTGCACATAGGCTTTCTTTGCTTGTCTGAACAAGTACTCGGCCTCATCCCTGACATTCATATTAGTTCCGTTGATAATTAAGCCTCGTTTGAAAAAGATATTACCTATGTTGTACTGGACGGATGAGCGCTGGTCGTCGTTCGCCTCCTCTAATAATTTATTAAATAGAATAGTTGATTCTTTAAACGTCCCCTTTTTTGCCAGCCAAAAAGCAACTGCAAATCTTGACTCAAAGCTCTGCTTGAAGGTTTCGGTCGATTCTCCTTGGCTAATATCAGCATTAAACTGATTGATACGGTAAAGTTTATAGCCTGTTGAGATGATGATAAAGCTCGTGATAATAACAATAAGAATTGCAAAGTAGGTAATTTTTTTTACTGAAAAAAGATCTGTTAATTTCATTTGTATGATTTTACCTCAAGAAATTTTAAACCAAGCAGAAGGGTGGCTAGGATGAGCGTAATGATTAAAAGCAAGGGCGAATAATTTTTACCTGGAATAAGTTCCATGTAGGTAATCGGTTTTTTTTCTTTTAAATTAATGTCTTGAATCGCTTGCTCAAGGGATTTAGGGTCATCTGCCTCATAGGCCTTGAATGGTGATCTAAAAGTTTTAAAGTACTGATAAAGCTCCACTTGGGGCGGAAGAGCCTCCTCATCACTGAATTCACGCTCCTCATCAAAGATGCTGATACCCCCAGGCTGTCTTAAAACAATCCAGTAAAGTCCAATTTGATAACGATCAAACCAATCTTTAATCTTTTGTTGCGTTGGTGCATCAATTCGACCTGCACCATCCGATAATAAAATAATGGCCCTTGATCCAGAGTCAGCAATTCCAGTAAAGAGGGCCGCACTGCTTGTTAATCCAGCACCAATATTTGTTTGAAATAGGGCATTACCTGCCGTTGCATTAACGGCAGCTTTAATGGCCTCTTTATTTTGTGTTAAGGGAAGAACATACATAGCCGAATTACTAAAGGTGATGACACCCACCATATCATTCGTTCGTGATTCAAAAAAATCAATAATCAGCCTACTTGCTGCGCCTGATTTTGTCTCACCCGCTTTTTGTTCACCACCAGAGAAGGGCTCATCCATCGAAGCACTTCGATCTAAAACAAGACCAATTTGAGCTCCCTCACCAATTTTCTCAACCTCCTTTTGCTCTGATGTGGGTTGAGCTAGAATGAGGACGATTAGAAAAATAATGATTGAATTTAAAATTTTTAATAAGAATCCAACGATTTGCGAGATGGAGTCATCGGGAATCATCTTGTTCCATGAGTATTGATTTTTATTGGTATAACTTAGAATAATTGGGGCTATCGCGAGAGGTATAAGCAATAAAAAAAAGGGGTAGATAAAGTGCATTTACAGTCCTTTGATATCAACTTTATCTACAATTAACTTCCGCTCACTCATGCGACAGTGTAGTGCAAATTGAATTAACCACTGATAGGTCTTTTCAAGATCTTTTTTTGGATTCTTTTCAAAAAATATTGTGCGTGAAATTTGAAAGAATTGTGTAATCTCTTTTTTAATATTTTTAAATGTTCCGTTTTGTTGGTAGAGCATATGATCATTTTCAAGGAAAAAGGTTTGATCAAGCGTTTTGTCAAAAGCATGATGAAGCGCCTTTAGAAGATCTTCTAAATTATCGTCTGTTGGTTTTTTTCTCTTGAATTGTTGGTAAACACGATTGAAAAATTTATTTTGACGAGGTATCCATGAAAAACGACTGTAGATGTACACCAAGGTAAATAAAGCTACCAGCAAAAACATGAAAGCAATTTTAATTCTTTCATATTCAGATGTCGTATCCATGAGAAGTGGTCCACGATAATCACTCATATCATTTTCAATTTTTACATCCCCAAAGATGGCAATGGGTGAGACTGCAACAGTTAACTCTGGAACTCTAAATTTAACAATCTTTTCAGGCTCTGCAGGGTTCATGAGTCGATAATAATCGGCTGTGATAAAGGCAGGTTTGGCTACAACGTTATTGGTAAAAATTTGGTATTGAAGGTTAATAGTGTAGCTGGTGACCTCCTCACTTTCTTTTTTTTCAAAGCTAGAGCGTCTAAGATCCATACCTAATAGCTGACCACGGTATCTTTTTTCATAGCCGACGATTGGTAGAGACTCTTCAATTAGCTCGTAAGGTTTTTTGATGGATAGATGTATTGTTCGGTTGATTAAATCCCCGACGGTATAACCTACCTTTTGCTGCGGTTCATCAATGACTATTTCCACATAACCGTCATTAATGTCAGGATATTTTCTTGGGTCCTCAAAAGCAAACACGTTTAGGCTAAAGAAAAAAATTAGACAAAATAAAACTAACTTACGCATGGAAGTACTCATTAAAATATTGGGTCATGGCCATCGTGTTAAATGTGTCACCCACAAAAAATGGGGGTGAGTCATGTTTAAAAAAAACTTTTTCTAACTCCTCTTTTCTTTGAGAAAAGTTATCTTTTATTTTACGAAGCATTTTCTTTCTTAAAAAGACCGTGGTGTCCTCTCCTGTTTCAGGGTCATTGATATTGATAATTCCAAATTTTGGTAGGTTGTCATACTCGTTCTTGTCCCATAGGATGACAGGAATAATTCGATGTCGCTTAAGGTGACCTAGGGCAATTTCAATATCCTCTGTAGGCATGTGAAAATCGGAGATCATAAATATCAGGGTCTTATCTTTTGGGATCACATGATGTAAATTTTTGATACCCAAATGACTCGCTGAACGCGCATGATAGTGGCTCAACCTCTCAATTAATGCATCTGTTCGTTGGGGTCTATAGGATAGGGGTGCGACCCAATTTGAATCGATTCGGTCGTTAAATCCAATAAAGCCGATCGCATCACTTTTATTTAATACTGAGTTTGAGATGATGGCAGAAATCTCGGCAGCAAATTTAAACTTGCTTCGCGATTTCCCGTAATTCATACTTGCTGAAAGGTCCGTGGCAATAATCACGGGTGTCGCACTCCTTTGATTAAAGATACGGACATGAATTTGTTCCATAGGGTCTCGAATGGTTTGGCGAATATCAATGCGCCTAGGATCAGGGTAGTCTAATAGATTTGCATGGCCTGCAAACTCTATACCCATGCCACGCTGATCACTCTTGTGCTGACCGGGGTGGTAACCCCTAGATTTCCAGTTGATATGATAGTCAAAACTGTCGAGTATGGATTCCATTAAGGAGCGCTTACCTTGGTTAACATTTCATGCGTAAGTTCTCGAGCAATCTCAGTCCTTCTCAAATCATATACCGGATTAAATACCAGTCGATGCGCGATGGTCTCATGAAAGACTGCGTGAATATCTTCAGGAAGAACGGATGAGCGGTTATTTAGCCAGGCATTCACCCTTGCACACTTAATCATCATACTGATACCCCTTGGACTTGCTCCAGATATAATCAAGCGATTCACATCAACACCACTGATTTTGATGTTATATACACCAGGGTGGCTCGAGGCTTTCCATAAATTAAGGGCATACGTTTCTAATTTCTTGGTAGCATCAATGTTATTCTGAATAGCCTCTGAGACATCATTCAGTTTGTTAAATTTTAATAAGTTTTCTTTAGCCTTTTCTATCAACTTATCAGCGTCATGGAAGCGCGTATCAAAAATTAGGTTGGTCATGATGGTATCATCTTGAGGAATACCAATCGGAATCTCCATCGTGAAGCGATCACGTGCAGCCGATGGGATTTCAAAGGTCTCTTCCTTTTCAACCTGATTTCGGTCAGCAAATACAACCAAATGTGGAAATTTAAATTCTTTGTTAAAAGCGGACAAAGTTTTTTCAGCCATGATCCTTAGCATCAATGAGTGTACCTGAGGTCTGGCCCGGTTAATTTCATTGAAAAAGAAAATAGATAAATTTTCCCCGGACTTTAAGACAGGACCACTGTCAACATGTGGCTTACCATCCTCTCCTAAGTAGGTATGGTAGATCAGATCGTTAGGCATCAAGTCAATGGTGCCTTCAATACGTTCATAGCCACCCCCGATACATCGAGCAAACGCTTTTAGAATGGTGGTCTTACCTACACCCACATCACCTTCTAGGAGGACATGACCTCTCGCAAAGATGGATGTGGTGATTAAACGGATAACATGATTTTGACCTACGATAACTTTGTTAACTTGATCCTCAAGTGCGAGTGCAAGTTTTCTCCATTCGGCCAGATTTTGGTCGCTCATTATGATATATTCCTAGTAAATTAATAGTTAAGACTAATTCAATGACTATAAATTAGAATTAAATTGACGTAAACATCATTTATAAATTCATTTTATGACAAAACAATCAAGTTACACAAAAGAAGAGTTAATTTCCTGTGGCCGTGGCGAACTGTTTGGTGATGGTAATGCGCAATTACCCTTGCCGCCGATGCTCATGTTTGATCGAATTACCAGTATCACGGAAGAGGGTGGGAAGTATGGCAATGGGCAAATGATCGCAGAACTCGATGTTGACAAAGACCTTTGGTTTTTTGGTTGTCATTTCGAGGGCGATCCTGTGATGCCTGGTTGCCTTGGCCTTGATGCCATGTGGCAGTTGCTGGGATTCTATCTTGCTTGGAAAGGTGGCATTGGCAGAGGACGTGCCTTGGGGAGTAATGAAGTGAAATTTACTGGCCAAGTGTTACCCACTGCTAAAAAAATCCAATACACAATTGATCTTAAAAGAGTCATTATGAGAAAATTAGTCATGGGAATTGCTGACGCGATGATGGCGGTTGATGGCAGAACTATCTACCAAGCCTCTGATTTAAAGGTGGGTTTATTTACACGAACAGATAATTTTTAAAGAAGCGAGAATTTATTTTGAAGAGAGTAGTTGTTACTGGAATTGGCATAGTTTCAAGCTTGGGTAATAATGTCAGCGAGGTTGAGAAAAGTCTTTTTGAAGGTAAGTCAGGCATCACATTTCAACCCGAGTACGCTGAAAAAGGCCTTCGATGTCAGGTTGCCGGATCAGTCAATATCAATGTTGAGGAACTCATTGATCGTAAACTTCTTCGTTTCATGGCCAAGGGCCATGCCTACGCATGGATTGCACTTCAAGAAGCTATTAAGCATGCCCAACTGGATGAGGACCTAATTTCAAATCCTCGTACAGGAATCATTGTGGGTGCGGGAGGCACCTCCACCGAGAGTATGTTGATGGGCACAGATACCCTAAAAGAAAAGGGTATCAGGCGCGTGGGTCCTTACATGGTGACAAAAACCATGTCGTCTGGCGTGGTGGCGTGTCTTGCCACAGGCGCTAAAATTAAGGGCGTGAATTACAGTATTAGTTCAGCCTGCTCAACGAGCGCACACTGCATCGGAAATGCTTATGAGCTCATTCAGTTAGGTAAGCAAGATATTGTCTTTGCAGGGGGCGCTGAGGAAGAGCACTGGACGATGAGTTATCTCTTTGATGCGATGGGAGCCATGTCATCAAAATTTAATGATCAGCCTGAAAAAGCCTCTAGAACTTTTGATGTTGATCGTGATGGTTTTGTCATTTCTGGAGGTGGCAGTATTTTGGTCCTTGAAGAGTATGAACACGCTAAAAATCGAGGAGCAAAAATTTATGCGGAGGTGGTTGGCTACGGGGCAACCTCTGATGGATTTGATATGGTAGCACCCAGTGGAGAGGGAGCAGAGCGTTGCATGTTGATGGCGCTCAATGAGAGTAAGTTTGACCAAGTTGACTACGTTAATACCCATGGTACCAGCACACCTGTGGGTGATGTTAAAGAACTTGAGGCGCTCAAGAATGTGTTTAGCTCTGGAAAGTTTGGGCCGATACCTAACATCGCATCCACCAAATCACTTTCTGGACATGCGTTAGGCGCTGCAGGCTCGAACGAGGCTGTCTACTCATTAATTATGATGGATAAAGGATTTATCGCACCATCGATTAATATCGACCAGCTTGATCCTGCTGCCGAGGGATTACCGATTGTACAAACCAGAAAAGATGTTCAGATTGAAACTGCGATGTCGAATAGTTTTGGGTTCGGTGGCACCAACGCAACCCTGATTTTTTCGACAAAAAATCTATAACTCTAAAATTACAATCATCACCACGTTTCTTTGCTCACTCATCAAGATATTAAACGTACGGCAAGCGGCATCAAAACGCATTTGTTCAACAGCAATCTGATTCTGAATAAAGTTTTTGTGTTGCGAGACATCAAGTTTAAAATTTGATTTAACCCCGATAAGTAAGATTTCAGGTTTGAGTTTTACAATCTTTTTAAAATGTATTTTTTCTAAATCATCTATATTTACAATCAAATCAATTTGATTTTGATACACAACAATGTTTTGTTTAAAAGTTTGATTATTTACGGCAATGGAATTTTCATCATAGTGTGTGATGAGGTTTAACACATCTGAAGTAAATTGATGAAATTCCATAGTTTTTTTAGTGTTTTAGATCCTTTGTGATTGGCTTAATTTTAATTGAAAGGTAAGATAATACATAATCTTTAACCGGTTTTTTAATATTTTGAAATCTGTCTTAAAATCCAAAAAATTAGATAACGTATGTTATGACATACGTGGCCCTGTCCTGTCTCATGCAAAGAGGATGGAGGAAGAAGGCCATAAAATCATTAAATTGAATATTGGTAATCCTGCAGCATTTGGTTTTGAAGCACCCGACGAGATCACACAGGATGTGATTAGAAATATGAATAAAGCTTCAGGTTACACAGAGAGCCATGGTTTTTTTGAGCCAAGAAAAGCCATCATGCACTACACCCAGCAAAAAAAATAAATAATGTGGATGTGGATGACATCATCATCGGCAATGGTGTATCCGAGCTAATTGTTATGGTCATGCAGGGTTTAATCAATAATGATGATGAGGTGATTATCCCTAAACCGGATTATCCCCTATGGACTGCGGCAGTCACACTGGCTGGCGGCAAGCCTGTTCACTATGTATGCGATGAGAGCTCAGATTGGTTTCCTGATCTAAAAGATATTGAGTCTAAGATTACACCCAAGACACGCGCACTTGTTTTAATCAATCCAAATAACCCGACAGGGGCTCTTTATTCGAATGAATTATTAGAGGGTTTCATCGAAATTGCACGTAAACATAACTTGATTATTTTTGCTGATGAAATTTATGACAAGGTTATCTATGACGGCCAAAAGCATACCTCAATTGCATCGCTTGCTGATGATGTTTTGTTTGTTACCTTAAATGGTCTTTCAAAGAATTACAGGGCTTGCGGCTATCGTGCTGGCTGGCTCGTCGTTTCAGGCGCAAAAGATAAAGCTAAAGATTACCTTGAAGGCCTGAACATGCTAGCCTCAATGAGGTTATGCTCAAACGTTCCAGGTCAGCTGGCAATTCAGACTGCACTCGGAGGTTATCAGAGTATTGATGATTTAGTATCTCCTGAGGGAAGGTTATTTAGGCAAAGGGAGATAGCTTATGAGGAGCTTACAAAGATTCCTGGTGTCTCTTGTGTCAAGCCTAAGGCTGCCATGTATTTATTTGCTCACTTAGATCCTAAACAATTTAAGATTGATGACGATCAAAAATTTATTCTTGATCTTTTGGTTGAACAAAAAGTTTTAGTGGTCCAAGGTTCAGGCTTTAATTGGCATGATAAAAATCATTTAAGGATAGTGTTTTTACCTGCTGAGGATGAATTAAAAGAAGCGATTTCAAGAATTGGACATTTTTTAGATCAAAGAAGAGGAAATTAACTATCTTATGAAGGTTGGTTTAATTGGTATTGGTACAGTAGGGGGAGGAACTTATAAAGTCCTCACCGAGAACGCAAAAGAGATTTTAAAGAAGACGGGTATCTCCATTGATATTGCCCGTGTTGCCGATAAAAATTTAGCACTGGCTAAGAAGGTCGTGGGCGATGAAAATAAAATCACTGACGATGCTTTTGATATCGTTAACGATAAAGAGATAGATCTAGTTATTGAATTAATAGGCGGTACCGGAATTGCAAAAGAGCTTGTGGAGACTGCATTAGCTAATAAGAAACATGTAGTCACAGCGAATAAAGCACTCATTGCTATGCATGGTGAGGAGCTTGTTGAGCTGGCTGAAAAAAATAAAGTTATCTTGGCTTACGAGGCCTCCGTTGCTGGAGGTATTCCGATCATTAAGGCGATTCGCGAAGGATTGGCTGCAAATCAAATCGAGTGGATTGCTGGCATCATTAACGGCACCACCAACTACATCCTCTCAGAAATGAGAGAGAATAATTTGACTTTTGATGTTGCGCTCAAACAGGCACAAGAGCTTGGTTACGCAGAAGCTGATCCAACTTTCGATGTTGAGGGTGTAGATGCAGCTCATAAAGTCACCATCATGGCCTCCATTGCCTTTGGGATTCCTGTGAATTTTGAGGGCGCTTATGTTGAAGGTATCAGCCAATTACAACAAAAAGATATTGCTTACGCTGAAGAACTTGGCTACCGAATCAAGCTCTTGGCCATCACGAAAGCTCATAGCGATGCTGTTGAGATTAGAGTTCATCCAACATTAATTCCTGAGAAACGATTAGTGGCTAATGTGAACGGACCCATGAATGCAGTTCTTGTTAAAGGCAATATGGTGGGACCTACGCTCTACTATGGTGCAGGTGCAGGTGCTGAACCCACGGCAAGTGCTGTTGTTGCTGATGTGATTGATATTGTGAGGCAATGTAAACATGGACATGGTGCCATGATTCCGACCCTTGGATTTACAAAAGAAAATATCAAGAAAAAGAAGTTACTTACTATAGAGGAGGTTGAGTCTGAATTTTACTTGCGCCTTAGCATGAAGAATAAAACAGGACTGTTAGCTAACATTACAAATATCTTTGCTGATAAGGGTGTGTCAATAGATGCCATGGTCCACAAGGAGATTCAAGACAATAATTTAGACCCTGACATATTTCTGGTCACCTCAAAAGTTAAGGAGCAGACTATCAATGAAATTATTTCAAAAATAGAGTCTCTCCCGGAAAATAAAGATAAAATTATAAAAATTAGAATAGAAGAATTAAACAAGTAATGAAATATATTTCCACACGTGGGAATTCTCCCGCACTCTCGTTTTCAGAAGTTTTACTTACAGGTCTGGCTCCCGATGGAGGCCTCTATCTTCCAGAGTCTTATCCTAAGGTAAGTGATGAGGAATTAACTGAGCTTAGAATGCTGAGTTATCCTGAGCTGGCATTTAATATCTTTAAGAGATTTGTTGATGATATTCCAGAGGCTGATCTAAAAAAGATCGTCGATAACACCTACAGGGCAGATGTCTATCGTTATGCACGAAAAAACCAAGACCCTCGTGATATCACACCGACGCTTAAGATCAATGAGAATCTCTATTTACTCTCGCTCTCCAATGGCCCAACGCTTGCATTTAAAGATATCGCCATGCAGTTTTTAGGCCATATGTTTGAATACATATTGAAGAAAAATAATACTGAGTTAAATATCTTGGGTGCCACATCGGGTGATACAGGGTCGGCTGCCGAGTATGCGATGAGAGGTAAGCAAGGCATTAAAGTATTTATGCTATCGCCCTACAAAAAGATGAGTGCGTTTCAGACGGCACAAATGTTTAGCTTGCAGGATGAGAATATTTTTAATATCGCTGTTAAGGGAGTCTTTGATGACTGCCAAGATATCGTTAAAGCGGTCTCAAATGATCTTGATTTTAAGAAAAAAAATAAGATCGGTGCGGTTAATTCAATCAATTGGGGCCGTATATTAGCCCAAATCGTATATTACTTTAAAGGCTACCTTGATTTAACTAAAAATAATTCAGAAGTGATTGATGTGACCGTACCTACAGGTAACTTTGGCAATATCTGTGCAGGCCACATTGCAAGAATGATGGGACTTCCTATTCGCAGGTTGGTGGTTGCCACCAATGAAAATGATGTCTTGGACGAGTTCTTTAAGACCGGAAACTATGCGCCCAGACCCTCGGATAAAACCTTTCACACCTCCAGCCCGTCGATGGATATCTCTAAAGCATCTAACTTCGAGCGATTTATTTTTGATCTTCTTAGTCGTGACGCCTCTAAACTTCGAGAGTTATGGTCTAGTATAGATAAGGGTGGTTCATTCAAACTTGATGATGAAGCTTATCGATCGATTCAAAATTTTGGATTTATTTCATCATCGAGTAAGCATCAAAATCGACTCGATTTTATAGCTAATATTTATAAAAATTATAGTGTCATGATTGACACGCACACGGCCGATGGTCTCAAAGCTTCCATTGACCATCTAGACAGTGACGTTCCAATGTTGGTCCTTGAAACTGCCTTGCCGATAAAATTTGAAGAGACAATAGAGGAGGCGATAGGCATCAAGCCTGAGCGCCCCGATGATCTAAAAAATATTGAGCAACTTGACCAAAGATTTGAAGTTTTTGATAATGATACGGATCAAGTGAAACAATTTATCGAAAGTAATAATTAGAATGCAACAATACCTTAATCTTCTAAAGCATGTTAAGGATGTGGGATTTAAAAAAGAAGATCGAACGGGTACGGGAACCCTTTCTGTGTTCGGATACCAAATGCGTTTTAATCTTAACGATGGATTTCCAATCCTAACCACAAAAAAAATACACCTTAAATCGGTTATTCATGAGCTCCTTTGGTTTCTCTCAGGTAACACGAATATTGAGTACCTTAAGGAAAATAATGTAACGATCTGGGATGAGTGGGCAGACGAAAATGGAAATTTAGGACCCGTGTATGGTCATCAGTGGCGAAGTTGGGATGCAGCTGATGGTTCATCGGTGGATCAAATTGCTGATTTGATTAATCAGATTAAGACAAACCCAGACTCAAGACGCTTAATTGTTTCTGCATGGAATGTGGGTGAGATCGCAAAGATGAAGCTACCTCCATGCCATGCTTTTTTTCAGTTTTATGTTGCTAATAATAGGTTATCCTGTCAGCTCTATCAGAGAAGTGCGGATATCTTCTTGGGTGTCCCTTTTAATATAAGCTCCTATGCACTTTTGACGATGATGATTGCTCAGGTTTGTGATCTCAAGTTAGGAGACTTTGTTCATACACTAGGGGATGCTCACATATACTTAAATCATATGGATCAAGTCAATGAGCAACTAGAGCGTTCAACCAAACCATTGCCCAACATGAAAATAAATCCGCTTGTTAAAGATATTTTTAATTTTAAGTATGATGATTTTGAGTTGGTCGATTATGACCCTTACCCACTTATCAAGGCACCTGTGGCTATTTGATGCGCAAGATATCGATCATCGTTGCCATGGCAACTAACCGTGTCATTGGAATCAAGAACAACCTTCCATGGCATATCTCGGATGATCTTAAACGCTTTAAGCAATTGACCACAGGTCATACCATCATAATGGGCCGTAAGACCTATGAGTCGATTGGTAAGGCATTACCTAACAGAACAAATATTGTTGTCTCTCGACAAAAAATAAATTATCCAGATGTGATTATGTGTGATTCCATTGAAGATGCAATCATTCAGGTAGATGACAAGCATGATATTTTTATTATTGGTGGCGCACAAATCTATGAACAGGCGTTACCCTTTGCTAATCATATGTTTGTTACTCATGTGGACAGAGAGATTCAGGGCGATGTCTTTTTTCCAGAATATAATGAGAAACAATGGAAGATTATTTCGACTGAATCAAGGCAAAATGAAAATGGCCTTCCTTATCGATTTGTAGACTATGAGCTCAGTTGTTAGATTTTACGCAGTCGACGTAATAAGTTAATTTACCATCAATGTAATTTTTGATCAGCCCGTGGTTGTCGGTCTCGAAACCAGGAAACTTTTCATTAAATGAGCGGGCAAATTTTAAATAATCCACAATAATTTTATTAAAACGCTCCCCAGGAATTAACAAAGGAATTCCGGGTGGGTAGGGGGTGAGAAGGACCGCCGTTATTCTTCCCTCAAGCTCATCGATAGGCACCCGTTCAATCTCTTTGTGAGCCATTTTAGCAAAGGCCTTTGCCGGCTTCATCGCAGGCTCCATATCGGACAAGTACATTTCAGTGGTCAGTTTTGCCACATTATTTTCTTTGAAGACGTTATGAATCTTGTCACATAATTCTTTAAGACCCAATGACTCATACATAGGATATTTTTGACAAAATTCTGGCAAGACCTTCCATATCGGCTGGTTTTTATCATAGTCATCTTTAAATTGTTGTAGCGCAGCTACCAGGGTATTCCAGCGCCCCTTAGTGATACCAATGGTAAACATGATAAAGAAGGAATAGAGTCCTGTTTTTTCAACGATGACACCATGTTCTGCTAGGTATTTAGTAACTATCATTGCAGGGATACCTTGTTCATCATCAAATTCACCCTCTAAATTAAGTCCTGGGGTAATGATGGTGGCCTTAATAGGATCGAGCATATTAAAATTAGCTGAGAGCTTTCCAAAGCCATGCCACTTATCATTCTTGTGCAGCATCCAAAACTCTCGGTCTTCAATACCCTCATCGAGGGAATTCTCAGGACCCCAAACTTTGAACCACCAGTCCTGCCCCCACTCATCATCAACCTTACGCATAGCACGCCTAAAATCAAGGGCCTCCATAATTGACTCTTCAACCAGTGCGGTACCCCCTGGCTCCTCCATCATGGCTGCAGCGACATCACAGCTTGCAATGATTGAGTATTGTGGACTGGTTGAGGTATGCATCAAATAGGATTCGTTAAAAAGCTCCTTATCAAGTTTGTTGATAAGTGCATCCTGAACAAGAATTTGCGAGGCCTGACTTAATCCTGCCAATAATTTGTGTGTTGACTGGGTCGAAAATATGAGACTTTCCGAGCACCTTGGTCTGTCAGCACCAATCGCATGATAGTCACCATAGAAGTCATGGAATGAAGCGTGCGGAAGCCAAGCTTCATCAAAATGTAAGGTATCAATCTTACCGTCAAGCATCTCCTTGATATCTTCAACATTATAAAGAACACCATCATAGGTTGATTGTGTGATTGTAAGCACACGCGGTTTAACATCTTTATTTTTAATGAAAGGATTTTGATTAATTTTTTCTTTAATCCTATCCCAAGAAAATTCTTCCTTAGGAATTGGCCCGATAATGCCAAAGTGATTTCGTGTGGGCATTAGGAAAATTGGAATGGCTCCGGTCATTATAATTGCATGCAGAATCGATTTATGACAATTTCTATCGACAATCACAACATCGCCAGGGGCAACATTATAGTTCCATACCATTTTATTGGATGTAGATGTCCCATTCGTTACGAAGAAGCAGTGATCTGATTTAAAGATTCTAGCTGCATTTTTCTCAGATGCCTCTACAGGGCCTGTATGATCCAGGAGCTGACCTAATTCTTCAACTGCATTACATACATCTGCCCGAAGCATATTTTCACCAAAGAACTGATGAAACATTTGTCCAACGGGTGATTTTAAAAAGGCAACGCCTCCTGAGTGTCCGGGGCAGTGCCATGAATATGATCCGTCACCCGCATAATGTGTTAGCGCTCTAAAAAAAGGTGGCGCTAAACTATCCAAATAAACTTTTGCTTCTCGAACGATATGTTTGGCAACAAATTCAGGGGTATCCTCTGACATATGAATAAAGCCATTGAGTTCTTTTAGGATGGCATTGGGTATGTGTCGGCTTGTTCTGGTTTCACCATGCAAGAAGATGGGAATCTCATCATTGCGATAGCGAATTTCTTCAACAAACTGACTTAATTTTTTGAGTGCTGCAGGATTCTCTTCAATAAACTCTTCGTCATCGATGGCAAGGATAAAGGCCGAGGCGCGACTTTGTTGCTGAGCAAAAGAGGCTAGATCAACATAACTGGTGACTCCAATGACATCGTATCCCTCCTTTTCAATGCACTCAGCTAGAACCCGAATGCCATAGCCTGATGAGTTATCGGTCTTAAAGTCTTCATCGATGATAATGATAGGGAATATAAATTTCATGATTAGATTTTAGGTAGTGTTACACCGCTTTGACCTTGATATTTTCCACCACGGTCTTTGTACGAAGTCTCACACACCTCATCTGATTCAAAGAAAAGAACTTGGGCACACCCTTCACCAGCATAAATTTTTGCAGGTAAAGGAGTGGTGTTGCTAAATTCCAATGTAACGTAACCTTCCCATTCGGGTTCAAATGGGGTCACATTCACGATAATTCCACAACGCGCATAGGTCGATTTTCCTACACAGATGGTTAAGATGTTTCGAGGAATCTTAAAATATTCAACAGTCCTTGCGAGGGCAAATGAATTGGGTGGGATGATGCAATGATCATCATTAAACTCGACAAAGGAGTTAGGATCAAACGCTTTTGGATCAACAATCGTGCTATTTATGTTGGTAAAGACCTTAAATTCAGGGGCACAACGAATATCATAGCCATAACTACTCGTCCCATAGGAGACAATTTTTTTATTGTTATGCTCACGAATCATGTTTGGCTCGAACGGACTGATCATTCCATGCTCGGTTGCCATACGCCTGATCCATCTATCTGATTTTATGGCCATGTAATGTCCTAAAAACTTGAAAATAAATTGTATCGTAAAATGGTTTTAACCATGGATACTTTTTCGCCAAAATTGACTTTCGTTCTCGAAAATGATTTTTGACTCAACCGGATCTGAGGAGCCTGCAATGTATTGAACAGGTTGCGTTTTATCTTTCATCCATGTCTCAATGATTGGATCAACCAGTTTCCACTGGGCTTTTACTTCATTAATATGAAGGAAGCGTGACTGATTACCTGCCATTAGATCAAGCATGAGTGTCTCGTAGGCATCGATAGATTCATCACCAGCAACCCGATTATTAGCCTCAAGGTTTGAGACCCTAAAATCAAAGTCATTTAAACCAGGGATCTTTGTTTGTATTTCAAAATGTGTCGTCTCTTTAGGTTGAATGCTCATCACCATCCAGTTTGAACCAGCATTTTCTAGGATGGGATTGTTGTCTTTGAATTTTATTGAGATGTATGTACCACCCTCATGGAGCCTTTTAGCCGTTCTAAGGTAGATTGGAATGCCTCTCCATCTTTGGTTATTGATGAAGAGTTTGATGGCGGCATAGGTTTCTGTAACACTGTTCTGATCCTCAAGCTCATCCAAGTAACCTTTAACTGTCTCGCCCTCTATCTTTCCAGAGCTATACTGAGCTCTAAATGCATGATGATCAAAATCATTCATGGGTATTGGTTGGATAGATTCAAGCAAGTTGATTTTTGCATCTCTAATATCACCAGGGCTAAATGATTTGGGTGCCTCCATGGTGGTTAGAGCCAACATCTGGAGTAAATGGCTTTGGATCATATCCCTTAGGGCACCGGTGGCATCATAGAACGTGGTTCGATCGCCTACACCTAAAGTTTCATGATTAGTAATTTGGATATGGTCAATAAATTGATTATTCCAAACAGGCTCAAAAATACTATTGGCAAACCGCGTGATAAGAATATTTTGCAGTGCTGATTTTCCTAGGTAGTGATCAATCCGATAGATTTGATCTTCCCTCAAATGTTTTTCTATCGATTTTTGCAGCTCAACCGCAGATTCATAATTCGTACCAAATGGTTTTTCAATCAATACCCTTCTAAAAGAACCATTTTTTTCGGTGAGCAATCCTTCATCAGCTAGCTGATCAACGATAAGCGCAAAATCAGAGGGCCTCACTGACAGGAAAAAAGCAAGGTTGTCTGTGAATTCTTCTTCATTGTTTAGTTTTACTGCCATTTTTTTAAAGGCGTCTGGATCATCAGGTAAATTACAGTGATAGATGTTCCTTTTGATAAAACGTTCAAAGGTAGCCTGATCATAATTACCCTTAAATTTTTTATCTAACATATCCTTAATCTCTGCCACCCACGCCTCATGTGACATTTCTTGTCTGCCGACAGAGAAAATTTTCATTTTTCGGGGAAGCTGCCCACAGTCATCTAGATGAAAAAGTCCTGGGATGAGTTTGACTCTTGCTAAATTACCCTTGGCGCCAAATAAGACGAGAGTGCCATTATCAATCATTAAGGTTTCCTTTTCATCGCATGACCACCAAAAGCATTTCGCATAATTGATAGAAGCTTATAGCCATAGCCTTTTTGATTGCGTTCTTGGCTCCTGAATCGAACTTGAAGCGCTAAGGTTAATACTGGAGCAGGAATGCCTTGTTCAATTGATTCAACCACGGTCCATCGACCCTCTCCAGAGTCAGCCACAAAGGGAGTGATCGTATCCATATTTTGGTCACCTTGCAGCGCTTCGGCCGTTAAATCAAGTAACCAACTTCTAACCACTGAGCCATGACGCCATAATTCAGTGACCTTGGCAATATCAATACCAAACTCTTCTTTACCTTTTAATAGTTCAAGGCCCTCTGCAAGTGATTCCATCATGCCATACTCAATTCCATTGTGAATCATTTTTGAAAAATGACCTGAACCCACAGGACCAACATGAAGCCAACCATTTTGAGGTGTCACCGCTAAGGCTCTTAAGGCTGGTTCGACAGCCTTGGCAACTTGCTCGGTGGCACCAACCATTAAGCAATAACCATTCTCTAGCCCCCAGACACCGCCTGAGGTTCCACAATCCATGAAGCCAATATGATGTTCCTCTAACATCTTACCCATCTTGATGCTGTGCTTGTAATTGGAATTTCCACCATCAACGATGATATCACCATCATTAAGAAGAGGGATAAGGTCTTGTATCTGCTTTTCAGTCACTTCACCAGCGGGCAACATTAACCAAACAATTTTTTGCTCGTCAAGTTTTGATAGCGCATCTTCAACGGATGTTGACGGGATCATATTTTCCTTTTGAGCCAAGTCATTAACAACCGATTGATTGTTATCATAACCAACAACACTTATTCCATTCCGAATGAGACGGGCTGACATGTTTCCACCCATCTTTCCAAGACCGATCATCGCTAATTTCATTGTTATCCTTTTTTTGAAGTCTAAAATTTGGTAATCTTTTGGATTACTTTTTTGTTAAAATGAGCCACGCATTATAGCAAATACTCATTAAAAACATTCATTAAATTCAATAATTTCATGGAAAAAAATAACTTAGAACATATTAACTTTGACACTCTGGAAGCATTTGAAAAGAAGGCTGCAGAGACGATTATAGATTTAGCAAATCAATGTATCAATTTAAATAATCACTTTAGTATTGTCTTGTGTGGAGGTAGTACCCCAAGAACTATTTTTAATAAACTTAAAAGCTTTGAGACTGACTGGTCAAAATGGAACGTCTATTTTGGTGATGAGCGCTGTTTACCCCAGGGTGACCCTAATAGGAATAGTGAGATGGCTAAGGAGTCTTGGTTAAATCATGTTTCAATTCCTCAAGAACAAATTTTCTACATACGTGGTGAGCTAGGTCGTGAATTAGCTGCCGATGAATATGATCAGTTATTTGATGAAAAAAGTTTTTTTGATCTTGTATTACTAGGTTTCGGTGAAGATGGACATGTTGCCAGTTTATTTCCAGGGCACCACTGGGACGACCATCGTAATGCTATTCCAGTGACCAATTCACCTAAACCACCTATAGATAGGGTCTCTTTGACGCCGAGGCGATTAAGCATGACTCACCACTTAATTTTTCTCGTGACAGGAAAAAATAAAATTGACGCATTTAAACAATGGCAAAATAATAAAGATCTTCCCGCATCCTTGGTCTGTGCTAAAGAGAGTATTAAGATCCTATCTTTTGATTTAGTTTAACTTTTTTCGATGACAATTTTTGGAAATTTACTTTGCCTATCTTGGTTAAGCATACCTATCTTAAGTGAAGCTTTTAAAGACACCTGTCTAAAAATATTTCCAAAAATACTCTTAGGATCCTCATGAAGATCAAAAGGTTTTCCCTGATCTAATTTTTCACGGATATTGATATCTAGCGGAAGCGAACCTAATAGATCGACGGCGTAATCATTAGCCATTTGTTTTCCACCATCTTTTCCAAAGATTGATTCTTCATGACCACAGTTTGAGCATATATGGGTGGACATATTTTCAACGATGCCAAGGATTGGAACTTTAACCTTTTCGAACATTTTAAGACCACGGCGCGCATCAAGAAGGGCAATATCTTGTGGGGTGGTCACGATGATCGCTCCTGTGAGTGGAATTTTTTGAGCCAGTGTTAGCTGGATATCACCGGTACCAGGAGGAAGATCAATAAGAAGATAATCTAATGTATCCCAATTCGTTTCTTTTAATAACTGCTCCAACGTACCAGTAACCATGGGGCCTCGCCAGATCATAGGTGTCTCTTGATCGACAAGAAAGCCAATCGACATTATTTGAATATTATTTGAATTGAGTGGCTCCATCGATTTACCATCTTTACTTTCTGGTTTTTGATGAATACCAAACATTTGTGGTTGGCTTGGCCCATAAATATCTGCATCGAGGATACCAACCCTTGCACCTAGTTTTGATAACCCACAGGCTAGGTTTGTGGTCACCGTGGATTTACCTACACCACCTTTACCTGATGCGATGGCGATTATATTTTTAACACCATTCATTGGGGTCAGGTTATTTTGTACCTCATGACTTTTGATTTTAGAAGTTAAATTAATTTCAACATCAAGATTTAATGAATTTTTTAGGTGTTTTATTAGATCTTCTTTAATCTTATTTTGATTAAAGCTATCAAAAAAATTTATCTCAATATCAATTTTATATTTATCATTAATCTTATCGATTTTGATGTTTTTCTCTGAGATAAAGTTTAGATTTATCTCAGGGTGTTTGTAATTAGCAATTATTTTTTTTAATTCTTGTTCCATAATATTTTGATTAAGTTATTCATATATCCATCATTTAATATTTGATAGAATAACGTTCTTTGACCCTAATACATTAAAGCCGTTCATGAAAAAAATTCTTGTAACCTCTGCATTGCCTTACGCAAATGGAAGTATACACTTAGGACACCTCGTAGAGTATATTCAAACAGACATTTGGGTTCGAGCGCAGAGAATGTCTGGCCATCAAGTCTATTATATTTGTGCTGATGATACGCATGGTACACCGGTTATGCTCCGCGCTGAGAAGGAAAATATGAGTCCTGACCAATTAGTTTCAAAGGTTCATGCAGAGCATTCAGCTGACTTTAATGATTTTCAAGTTAAGTTTGATAACTTCTACTCAACCAATTCAAATGAAAATAAGCTTTTATCAGAATCAATTTATAAAACATTAGTAAGCAATAATAAAATTGAAAAAAAAGAAATTGAGCAATTTTATGACGATCAAAAAAATATGTTTTTACCTGATCGTTTCATCAAGGGTACTTGTCCAAAATGCAAAGCAGAGGATCAGTATGGTGACTCATGCGAAGTGTGCGGCGCCACATATTCATCTACAGATCTAATTAAACCTTTCTCTGTAATATCTGGTACTGAGCCTATAAGAAAAAAAACTGAACACTACTTTTTTAAACTTTCTGAGTGCGAGGATTTTTTAACTCAATGGACACAGTCAGGCACGCTTCAGAAAGAGGCTGCAAATAAATTAAAAGAGTGGTTCAAAGCTGGACTAGCTGATTGGGATATATCGCGTGATGCACCTTATTTCGGTTTTGAGATACCCGATGCCCCAGGAAAATTTTTCTATGTTTGGCTTGATGCCCCAATAGGCTACATGGCGAGCTTTCAAAATTTCTGTGAAAAAAATAATATAAATTTTGATGAATTTTGGTCAAAGGATTCTGAGGCTGAACTTGTTCATTTTATCGGTAAGGATATATTATATTTTCATGCATTATTTTGGCCAGCCACATTAGAATTTTCGAATTACCGATTACCAAGTAAGATTTTTGCCCACGGTTTTTTAACAGTTAATGGTGAAAAAATGTCAAAGTCTAGAGGTACATTTATAACTGCAAGGAGTTATCTTGATACTGTTAAAGATCCTGATTTATTGAGATATTATTTTTTTAGTAAGCTTAATGACTCAATGGAAGATTTGGATTTAAACCTTGATGATTTTATTTCAAAAATCAATAGTGATCTTGTAGGCAAATTTATTAATATCCCAAGTCGTACCTCTGGATTTATAAAAAAATATTTTGATTATAATTTGATGACTAAAGATCAATTTACATCAGATGAAACCAAAGCTTTATTAGATGTAATTTTATCTAATGTTGATGAGGTAAAAAAATATTATCATGACAGAGAGTTCAGCAAACTTAATAGGCTCATCATGAATTCAATTGAGTCGGTGAATGAGTTCATCAACAATAAAGAACCATGGGTTTTAGCAAAACAAGACAACCAAGATCAGCCCAATTCAGACCTTCATGAAATCTGTTCAGCGGCTCTTCAATCATTTCGGGTTATCTCTTTATACCTTTCACCGGTATTACCAGTATTAACTCATAAGATCTCAGCTTTTTTTGATGAGGAATTCACTCATTTCGATCAGATTCATATTTCAGTCAAGAAAATTAACCAGTATGAGCATATGTTAAAAAGGGTTGAGAAGGATTTTGTGGACCAAATGATTGAATTAAATACTGTTAAAGATTAATTTCATCATTAATTTTTATCAGTGTTTTTACAGGGTCATCAGATAAAGTTACCGGTCTTCCTATAACCAAAAAAGAAGCCCCATTTTTTATGGCATCTTTTGGCGTCATAATCCTTTTTTGATCATCTTTTTCATCATTTAATCTTATTCCAGGCGTAATAAAAATAAAATTATCAGGAAGAGTATCTTTTACTAATGGAATATCCTGAGCGGAACAGACAATGCCATCTAATTTTGCTCTTGCCGCATCAATCGCCAATTTATTTATAGTTTGCTGGAGATTTCCCTGTATACCAATTTCTTTAAGACTGTCTTCATCATGGCTGGTAAGAATAGTTACAGCTACTAAAAAGGGATTATTATCAGATTCATTTACTCCTTCTCGTGCAGCATCCATCATTTTTGATCCACCTAGAGCATGAACATTCAGGATTGAAATACCTAAATTGGCAGCAACATGACAAGCTTTTTTAACCGTTGTTGGGATGTCATGAAATTTTAGGTCCAAGAAAGTACTAAATCCTTTTTCATGAATCCATTTGATCAGTCTCGGACCCGACGATGTAAATAGCTCTTTACCTACTTTAAGCCCACATAAATCAGGACTCAATTTTTTAATAAAAGTTTTTGTTGTATCCTCATCACCAAAGTCTAGCGCTACAAAAATTTTAGGAAGTTGATTATTATTCATCTAAAATTATGTCGATTGGTTCAGATGGGAGGGTTTCCCAACCATTGCAGGCTGGACACTGCCAATGAAACTGCCGCGCTTTAAATCCACATTCACTACACACATAAAACTTACGGTTTCCTAAGGCGTTTTTGATTGTTTGCTGGATTAATTCAATATCTTCAATAGCGTCATCTTTAGCCATGGCTTTCGCTTGAAAAATTTTATCTAAAGCATTCAAACTTGGCCTTTGAATTAATTCATTTCTTGCAATTTTTTCAGCCTCTGCTGGACCTTCATGATTAATAATCGATTCATATAGGATGTCGAGCAATGTTTTAAGTTTATAAACATCATAATATCTTGATAAAAGGCTTAACCCATCGTTAGTTTTATTCTGTCTTTGGAAAATATTTAGAATCTTAGGTGCAACCAAACCTAAATATTCAGGTTTTTGATATTCAATTTTTTTCCAAAAAGAAATGGCATCCTCAAAGTTACCTTGATTTTCTGAGATATCACCTAATAAAATATTAGAGCGAACACAATTTTTATGTTCATTTAATGCTTTATCAAGCAATTCTTTTGCTTCTATATATTTTTTTTCAATCAGAAGTTCTGTAGCTAGTTCACAGTAAAAATGGCTAATTGCCTTTCGAAAAGATACACCTGAATTTTTTTCTAATTCTAGGGCGATTTGAATAGCTTTTTGCCATTCTCTTTGTCTTTCATAAATCTCAAGAAGGGTTCCTAAACTGAATTGCAGATATTTATCATTTCTTAAAATTGATAATAAATCTTCAGATCGATCATAGAGACCAGCTTTAAAATAGTCTTGTGCCAGTTCTGCCATCACTGATTCTCTTTGATGTGATGAAAGTTCTCGCGTCTCGAGTAAGTCATTGTGAAGATTAATGGCCTTATCAATTTGACCTGTTCTCCGAAGTAAACCACCTAATGCAAAATGTAACTCTATGGAATTATTATTTAATTTGACAGCCTCGTTAAATGAGTCTGCTGCTTTCTCATATTGGTTGGTAATTAAGTAATGAAGACCCTTAAAATAAGCCACTGGAAAATCTGATGCTTCAGAGATAATTTGTTTAATATCAATCCTGGCAGCGAACCAACCAAGACCAAAGAAAAAAGGAATGACTAGAAGCCACCAAAATTCGAATTCAACCATAACTAAAGATTACTTTAAAAATAAAAAAAAGCATATCTATATTAAGGATATGCTTTTTTAAAAGTGGTTATTGGTCAACCCTTAATTTAAGTTCCTTTCCAGGTTTGAAGTGAGGAACATATTTCTCAGGAACATTTACAGACATACCTGATTTAGGGTTTCTCCCTAATCTTGGTGGTCTATAATTTAGACTAAAACTCCCAAAACCTCTAATCTCTATTCGATGTTTTTTTGCTAAAGCCAATGACATTGCATCGATAATAGATTTGACTGATAATTCAGCGTCCTTGTGCACAAGCTGTGTGAACCTATTAGCTAAATGATTTATCAGTTTAGATTTAGTCATTTTTGTCATCAAGTTTCGCTTTGAGAAGGGCACCTAAATTAGTTGTAGCTATGTTTTCAGAAGCCTCTTCTTTTTTTGCCTTCGATTTAGTAGTTTTGGATTTTTCAGCTGGTTTATCATCCGATTCGTTAGGGTCAGAAGTCAGCTGTTTAATACCTAAAGATATTCTTTCCTTCTCAACATCGATAGAGATCACAATAGCGTCAAGTTGATCACCTTTTTTGAATTTCTTAACTGCCTCTTCACCAGATTCAGTCCAAGAAATATCTGATAGGTGAACAAGTCCATCAATTCCACCATCTAAACCAATAAATATTCCAAAATCAGTAATTGATTTAATATTACCTTGAATTTTTTCATCTTTGCTATGTTTGTTTGCAAAATCTTCCCAAGGATTTGGCTGGCATTGTTTCATTCCAAGTGATAATCTTCTTCGATCCTCATCTACTTCTAAGATCATCACCTCAACCTCATCTCCAAGATGAACTGCCTTAGTGGGATGAATATTTCTGTTGGTCCAATCCATTTCTGAAACATGAACTAAACCTTCAATGCCAGTCTCAATTTCAATAAATGCACCATAATCAGTGAGGTTAGAGACTTTACCAAATATTTTTGAATTAAGAGGATATCTTTTGCTAAGACCGACCCATGGATCATCATCCAATTGTTTTAGACCTAAAGAGACACGATTTTTTTCTTCATCATACTTAAGAACTCTCGCCTCAATCTCTTCACCTACATTTAACACCTCAGATGGATGTTTTACTCGTTTCCATGCAAGGTCTGTAATATGAAGAAGACCATCAATACCTCCAAGGTCAACAAATGCTCCATAATCAGTAATATTTTTAATAATACCCTTAACAACTGATCCTTCAGATAAATTTTCAATGATACTTTGTTTATCAGTGCCATTCTGCTCTTCAATAACGGCCTTACGAGAAACAACTACATTATTACGTTTTCTATCAATTTTGATTACTTTTAATTCACATTCCTTATTTTCGTATGGCGAAGTATCTTTGATTGGTCTTACATCAACAAGCGACCCTGGAAGGAATGCAGTAATGCCGTTAATAGTTACTCTTAAACCACCCTTAATTCTGCTACCAACATACCCATTGACTGTTTTATTGTTGGTCATTGCTTCTTCTAAATCAGACCATGCCTGAAGTTTTTTAGCTTTGTCTCTAGATAGGATGGTTGATCCATATCCATCCTCTAATTTTTCAATTGCAACTTTTACATGATCACCGATGGATACTTCTAAATCACCATGATCATTTTCAAATTCTTCAGATTTAATAATACTCTCAGACTTTAATCCAGCGTTCACAATTACGAAATCACTATCAACCGATACAACTTCGGCAGTGATTATTTCTCCATGACGCATCTCTTTAAGGGCCATACTTTCTTCAAATAGAGCCTCAAAACTTTCTTGGGTTGTTTTTACTTTTTCAGTGGTTGCCATAATAACCTTAAAATTTTCCCATCTAGCAATGGGGTTGTTAATCAAAATTAATGATTGTGTGTCATTAATAACTAATTTATAAGTGCAAGTATTTTATTTATCGTTTCCTCGACACTTAAACCATCATTGTTGATAATATGTGCTTCATCATCAATTACTAATGGTGAATGAACTCTTTCCTTATCCTGTTTATCACGCAAAGCGATTTCAGTTACAAGGTTGGCGATATTAACATTGTTTCCTTTTAATATCAACTGTTTATGTCTTCTTTTTGATCGCTCCTCAACGGAAGCATCAAGATATATTTTGAGATCAGCACCAGGAAATACCACGGTGGTCATGTCTCTGCCTTCTGCAACCAAGCCAGGCTTTTTAGCAAAACTTCTTTGAAAACTCAAAAGTGATTTTCTTAACTCCTGGTTCTGAGCAATTTTTGATGCTAATTTGCTAATGCTTTCTTCTCTAATTTCAGATGAAACATCCTTGCCATCCAAAAAAGTTTTGTCAAATTCAAATGAAATTTCGATTTCTTTAAGTAGCTCAACTATTTTTTTTTCTTGATTAAATTCAAGCTTTTTATTATGAATAGCTAGGGCAATCACCCTGTATATCGCTCCGGAATCTAAATAATGATAATTAAGAATTTTGCTGAGTTCTTTTGCAATTGTTCCTTTACCTGATCCTGCAGGACCGTCAATTGCGATGGTAAATGTATCTTCACTAGACATTTAAAAGACCATTAAAATCTTTAAAAAAATTAGGATATGTTTTGCTAACACAATCAGGGTCATTGATAAAAATCTTTTTATCAGTAAAGCTCAATAGAGCAAAACACATTGCCATCCTATGGTCATCATAGGTGTCAATATCTATTCCATCATTAATACTATTAGGTGGAGTGATAGTGAGTGCATCACTCGATGATGTTACTTTTGCTCCAAGTTTAGTAAGTTCATTATGCATTGCTTGAATACGGTCTGTTTCCTTAACTCGCCAACTACCAATATTTTTAAGGGTGGTGCTTCCTTTACAAAAAAAAGATAAAGTAGCTAGGGTCATTGCAGCATCAGGAATCATTATGCAATCAACCTCTTGACCAATGAGAGTCTTGCCTTTGGAGACAGAAATAGAATTATTATTAAATTTAACTTTGGCACCCATTTTTTCTAAAACTCTAACAAACTCAACATCACCTTGAATACTTTGGTCATTAATGCCGATGACATTAACATCACCTGCGATTGCTGCAGCCGCAAAGAAGTATGAGGCTGATGATGCATCTCCCTCGATATTTATAGTGGATGGATTAGAGATGTTTTGAGCTTCTTTTAAAGTAAAAGATTTCCAATCATTATTAACGTAATTTACCCCAAACTTATGAAGAAGTTTTAAGGTCATATCAATATACGGTTTTGAAATGAGCTCGCCATCAAGATCTATCACAACAGGTCTCTTTAATAGTGGGCATGCCATTAGTAAGGCTGTTAGATATTGACTGGAGACATTGCCTTTAATTTTAATTTTTGGACTATCTGCTAGATTAGGAGATGATATTTTCAAAGGAGGAAAACCTATATTTTTTTTGTATTCTATGTTTGCTCCTAATTGAGTTAATGCATCGACTAAATCTTTAATCGGACGTTCCTGCATCCTATCTATGCCATCAAGCAGATAATTCCCATTCATAAGTGAGAGCGCAGCTGTTAGAGGTCGGTAAGCTGTTCCTGCATTACCAAGAAATAATTCGGCATTATTATTTGTAAATGTTCCATTAGTACCTAATATTTCTATTTGAGCACCGCTCTTATTAACTTTTACACCTAGCTTTTTTAATGCCTCAATCATATAATTTGTATCATCAGATTCTAATGAACCTAATATTGAAATTGACCCTGACCCTAATGCAGCCAAAAGTAAAACCCTATTCGTAATACTTTTTGAACCAGGCAATGAAATATCGCCAGAAATACTTTTTGCATTTAGGAGTTCAATTTGATTCATTGATTATTCAGACCACTCTTGCCGAGTTTTACTAGCATCATTTAGGTAATTGAGTAGTTTTTTTTCATCATTCTTTTCAATGAGAGAAATCATTTTATCGATTTGGCATTGAAATTTTTTTAAATCGGTAATTAAGGATGATCTATTTGTTATACATATATCTCTCCAAACTTCAGGCGAACTTGCAGCAATTCTTGAGAAATCTCTAAAACCACTTGCAGCAAAATTAAGCATTAATTTTTTATTTTTATCTCGTAAGATTTGATTAACAAGTCCAAAAGCAAGCATGTGAGGAAGATGACTTACAGTTGAAAAAATTTGATCATGCGTCTTGGCATCGAGAACTGTGGTTTTACCTCCCATGGCTTGCCAAAATTTTTTAATGGTATTTATATTTTTTTGTGGCGTCTTCGCGAAGGGAGTGACGATAATATTTTTTTTTAAAAAAAGATCTATCTGGGCTGATCCAGGACCATGCTTTTCTGATCCAGCTATTGGATGAGATCCAACAAATTGATGATGTTTATTTTTTAAACCTTTTTTCGCCGACATCATGATATTTTTTTTGGTACTCCCAACATCCGTGATCAGAGTTTTGCTCCCAAGATGGGGCGTGATAACTTGAAAAGTTTGTTCAATTTGGGCTACCGGAGATGCAAGAATAACTAAGTCCGCATCTCTGATCTCTTCTTCCATAAACATGGAAACACGATTAAGCATGCCTGATTTTACAAATGATTTGAGGTTGGTGCCTCCCGGCCTGGCGATACCGACAACTTCATCAAATAACTTTTGTTGCTTTATTTTAAGGGCTATTGACCCGCCGATAAGACCAACTCCTGAGATAATTACTTTTGACATTTATAAAAGATTTTCAAAAATGAAATTGTATCATGTAGGTCAGCCTAAAGCAGACTGCCAAGTATCATCGATCATTAATTCATATGGCTTAAAATTAATTTTATATCTCATTTTTCTACTCTCATTGATCCAATAACCAAGATATAAATAAGTTAATTCATTTTTTTTACAATAATCAATTAGTTTCAAGATAGAAAATGTGCCATAGCTAGCACTTTTATCTTTTACATCAAAAAATGTATAAACCGCTGAAATACCATCATCCACTAAGTCAATGATGGATACGATCTTTAATTCATTCATGTCTCTAAATTCAAAAATTTTTGAATTCACATTGCTCTGGGCTAAAAAATCATTGTAATCAGAAATATCACTCTCAGATTCAGATGAAGTTTTATGTCTATTTTTTTGGTAATTTACATAAAGCTCGTAGTGATCCTCGTTGAAGCTCAAAGGCAATATTTTCATAGATAAATGTTTGTTTTTTTTGATGACTCTTTTTTGAGACCTGCTTGGAGTAAAGTCATGGGAATTAATTCTAATTGGAATACAACATTTACAATCAGCACAGTGAGGTTTATACACATACTGGCCGCTTCTTCTAAAACCTTTTTTTATCAGATCATTATAGGCGTTTGTATCGATTCTTTTGTAGGGGGTTGCAACAATTGACTGCGCATTACGATGCAGTAAGTAACCGCATGAATACTTAGTGGTTACATAAAATTGTATGCGCTTTAAATTATTTTTTTCAACGAAACTCATTTTTTTATGTAATCTATAGTTTGGGTTTTACAGATAACTATTATTATGCTTTATAAAAATTTTTTTTTCACAACCTTTGTAAGTTTTTTGTTTCTGGCAAGCTCTTATGCCTTTGCTGACAACTCAAGTTCCTCTATTTTTTGGCGAGTTGTTGATGAGAACGATAGGCATCATTATGTATTTGGAACAATTCATATTGATGATAATCGGGTTACAAATTTTCATTCAAATGTTATCAACGCTATCAAAAGTTCAGATATTTTTTTTAGTGAAACCAATGAATTAAAGGACTATTCGATCTTAGAGGATAAGCGAAATCGAATGATAAGTGCTTATTTGTCTCAAGAGGAGCAAGAAAAGTTAAATGAAAGAGTTAATTTTCACTCGATTTCCTATGATTTTGCGATTAAGTTAAAACCGTGGTTGTTGGCCATTATTATTAATTCGCCCGAACCTGCAACACCATTTATTCAAGATAATATGCTGAAATCTATTGCTCAAGATAGTTTAATTTCGACTGATGGATTAGATAATTTGGAGGATCATTATTCGGCATTAGATGCATTAACGTATGATGATCAAATTAATTTTCTGAAATTGGCTATTATTTTTAATGATGACCAAAGACGTCATGATTTTGAAGCTTTGGTAGTGGCTTATCTAAATCAAGATCCTAAGCAAATTCTTGAAATGAACCAAAAAAGTTTACAAGACGGAATTAGTCTAGAGATCACAGATGTCTTGCTAACAAAATTACTTTATGAAAGAAATTTACGTTTTACGCAGATGATTGAAAAAACAATGCATGATAAAAAATTATTTATTGCTGTTGGCGCATCGCACTTAAGTGGTGATTCTGGTCTTTTAAATTTTTTTAGAAAAAAGGGCTATAAGTTAGAACCCTTAGATGCTTTTAATTAAACAATGCAAATAAAAAACATATCATCCAAGGAAAATAAACTTTTTAAGCACCTTAAAAAACTCTATTCCAGCAATCAATATAGATCATTGCAAAAGCAAACTGTATTAGATGGGGGCCACCTGATTGAGAGTTATAGGTTGCATCATGATGCGTTTCGCGCAGTTTTTTTTTCGGATGAAAAAATTCTTGAACAGATCTTCCATGATCATCATAACTATAATTATGACTTTTATCATTTAAGTGACACGTTACTTAAATCCATTTCAGGTCAAAAAAGTTCCACCGAAATCATGACGATCATAGATATTCCTATTAAAGAAAATGTAGAAAATCCAAGATTAACTCTATTGCTTGATGATATCCAAGATCCTGGAAATCTTGGAAGCATTCTTCGTTCTGCACAAGCTTTTTTTGTTGACCAAATATTTTTGTCAAAGGGGTGCGCTGACTTATGGTCTCCAAAAACCCTTAGAGGCAGTCAAGGCGCGCAATTCTCACTGCAGTGTTTTGAAGATCAGGATCTTAAAAAAATTATCTCTAAATCTAACTTTGAGGCCTATGCTCTATCTCTAGGTGGTGAATCTATTTATAAATCCAATTTTTCATCAAAAGCAGCCTTTGTTTTGGGTAACGAGGGATGCGGCATAGATGCAAGCATAGAGTCTATTTGCTCTAAAAAAATTTCAATACCCATGAAGAGTGATGTTGAGTCACTCAATGTATCATCTGCTGCCTCAATTGTTATGTTTGAATATGCTCGTCAACATCAATTGATTTAATTTTCTTTAATTTTTTAATATCCCAATATTCAATTGCATGCCGAATGATCTCCTTAAAGCTTAAATCCTTATTAGGCATCCTCTGGTTTAGAATTTTTAGGCAGGTAAGCCAAATTTTTTGCGCATCATTATTGATATCAAGGTGATCACCGTTACCTTTACTCAATTTTTTATTTTTAAAATTTAGTACAGGAATATGTCCGTAGTCTGGAATATCGAATTTTAATTTTTTGTGAATGTAAATTTGTCTTGGTGTGGATTCTAATAAATCTGAACCCCTGATGACATTGGTTATTTTGTCAAGATAATCATCAATCACGACACAGAATTGATAAGCGAATATTTCATCACTTCTATTAATAATGAAGTCTCCGCAATGTTTTAAAATGTTTTGTTGTACTGACCCTTGCACTTTATCCTCAAATGTAATCATCTCATCAAGCGTGATTATTCTTATTGAATTATTTCGATGCATTAAATTTGATTTCAAACGACAGGTGCCTGGATAGATATAACCATCAATTCCTAATTCGCCTTGCTCAGAAATTTTTTTCCTAGAACAGTTACAAATATAGGTGCATTTAATTTCATTTAAGCTATCAAGGTAGTGGCGGTAATTCTCAAGCCTTTTGCTTTGATATTGAATAGTCTCATCCCAATGTAAATGCAAATCATCAAGCTGTTTTAATATCATTTTTGTGAAGTGGCTAGTCGTTCTAGTGGAGTCGATATCATCAATTCTAAGCAGCCATAATCCTTGATTTGATTTTGCATCTAGGTAACTTGCAATAGCGGTTGATATGGACCCCAAATGCAGTGGTCCTGAAGGAGAGGGTGCAAAGCGTCCTTTATACATTAATTTAATTTTGGATAGGGAGGTATGTACCAGTTAACTAATTCACCCCCTAATAATGTTAGATGACAATCAATGGAATCTTGTTTTGTTGAGCTAACTTTAAAATTGTAAACTCTTTTAATCATTGGCCATGATGAGGTTTTAATAATTTTGAATGAACTGCAAGAGACACTATCATCAAGGAGCTGAAGATTGAAATTGTTAGCAATTCGCTTGCTTGCCTCGATGGCAATTTCTCTTTTCTTAACCATTTCGTACCAAGCGAAAATAGTTAAACCAATCATTAATGATAAAAAAATCTCAAACATTTTTAATAATTTATGCACCAATTTAATGCAAAAAATAATTTCAGTTAATAAATCAACAAAAAAATGGCTCTAAACTTCAATTTTTTGTAAAACATTTATTATTATTCTACAAAAATAAACAGGAGTAATTAATGGATTCATTAGTTTATCAAGGAAATGTTCTTTTTATACTACTTGGCGCAATCATGGTGCTTGCAATGCATGCTGGCTTTGCGTTCTTAGAGGTTGGTACAGTTCGTGAAAAAAATCAGGTTAATGCGCTTGCTAAAATCATGGCTGATTTTTCAATATCCACCATCGCTTACTTCTTTATTGGGTATTCTTTGGCTTATGGTTTAGACTTTTATGCAGTTGCTTCTTCATTGAGTGAAAAAAGCGCATATGATCTCGTTAAATTTTTCTTTCTTTTAACTTTTGCTGCGGCTATTCCCGCTATTATCTCTGGCGGAATCGCTGAAAGAGCGAAATTTAATCCACAGTTAATCGCATCATTTTTATTAGTAGGTTTTGTTTATCCTTTTTTTGAGGGTGCTACATGGAATGGGAATTATGGTTTTCAAGCTTTCTTAGAAAATAACTTTGGCGCTGCATTTAATGATTTTGCAGGCTCAGTGGTTGTTCATGCAATGGGCGGATGGATTGCGTTGGCCGCAGTAATCATCTTAGGCGCAAGACATGGTCGTTACACTAAAGATGGAAAACTCATAGCAATTCCACCCTCAAATATTCCTTTTTTAGCCCTTGGTTCATGGATCCTAACCGTTGGGTGGTTTGGTTTTAATGTTATGTCAGCACAGACGCTAGAAGGGGTCTCAGGACTTGTCGCAGTTAATTCATTAATGGCCATGGTTGGTGGAACGCTGGCAGCTTTAGTTGTAGGCAAAAATGACCCAGGTTTTCTCTACAATGGACCGTTAGCAGGATTGGTAGCTGTATGTGCTGGATCAAACTTATTTCATCCATTGGGTGCTTTAGTTGTAGGTTTGGTTGCTGGCGCTCTATTTGTGTGGACATTTTCCTTAGCGCAAATCAAGTGGAAGATTGATGACGTTTTAGGTGTTTGGCCGTTACATGGTTTGTGCGGTGCATGGGGCGGTATCGCAGCTGGTATTTTTGGTCTTGAATACTTTGGTGGCATGGGTGGTGTAACATTTATGTCGCAACTTGTAGGCACGCTTGCAGGTATTGCTGTTGCTTTCATCGGTGGTTACATTGTCTACTCACTGGTACATAAACTCATGGACATAAGATTATCTCGAGAGGATGAGTTTGCAGGCGCAGATTTATCAATCCATAAAATTAATTCGATGACTCGAGATTAAAGCTACTTCGCCATGATAAAATTTTCTCATGGCGAAGATTCATCTTATTATTCCCGCTGCTGGCTCAAGTTTAAGAATGGGTCAGGCGCTTCCCAAACAGTTCACTGTTCTTGGTAACAATAAAACATTAATTGAAATCGTTGAGTCTGTTTTTTCTCGTATCAGTCAGATTGATTCAATAAATATAGCTGTATCAAAAGAACAGAATCATATTGAAATTTTAAAAAATAAATTTTCAATCAAAACCCATATTCACTATTGCGGAGGAGCCTCACGTGCCGAAACTGTTTTGAATGCAATTAATCAAATTAAATGTATGGCTGATGACTGGGTTATGGTTCATGATGCAGCGAGAATAGGCATTACTGAGGTTATGATTCATCAATTTATTGATGCGATTGGAAAGGATAAAGTGGGAGGTATTATGGCGCTTCCTGCCTCAGATACAGTGAAGAGAGTAAACAAACAAAATAAAATTATTAGTACTGAAAGTAGGGATGAAATTTGGCTTGCGCAAACCCCTCAAATGTTTAGGTTTAAGCTCTTAAGAAAAGCCTTGGAAAATTTTGATGGAATACCCACCGATGAATCTGAAGCCATTGAGTCTTTAGGACATAGGCCTAAATTATTTAAGGGTAGCCCATTAAATTTTAAAGTCACATTTCCTGATGATATGAAGAGGGCTGAAAAATCATTAGAAATTTTAAGGGTTAATAAACATGATTAGAATTGGGCAGGGCCTTGATGTTCATAGGTTTGTTAAAAATAGACCATGCATTATTGGTGGGGTCACAATAGACCATCCTTTTGGACTTGAGGGCCACTCAGATGCTGATGTATTGTTACATGCCATTGCTGATGCAATTTTGGGTGCCATAAGTGAGGGTGATATAGGGCATCATTTTTCTGATCAAGATTCAAAGAATAAGGATCTTGATTCCCGTATTATTTTAAAAAATGTTTTTTTAATGGCTCAAAAAAAAGGCTTTAAATTAGTTAATCTTGATGTAACGATTATTTGTGAAAAGCCAAAGATTTCACCCTATGTGCAAAAAATGAAAAAAAATATCGCAGAGGATTGTAGTTGCGAGCTTAGTCAAATTAATATTAAGGCCACTACGACTGAAGGGCTTGGTTTTTTGGGAAGAGGAGAGGGCATTGCAGCTCAGGCAATATGCTTGATGGAAAAAGATTAACTATTTTTGATAAGGACGATAATCGCTCCACTTCCTCCATCATGTTTTGGAGTCTCTGCATAAGCAATCACTTCATTTTTTTGTATTAACCAACTTCTCACCTTTTTCTTAAGCACCGGTTCTCTATTTTTTGAACCTATACCTTTGCCATGAATAATACGGATACATCTTTTATCTCGATGTAGACATTCATGCAAAAAGTCGGATAAGTAAATTTTTGCTTCATCCGTAGTTAAGCCGTGAAGATCGATCGAGTCTTGAATAGACCAAAATCCACCTCTTAGTTTTCTTATAATGTCTGGCGAATGACCTTCTTTAAGATAATGGGTGTTCTCATCAGCTTCGAGTTCAGCTACTAAATAATGATCACTTAAGGAGTCATGAAGGACATTTTTTTCATCCTCAATGAGTTTTTTGGGAATGGGTTTTGGTTTTTTTGACTCAAACGACACGGTATCAGATTTTTTTTTGAGAGGTTTGACATCTTTAACGGCATCCAAAAATGAACTGTCTTTGTTACTCATTACAGGCTAAAAATCTCTCCGCATCTAAGGCCGCCATACATCCTGTTCCTGCACTTGTAACTGCCTGCCTGTAAATATGATCTTGAACATCCCCTGCGGCAAAGACTCCATCAATACTTGTAGCAGTGAAATTTCCATCTCGTCCACATTTGGTAACAATGTAACCATTCTCCATTTGAAGTTGACCCTCAAAAATATCAGTATTGGGCTTATGCCCAATGGCAATAAAAACACCCTGTAGATTAATTTTTTTTATAGATTGATCTTTTGTGGATTTAATTTGAATTGCATTCACACCTTTTTCATCACCCAAAACCTCATCAAGCTCATAAAAAAGTTCTAAAACAATTTTTCCCTCCTTAACCTTGCTGTAGACCTTATCCATCATAATCGCTTCCGCCCTAAACTTATCTCTTCGATGAATGATTGTGACCTTGGATGCAATATTAGATAAGTATAGCGCCTCTTCAATTGCTGTATTGCCTCCACCAACCACAGCAACCTCTTGATCTTTATAGAAAAAACCATCACAAGTAGCGCAGGCTGAAACACCTTTACCCATAAAATTTGATTCACTTTGAAGGCCTAGATATTTTGCTGAGGCTCCTGTAGAAATAATAAGTGCATCGCAAGTATACTCATCGCTATCACCGATTAACTTTAAGGGTTTTGATTGTAAGTCACATTTATTTATGTGATCAAAAACGATCTCTGTGTTAAATCTGAGTGCATGTTTTTCGAATCTAGACATTAATTCTGGACCTAAAACACCATCAGCATCTGCCGGCCAATTATCAACATCGGTGGTGGTCATGAGTTGACCTCCCTGTGCGATGCCGGTTATTAAAAGTGGTTTAAGGTTAGCTCTTGCAGCATATACAGCGGCAGAGTATCCAGCGGGGCCAGAGCCTAAAATAATCAGAGGTGAATGTTTTGCCATATTTATTGAATTGAAAAAATTTTTTAAAAATTGATTTTATAAAACAGTGGCCTTTGAAGCAAACATTAATAGCTTTTTTCTTAAATTTTTTTAGATTTTTTTATTCTACATACTGCTATAATTTACTTACATATATCAGTTCTCAACAAACGTGTTCGCAAAAAAAAGATCAAAAAAAAGTATAAAAAAAATTGTCTCTGATCAAACACCTCAGATTTTAGCTCATCGGATATTTCGTGAGGCCACTTGGTTTATTCTACTCTTTATAGGCCTATACATTACGCTTGCTTTTGGAAGCTATTCGGTTTCAGACCCATCATGGTCAAATGCTATTGATGGCAAAAGTGCCATTCATAATATGGGAGGTATTTTTGGCTCATATTTTGCTGATTTATCGCTATATGCTTTTGGAATTTCGGCTTGGTGGATGGTTTTTTTAAGCTTTTACAGTATCTTTTTGATCTATCCGCGTATTGAAAATGAAAATTATCAAACCAAGCACGTACTCGCGGTTCATTATTTTGGTTTTTTGGTTTTAATTATCTCCTCTTCAGCCATTGAAGCGGGCCATATTATTAGCATTTCTGCTGAATTACCAACGCTGCAAGGTGGATTCTTGGGCCAAATTATAAATACTAATCTTTACAATACGATCGGTTATATTGGGTCACTTATTTTTTTAATCACAAGTTTTGCAGTTGGGTTTAGTTTATTTACTGGTTGGTCTTGGATAAGCATTTCTGAGGGCCTGGGAAATTTTATTTGTAATTTTATTCATTACCTATCTGAGTCCTACTCTAGCTGGCTAGACCGACGTGAGGGTAAAAAGTTTGAGCGCCAAAGGGATGAGTTTGTATTGCTTGAGCGAAAGAAAAATGAGGACCGTATCCCGGTTACCATCATTGAGCCAAAGACCACAATCAAAGAGAGTGTTCGTGTTGTTAAAGAAAAGCAGACGAATCTCTTTGGGGATTCCGATGCCGAACTTCCACCACTGCATTTATTAGACCAACCTCAAAAACAAGTACAAAAGCAATCAGCTGAGACGATTGAGTTTATTTCTAGACTAATTGAAAAAAAATTATTAGATTTTGGTATTGAAGCAAAAGTTATTTCAGCCCAGCCTGGCCCAGTTATTACTCGCTATGAATTTGAACCTGCACCTGGTGTTAAGGGTAGCCAGGTTACTAATTTATCCAGAGATTTAGCTCGAGCACTGTCAGTTATAAGCGTCAGGGTTGTTGAAACGATACCCGGTAAAACCTGTATGGGTTTAGAAATTCCTAATACAGATCGTCAAGTTGTCTACCTTTCAGAAATTATGAGTTCAAAAGTGTTTGCAGATACATCCGCCCTGCTAACGCTTGCCTTAGGTAAAGATATTTCTGGAAAACCTGAGGTTGCTGATATTTCTAAGATGCCCCATCTCTTAATTGCTGGTACGACTGGATCTGGAAAATCTGTTGCTATTAATGCACTGGTTCTAAGTATTTTATATAAAGCCAAACCTAATGAAGTGAAAATGATTTTAGTGGATCCAAAAATGCTTGAGCTTTCAGTTTATGATGGGATTCCACATTTATTAACACCTGTTGTGACAGATATGAGGCAGGCGGGACATGCGCTCAATTGGGCAGTAGCTGAAATGGAAAGGCGTTATAAATTAATGTCTACATTCGGTGTTAGAAATATTGCTGGTTTTAATCAAAAACTTACAGATTCCATTGAAAAAAATAACCCGCTTACCAATCCATTTTCACTTGATCCAGAAAATCCTGAACCCTTAAATGAGCTGCCACAAATTTTAATCGTGATCGATGAGCTAGCAGATTTGATGATGGTTGTGGGCAAAAAAATTGAAGAGCTTATTGCGAGATTAGCTCAAAAGGCAAGGGCATCTGGAATTCATTTGGTTTTGGCAACCCAGCGGCCTTCTGTGGATGTTATTACAGGACTGATTAAAGCAAATATTCCTTCTAGGATCGCATTTCAAGTATCAAGTCGAGTCGATTCAAGAACCATCTTGGATCAAATGGGGGCTGAAACTTTGCTTGGAAAAGGCGACATGCTTTATATGGCCCCTGGTGCGGGCTATCCTAATAGAATTCATGGTGCATTTGTATCGGATAATGAGGTGCATAAGGTTGTAAATTTTCTTAAACAAAAAGGCCAGCCAGAATATATCGAAGAAATTTTAAATCCTTCTGAAAATGATTCTATCAGTGGCGGAAGTTTTGATGACACATCAGGCGAAAAAGACCCGCTCTACGATGAAGCCGTTGCAGTTGTTATGCAAACAAGAAAAGCTTCAATTTCATACGTTCAGCGTCACTTAAGAATTGGCTACAATAGGGCAGCCAGAATTATTGAGGATATGGAAAAAGCAGGCCTTGTATCTGCCATGCAGAGTAATGGCAATCGAGAAATTATTGCACCTGATTCCAATGACTAGAGTCCTCATCTGTTTTATTTTTTTTATTTCTAATCTTTTTGCATCTGATAATGAGCGTTTTGCTTCACTTATAGATAATATGAAGACACTCTCAGGTGACTTTGAGCAGGTAGTTACTGACATCAATGGAGACCTGGTCCAGGAAGTTAAAGGTCATTTTTATTTTAAGAAACCTAATATGTTTCGATGGAATTATGAGGAACCTTATAAAAATCAAATTATCAGTGATGGTGAGTTAATTTATATGTACGATCCTGATTTAAAACAAGTCATTTTAAGTGCATTAAAAAAATTAGGTGGCGTGAGTCCTGCAATGCTTCTTGTGAGCTCGAAAGCAAAAGAATTCTTCTTAATCGATACTTTAAAAAAAGACGGAAAAGAATGGTTTAGGGCGGTCCCTAAGAAAGTCAATGAATCCTCATTTAAGCAGATTTTAATTTCTTTTAATAAAAATCAATTAAGTGAGATGCAAATTCAAGATAATTTTGATTATGTGACGAATATTTCTTTTATTGACCTCAAGGAAAATAAAACAATTAACGATGCTTTTTTTCTCTTTAACACCCCAGAAGGGGTTGATGTAATAAAAAATTAGGTGACGAATACGCAAATCCCATTAGCTGAATACTTACGACCCACCAAAATTGAGGAGGTTATAGGTCAAGAACAATTGTTGGCTCAAGATAAGCCATTAAGACTTGCAATTGATTCTGGTAAATTACCTTCGATGATATTGTGGGGCCCACCTGGTGTTGGAAAGACTACGTTGGCTCATGTGATTTCAAAAACATGCGATTTTAATTTTATTTCTCAATCTGCAGTTTTATCAGGCGTTAAAGAGATTAGGGAATCCATTGAGATTGCTAAACTTAATTTAGAGCATCATCAAAAAAGAACCATTCTCTTCGTCGACGAGGTTCATCGTTTTAATAAGAGTCAGCAAGATGCTTTTTTACCTCATATAGAGTCAGGCCTCATAACATTTATTGGGGCAACAACAGAAAACCCGTCCTTTGAGGTTAATAAGGCTCTTCTCAGCCGATGCCAGGTATACACCCTTAAGGCTCTTGATGATGAAGCTCTAAAAAAAATAATTGATCGAGTTATCACGAAACAATCTAATTTAAACATTGAAGAAATTGCAAAAGAAACTCTATTACTTTTTTCTTCTGGCGACGCACGAAGATTAATTAATCTTCTGGAAATGGCTATTGATCAAATAACACTTCAAAAAGAATCAGTGATAACCAACGAAATAATAAAAAAGATTATTTCTGAAAAAACGAGACATTTTGATAAGTCGGGAGATCAATTCTATGACCAAATTTCTGCCCTTCATAAGTCTGTTAGGGGATCGGACCCCAATGCCGCACTTTACTGGTTGTTTAAGATGCTCGATGGCGGGGCTGACCCATTGTACTTAGCAAGGAGAATTGTTCGCATTGCCATAGAAGATATCGGTATAGCGGATCCTAGAGCCCAGACCATGGCGCTTGAGGCTTATCAAATATACGAGAGACTTGGCTTTCCCGAGGGTGAATTAGCCCTCAGTAATGCTGTTATCTACCTTGCAATGGCACCAAAAAGTAATAGTGCCTATGTTGCCTATAATGATGTTAAATCTTTTATCAAAGATCAGCCGCATACCGATGTACCTCTTCATTTAAGAAATGCTCCCACCCAATTAATGAGTGATTTAAATTATGGTAAAGATTATCGTTATGCGCATAATGAGCCTTATGCATATGCAGCAGGTGAAAAATATTTCCCTGATGATGTAGAACCTGTAAAATTTTACAACCCGACTGACAGGGGCTTAGAGAAAAAAATATCTGATAAATTAGACTTTTTAAAAAGTCTTGATGAAGAATATAACAAGAGAAAGAAATAATAATGATTGATACTACTCTATTAAGAGATGATTTGGCAGCAGTTGAAAAAAAGCTTTCTACAAGAGGCTTTAATTTTGACAGTAAACTTTTTTCATCTCTTGAGACTCAGCGCAAGGAGCTTCAGGTTAAAACTCAAGAACTCCAAGAATCAAGAAACCAGCTATCTAAGCAAATTGGTATTGAAAAGTCTAAAGGTATGGACAGCACGGACATTATGAATGAAGTTTCTAAAGTATCCTCTGATCTAAAAGATCTAGAGACTAACTTGTTAAAAATTCAAAATGAATTGCAAGATTATTTATTAACGGTACCTAATTTGCCTCATGATAGCGTTCCGGTTGGTAAAAATGAGAACGATAATCAGGTTGTAAAGGAATCTGGGACTATTAAAACCTATGATTTTGAAGTTAAAGATCATGTAGATGTAGGCTTTTCTCATGGGTTAGATTTTGACTTAGGCGCTAAACTTTCAGGGGCGCGATTTACTTTTATGCGTGGTCCGATTGCAAGGTTACATCGTGCGATTGCCCAATTCATGTTAGATACGCAAATTAATGATCATGGTTATGAAGAGTGTTATACCCCTTTTCTTGTGAATGCTGATTCATTATTAGGTACAGGACAGTTACCTAAGTTTGAAGAGGATCTTTTTTCAACTTCAAGAGGCGATGATGATAGGTTATTTCTAATCCCAACCGGCGAGGTGCCCCTTACTAATCTTGCACGCGAGCTAATTGTCGATGAAAAAGAGCTTCCCATTAAGCTTACTGCATTAACACCTTGCTTTAGATCTGAGGCAGGTTCATATGGTAAAGATACGCGTGGCATGATCAGGCAACATCAATTTGAAAAAGTTGAAATGGTTCAGATAGTGCACCCCGACCATTCTTACAAGGCATTAGATGAAATGGTTCAGCACGCGGAGAATATCCTATCAAAGCTTGAGTTACCTTATCGGGTAGTGAGTTTGTGCACCGGTGACATGGGTTTTGGTGCATCCAAAACTTACGATCTTGAAGTGTGGCTTCCATCTCAACAAACTTATAGAGAAATATCATCCGTATCTAATTGTGAGGCTTTTCAGTCTCGCAGGATGAAAGCAAGGTTCAAAGACTCGAATAAGAAGAATCATCTATTGCATACACTTAATGGCTCAGGTCTTGCAGTGGGCAGGGCGCTGGTGGCTATCCTTGAAAATTATCAGGAATCTAATGGTGATATAGGTATCCCTACAGTTTTACAAGCCTACATGGGTGGAATACAAAAAATTTCTATAGAAACTTAGGAATACTTCATGATATTGCCTTGGTCTGCAATCAGGGCCAGATGAGTCATATCTAAAAAAATTCCATGTTCAATGACACCAGGTATTTGAGAAATTTCCGAAGCTAATTTAGACAAATCATCGTACTTAAATTCACAGTCCAGAACATAGTTGCCATAGGAGGTAATAGCGTAAGCATCGCCAGCAGCATTGGGCCTGAGATCACATTTTTGACTAATTTCTGTAATAAGCTTTTTTGCAATTTTCCATGCAATCGGCGTAATTTCAATAGGAATTGGGAACTTTTCGCCGATTTTAGCAACCATTTTAGATTTGTCCCCAATCACAATGAACTGCTTGCTAGTTTTGGCTAATAATTTTTCTCTAACCAGGTCGTAGCCTCGACCCTTAAGCACCTCTAGTTCTTTAGTAACCTCATCAGCACCGTCAATGTATAGATCAATTGACTCAATTTGATCGAGCGATATATAACTTAACCCTGAATTAATTGCTCTGATTTGGCTTACGGTTGAGCTGGCAACGACTTTAATATTTAATGATTCTTGTTTTACTTTAGCACTTAAGAAGTCAATAAAAAGATTTGCAGTAGAACCAGTCCCTAAACCAATGATCATACCATCCTTAATGTAGTTAATTGCCTCTTTGGCTACTTGTTCTTTTTCGTTCATTTTAGAACCTTTGGTTATCTATTAATTTGTTTATAATGTCACGTTTTAAAAATTAATGCATGACCAATAAAAATATTAATAGTCAAACGGAATTCAATCAAGACGGATACTTTCCAATTGAGGTCGGCCTTCATCTTAAAAAAACTAAATCTAAACGAATAAATATTTTTACCCCATCTGTTCTTGATGCCATAAGGCTTAAGGAGGAAATTGGTTGGTTCTATCCTGATCTAAAAATAAACTTGCTCCCAGACTGGGAAACGCTTCCTTATGATGAGATATCACCCCATCCTGATTTAATTTCTGAAAGACTACAAACCCTCTATTTAATGACCCAGAGTAAGTTTGATATTAATTTACTTCCAATCACTACATGTACCCATCTTCTACCTCCCAAAGAATATATTCAGCAATTCACGTTTTTATTTAAAAAAGGCCAAGATGTTGATATTGCATTATTTAAAGATCAACTTACCTATAGCGGCTATTTGAATGTAGACAAGGTTATTAATCCTGGTGAATACGCAACGCGGGGTGGTATTTTAGATATTTTTCCAATGGGCTCGATCATTCCCTTCAGGATTGATTTTTTTGATTCAGAAATTGAGTCAATTAGAACCTTTGATGTAGATTCCCAGCGAAGCCTTTATCCTGTGAGTGAAATCAAGCTTTTACCTGCCAAAGAATGCCGTCTTGATGAGACTGGCGTGACTTCATTTAGAGAGTCATATCGAGATCGATTTGAAGGCGATCCATCAAAATCAAGAATCTATCAGAGTATCAGTAAAGGTATACCATTCGCAGGTATGGAGTGGTACCTACCCATGTTTCATCAATCGACTAATACTATTTTTGATTATTTGAGTCGTGATGACGAGATAATCTTATTAGGTGATATTAATGGATCTGGCAAAAAATACATAGATGAGGCCAAATCACGTTTTAGATTATTTGCCTACGATCAAGAAAGACCTATTCTAAATATCGAAGATATCCTCATTGGAAACGATTACTTTTTGGGTCAATTAAAAAACTTTTCTTCAAGAAGAGTAATAATTCAACCCCCTGTTATTGATGATGATTGCTCCATTGATCGAAACCATGACTTACCGCTCAATAGATTAGCAAGAAAGATTGATTCAAAAAAAATCAAAACCTTGATCTGTGCTGAGGGTTTGGGTAGAAGAGAGACGTTAGCCAAACATATTGAACAAACTAAATTAGAGGTTAAAAAAGTTGAGTCATGGTCAGATTTTTTAGCTTCTAATGTCCCCATCAATTTAACCGTGTGCCCCCTTCATCATGGATTCACAACCAATGAATTTATGGTAATCACAGAAAGTGAAATTTATCCTAATTTCGTAAAACAGACCCGACGCTCAACCCGAGATAAAAATTTTAATACTGATGTCATTGTGAAGGATCTTACTGAATTAAGCATAGGTGATCCGGTTGTGCATGAGCAGCATGGCGTTGGACGCTATCAAGGATTAGTCAATTTGGATCAGGGTGAAGGAAAAACCGAATTTTTATTATTACATTACGAGCGTGAAGATAAACTATATGTACCCGTATCCCATCTGCATTTAATTTCTAGATACTCAGGCGGGCCTGTTGAGACGGCTCCCTTGCACCAATTAGGTTCAGGTCTTTGGGAAAAGGCAAAAAAAAGAGCCCTTGGACAAATCCATGATACGGCTGCAGAGCTTTTAAACTTATATTCGAAGCGCTCCATTAAAAAAGGATACGCCTTTAAGATTAATTTAAATGATTATGAACAGTTTGTTGAAGGATTTTCATTTGAAGAAACCCCTGATCAATTAGAGGCCATTGAGCAGGTCATAAAAGATATGGAATCCATACGCCCAATGGATAGATTGATATGTGGTGATGTGGGCTTTGGTAAAACAGAGGTTGCATTAAGAGCTACCTTTGTTGCCGCGATGAATAACAAGCAAGTGGTTATTTTAGTTCCTACTACACTCCTAGCTGAACAACACTATAAAAACTTTAGCGATCGTTTTGTTAATTGGCCATTAAGAATTGAGGAGGTATCTCGTTTTAAATCAAAAAAAGATCAAGACAGAATTCTGTCTGAATTAGAGGAGGGCAAGATCGATATCATTATTGGCACTCATAAAATGTTACAAGATAATGTTAAGTTTAAAGAGCTGGGCTTAATTATTATTGACGAGGAACATCGATTTGGCGTAAGACAGAAAGAAAAGTTAAAGAAATTTAAGGCCAATGTCGACGTTTTAACCCTAACTGCTACACCCATACCAAGAACCCTCTCTATGGCCATGGAGGGTTTAAGAGAGTTCTCTATTATTGCTACACCTCCACAAAAAAGATTATCCATTAAAACCTTGGTCGTTAACCATAGCCAAGGCATTATCAGGGAGGCGGTGCTCCGCGAGTTTAACAGGGGTGGCCAAGTTTATTTCTTACACAACGATGTCAATACAATCCAGTCCCAATTTGAAAAGTTAAAAAAACTTTTACCTGAAGCCCAAATTGGAATTGCGCATGGTCAATTAAGGGAGAGGGAGTTAGAAAGAGTCATGCAAGATTTCCATCAGCAAAGAATCAATCTATTGTTATGCTCCACCATTATTGAAACCGGAATTGATATTCCGACAGCCAATACGATGATCATTAATCGTTCAGACAAGTTTGGTTTGGCTCAATTACACCAACTTCGAGGCCGTGTTGGTCGTTCTCACCACCAAGCCTATGCCTATTTGTTGCTTGATGAAGATAGAAAAATTACTGCACAAGCAAAAAAACGTCTTGAGGCAATCCAGTTGCTTGAGGACCTTGGCTCTGGTTATTACTTAGCCATTCATGATCTTGAAATTCGTGGTGCTGGCGAACTTTTGGGTGATAATCAAAGTGGGCAAATTCATGAAATTGGTTTTAATCTTTATATCGACATGCTCAACCATGCAGTTAAAAATCTCAAAAAAGGTAAAACCGTTGATATTAATGATCCAATAAGAGCGAACAAAGATATAAATCTTCATACACCTACAATTTTAACCAATGATTTTTGCCCAGACACCAACGAAAGATTGATTTTGTATAAGCGACTCTCAAGTTGTCATAACTCAGAGCAGTTAAAAGAAATTGAGGAGGAAATCATTGATCGATTTGGCATTCTTCCCGAACAAACACAAAACTTAATGTTGTTTCACCAATTGAGAATCTTTATTAATGACTTTGATGTTATAAAGATTGATGCGGGCTCTCAAACTATTGATATTCAATTTAAGGAGGAGGCTGATATTGATCCAGTAAAGTTTATTGAATTAATTCAGTCAGATCGTTGTTATAAAATGAACGGACCCAATCGATTAAAAGTGATGACCTCTTATGAAAAAATTGAAGAGAGAATAAAGTTTATTAAATCAATATTGAAAAAATTAATTTAATGTAATCAACCTTCCGTGATTAATAAAATAAATAGCTAGGTTGATGTTACGATCATGCTCAAAAATTTTTTTATAACCTTCAAGCTGAGACCGATAGGATAGTGCGACCTTTTCTAGGTCAGAATTTTTGGTAAATTTATAATCCACAATCCAACGAACATTATTTTCGATAAATGTTCTATCAGGTATGAGACTTATTGATTGGCCTAGATTATCAATTGAATACTTCATCTCTGATAAATCATCTTCAAATTGATTGGTAATCCACTGACCATCTTGGGTTGTTTTTAATTTATGAATAGCAATTTTAATTTGCTCAATAGCATAGCTGGTGTCATCTTTGGAAAATCGATAATGGGTAAAATAATCTTCAAAATAATTTAAACTATTTTCTAATAAGTTATCAATAAATAACTGTTTTTTAACAATTAATTCTAAAATTTTATGAAGTATACTTCCAATCTCAATTTCTAAGTTTGAAATACTTTGATTTATATAGACCTCATGCCGCCCATCATAAATTTCATTATTTATTTTCAAGTTACTTTCAAAAAAATGATTCTTCAATCTTCTTAATTTAGGTACGAATTCATTGTATGAGTTTTGTTGTGAATTAGGTTTAATCTCAACAAGGTCTTTATTAATACTTGGCCATAACAATGATGCAAAAGATCCTTCATTGCACGGTGATGGGCTGTCAATTTTATCTTTACTAATTGATGTGATTAAATGACATTCGTATTTAGCTCGTGTTATGGCAACATACAATAATCTTGAATACTCATTCCTTAGCCGCTCTTTTTCTTTGTATCGATGATAATCATATAAATTGGGCTCATCGGACATATTGATCATCGATATTAATTTTTTATCCATCAAGAATAGGCTATGAGGTTCATTGACGGTGGTTTTATTCATATTAGGGATAATAACTGCATCGTATTCAAGACCCTTTGATTTCTGTATGGTTAAAAATTGTATTGGGTTAGGATGCGAATCGATATCAGAGATGTAAGTCTCATCAATTAATTTCTCTAGCCGCGTAAAGTTAATACTCAAAAGATTATGGCTTGATTGATCTACAAGATTAAGGAAGTTATCCACCACATCCATATCCTCAAAATTAATCATAGCTTTATCGCCATTGAGTTGTCGCCAGATGGATTCTATAAAGTATCTTTGTGAAACCCGACCTCTTAAGTCAATATTATTATTTATGATGATGATGAGCTTATGAAGCCTTTTTGCACTATGCTCGTTTAGGGTTTTCAACAAAACATTATCATTAAGTATAGACCAGGTATTGAGGTGGTGATTATTCTCAAAGAGTAAGGCCAGCTCTCGATTTTTTAGACCAATGATCGGAGAGCGAAGGAGGGCCATCCATGCAATTTTGTCGTCAAAATTAAATAATGCTTTTGTCAGCATATATATATCTTCAAAGGTTTGATTGTTCTTGATGGAATTGATTTCTATGGCTTGGATGGGCAGGTCTTTAAAATCTCTTTTAATGGTTGTAATTAGCTCATTCAAATGCGACCTAGATCTGGTTAGCACCGCTATCTTGTAAGCAGGGTTTTTTTGTTTTACTGTTTGAAGTAATTTAGCAACATACATTGCCTCAGTTTGATAGATAGCATCATTGTTATCTGAGTCGATAATGAGAGTGTGCGGCTTGATCCCGGTGCCCATATCCTCATTTTTACCTACAATTGATGCATTGAAGGCAATCGAACCTAATTCAATATTATCAGTGGCTGGAAATAGATGGCAGATATTAGTATTTAGCCATTCAATAATTTTTTGATTAGATCGAAAATTTGTTTTTAATTGAAGTGGGCTTACATGCAAATCACTCAACCTTTGCTGTAATTGTATTTTTTTAAAAATTTCGACCTCAGCTTTCCTAAACCTGTAAATAGATTGCATGGGATCACCAACCGCAAAAAATGTTTTTTCAGGGTCACCAGCGAAATTCTGAGTTAATAATTCAATAAACTTAAGCTGAGCGTAGTTGGTATCTTGAAACTCATCTACAAGGATGTGTGTAATTTTTTCGTCAAGAATCAAAGCTAAATTAGATTGTTCTAAAACACGGCTGGCATTTAAAATAATTTGAGAAAAATCGAATGTTCTTAATTTAGTGAATAATGTCATTAACCTTTGGTTAATATCAATTAACAACAATATAAGATCAGGTAGAAGTGGTAAAAAATTGATAAAATTATTACAATAATTTACTTGATTTAATTGATATAAAATACTGTTTTTATTACTTAATTTTAATAATAAATCATCAATTTTGTTTTTTAGTTGTTTTCCTGCTTCATCGTTAGGAATGCCATGCCTTTTATCAAATTGTTTTCTAAAAGAACCTTCTTTGGTGAGCACTAGATTTGAAAAAGCTAACCAAAATTGAAAGTCTATTTTTTTTATCTCAGGACGCATGCTTTGCATGATTAATTGAATATCATGGATTATGTCTTTACTTAACTCGTCCTTTATTTGTGAGCATATTTGTTCTTGTTCCTGGTTTGCATACTTAATATATTCAACTTTTATTTCTTCTAAATCTTTGTCAACATAAAAGGTTAAGTCTGTGAGCCATTGATCTCTTTTTTTTAGGATATTAATTAATTGGGCACTTAATTTCCGTTGGTCATTTTCAACATAATCGAGTATTGCATATGCGACGTTACTTTGATTAAGTGATTCATTGATGGCTTGTATGTATATTTCATCAGGATTTTCATCTGTCTGGTAATTGAGCCCTGAATTATCTAAAATTGGGGCTTGATTAATAACCTGTAAGGCTAATTTATCAATGGTCATTATTCTTAGTTGGTCTTCAAAGTTTTGATCCCAATTAAGTTTTTTTGCATGCCCCTTAATCTTATGAATTATTTTGTTTAAGATCCCATCATTTTGTGAATCTTTAAGTGCTGAGCGTATGCGATTTTTCATCTCTTGCGCCGCTTTATTCGTAAATGTTAGGGCAATAATTTCAGTCGGTTTCTTAACCTTTAAGAGTAATGATAAGAAACGCTTGGTGAGAATACTTGTTTTACCTGAGCCCGCAGGTGCCTCAAGGATAAATGATCCTGGCCCAGTTGCTTTCTCCCTTATTAATTCTTCAGTGTTAATACTTTGATTCATACTGGTATTTTTTCTCTGGAAGTCGCATGATGGGTAAAACAGGGCAGAAATTAAGATCATTCTCCTTATAAAAGGTGACTTGGCAATCACCCTTTTGATAGCTTAGGGAGATAGTTTCCAATAAATGTCTCCATTGTTTAATCAAGTCTTTCCAATTGGAGATACTTGGAGTATTAATCACCCCTTTGAAATCTGGGGAGATTTTTACAGCATCATCGGTAACGCCGTAAAAGCTGTTTTTGTGGATATTTAAGTGAGCAAACATGACACCTTTAATATTTTGTTCTTGAGTGTATCCTCCATAGATAGGAAGTTGCAGAAAGGTTAGCCGGTCATTGAATAATTCACTTCGGCCTGGAATAGCCCCAGTTTTATAATCAATAATGATCCTGGTATCATCCTCAAGCTGATCGATTCTATCAATACGTATATTGAAGGCTATATTTTTTATGGTTACTTCATAGTTTTTTTCCTGCAAGATTACCTCAAAGGACTCTCTATTTTTCTCGTATTCAAGCCATTTTAAGGATCTTTTCATAAGATAATTTTTGCAAGAGTTTATTTGGTTAAAGGAAAGTAGGGGCCTTTCATTCAAGAGCTGGGCTAGTAATGGATCAATAATTTTTTCCAAATTCTCTTTCAGTATAGATACATCTAATTTCTTTAAATTACCCAACCCGGTATTTTTTTTCCAAAATAACTCTAGGGTTTTATGAATCAATCTTCCCAAATCTAGTTGAGAAACTTCATCAAATAAATCAGTCATGGGGGGCTCTGCACCAAGACGATTGGCATAAAATGACCAAGCGGGACACCTTGCATGATTTTCCAGTGTTTTAATACCGCTTTTGATATGAATGAGATCTCCAGTCATGGCTATAGATTCTGAGTCATCAAGAAAATCTTGGTAACTCATTAATTCATAAGGTTCTTGCTTTATAAGTTCAATCGCTTTATCAAAATTCATAATGTTTAATGATGGCATCATGGGAACGTCATCATAGTAATGGGAGCATGAGAGATTAAAATTAGGAGTAATTGTTTTTGCTTGGTTGATTCGATATTGAGTTAATTGACCAAAATAATCTTCATCATAGATACAGTGATCTTCAATAATAGTTGTTGGCAGGAAGGGGTTAAAAGCTTTTTTTTCAGGCCAGAAGGTGTCATTAAAATTGGCAAGCCACACTGCATCATAGTTTAGGCATTGCTCCTCCATAAAACCTGAAAGGATAATTTTTGCATTAGGTTTATCTTCGCTGGCCATCACTTTTTCAAGATAATAATCTAATATTTCTATGTATCTTTGATAACTTATTGTTTCATCTATTGGGAATTTATTAATTTGATTTAAAACATTATAAAATGAATTTAAACAGTTAATTTCAAATGGTAATAATTTATATATTTTCATCCATTTAATTTCATCAATGAGATCTAGGACCAGCTTGTTAAATAAATATGGGGATTGTTTTTTGTGTACATTTATCTTGAAATGATTGATCAATGATAGCTGTTGAATCGCACTTTGGTATTTAAGGTCATCATGATTTTTGATGAACATCATGAGACTTTCAATTGAAAAACCTTTTCTTTTGCTATCCTTGATTATTTCACCAATTTTTTGCCTTTGATTAAAATCTTCTTGGTCAATCCAATTTGTGAACGTCAAAATCTCAAACCATTCACTTGTGATGATTATATTTTTTAATGGTATTTTTAAAAGTTGTGTAATAAATCTGATCGAGGGCTCATTTGCAAGGGGTCTTCTTAGCGTTGAAGTGGTTATACTCTCTAATCTTGGGTTATGGAAAATCTCGGTTTGAGCCAATCTTAGAATCTTATTTTCTAGTGTTGATTGAAATTCAGAGAGAGCAGGGGTGATGATTAATATTTTTTTGGCACCCCCGTCAATTAGTTTTTTAACCCATTGGCTGATGTGATTGAACTCATCCTCAATATTATTGAATTGATGATAATTAATATTTGTCCTATCTTTATTTTGGATGCATCTCTCAATATGATTACATTGCCCCAGCAATTCGATAAGTTCTCTATAAATAGGTTTGTCGAACTCAAATCCGATGAAAATTAATTGCTCATTTTTTATGGGTTGCCCAGCATTTTGAATTTTAATGACTTCCTTGATAAGCGCATTTCTGCAAATAAGCCTTTGTTTTTTTAGTTCAGCGTTAAAATCATCCCTAATTTGATTGAATAGCTTCATTTCTCGGTAGTGTTTTTGTTTTGTTATTTCAGCATCAGTCACCATAAATTCTGTAAACGCATGATTTGCTCTGATACAAAACTCAGCAATATCTTTTTCAATATCTATACCAAAAAAGTCATCACTCACCTGCTTTTCAATAAACTTACCAATGGATTTCTCCCAGAAAAATTTTTCTTCAATGCCATTTAATATCCGGAGATAATGAGAGTCTGGATGATTAAAGCACCAAGTCTGATATTGCTCTTCAAGCCATTGGTTGAGGCTTATAACTTTTTGATGTTTATAGATTCGTTCTTGGGATTGTTTTTTATAGGTAAGCCTAATATCATTGGCTAAGTTTGAAGAGGCGCATATGATTGTGCTAGAGCTATATTCAGACATTTTTTTTCTATTATGACTACTAATCAAAATTATATTACACCTGAAGGCTTTAAGCGTTTACAGGATGAATTAAATCATTTAATTCGAAAAGAAAGACCTGAATTAGTCAAAGTAATATCTTGGGCAGCAGGCAATGGTGATAGAAGTGAGAATGGTGATTATATCTATGGTAAGAAAAGACTTAGGCAAATTGATTCTCGTATTAAATATCTTTTAACCACCATTGAGGATGCCAATATTATTCATCCAAATGAAAACTTAGATAAAACTAAAATTTTTTTTGGTGCACATGTGAAATTATTTGACGAGGATGTAGGTAAAGAACTTTTAGTTCGTATTGTAGGCGCAGATGAAATAAGTCATGAGCCTGGCTTTATCAGTTGGAGCTCGCCATTGGCGAGGGTGTTGTCAGGAAAATCGGTGGACGAGGTCATTCAAGTGGAGGTCCCGACGGGTACAAAGACATACAGCATCTTGGGCATTGATTATTCATAATGTGGCATATATTTGCAAAAGTTATTGATAATTATGGTGACATGAGTATCGCATGGCGATTGGCATCAGGGCTTGTTGATTATGGCCAAAAAGTTACTTTATTTATCGAAAAAAAAGAAGATATTGAGCCTATATTAAAACTTCAGAAAAATATTAGCTTTAATGTTAAATCATTCAATGAAGCTTCAGCAGAAATTGATAACGTAAATAATATCATTTCTGTTTTTGATGTTCCTTTGCCTCCGGGTTACCTTGATAATATTCAGCATCCATCCAATCTTTTTATCTACGAGTACTTGTCAGCAGAAAATTGGGTTAAAGATTTTCATATGAAGCCTTCTTTGACAGAGAATTCATTTATCAATAAACGTTATTTTTACCCTGGGTTTAATGATAAAACAGGAGGTCTCTTAAGGGAAAGGGACTATTTCTATCAAGAGAGTGAAGACCTTGCGAAATGTATAGAACAAGATTCTCATTTTCAGGCCTCATTTTTTTATTATTCACATACATCATATGAATCTATAGAGCTTATAAAAAAACTTAAACCAGACTGTAAGGCGCTGATTCTTGATGAGTTAATTGAGTTTAAAGATTTAAAAAACGAAACTTGGGTTGAGGGCTTTAAGATGATGGCCTTTGCTGATTATGATCGTTTATTGCAATCATCAAATTTAAATTTTGTAAGGGGCGAGGATAGTCTCACTCGAGCTATATTTAGTGGAAGGCCATTCATATGGCAGCCATACGTCCAAGAGAACAATCATCATTTGGTAAAACTAGAAGCTTTTATCAACTATTTTTTTTCTGATTTGGATGTAACTGTCTATTCGATTGTAAGGGCAGTTTATTATGACTGGTCTCAAGGCTTAATAAAGAAAGATAATTTTTCAAAATACCTTAATAGGTTTGAAGAAATTACTAGCTATCATAAGAAAAAATCTAGACACCACCTATTAACGAAAAATGTTTTTGAAAACCTTATAAATGATTGTTGATTTAAAAGTTTCGAGTATAATCGCTCATTTTTAATATCTCGGAAATAATGCAATGAAAACAGCACAAGAATTACGTATAGGTAATGTATTTATGGTCGGTGATGATCCCATGGTGGTGCTAAAGGCTGAGTATAATAAATCAGGCCGAAATGCAGCCGTGGTCAAAATGAAATTAAAAAACCTTCTTACTGAAACCACCACAGAGTCTGTTTTCAATGCTGCTGATAAATTTGAACCAGTAGTCCTTGAGAAGAAAGAGGTGACTTATTCTTACTTTGCCGATCCGATGTTTGTTTTTATGGATGAGGAATATAACCAATTTGAGGTCGATGCCGAAAGCATGGAAGATGCGTTAAATTTCCTTGAAGACGGAATGCAGTGCGAGGTTGTATTCTATGACGGCAAGCCTATTTCTGTTGAATTGCCCAACTTTCTTGTTCGCGAGATTACTTATACCGAACCGGCAGTAAAGGGCGATACAACCTCTGGAAAGGTTATGAAGCCTGCAAAAATTAATACCGGATTTGAATTGATGGTCCCATTATTCTGTGATACGGGCGACAAGATTGAGATTGATACAAGAACGTTAGAATACAAAAACAGGGTCAAGTAATTACCCTGTTCCACCCACGATAATATTATCTATTTTTAATGTGGGCTGTCCGACACCCACTGGCACACTTTGTCCATCTTTGCCGCAGGTTCCAACGCCTGTATCTAAAGCCATATCATTCCCAATCATGCTGACCTCATTTAAAATGTCAGGCCCATTACCCACGATAGAGGCGCCTTTAACAGGGTAGGTTAACTTACCGTCTTTAATGATCCATGCTTGTGAAGCTGAAAAAACAAATTTGCCGCTGGTGATATCAACCTGACCCCCTCCAAAGTTACAGGAGTAAAGACCATTCTTGACACTTGCAATAATCTCTTTGGGGTCATGTTGGCCGTTGAGCATGTATGTATTTGTCATCCTTGGCATAGGCGTGTGCGCGTAAGATTCACGCCGACCATTACCAGTAGGTTTCATATTCATTAAATGAGCATTATGCTTATCTTGCAAGTAGTTTACTAAAATACCGTCTTCAATAAGGGTCGTATTTTGTGTGGGTGTCCCTTCATCATCGACATTTAATGAGCCACGGCGATCTTTCAGTGTTCCATCATCAACGACCGTAACGCCTTTAGCGGCTACCTTTTGACCAATCTTGTTACTAAACGCTGAAGTTCCTTTCCGGTTAAAATCTCCCTCAAGGCCATGACCAATAGCTTCGTGAAGAAGTATACCTGGCCATCCAGGACCCAATACCACCGTCGTAGCGCCTGCGGGTGCTGGCTTGGCATCCAGGTTAATAATAGCCTGTGATACAGCCTCATTGGTATAGGATTCAACGATCTTATCCGTAAAATACTCTAGCCCAAAGCGACCTCCACCACCTGCAGACCCTTGCTCGCGACGTTGCTTAGACTCAACGATTACACTTACAGAAAGCCTCACTAAAGGCCGAGTATCTTCAATTAATTCACCAAAAAAGTTTTTGATAACTACCACTTCATATTCCATTGCAAGCGATGCTGAAACTTTTATGACTCGAGTATCCAGCTTCTTTGCAATTGCTTCAACCTTATGGAGTAGTTTAATTTTTTCATCAGGCGATTTACTTTCAAGCGGATTAATGGGCTGGTAAAGCCTAGGTTGGTTTTGAGATTTAGTCATATCGTAGGACTTTGATTGCCCTTGATTTTGTATCGACTTTAAAACTTTTACTCCATTTTCAAGAGCACTTAGGGAGATTTCATCAGAATAGGTGAATGCAGTTTTTTCACCAACAATTGATCTCAGACCTACACCTTGGTCTATTGAGTAGCTTCCGTTATTTACTTTTCCATCCTCCAAGGACCAGAATTCATTCTTGGTGTATTGAAAATAAAGGTCGGCGTAATCAACCTTAGATGATACGATTTTATTAAAAATCGAATCAATATTTTGGGTTGAAAGATTATTAATTGCCAAATGGGTTTGATTGTCCAGATTTTTTTTCATCTTTATCTTGTTTGGGACCAAAAATAAACTCAATTACATCCTCTGTGGGTTCAATAACATAGTCACTAATTATTCCGCCAGTTGCATTGAGAGCTTCACCTGTTGGCTCAAGAATTCCCTCTTCAATAAAATTATCAATCTTAGTATCAATAATCTTTTCCTTAGGTTCCTTCCAGGTGCCGGTCACATGATACTCGGCTGTGGTAATTTTATTAAAAGGATCGTCTAATACTTTCTGTGCTAAAAAAGCTACTGCGGCGGCAAGAGGCCCACCAATAAGGGCACCAGCAGTCACAGTATCACTGATTTTAGGTGTTATGGTAACCCTCATATCTTGGGTCTCATGCACAAAGTCAACCTGACCCTTCATGACAATATCTGCAGCAGGTCCTTGCATCTCAAAAAGATCGGACTTGAGGATCCCTTTATTGATTATGGTTTCTTTACTTTGAATACGATCAAATGGTAAACCTTCTTCAAATAAATCGCTAAAATCTAAAGTTAATCGTCTCGGAAGGTTCTGAAGAGATATAAGACCGACTAATCTTCCAGCAACTCCAGGCTCAACTTTTTTTACGGTGCCTTTTTTTGCAATCAAATTAAAGTTCCCATAAAAATCTTCCGAATCAAAATTGGATGGACTATCATCCCAAGTGATTAATCCCTCTATGGTTGCCTCACCTTTTTCTATTAAATCAGGATAGCCCAACCCTGAAAGGGTTTTACCAATATCTTTAATAGCCCATTTGAAATTAAAAGATGTTTTTTGTGGCTCGACCTCACTGATCCAGTAACCACTGCCAGAGATAGTGTTAGATTCCTTTTCAAGGCTAAATTGATCAAAGGCGAATCCATCAAAATCTTCATGACCTAAAAGAGTTAATTTTCCGTAATCAGTATCATTAATTTTGAATGATTGAATCGTAAGTTCAATTCGACTTAATTTTTCAGGTTTTTCTAGTTGTTTTTTTTCAGGTTTTGTTTCTTGTTTTGCGACCCCATCGGTTTTTATATCTTCAGCTTCATCTTTTTTTAGATGCACTTGACTCAGATTAGCTTGGAATAGATTCTTCATTTCGAACCAGGAAAGCTTACCTTTAACCTCATTTGATAAAATGTCTAAATCAAAACCTTCCGGAGTGGGTGAATAGTTAAAAGAAGCATTAGATAATTGATTGCCTTCAAAGATTAAGCTTTTAACATTAATGATCGCGTCATCAATTAATGGGTCAAATATTTTTTTGTTATCATTATTTGATGATTTTTTTTCTGGTTCATTTTCATCGTTCTCAAAAATAAATTCATAGTCTTTAGAATTAATGAAATTAAAATCGGCATAGATCGTGACCCCTTGTTCTGGCATTTGAGGTTTTGTGAAGATTCCAATGTAGCCATGATCAATAACATTTTCAGGGTTACGTCTTAGCTTTGACTGGATGATATTGCCATAGGAAATATCAAGGTAATCAATGCCGCTTTTTGGTGATTGTTTGATTAATTTAAATGGAATTTTATCCTCTGATTTTTTATTGAAGTCTCCAAATCGATCAATGCTTAAACCACTAAGGTCTGTATTTAAGGTAAAAATAGATTCATTTTCTTTGATGGATAATTCAGCCTGCCAGGAAGTTTGTCCATATATTCGCTCGTTCCATTTTTTTCCAAGAAAGGTTTGAATGAGTTGATCATCGATAAAACCTTCGATATCCAGGATGGTTTCTTGATTCTCATTGGTCATTGAAATAATGAGGGGCTGATTAAATATGGTTGCCTTAGCTTTAGTGATCGAAACTTTATCAAGATTAAAAAAGAGATCTCCATGAATATTATCAATTAAGGGCATATCAAGCGCTTCATTCTCAAGGGAAGACCCTATAAAGCTGTAAACTCCGTCGTAGGTTAATTTATCTATATCAGTCAGGGGAATATTAAGTGATAACTTTAATTCACCTTTGCCTGAGCCTTTCATTGAATCAGAAGTACCCTTCATTTCATCTTTGATAGGACTATTATTAATGAGCATTAATGTATTTTCCATGGAGCTATCCGTGAATGCATCAATTTTTAATATGGGAATATCCTCTGTAAAGTTGGCTATAACCCCTTTAAAGAATTTAAATTGACTGCCTGCAATTTCACCTTGAGTGCTCTCTAATTCAATTCTTGAGGCATCTAATTTGAAATTAAAATCAAAGTTTTTAGCATTTGGCCAGCCATCGCCATATTCGATCTCACTGCCAATGACCGAGGAGGTAATAGTGAAAATCCCTTCACTTCGATCAGGCCTATTATTTTCATCGATAAAAGGAAAGTCTTTAAGTTTTCCTTTCATGATAATTTGAGTATTTTTTGCGGCACCTTTGAGCAGCGAAGTATCAAGCCAACTAAGTGCATCTTTCCCCATTTGTTTTGGATAATATTCTCTTAAATCTGAAATATCAGCACGTGGAATATTAATGAAAACATCTATATCCTCATTATCATCTGGAAGATGATTGTAGGTAGCTCGACCATTTGCCTCGAAATCAGAATTAGTCACCCTTAAGTTTTTGAGATTAAATTCCTTTTTTTGCCATGTAAGTTCACCCTCGAATTGATCAAATTTTAGAGGCTCTCTAAAAATATTATTTTGTGTGAGTACAAAATTATCAGACTTCGATTTAATACTTCCGGATTGATCTTTAATGTTGAAGGTTGCTGATAAATTTTTAATGCCCGGGACATCATCAAACGCCTGGGTCTCAACGTCAAATAAAAGCATATTTAAATCAAGACCATCAAAGAAGGTATCACCCAGAACCCAATTAAGATTAATTTTTTTAATTAATCCTTTGGGCGAAACTTTTAGGATTTGATTTTTGATTTCAGCTAAATCTTCAGGAAAATATTCGGTTAACTTGACAACTTCATTTAAATTGATTTCATCAAGCCTAAAGTTCAGCGCTTGCAGGTCATTATGTTCATCAAAGGCAGTGTAAAAGCGAACATCATTTAATTCGAGCTGATCATCTAAATTAAACGTGAAGTTTTCAACCTCAATAGAGGAGATGTTGTTATCTTTTGAAAATTCAAATTTCCCATTCAATCCCTTAATTTCTGTAGTCTTGTTATTTTTAGCTTCAATTTTTACGTTAGCTAAATTAACACGGCCATCGAGCTTTTCAAGATGACCTCCCTCGATTTTGGTTGTTAGATTTAAATCTCCGAACCCTGAAAGTATATTGATGGGGTAATCAAACCAGGGTTTTAGCGCGGCAAGATCAAATTGCTCTAGAAAAATTGAAAATTCTGAATCTAAAGCATCCAACTTTTCAAACTGTTTTAAATCGATTGTGCCGCTGAGCGATATGGTTCGTTTGGTACCTGGGGAAATTAAGGTAGACAAACTAAAATCTCTTCGTCCAAGAAAGGAAAAGATTTTGGATGAACCATAATTTAAATTTAATTGTTCAAGTTTTAATGGCTCATGACCCCTCGTGCGATCAATCCATGTTAATTCACCATCAACAATAATGACATCATCTTGATTAAGCAACCAATTTGAAAATTCACCTTCACCCTCCTCATACTCAAAACGAATACCATTGATGGTAAACACTCCATCAGATTCCCTAATGATAGTCATCTTTGGCGAATAAAGGGTTACTTGATCTAAAATGGGTTCAAGCTTGACGAGTGATAACCATGAAAAGTCGATATCAATCCTTTCAGCACCAACAGATTTTTCATGACTCTCATTGAAAATATTGTAATTTTTGATGGTTACACTCGGATTTATATAGTTAAGCTTTGCCTCAATGGAGCCTATTTCAACATCATATCCAATTCGTTTCTGCATCTCGTCTTGCACAAGATTTTTTACAAAATGTGAGTTATGTTTGAGATAAAAAAATGATGAAATGGTAGCGACTGGAACAAGGATCAGAATCGCTAGTAAAGCAGGAAGAAAAATCTTTTTTATTAAGGTAAGAATTTTTAAAGCCATCAATAGTTTTTTTAAATCATTTTATAGCTTTTTTTCCTCAATACATAGGCTAAATAGAACAAATAAATAATATGTCTATGATTGAATTTTTATAGGTTTTCCTATGTCTTAAATGCTAGCATGTAACATAATTTTAAAAAATTTTTAATCTATGAAATTACGCCTAAGACTTAACTTGCTCATTACTTTAGTCATGCTCTTTTTTATTCTGATTTTAGGGGGTGTGATCATGGTTGCCTCAAAGCAATCGATTGAAGAGGGTGTCGAATCTGCGCACTCAGTCACCCTTCAACTTTTAGATTCGGTCATTATTAGCTCTACTCAGAATCCAGAATGGGGGCATACGCACGAGGTAATGAAAGCCTACCTAGAGGACCTGGGGAGAGTTAGGAGTAACATGATTTATCTATATGATCTTCAAAATAATCTTTTGTATCAGTCTCCGCAAAGCACTTATCGTCTAAATGAAAACCCACCTGCATGGTTTGTGAAGGCATTAGCCCCAAGGTCCGTTGTTAATGCGAGACTTATTCGATTTGGCAGGCTTGTCGTGCAATCAGATTCGATAGGCGCCATTAAAGAGGCATGGGCTGTGATGGGACAATTGTTTTATTTAACACTTTCTTTTTTAATCGTTCTAAATGTGATTGTATATTTCTTGCTGGGGCGATGGCTAAGGCCATTAAATCCAATGCTCGATGCCATCTCTTCAATGGGCCGTGGCGACTTCAAAACCAGACTACCTAAATTTCAGATTCCTGATTTTGATTTAATTTCGGATAACTTTAATAAAATGGGAGCTAAGTTAGAGAAAAATATTAATGAAAATCTTCGTTTGGCCCTCATTGCGGAACAAACAGCCGATGCTGTAGCTATCTATGATGACAAGCAAAAAATTCGTTTTTGGAATAAATCAGCGGAGCGAATCTTTGGCTACAAAAAAAATGAGGTTATGGGTCAGCATGCTAATTTAATTGTGCCAAAAAATCTGCGACGTGAATTTAAAGACTATGCAGATCTGGCAAGAAAAAAACAAGCTGTTCTTTATTATGAGACAAAGCGTAAGGCAAAAAATGGACGTTTAATTGATTTGTCAATTTCACGATCACCTCTGGTCGATCCGAATTCTAAAAAAGTGGTGGGTGATATCGTGAGTATGCGAGATATCTCTGAAAAGATTCTAGCAGAAAAATCACAACGAGAATTACAACAAAATAGAGAATTAACTGCTATTATCCAAGAGCATGTTGAGGATGAAAGAAAAAGCCTTGCTCGAGAATTGCACGATGAGTTAGGTCAATACGTTTCTGCCATTAAAATCTTCTCGCAAAATATCTTAAATCGAACTAAGGGCAAAGACAAAGCAATATCGGAAAGCGCGACCACAGTTATTTCTGCAGCCAATCAAATTTATGATGGCATGCATAGCATTATCAAAAAATTACGTCCGGGCTCACTGGATAATTTGGGCCTGACTGAAACATTGAGGGATATGGTTAATTCATGGAATCAGCAATATGAGAAGCTTAATGTTAAGTTAAAGATTGATGGTGATATCGATCAACTAGGTGAAATGGCTAATATAAATATCTATCGAATTATTCAAGAGGGGATGAATAATTGCGTAAAACATGCCAAGGCATCCTTGGTCAATATTAAATTGAGCATGAAAAAAGATCAGCTAACTCTTCTCTTTAAGGATAATGGTGTTGGCTTTGATAAAAAGATTTTGGAGTCAACAAAACAATTTGGATTAGTTGGCATTGATGAGAGAGTCAAAGCATTAAATGGTCAATTTGAAGTGGTTTCAGAAATTGACCACGGAACTGAAATTAGAATTATACTTCCAATAAAAAATTAGGAACTCTATGAGCAAAATTAAAGTTTTATTAGTTGATGATCATTCTGTAGTAAGGATGGGATTTAAGATGTTGATTGAAGCAGAATCGGATATGGAGGTTATCAGCGAAGCTGAATCAGGAGAAGATGGCATTAAAGTCTTCAAAGAATTAAAACCCGACTTGGTAGTCATGGACATCACGATGCCAGGAATCGGCGGCCTTGAATCGATAGAGCGTATCCTTGCTTATGACAAAAACGCTAAAATCCTTGTTCTTTCTGCACATGAGGATTCTGTTCACCCTAAGAGGGTGCTCAATGCTGGCGCACTGGGCTACCTTACAAAAAGAAGTGCTGCTGAGGAGCTTATTAAGGCTATAAGATCAGTTCATTCTGGCAAAAAATTTCTTGAAGCAGATATTGCTCAACAAATGGCGATTACACAATTATCAGGGGAAAATAATCCAGTCGAAGTATTATCAGATCGAGAGTTTGAAGTTTTTATGGCCCTTGCAAAAGGCAAGAGTACCAATGAGATTGCAGAAACCATGCATTTAAGCCCAAGAACTGTGGGCACACATTTGTACAATATAAAACAAAAATTAAATGCTAATAATTCAGCCGAAATTGCACTTATTGCGATTCGATGCGGTTTGCTTGAGCCTTAGCATCATTAATGGATGCAATCATCCCGCTCATTATGATGAAAATGACGCCTAAAATTCCAAAATAATCTGGTATTTCTTTAAAAAATATCATCCCAATTAGAATTGAAAAGACAACAGTAAGATAAGATAAACCAGCATTTCCAAGCGTATTACCCACCTTGTAGGCCTTAGTTATCGATAGTTGAGCAATGGTCGCTGATATACCTAGTATTAAAATTATGGGTATTGTTTCCAGTGAAATGGCGCTAACTTGTTCACGAAGCATCAATGCTCCAGAACCTAAAGTAGATATCAAGGCAAAATAAAACACTGTCCTTAAAAGTGGCTCTTTAACTTGACCTAATTTCGCTAAATATAAATAAGCTGCCCCGGCGCCTATGCCAGATAGAAGTCCTACTAGGCCTGCAAAAAACTCGTCGCTATTTATGGTAGGTTTTAAAATCAAAAAGATGCCCAAGAAGCCTAAAATTATGGCAAAGAGAAGTTTTCGGTGAGCATGCCTTTTTAGAATCCAAGGCATTAGGATGCCAACAAAGAGGGGTGAGGTGTAATTGAGCGATATAGCTGTGCCTAGGGGCAAATTTCCAATGGCATAGAAAAAAAAGATGAGGGAGATAAATCCGATTAAAGAACGCTTTAAATGTAAAGATGTATATTGGGTGGCAATGTTAACTTTGGTTAGACGCATCATTAAATAAATAATAAATAAATTAATTATTGAGCGATAAAAAACAAGCTCATGAGTTGATATAAATTTTGACCCAAGCTTGACACAGGTTCCCATAATTGAAAAACAAAATGTAGCAATGAGCATCCACATAACCCCACGATGTATGTTTTTCATGTAAATGGTTACCTCTAAAAGTATCTATATTTCCTAAGTTTAAGTATAATTGTTGCTTTAGATAAGACAGGAGTTAAGTTAAATGAAAAATCCTCTAGACTCAATAACAGGGACAATTGTATCAGGAATCATTCTGACTATTATCCTATTGGCATTACTAGAAAATTTTCTAAATACTTAAAGGATTGATTATGGATTTTATTTTTGCAGGCGCTACTGATATATATACAGGTTTAATGAGATTTTTTCATGTGATCGCAGGTGTCGCATGGATTGGTCTTTTATATTACTTTAATTTTGTCCAAGTCCCAGCATTAAAAGCTGCCGCTGCAGATGGTACAGGTGCGGGTATTACCAAACATGTTGCCCCACTAGCTTTGCTTTGGTTTAGATGGGCTGCTCTCGCTACATGGTTAGCCGGTGCTGCTTTATTAGGTGATAATTTTACGACCGCATTCCTCTTGCAAGATGGCTATGAAGCGATTGGTTTAGGTTCTTGGTTGGGCACTATTATGCTATTTAATGTCTGGGTACTTATTTGGCCAAATCAACAAAAAATTCTTGGCATGAAAAAAGCCACAGATGAAGAAAAAACGGTTGCTAGAAGAGTAGCGCTGCTTGCTTCTCGCACAAATACGATGCTTTCGATACCCATGTTACTTTTAATGACTAATGGTTTATCGCATAAAGCGTTATTACATATTTAAACGACTCTAAGGTTAAACAACGGCGACCTTAGGTCGCCGTTTTTCATTATATGTTTAGTTTTGGTAATCATTTATTAAATACCTATCAAAGACTTCCTATTTCATTCGAGAGAGGTGAGGGAGTTTGGCTTTTTGATAAGAATGGTAACAAATACCTTGATGCATTATCAGGTGTTGCAGTTAATACCTTGGGACATAATCATCCAGCACTTGTTGATGCCATTACAAAACAAGCCTCAAAAATGATTCATGTTTCTAATTACTACAACATAGAAGAACAGTGTTTATTAGCAAAAAAAATAGCTGAAATTTCAGGCCTTGATTATGTTTTTTTTGCAAATTCTGGATGTGAGGCGAATGAAGCAGCCATTAAGATTGCAAGACTTTTTGGCAATCAAAAAAAATTTGATTTACCTACAATAATTGTGATGGAAAAAGCCTTTCATGGAAGAACCATGGCCACTTTAACTGCCACTGGAAGCAGAAAAGCACAGGCTGGTTTTGAGCCATTAGTGCCTGGTTTTATTAGAGTACCTTACGATGATATCGATGCAATTAAGGCTGTTGCCAACAAAAAGAATCAAGTGGTAGCTATTCTTGTAGAGCCGATTCAGGGTGAGGGAGGCATTAATGTTCCTCATGATATGAAAGATTATTTAAGTCAGCTAAGGGATATCTGTGACGAACAAGATTGGCTTTTAATGTTTGATGAGGTGCAATCGGGTATCGGCAGGACAGGAAGATGGTTTGCACATCAGCATGCCGAGATCATCCCAGATGTCATGACTTTAGCAAAAGGACTGGCATCAGGTGTACCCATTGGCGCATGCGTTGTTAATAATAAAGCGGCTAGCATGATCTCTCCAGGAAAGCATGGGTCTACTTTTGGCGGTAACCCATTGGCATGTGCAGCTGGTATTACGACCCTTGACGCCATTATCAATGAACAGCTGATGAATAATGCGATGATTCAGGGCAATAAAATTGTGAGTGAGTTAAAAAAAGACCTGGGTGAATTTAAGGAAGTGGTGTCGATTAGAAATGCAGGCTTGATGATTGGTATTGAGCTTAGTAAACCATGTGGAGAGCTAATTAAGCTGGGTTTAGATGCTGGGTTACTAATTAATGTAACCGCAGAAAAAGTTATCAGATTACTTCCACCACTCATTATTAATGATGAAGAGACATCCTTGTTAATTTCTAAGCTGTCTGAATTAGTTAAAAATTTTTTAAAGAGTTAACTTTCAATGAATATTAAACATTTTTTACAATTTAATGATTTTGAAAAATCTGAAATAGAATGGATTTTTAATAAATCTAAAATCATTAAAGATAAATTTAAAAGGTATGAGAAATATTGGCCTCTTGAAGACAGAACTTTGGTCATGATTTTTGAAAAGGCCAGCACGAGAACAAGATTATCCTTTGAATCAGGCATGCATCAATTAGGAGGAAGTGCTATTTATCTTAATACTAGAGATTCTCAACTAGGACGAGGTGAGCCAGTTGAGGATGCTGCTCAAGTGATTTCGAGGATGTGTGATGTGGTTATGATAAGGACATTTGAGCAAGATATTATCGATAGGTTTGCAAAGAATTCAAGGGTGCCGGTTATTAATGGGTTAACTAACGAATATCATCCTTGTCAAATTTTGGCCGACATTTTTACCTTTATTGAAAAAAGAGGTTCGATCCAAGGCAAGACAGTAGCATGGATTGGCGATTCCAATAATGTTTGCAATACTTGGCTTCAAGCTGCTGAACTTCTTGATTTTAATGTGCATGTTTCAACACCAAAAGGTTATGAGGTAGAGGCGGAAAGAGCAGGTTTATATGGCGATGATAATTTTGAGCAATTTGATGACCCCATGGATGCGGTGAAGGGTGCTGACATTGTAACGACGGATGTTTGGACCAGTATGGGTTTTGAGGCCGAGCAAAAAGAGAGGCTTAAAGATTTTGCTGACTGGCAGGTAGATGAAGATATGATGAAGGTTGCAAATAAGGATGCAATGTTTATGCATTGCTTACCCGCGCATAGGGGTGAGGAGGTCACAGCAGAAGTTATTGATGGACCTCAAAGTGTTGTATGGGATGAAGCTGAAAATAGACTTCATGTTCAAAAAGCTCTATTAGAGTATTTACTTCTAGGAGAACAAAATGGCAAATGATATTAATAAGGTTGTCCTTGCCTATTCTGGTGGATTAGATACCTCTGTCATTTTGAAATGGCTTCAACAAACTTATGGCTGTGAAGTTGTCACATTCACGGCTGACTTGGGACAAAGAGAAGAGATTGAACCAGCAAGAGATAAAGCTAAAGCAGCGGGCGTTAAAGAAATATTTATTGAGGATCTGAGAGAAGAATTTGTCAGAGATTATGTCTTTCCCATGTTTAGAGCGAATACAGTTTATGAAGGAGAGTATTTGTTAGGGACCTCTATTGCTAGACCTTTAATCGCTAAAAGACTGGTTGAGATTGCGCATCAAACTAAAAGTGAGGCTATATCGCATGGGGCGACAGGTAAAGGTAATGACCAGGTTAGATTTGAATTAGGTGCTTACGCCATTGATCCTGATATAAAAATTATTGCGCCTTGGAGGGAGTGGGATTTATTAAGCAGAGAAAAATTATTAAATTTTGCAGAAAAAAATAATATCCCTGTCGAGATGAAGCATAAATCAGGGGGGAGCCCTTATAGTATGGATGCTAATTTACTGCATATCTCCTATGAGGGAAGGCATCTTGAGGATCCAATGAATGCGCCTGAGGAAAGTATGTGGAGATGGTCGGTAAGTCCTCAAAATGCTCCAGACGAGAGTGAAGAAGTTGTTATTGAGTTTAAACAAGGCGATCCGGTAAAGATAAATAATGAATCTATGCCACCTCATGAAATTTTACTCTCACTTAATGTGCTTGGAGGCAAGCACGGAGTGGGGCGACTAGATTTAGTTGAGAATAGATTTGTGGGTATGAAATCAAGAGGCTGTTATGAGACACCTGGCGGCACTATTTTACTTAAAGCACATAGAGCGATTGAGTCACTTACTCTTGATAGAGAGGTTGCTCACCTAAAAGATGACCTAATGCCAAGATACGCATCTTTGATTTATAACGGTTTTTGGTGGAGTCCTGAAAGAGAAGCCTTGCAAAAATTAATTGACCATACTCAAGAAAATGTCACCGGCGTTATTAAATTAAGGCTCTACAAAGGAAATATTGAAATACTATCTAGAGAAAGCTCAAAATCCCTATTTGATGCTGAGGTGGCTACCTTTGAGGATGATGAGGGAGCCTATGATCAAAAAGACGCCTCTGGATTTATTAAATTAAATGCTCTAAGACTTAGAATAGGCAATAAAAAAAATAAAAAATAAGGAGTGAGAAAATGCCATCTTTTGATATCAGCTCTCAAGCAAATATGGTAAATATAAAAAATGCTGTTGATGTGGCTATGAGGACTATCGGAAATCGATATGACTTTAAAGGTACGAGTGCGGCTGTTGAGTGTAATGAAAAAGATATGCTGATCACTATCTTTGGTGATGCTGAATTTCAGATTAATCAAGTGAAAGATATTTTATTCCCGTCGATGGAAAAAAAAGAACCTGATAGTTCAAGAAGACTCATCCCTGAAAATATTGAGACCATTTCTGGTAATAAGGTCAAACAGATCTTAAAAATTAAAAATGGTATTGATACCGAGCTGGGTAAGGCTATTGTTAAAAATATTAAAGACTCAAAGCTTAAAGTCCAAGCTACCATTCAAGGTGATGAGGTGAGAGTCACAGGCGCTAAAAGAGATGTTCTACAAGAGTGTATAGCAGCCGTTAAAGCTAAGCACAATGATTACCCCTTAAATTTTGGAAATTTTAGGGACTGATTTATGGCGTTAACGCTTTATGAAAAAATATTTAGCCGTCATGTCGTAGAACAACTTGATGATGCTTACCTCATCTACATTGATCGACATCTTGTCCATGAGGTGACAAGCCCGCAGGCATTCGAGGGCCTAAGAGTGGCTCAAAGACCTATTTGGCGAAAAGATTCAATAGTTGCGGTCCCAGATCATAATGTTCCCACGACAGATCGAGATAAAGGTATTACCGATCCTGTTTCAAAAATTCAGGTTGATACATTGAATATTAACTGTGAAAAAAATGGATTAACCCAATTTAGGATGGATGATCCTCGCCAAGGCATTGTCCATGTCATAGGTCCTGAGCAGGGACTCACGCTTCCTGGCATGACCATCGTGTGCGGTGATTCACATACAAGTACGCATGGCGCTTTTGGCGCACTCGCGATGGGTATCGGTACGTCAGAGGTCGAACATGTTCTTGCTACACAATGCTTAATTGTAAAAAAATTTAAAACTTTAAAAATTAATGTTACTGGCGAAGTTGGCTCGTTTATTTCGGCCAAAGATATAGCGCTATACATTATTGGACAAATAGGTACGGCTGGAGGAACAGGTTTTGCCATTGAATTTACTGGATCTGCTATTGAGGCTTTATCTATGGAAGGGCGCATGACTTTATGTAATATGGCCATTGAAGCAGGTGCTAGAGCAGGGCTCGTTGCGGTCGATGACAAAACGATTGAATACCTTAAAGACCGACCTTTTTCCCCTGCGGGAGATTTATGGGATCAGGCAGTTGATGATTGGAGGAATTTAAAAAGTGACCCAGAAGCTCAGTTTGATAAGGTCGTAGAGATCGATGCGAGCAAGATTGAACCTCAGGTTACTTGGGGAACATCACCGGAGATGGTAAGAGGCATTAATGAGTCCATTCCTGATCCGTCTAATTTCTCAGGTAATTTAAAAAATAGTTACGAACAAGCTTTAAAGTACATGAATTTAAAAGCTAACCAACCCATTAAAGATATCCCTATTGATCGAGTCTTTATTGGATCTTGTACTAATTCAAGAATTGAGGACCTTAGAAATGCTGCAGAAGTTGTGAAATCGCATAAAGTATCAAAATCTGTAAAGCAAGCCATGGTGGTCCCAGGCTCAGGGTTAGTTAAAGCTCAGGCAGAAAAAGAGGGCCTAGATAAAATATTTATCGAGGCTGGCTTTGAATGGCGCGAACCTGGTTGCTCAATGTGTCTTGCAATGAATGCCGATAGACTAGAGGCTGGAGAGCATTGTGCCTCAACCTCTAATAGAAATTTTGAAGGTCGTCAGGGTCAAGGAGGCCGCACCCATTTAGTTAGTCCAAAAATGGCAGCTGCAGCAGCCATTCATGGAAAGTTTGTGGATATTAGAAAATAGAATTTATGGAAAAATTTAATACGCATTCTGGGATTGTGATTCCACTAGATAGAGCGAACGTGGACACTGATGCCATTATTCCTAAGCAGTTTTTAAAGTCGATCAAAAAGACAGGCTTTGGGAAAAACCTCTTTGATGAGTGGCGTTACCTTGATCATGGAGAACCAGATCAAGACATTTCAAGCCGTAAAATAAACCCAGAATTTGTTTTAAATAAAAAAGAATATCAAGGCGGTAGTGTGCTACTTGCCAAAGAGAATTTTGGTTGTGGTTCAAGTCGTGAGCATGCACCATGGGCCATCATAGATTATGGTATTAAAGTGATTATTGCTCCTAGCTTTGCAGATATTTTTTATGGAAATTGCTTTAAAAATGGTATTTTACCGATCACACTGGATTCAAAAATAGTAGATGTATTGTTTCAAAGAGCTAATCAGGGTAATGGCTTTAAATTAAATATTGATCTTGAAAATCAGATAATCTTTGACAAAAACAATGAGTATGCTTTTGAAGTAGATACCTTTAAAAAATATTGCTTGCTTGAGGGCTTGGATGATATTGGCTTAACGTTGAGACATGAAAATAAAATTAAGCAGTTTGAATCAGATTATAGAAAAAACTTTCCGTGGTTAGGTAAATAAAACTATGAAAATTGCAGTATTACCAGGAGATGGTATTGGACCTGAAATCATTAATCAGGCAGTCAAGGTCATTGATAAGTTTGGATTGTCGCAAAGTATTGAATATGGAGCGATTGGAGGAGCAGGTTACGAAGAGTCCAAGGATCCTTTGCCAGAGACAACCCTTAATTTGGCATTAGCTTCAGATGCAGTATTACTAGGTTCAGTGGGAGATTGGAAATATGACAAACTTCCAAGAGAATTACGTCCTGAGAGGGGTTTGCTTCGAATAAGACAAGGATTGAATCTTTTTGCTAATCTAAGACCTGCCGTCATGTTTCCTGAATTAGTTCATGCCTCAAGCCTTAAAGCTGAAGTTGTTTCTAATCTTGATATTATGATTGTTCGTGAACTTACGGGTGATATTTATTTTGGTGAGCCAAGAGGTATTCAAACAAAAGAAAATGGAGAGCGTGAGGGAATCAATACCATGCGTTACAGTGAATCTGAAATTGATAGGATTGCTGAAATAGCATTTCAGGCAGCTCAAAAAAGATCAAAAAAACTATGTTCTGTCGATAAAGCTAATGTGTTGGAAACAACTGAATTGTGGCGCGAAATTGTTACCCATAAATCTGAAAAATATCCTGATGTTACATTAACGCATATGTATGTGGATAATGCTGCGATGCAGTTAGTAAGAGACCCTAAACAATTTGATGTCATTGTTACTGGAAATATTTTTGGAGATATTCTCTCCGATCAAGCATCAATGTTAACTGGTTCAATTGGTATGTTACCTTCTGCATCCCTAGATCAAAATAACAAGGGCATGTATGAACCTAGCCATGGATCAGCACCTGATATTGCAGGACAGGATGTGGCAAATCCAATTGCCACTATATTGTCTTTAGCTATGATGTTTAAATATACTTTTGCTGAGGAGAAAAAGTCTCAAGCGATTGAAAATGCAGTAAGGCAAGTTTTAAAAGATGGCTTAAGAACTAAAGATATTTTTTCTGAGGGAACCAAAATGATTGGTTGTAATGAGATGGGTGATGCAATAATTGAAAGGTTAGATATATAAATGCAAAAAGTTGGCTTTGTTGGCTGGAGAGGTATGGTTGGCTCTGTTCTTGTTGAGAGAATGCAGTCAGAGAAGGATTTTGACTCCCTTGAAAGTTCTTTTTTTACTACCTCACAAGTTGGTCAGAAAACCCCGCCTTACCTAAAAAACAATGATTTGCTTCTGGATGCTTTTGACATTAATGAGCTCTCAAGAATGAATATCATTGTTACCTGCCAAGGTGGAGATTACACAAAGAAAGTTTATCCTGAGTTGAAAAAGATTGGATGGCAGGGCCATTGGGTAGATGCTGCATCGTCCCTTCGAATGGATGATGATGCCCTTATTGTTTTGGATCCTATAAACCATATCGCTATTGATGAAGCCTATCAGCGCGGCATAAAAACTTGGGTGGGTGGTAATTGTACAGTCTCATTAATGCTTTTAGCCATTCATGGGCTCATCAAAGAAAATGCAGTCGATTGGGTTTCATCTATGACATATCAAGCTGCAAGTGGTGCAGGCGCACAAAATATGAGGGAGTTATTGGAGCAAATGGGTAGCCTTTATAATTCAGCACGAGAGATGTTGGATGACCCTCGTTCAAATATTTTGGCGATTGACCAAAAAGTGCTTGAATCAATGCATTCAAAAAGTTTTCCCAAAGATAATTTTGTTGTGCCGTTAGCTGGTAACTTAATTCCATGGATTGATCAAGATTTAAATAATGGTCAAAGCAGAGAGGAATGGAAGGGCCAGGCTGAATCAAATAAAATTTTACAAAATGGTCACGATTCTATAAAAGTGGATGGACTATGCGTCAGGGTGGGCTCCATGAGATCACATAGCCAAGCCCTTACCATCAAACTTAAAAAAGATTATGATGTAAAACAAGTTGAAAAAATGATTACTGATGGTAATGAATGGGTGAAATTAATACCTAATACTCGAGAAAACAGTATTCATGATTTGACCCCATCATCAGTCTCAGGAACATTAGAGATTGTCATTGGAAGAATTAGGCAATTAAATTTTGATAAAAATATTTTTTCTGCCTTTACGGTTGGAGACCAGCTCCTATGGGGAGCGGCTGAGCCCATAAGAAGGATACTTAAAATTCTAATTCAAAAGGAAAGATAAAATTGAATTTTATGCAAAGATTTTTAGCTTTTATATTATTTGTCTTAGCTTTTCTAACAAACGCTAATGCACTTCAGATTGGTAATTACAATCTATTATCGAAACAAAATAACCCCTTGAGCATGGAGGTTGAGCTTTTTTTGGCCAAAGGAGACAAGGTCAGCAGTCTAAAACCTGCCATAGCCCCTAAAGCTGATTATGAGAGTGCTGGACTTCAACGACTTCCCATTCATGACGATATTCAACTTAAATTAAACCAGTCAAATAAACAATTTTTTGTAAAGCTTTCATCGAAAAATCCTGTTGAAGATCCTTATTTAGATATCCTTCTTGAGGTAACATCTGAAAAGGGCAGGACATTAAGAGAATTTACAGTATTGCTTGATCCGGCGGATTCAACCAAAGCTCCAGAGTCAAAAGTTCAAAAAAAGGGAATTAAAGTTGCAGAGGCTGAACCTGAAAAAGAATCAGTCAGAGTGCAGCCAGTAAAAAAAGAAGTCAACGATGAGCCTAAAATAAAATCAGTCACCTCTAAGAAAGGAAAAACACTTTTTCAAATAGCCAGAGAAAATAGCATCTCAGGTGTCACCACACATCAAATGGTAGTTGCAATATTTCAAATAAATCCAAAAGCCTTTGCAAAAAATAATATTAATGGTCTCGAGGTCGGTCAAAAACTTACCTTACCTACCAGGTCATACTTTGATAAGTTATCGCACCTTCAAGCAAGAGAGATTTTAAAAGAACAAAATCTAGAATGGAAAAATCTAAATCAAAAGACAACAAAAATTGCAGAAAAGAAAAAACCTAAAGCTGAATCCAAAAAAAATGACGTTGATAAATTAAAAAAAGAGCCTGATTTAGAAAATAACGCTGCTGAGAAAGCCAAAGCTGATACTGTAAAAGAAGTTGAAGCGCCTCAGCCCAATGAAAATATCATTGAAGATAAAGTAAATAATGAAATCGTCGAGATTGAGGAGGAGGATTTTACCTCCTCGATTATTGATGATGAAAAATCTATCATTGAAGAGGTGATCATTGATGATCCTATCGAAGAGCCAGGTAATAATAAGTTAATCTATGTTTTGCTAACAATATTTGCCCTTTTAGGTGGTGTTTTAGTTTATTTATCTAAGAAGCGAGCTAATTTTAGAAAATCCCCGAATCCTAGTTTTGCATCTCAATCCTTTAGCTCAACCAGCGATGCTCAAAATCTAAGCGATGACCCCATGGATCAAAGCGATACATTCATAAATACCACATTAGATAATAATGAAACCCAATTAAATGAAAATATCAATGAGGCAGTTTCAGAAAGCATTGAAACATCAAGCAATAGCGATGTTGATTTGTCCACCATGACCAGCGTTGATGCTTATATTTATAAGAAAAACAAAAATATAAATTAATTTATTACTTTGATAAGCTTTTTGACATACCCGGGATTCAAGCTTTTTATCGCACTCTTGTTACTTTTAGTATTGTCCCAATTTAATCTAGTCTTTCAGTTAATTTTATTTTTTCTAGGCTTGATAACTTCTTTTTTTATTAACTGCCAAGTTTTGCAATTATTTAAAAAGATAAAATTTTTTATCTTAGCTATCTTAGTAATTTTTTCATTTTCTGTACCGGGTGAAGTTTTATTTTTCTATAGTTTTTTTTCAGTGAGTTATGAAGGAGTTGAGCAAGCAATTTTTTATTCAATTAGACTCATCAATACCTTTTTAATTATTATGTGTTTACTCAAAGTAACTCCGAGGGAAACTTTATTAATATTTTTATCAAAAGCCGCTTTTTGTTTTAAAGTTTTTGGTACTGATCATAATAAATTAAGCTTGAGACTTTATTTGACCTTTGAGTATTTTGAAAAATTAAAAGACCATACATTTTCGTTTAAAAATTTTTCATCAGATTTAAAAAAAATATTAGATCAAAATCATGTCTTGCTTAAAAAAAGCTATGTCAACCAAGTTGTATTTGGTTGGAACGATTTTTTTTGGTTAGCCTCATTAGTATCAACAGTTTTTATAATTAACTTTGTTTTATGAAAAGAATTGCTGCTGAAGTTGAATATGCTGGAACAGACTATTTTGGTTGGCAAAAACAACCTAATGTTCCAACAATTCAATCTACAATTGAAAAAGCCATTGAAGAAATTGCTCAAAAGAATATTGAAATTTATGCCTCTGGACGAACAGATGCAGGTGTGCATGCGTTGGGCCAAATTTTTCATTTTGATACGAATGTTGATCGCCCTATAAGTGCATGGATAAAAGGCTTGAATGCAAACCTACCAAATTCTATTCGAATTAAATGGGCTCAAGAGGTCAGTGCTGAGTTTCATGCTAGGCATTCGGTGATAGAGAGGGAATACCAATACCTTCTAATGCAAAGATCTATGAATTCTGCATTAATTAATCCATTAACAGGCTGGACCTATTATGATTTAGACCATCAAGCCATTAAAAAAGCTTTATTAAGATTTGAAGGTCAACATGATTTTAGTTCATTTAGATCTTCCGAGTGTCAGGCACCTTCGCCCATTAAAACTATTAAAAGTTTTGATTGTCAGTTCTTCTCTGATTTTTTCTTGTTCACTATTAAAGCGGATGGTTTTTTACATCACCAGATAAGGAATATGATGGCTGTGATCATTTTAATTGGGCGAGGTGAAAAAGATGTTGATTTTGTAGATGAACTTTTTCTAGAGAAAGATCGTTCAAAAGCACCCCCTACATTCATGCCGAATGGTTTATATCTGAGTAATATCAAGTATGATAATCATTGGGATTTACCCCAAGAACCTAATTCATTAAATATATTTAAATCATGATCAAAGTAAAGATTTGCGGGATTACAAATTTAGAGGATGCCCTAAATGCTCAAAGTCTTGGGGTTGATGCCTTGGGATTTGTTTTTTGTAAAGATAGCCCTAGGTATATTAGCCCAAAGGAGGCTGGCGATATTATCAAAAAGCTCCCTCCTTTTGTTAAGTCGGTAGGTTTATTTGTAAACGAAAAAAAAGAAATGATTGACGATGCCCTGAAGTCTTCGGGAATAGACCTTATTCAATTCCATGGTGACGAAGATGATTCCTTTTGTAAGCAATTTAATCTTCCTTTCATCAAGGCAATTAGGGTTATAGAGGATATAAATTTGCTAGAATATATGAGTTATTTTGAATCTGCTTCTGCTTTGTTGCTCGATTCATATTCAGGTAATGCAAGAGGTGGTACAGGACATCAGTTTAATTGGGAATTAATTCCAACTGATATGAATGTACCTTTAGTTATTGCTGGCGGACTTAATCCTGACAATATAAAATCACTACTGGAAAAACGACAACCTTATGCAGTTGACGTAAGTAGCGGGGTTGAATCTGCTAAAGGTAAGAAAGATTTACATAAGATGAAACAATTTATGGATGGAGTTAAAAATGCAACCTTATGATCTTCCCGATCAATTTGGCCATTTTGGTCAATTTGGTGGAACATTTGTAGCTGAAACATTGATTGAGGCTTTGGATGAGCTTCGGGATATGTATGCTAAATATAAGGATAATCCTGAATTCTTGGCAGAATTTCATCATGACCTAAAACATTTTGTTGGGCGCCCAAGCCCTATATATTTTGCTGAGAGACTGACAAAAAAAAATGGTGGCGCAAAGATTTATTTTAAACGTGAGGATTTGAATCATACGGGGGCTCACAAGGTAAATAATACGGTTGGACAAGCACTGCTCGCAAAAAAAATGGGCAAGCCTAGAGTCATTGCTGAGACTGGAGCGGGCCAGCATGGTGTTGCTACAGCTACTATTGCTGCTAGATTAGGTCTTGAATGTGTAGTTTATATGGGTTCAGAGGATGTAAAACGACAGTCACCTAACGTTTACCGTATGAAACTTTTGGGCGCTAAGGTTGTTCCCGTTGAGAGTGGATCGAAGACTTTGAAGGATGCCTTAAATGAAGCCCTAAGAGATTGGGTGACGAATGTATCCGATACATTTTATATCATTGGCACCGTTGCAGGCCCTCACCCTTATCCAATGATGGTTAGAGACTTTAATTCTGTGGTTGGAAAAGAATGTAAGGATCAAATGCTTGATATGTGCCAACGACAACCCGATGCGATTGTTGCATGCGTGGGAGGAGGGTCAAATGCTATGGGTATTTTTTACCCTTATATTGATCAAAAAGAAGTTCGTCTCATCGGTGTTGAGGCTGCGGGCCATGGTATCGAGACTGGTCAGCATGCGGCTCCCTTAACATCTAACAGTGCTATCGGTGTCCTTCATGGCAACCGAACTTACCTCATGCAAAACGAAGAAGGTCAAATCATTGAGACACATTCGGTTTCAGCAGGATTAGATTATCCAGGTGTTGGACCAGAGCATTCATGGCTCAAAGATTCGGGCCGCGCTGAATATGTTGCTGTTAAGGATGATGAGGCCCTAGAAGCATTTCATAGTTTATGCCGTATTGAGGGTATTATTCCTGCTCTTGAATCCAGTCATGCGCTTGCATATGCTGAAAAACTTGCAAAAGAGATGTCACCTGATCAGATAATATTGGTTAATCTTTCCGGCCGAGGTGATAAAGATATCAATACGGTTGCTAACATAGCAGGTATCACCCTTTAAACATGTCAAAAATTCAAGACGTATTTAATAATCTCGCTCATCATAAGAAGAAGGCACTAATCCCCTTTGTTACTGCAGGTGATCCTCATCCTGATATGACGGTTGATATCCTGCATACCTTAGTTGAGTCAGGTGCTGACATGATTGAGCTAGGTATTCCATTCTCAGATCCTATGGCTGACGGTCCCGTAATTCAAAGAGCTTCTGAAAGGGCATTGGCTAACTCCGTAGGTATAAAAAAAACAATTGAAATTGCAAAGAATTTCAGATCATCAAATAAGCACACGCCTATCATTTTGATGGGTTATGCAAATCCAATGGAGGCTATTGGTATTGATAACTTTATTGAATTAATTGATGATGCTGAGGTTGATGGCGTGATCACAGTTGATTATCCTCCTGAGGAATCATCAGAATTTGTAAAAAAACTTAAAAATAAAAATATTGACAGTATTTTTTTACTTTCCCCGACAACTGAGGATGATCGTATAAAACTTATTATTGATCAGGCATCAGGATTTATTTATTACGTTTCATTAAAAGGTGTTACAGGCTCCTCAAATATTGATATTAATCAGGTTTCTGAGCGAGTTAAGAATATTAAGCAATTTACATCTTTACCTGTTGGTGTTGGCTTTGGTGTAAGGGATGCAAAAACTGCCAAAGATGTTGCTATGGTAGCAGATGCTGTGGTGGTTGGAAGTAGAATTGTTCAAGAAGTAGAAACATCATCAAAAGAAGATTTATTGCAAAATATTAATAAGCTAATGACTGAAATAAAAGAAGCGATATCTTGACTTTGGAGTATTGAATGAGCTGGCTTAAAAATGTTGTGCCACCAAAAATAAAAAAAATTGTTGGCAGTTTAAAAAAAAGTATTCCAGAAGGGCTGTGGCATAAGTGTGCAGCTTGTCAGACAGTTTTATATAATGATGATCTAGAAAAAAATTTTGGTGTATGCCCAAATTGCGGCCACCATAATCGTATTAATGCTCGTGATCGAATTGATTTAATTCTTGATCGTCCGGGACGGAATGAATTAGGCCAGAGCATTCAGGCAACTGACCCTTTAAAATTTAAGGATACAAAAAGTTACAAAGATCGTCTCACCAGCGCAAAGAATGAAACCAAAGAAAATGATGCCTTGGTGGTATTTGAAGGTTTTATTGAATCACATCCTGTAGTCATTTCTGCATTTGAATTTAGTTTTCTTGGCGGCTCGATGGGATCGGTGGTTGGTGAAAAATTTGTTATCGGCCTTAATCAAGCCATTAAAAACAAAGCCACATTTATATGCGTGTCTGCAAGCGGGGGTGCGCGAATGCAAGAGGGCTTAATATCTCTCATGCAAATGGCTAAAACCTCGGCAGCGCTTACCAAGCTTTCAAAACAAAAATTACCTTTTATTTCTATTTTGGCTGACCCTACCATGGGAGGTGTCTCTGCTAGCCTTGCTATGTTAGGAGATATCATTATTGCTGAACCAAAAGCACTGATTGGCTTTGCTGGTCCACGAGTGATTGAACAAACAGTGAGAGAAAAACTTCCTGAAGGATTTCAGCGATCAGAATTTCTATTAGAGCATGGCGCAATTGATATGATTATCGATCGAAGATTTTTAAAGAAAAATTTAGCCGAATTGATAAGCCATTTAAATCCTAAATAGTGGAAAGTCATAAGCTACCAACTAACAACCTCAACGACTGGTTAGTCTACCTTGAAAGCATTCATCCAAAAAAAATCAATTTAGGATTGGATCGAGTATCACTTGTAAAAAAACAGGCTGCATTAGATTTTGAAGTTCCGGTAATTATTGTGGGTGGAACAAATGGTAAAGGCTCTGTTTGCTCACACCTTGAGTCTATTTTTTTAAATGCAAATTATAAGGTGGGTTGTTATACCTCACCTCACATTCATCGTTTTAATGAGAGAATTAGAATCAATCAACATGAAGTTGAAGATAATGAAATTGTTGAATCTTTACAATACATTGAGAAAGCAAGAGAAGAGACTGAGCTTACATATTTTGAATTTACAACTTTAGCTGCAGCAGATATCTTTAAAAAGCATAAAGTTGATATTGCAATACTAGAAGTAGGTCTTGGGGGAAGATTAGATGCAGTCAATGTATTTGATCCTACAATATCAATTATCAATTCAATTAGTTTTGATCATCAAGATTATTTGGGAGACACGCTTGAGTCGATTGGATATGAAAAAGCTGGCATCATGAGGTCAAATATAACCACCATAATTAATTTTGAAGATATTCCTCATTCGGTAATAGCTTATGCCGCAAAGATTAATGCAACGTTAAATATAGTCAATAAAGATTATCAAATATATCATGCAGATGGAAAGACAATTTATAAAAGTAATGACCGTGATTTTTTTAGTGTGGATTTTAGTGATTATAAATTTAAGTCAGAAAAACAAAATATTGCGGCTGTCATAAGGTGTTGTGAGCTTTTATTAGGTATTTTTCCAAATCTCATGGATGCAATTAATAGAGGTATTGAATCATCAAAATTAGTTGCAAGATTACAAATCATTCAAAAAAATCCATGCGTGATTGTTGATGTAGCTCATAACGAGGAGTCTGCTGTAAATTTATCTTTATTTTGTAAAGATCATATGTCTGTTGGTAAATCTAAAGCTATCTTTTCATGCCTAAAAGATAAAGATATAAAAAAAATAATTATGAATTTTAATTTTATTGATGAGTGGTTGATCGCAGAGATTCCGAACGATCGTAAAATGCCCATTATGGAAATTGAGTCTGAAATAAAGTTAATTCATAGCAATGTTGCGATAAAAAAATTTGATTCAATTTATGATGCTTATGACTTTGCAATCAAGCACAGCCATGTTGAAGATAGTATAATTGTCTTTGGTTCATTTTATACCGTGGCGCAATCTGGAGTGTTAAATTAAATGGCAGCAAATAATGATTCATTACAAGAAAGTATTCTCATTAGACGGGCAAAGAGAAGGTTGATTGGCGCTTTATTCATTCTTGTAATCCTAATTATCCTGTCTTTTTTCTTTCTTCAAGATCGTTCACTGTTAGATAATCCTAACCAAGATATTAAAGTTTCATTTACAGATAGTGATTTAAAAACAAAAGTTGATTTGGATGACCCAAAACCATTAGCAAAGGTTGCAAGTTCCTCAGAAGTTGATGATAAGAAATTTATGATTCAGGTTGGAATATTTTCTGATAAAACAAATGCATCAAAACATGCTGAGACATTACAGGCCTTAGGCTATGACCCCAAACTTGAATATATTGAGCTTGAGGGCAGACAAAGTGTAAAACTGATTACTGAATCTTTTGAATCAGAATCTGATGCTGAGTATGCGCTTTTAAAAATTAAAAAAGCAAACTTACCTGGAATGATAAAAATTAAAGCCTCTCAATGACAGTAATTGACTATCCAATCATCTTTATAGTAGTTATATCTGCTTTATTTGGGATCTTTAGGGGTTTTATAAGAGAGTTACTTGCAGTTGTAGGTTGGGTACTTGCCTTTTATTGCTCGAGCCTTTTTAGTGACCAATTAGCAAAAATAATTCCTTTCTTTGAGGATGGTGCGCTTAAACATTTTATTGCATATCTGATTATTTTTGTAGTCATACTAGTTGTTGCATCGATTATTATTAAACTTCTCAATAAATTTATTAAAACAGTAGGATTGAGTTTTTCCAATATTTTAATAGGAAGTTTATTTGGCTTTATTCGAGGAGTTTTGATTGCTTTTTTGTTGATCATTGTTGCGGAGAAAATGAATTTTGTCGACCAAAATACGATTAATCAATCTTTAACAGCGCCTTTAATCAAAAAGTCAGTAGAAAAATCTTTACCTTATTTACCCTCTGAATGGTTATCAGAGGTAGAATATGACAATATTCTGATTTAAACGAGAACAATTATGTGCGGAATATTAGGTATCGTTGCAAATGAGCCTGTAAATCAGATGTTATATGATGGGCTTTTAGTTCTTCAACATCGTGGTCAAGATGCTGCAGGAATTGTCACAAGCGACGGAAACCGCTTCTACATGCATAAAAATAATGGTCTTGTAAAAGATGTTTTTCATACAAGACATATGCGCCATTTAGTTGGAAATGCAGGCATTGCTCATGTCAGATACCCAACCGCAGGTTCTTCATCAGCTGCTGAGGCACAACCCTTTTACGTAAATTCGCCCTTTGGTATAGTTTTGGGCCACAATGGCAACCTTACTAACGCGGATAAGCTCAAGGAGGATATGTTTAAGCAAGATTTAAGGCATATCAATACTAACTCTGACTCTGAGGTTCTGCTAAATGTATTTGCCCATGCCGTTGAAAAATCCACAAAAAATAATGTTCTTACCTCTGACATCATCTTTGATGCAGCAACCAGCGTATTTAATCGATGCAGAGGTGCTTATGCTGTGGTCTCAATGATTGCAAACTTTGGCTTACTTGCATTTCGTGATCCTCATGGGATCAGACCCCTTGTAATAGGTTGCAAAGAAACTGAAACTGGCCCTGAATATGTTATTGCTTCTGAGAGCGTTGCTTTGGATGTGCTGGGATTTAAACTCCTCAGAGATGTGGAGCCAGGTGAGGCTATCTTCATTGATTTGGATGGTAATTTTTATTCCAAACAATGTGTAAAATCTAAAAAAAGAACCCCCTGTATTTTTGAATATGTTTACCTTGCAAGACCTGACTCACTCATTGATGGTGTTTCCGTTTATCAAACACGTTTAAATATGGGTAAGACGTTAGCAAAACAAATCGTTAAAAATTGGGCTAACCACAAAATTGATGTGGTGATACCTATCCCTGATACGAGTAGACCTTGCGCCCAAGAAGTTGCTTTGGCGCTAAAAGCTGATTTTAGAGAGGGGTTTGTAAAAAATAGATACATTGGAAGAACTTTTATAATGCCGGGGCAGGCGCTCAGAAAAAAATCGGTTAGACAAAAGTTAAACCCAATTAAGATTGAATTTAAAAATAAAAATGTTTTATTAATTGATGATTCCATTGTTAGAGGGACAACCTCACGTGAGATCGTCCAAATGGCAAGGGATGCGGGAGCAAAAAAAGTTTATTTGGCTTCAGCCGCTCCTCCAGTGAAATATCCTAACGTCTACGGTATTGATATGCCGACTAGACATGAATTGATTGCACATAACAAGACCGAAGACCAAATTAAGCAAGAAATTGGCGCTGATGATTTGATCTATCAAGATCTTGATGACTTAAAAATGACCATTCATCAGGAAAATAAAAACTTAAAAGAGTTTGATTGCTCATGTTTTGATGGTCAATACGTGACTGATGATGTGAGTGAAATGTATCTAAACAAAATTGAAGCAATTAGATCGGATAAGACTTTAAGTGATAGACCATCGAATGCCACAACTCAGCTAGATTTAAATTTAATCGATTTCTCTAATGTTGAAGAGGAGCATGCTTAAAACTTGACCAATTATTCCAGAGGAGGATAATACAGGTTACGCCGATTTGAATGACAGCTTGCGGGCGTTAAAACAGCTAAAGCGAATATGACCCGTCTAAGCTGTACGGGTTTTTTTTTGGACTTTTAGGATGAATAAAAAAGATAATAAATTTTCAACCAAAGCAGTAAGGGTAGGTACGATTCGATCTCAGGAACAAGAACATTCCGAGGCTATGTATTTGACTTCAAGTTTTGTTTTTAATAGTGCTAGAGAGGCCTCTGAACGTTTTGCAAATCCGGAGAGCGGCAATGTTTATTCAAGATTTACCAATCCTTCAGTTAAAATGTTTGAGGAGCGATTAGCTGCATTAGAAAATGCCGACAGATGTGTTGCAACATCAACGGGAATGTCGGCCATATTATCTTGTTTTATGGCGTTGTGCTCAAAGGGAGATCATGTCGTTGTGTCCAAGAGTATTTTTGGTACAACAGTCCAGCTTTTTAATAATATTTTAAAGCGATGGGGGCTTGATATTACCTATGTCGATTTATCAAATGAAAATCAATGGGCGGACTCCATTCAAAAAAATACAAAGTTATTTTTTGTAGAAACACCTTCAAATCCATTAAGCGAGCTATGTGACATTAATAGTTTGGCAAATTTATCACATAAGCATGGTATTAAATTAATTGTTGATAATTGTTTCTTAACCCCAGCATTACAAAAACCATTGGATCTGGGTGCTGATATCATTATCCACTCTGCCACGAAATATCTTGATGGCCAAGGGAGATGTCTTGGCGGCGCTGTTCTTGGTAATAGCAATGATATGAAAGAGGTTTTTGCATTTCTTCGTTCTGCAGGAACTACCATGAGCCCATTTAATGCCTGGGTATTTTTGAAGGGTCTTGAAACCTTAAAAATTAGAATGGATGCTCATTCAAGAAATGCTCTTGAACTTGCAACATGGCTCGAATCATTACCTTACATTGAAAAGGTTTTTTACCCAGGTTTAGATTCTCATCCTCAATTTGAGCTTGCTAAAACTCAGCATAGTGCATCAGGAGGTGTTTTATCGTTTAATATTCAAGGATCAAAAAAAGAGGCTTGGAATTTAATTGACTCAACTAACATGCTATCAATTACTGCAAATTTAGGTGATGTAAAAACTACCATCACGCATCCGGCTACAACGACTCATTCAAGACTTACTCAAGAGGAAAGAGATGCTGCAAATATCGGTGATAACTTGATTCGAATCGCAGTTGGATTGGAGGATATTGAAGATATTAAAGAGGATTTAAAATATCTTTTAAAATAGGTTTTAATACCTAAAATACCTCCCAATACATGCTAAAATCAAGCTATAAAATCGCATTTAAACTTAGCTTGAAAAGAATAAAATATGGATGTATTTGCCAAAGAAACGATCCCTGTAAGCCTCGAAGATGAAATGAAGAAATCCTACCTTGATTATGCTATGAGCGTAATTGTAGGTAGGGCGCTTCCCGATGTAAGAGATGGATTAAAACCTGTGCATAGAAGGGTTTTATATGCCATGCATGAATTAAGTAACAGTTATAACCGACCATATAAAAAATCAGCAAGAATTGTTGGTGATGTGATTGGTAAATATCACCCCCATGGTGATACAGCTGCGTACGATACGATTGTCAGGATGGCTCAGGATTTTAGCTTAAGGTATATGTTGGTAGACGGGCAAGGTAATTTTGGCTCTGTCGATGGCGATAATGCTGCTGCAATGCGATATACCGAAATTAGAATGTCAAAAATCTCTCACGAGATGCTAGCTGATATTGACAAAGAGACGGTTGATTTTGGACCTAATTATGATGGTTCTGAATCTGAACCATTGATCATGCCAACTAAAATACCAAATCTTCTAATTAATGGAAGCTCTGGTATTGCTGTAGGTATGGCAACTAATATTCCTCCGCATAATTTAAGGGAAGTCATTAATGGGCTTCAAGCACTTCTCAAAAATCCTGAACTATCGATTGATGATCTTATAGAGCATATCCCAGGTCCAGATTTTCCAACCGCGGGAATTATTCATGGCATTTCAGGTGTGAGGGAAGGTTACCGTACTGGTCGAGGTAGAGTAGTTATGAGAGGTAAAACTCATGTTGAGCCTTTAGAGAGGGGAAATCGTGAAGCCATTATTGTTGACGAGTTACCTTACCAGGTTAATAAGCGAACATTCATAGAAAAAATTGCTGAATTAGTCGGAGATAAAAAAATCGATGGTATATCTGATTTAAGGGATGAGTCAGATAAGAAGGGTATGCGTGTTGTCATAGAGCTAAAAAAAGGTGAAATACCTGATGTGGTTCTAAATAATTTATACAAGCAAACTCAATTGCAAGATAGCTTTGGTATGAATATGGTTGCGTTAATCGATGGGCAGCCTAAGCTTTTAAACCTCCAGCAAATTCTAGAGGCATTTCTTAAGCACCGAAGAGAAGTTATTACACGCAGAACCACATTTGAGCTCAAAAAAGCTCGCGATAGAGGACATGTATTAGAAGGCCTTGCCGTTGCGTTGGCGAATGTTGATGAGATGATCAAAATTATCAAAGCTGCTGCAACCCCGCCTGAGGCCAAAGAGGAGTTGATGAAACGTGAATGGAAATCTCCAGTGGTTGAGGAGATGCTCAAAAAATCCTCTGAAGATCTATCAAAACCAGAGGGTCTGTTAGAGATATATGGCCTTAAAAGCAATGGCTATAAACTCTCTGATGTCCAAGCCCAGGAGATCTTGCAACTAAGGCTGCAAAGATTAACAGGCCTTGAGCAAGAAAAAATTGTCAATGAGTACCATGAAATCATGGACTTAATTATTGACCTTTTAGATATTTTAGCTAAATCAGAAAGGGTGACATCAATTATTAGCCAAGAGCTCGATGATATTCAAAAAGAATACGGTGATAAAAGAAGAAGTGAGATAGTGGTTGATGCTCAAGATTTATCGATTGAGGATCTTATTGCACCTCAAGATATGGTGGTCACACTATCCAATACTGGCTATATCAAAGCACAAGTCTTAGATGACTACCGTGCCCAAAAAAGAGGGGGTCGAGGTAAACAAGCCATGACGACCAAAGAAGATGACTTCATTGAAAAAATGTTTGTTGCCAATTCTCATGACAACATACTATGTTTTTCTAGTCGTGGACAAGTCTATTGGCTTAAAGTATATGAGGTTCCTCAGGGTAGCCGAGTGAGTCGAGGAAAGCCAATCGTAAATTTATTCCCATTAATGCCTGGTGAAAAAATTAATGCAATCTTAGCGGTCAAAGATTTTGTAGATGATCAATTTATCTTTATGGCTACCTCAAAAGGTACAGTTAAAAAGACACCACTTTCCGATTTTTCTAACCCAAGAAAATCAGGAATCATTGCAATCAAGTTGGATAATGGCGATTATCTTATCGGGGCTGGAGTTACCAATGGCGAACAAGACATTGTACTCGTTTCAGACGGTGGAAAAGCGGTCTGGTTTGATGAAAATGATGTAAGGAGTATGGGTAGAAATGCGCGTGGTGTAAGAGGTATGAAGCTCACAGATAATCATCAAGTACTTTCTTTACTTATAGCATCATCAGATACTGAGTCGGTTTTAGTAGCTACAGAAAACGGTTTTGGTAAGCGAACTGTTCTTTCAGAATTTAGAAGGTCGGGTAGAGGCACTCAAGGTGTGAAAGCCATTCAGGTGAGTGATCGTAATGGGGTTGTTGTAGCTGCTAAGCTTGTTGGGGATAATGATGAAATTATGTTGATCACCACAGGTGGCGTTTTGATCAGAACTCGCGTGAGTGAAATTAGAGAGCTTGGGCGAGCAACCCAAGGCGTAACCCTCATCCATCTTACAAAAGATGAAAAACTTTCTGGTTTAGAAAAAATAGTCGAATCAGAACATTTAGAAAGTGATCAAGATGAGCTGCCGGTATAACTTTTCTGCGGGTCCAGCTATTCTTCCAAAAGAGGTTTTAGAGCAGGTTCAATCTGAACTTATTGATTGGCATGGTACTGGAATGTCTGTTATTGAAATGTCTCATCGCGGCAAACAATACCTTCCTATTCTTGATGAAGCTGAAAATGATCTCAGAAATATATTTAGTATTCCAAAAAACTATAAAGTTTTATTTCTTCAGGGCGGGGCGATCACCCAAAACTTTATGGTGCCTATGAATCTTTTAGCGGGTAGATCAGCATCTTACGTCGCCTCTGGATACTGGTCTAAAAGAACCTACAATGATGCGCAGCCTTTTGAGAATATTCACTTAGCTGCATCATCAGAATCTATAGATTTTATAAAAGCCCCTGATGCATCTGAATGGAAGTACTCCACTAGTGATGCCTATGTACATTTTTGTATGAATGAAACCATTCATGGTGTTGAGTATTTTGATGTACCCGAAAGTATCAAGGTACCCTTAGTATGTGATATGTCATCCAATATTCTCTCAAGACCTATGGACATTGATAAGTTTGGGGTAATTTATGCGGGAGCGCAAAAGAATATTGGCCCTGCTGGATTGACTTTGTTGATTGTCAGGGACGATTTAATTGATTTTGCAGATAAAAAAACTCCTACAACCTTTAATTGGAAAATCCAGTCTGATAATAAATCAATGATTAATACACCCTCAACATTTAGCATCTATGTTGCCGGCTTAGTATTTAAGTGGATTGAGAAGAATGGCGGTCTTAAGATGATTGAGAAGAAAAATATTGAAAAGGCAGATTATCTTTATAAATATATTGATTCATCAAGTTTTTATTACAATAATATTGATAAAAACAATCGATCCAGAATGAATGTGCCATTCAGGATTCATGACGATGAATTAACCATGAAATTTGTTGCTGAGGCAGAAGAACAGGGCCTTTATCAGCTCAAAGGCCATCGTCTTGTGGGCGGTTTGAGAGCTTCAATATATAACGCTATGCCGATGGAGGGTATTGAAGCGCTAGTTGAATTTATGGAAATTTTTGAAAAAAAATACCAATGAAAAAAAATTTAAATCAAATTAGAAAAGAAATAGATAGGCTTGACGAACACATTCTTAAACTTGTCTCAGAGCGAGGTAATCTTGCCAAAGAGGTTGGTAAACTTAAAAGTGACGGCATCATCTACAAGCCTGATCGTGAAGCTAGCCTAATTGCACGTTTAAAAAAGATCAATCAAGGACCTTTATCCCACCAAAGTGTTGCAAATATATTTAAATCTATTATCTCTAATTGCCGTGCGCTAGAAAAAAAGCTCAGTGTTGCATTTCTCGGACCTCTGGGTACTTTCAGTGAAGAGGCCACTATAAAACATTTTGGAGAAAATATCGACGCAATCCCTACCAACAGTATTGATGAGGTCTTTACTCAAGTTCAATCTGATATAGCTCATTATGGTGTGGTACCCGTTGAAAATTCTACAGAGGGGGCTATCAGCCGCACGCTTGATTTATTATTAACGAAAGACCTTAATATTTGCGGTGAAATTATTTTACCCGTTCATCATTGCCTTATTTCTAAAAATAAATCACTTACCCAAATTAAAAAAGTTTACGCACACGGACAATCGTTGGCCCAATGCCACGATTGGATCATGAATAATTTACCTAACGTCGACAAAATTGCAGTGATGAGCAATGCAGATGGCGCAAAACATGCAGCGAAAGAAAACAATTCTGCAGCGATTGCGAGCATCAAGGCTGCTGATCTTTATAAACTTAACATTTTGCATGAAAATATTGAGGATGATAGCCGCAATTCAACGAGGTTTCTTGTCTTATCAAAACAAGATATCGGTATCAGCGGGAATGATAAAACTTCCATTGTCGTAGCCACTAAAAATAAACCAGGTGCCATTGCCGATTTAGTAGAGCCCTTTGCCAAAAATAAGGTAAGTATGACTAAGCTAGAATCTAGGCCAGCTAAAATTGGCATGTGGGAATATGTTTTCTTTATCGATTTGGAAGGGCATCTAAGAGATAAGAAAGTAAAAACATCATTGCAACAAATTGAATCACGAGCCTCATTCATTAAGGTTTTAGGCTCTTATCCTGCCAGCAATGATAAATAATATTTCTGTTCCAAAATACATCCATGAAATTGAACCCTATCAAGGGGGGAGACCGATTAAGGAAGTTGCTCGTGAATTAAATCTCGACGAAAGTAAAATTATCAAGCTAGCCTCTAATGAGAACCCTATCGGCATTAGCCCCCTTGCTAAAGAGGCAGTATTAAATGCGATGGATGATGCAGAGCGTTATCCAGATGGCAATGGCTTTTACCTTAAACAAAAAATTGCCTCTACTTTTAAGCTTGATGAGCGACAAATCATTCTTGGTAACGGTTCAAATGATATCCTTGAGCTTGTCACTAGAACCTTCTTGACTTCTGGTGATGAGGCTATTTATTCAGAGCATGCATTTGCAGTTTATCCTCTCGTTGTAAAAGCAGTTGGAGCCAATGGTATTGAAGTTCAAGCTAAAAATTATGCGCATGACCTTGAAGGATTTTTAAAAAATATCAATGCTAAGACAAAAATTATTTTTATTGCTAATCCAAATAATCCCACTGGAACGTTGATTAAAAAATCAAAGTTGAGAGAATTTTTATCTCTGGTGCCAAAAAATGTCATTGTTATTTTAGATGAAGCTTATGATGAGTATTTGTCTGACAATGATAAATCAGAGGCATTTTCATGGTCAAAAGAATTTCATAACCTTATTATTTCAAGAAGTTTTTCAAAAGCTTATGGATTAGCTGGATTACGTGTAGGTTATGGTGTTGGACATTCATCGATCATTGAGTTAATGAATAGGATTAGGCAACCCTTTAACGTCAATCATTTAGCCCAAATTGCTGCCATAGCCTCACTTGATGATCATGAATTCATTAAGCTTAGTCAAAAAATTAATAATGAGGGCATGACCCAGATTATCAATGGCTTTAAGGAACTTGGCTTTAACTACATCGAGTCTTATGGAAATTTTATTAGCTTTAAACTTAAAGACGAAAGTGTTGCAATGATGTATTATCACGAATTACTCAAAAATGGTGTGATTGTCAGACCAATCGCCAATTACAAATTACCTCATTTTTTAAGAGTCAGTATTGGTCTTGAAAATGAGAATAAGATATTTTTAGAAACGTTAAGAAAAATTAGTGAAATAGAAACCGTATGATTATTGTAATGAACAAATCTGCAACACAAGATCAAATTGATAATGTGTTAGATCGTATCAAGGATAAAGGTCTTGAGGCTTCTGTATCTAAGGGCATTGAAAAGACAGTCATAGGTGCTATCGGTGATGAGCGCCTCCTTGACGAAGAGCTATTAGCCTCACTTCCAGGCGTCGAGCAAGCCCTACATATTGTTAAGCCATACAAAATTGTGGCTCGTGAGTGGCATGAGCAAGATTCTGTTATTAACATTTCAGGTCATCCGATTGGTGGAAAAGATATTCAAATTATTTCTGGCCCATGCTCTGTCGAGACTCCTGACCAAATGCAAAAGTCTGCCAAGGCAGTCAAGGCAGCAGGCGTAAAACTCATGCGTGGAGGTGCCTTTAAGCCAAGAACAAGTCCTTATACCTTTCAAGGTGTAGGCTTTGAGGGTCTTGAAATGTTTAGAGAGGCTGCGGACGCCGAGGGTTTACCCATAGTAACGGAGTTACTTGATGTAAGACATTTAGATAAATTCTTAGAAAAAAAAGTAGACGTTATTCAGATTGGTACACGCAGCATGCAAAATTTCGAATTACTTCGCGAAGTGGGCAAGATAAACGTCCCTGTGATCCTTAAGCGTGGAATGTCGGCAACGATTTCGGAATGGCTAATGGCAGCTGAATACATCGCATCCGGAGGAAATCATAATATTATTTTCTGCGAAAGGGGCATTAGGACATTTGAAACCTATTACCGAAATGTATTGGACGTCACAGCAATTCCGGTTCTTAAGAAGGAAACTCACCTTCCCGTGATTATTGACCCGTCGCATGCCGGAGGTAAGGCCTGGATGGTGGCTGCTTTATCAAGAGCAGGTATCGCTGCAGGTGCTGATGGTCTTTTAGTCGAAATGCATCCTAATCCATGTGAGGCTTGGTGTGATGCTGATCAAGCTATTAATCCTGATGAACTCAAGCAGTTAATGTCTGAATTAACATCCATTGCGCAAATTTTAGGAAGAAATATCGGTCGTTAACTCATGGTAATCATGAGTTTTTTTTGAGATCTTTTGCACTGTCTCATTATGTTGACATAATGCATCATTCAACCTTTCAAAAATTTAGGTGATTTATGCATATTAGGGTATTAGGTTCGGGTGCTGGTGGCGGTTTTCCACAGTGGAATTGTAATTGTGAGAATTGCAAAGGATTAAGAACCCACTCAATTAAATCTTCTGCGAGAAACCAATCCTCAATAACTGTTAGTTCTAATGGCGAAGATTGGATTTTGTTTAACGCATCACCTGATATTCGCGCACAAATTGAATCATTTCCCCCGCTTCAGCCCGCAAGAAAAATAAGAGATACTGGTATTGCATCCATTATCCTTTGCGATGGACAAATTGATCATACAACAGGTTTATTAATCTTAAGGGAGCACGATAAGCCATGGGATATATATTGTACTCAGTCTGTTTATGAGGACATGACCACTGGTTTCCCTATTTTTAATATTTTAGGTCACTTTAGAGGTATTAATTGGCATGAAGTTAAAACGGATCAGGATCCCTTTGAAATTCCTAAGGCAGATGATTTAGTTTTTACAGCTGTTCCGCTTAAGAGTGAAGCGCCACCATACTCACCTCACCGTCATAATACTGTCCCAGGTGACAATGTGGGTTATCGTGTCGAGGACAAAAAAACAGGTAAAAATTTATTTTACGCTCCCGGTTTAGGTATTATTGAAGATCATGTTTTAGAGTACATGAGAGATGCTGATGTCATCCTAGTGGATGGTACCGTTTGGACCAATGATGAGATGTCACGTCATGGGATTAATGACAAATTAGCAAGCGAGATGGGTCACCTTGACCAATCAAGTAAGGGCGGCATTATGGAGACGCTCAGCTCCCTCGATAAACCAAGAAAAATTTTGATTCATATCAATAATACAAATCCTATCTTAAGAGAAGATTCGCCCGAGAGAAAAATGTTAAACGACCATAACATTGAAGTTGCATTTGATGGTATGGATATCATAATTTAGAGGTAATAAAATGACGAAACCATGGTCAAGAGAAGAATTTGAAAATCAATTAAGGGAGAAGGGTAAAGGTTATCATATTTACCATCCTTTCCATGTGATGATGTACGAAGGAAAGTTAACTAAGGAGCAATTACAATCCTGGGTTGCTAACCGTTTTTATTATCAGATTGGTATTCCTCAGAAGGATGCAGCAATTTTATCTAATTGCCCCGATAAAGAAATTAGAAAGGAATGGATTGTTAGGATTATTGATCATGATGGCGACGGCAATGCTGAAGGTGGAATTGAAGCCTGGATTAACTTAGGCAAGGCTGTTGGACTCTCACGTGAGGATGTAACATCCTTAAAAATGGTTTCCCCTGGAGTAAGATTTGCTGTGGATGCTTACATTAATTTTGCTCGACAAAGAACATGGCAAGAATCCGTTTGCTCTTCTTTAACAGAGCTCTTTGCCCCACACATTCACCAACAACGTATTAGTTCATGGCCAGAAATGTATCCTTGGATTGATGAATCTGGGCTATCTTATTTCAAGAAAAGATTAACCGAGGCTCGTCGTGATGTAGAGCATGGTTTAGGTGTGACTTTAGATTACTTTAGTCAAACGCGTGAGATGCAAGAAAAAGCCTTGGGTATATTGCAGTTTAAATTAGATGTATTATGGGTGATAGCAGATTCAATTATGCTTGCTTCATCAGACATTAAAGTGGAAGGGCGTGACTACTTAAGGCAGCCAAGATAAATGACGATTTCAAATTCAGATATATACAAGATTGCTGCACATCATCGCTTTCAATGGGAGAAGGCACAAGACTGCTACGTCATCTTATTTCCAGAAGGTATGGTTAAATTGAATGGTAGTGCTGGTGAAGTTTTGAAGTTAGTTGATGGAAAAAATTCCGTTAAGGCTATTGTTGATCTGCTCAAAAATCAATTTCCTGATGTGAAGGATATTGAGAAAGATATTTTGGCAATGATTGATTTTGCCCTAGGCAAGGCGTGGATTGAACAAGTAAATTAAGGTTAAGGATTAATTATGGCACAACAAAATAATGGTGTTGATTCAACTGTTACGAATAAGAGACCACTTTGGCTGTTAGCTGAGATAACTTATCGTTGTCCTTTGCACTGTGCATTTTGCTATAACCCTACTGATTATGCGAACCATACCAAGAATGAGCTTGATACCCAGTCTTGGATCAAGGTACTAAATCAAGCCCGAGATCTGGGCGCATTACAGTTAGGCATCTCTGGTGGCGAACCTCTGTTAAGAGATGACATCGAGATTATTGTAGAAGAAGCTCATCAGTTAGGTTATTACAGTAACCTCATAACATCAGGTGTAGGTTTAACCGATAAACGTATTGATGCCTTTAAAAAAGGAGGTCTCGATCATATTCAACTATCCATGCATGATATTACTGAGGAGATCAGTAATTTCGTTACAGACACCAAAACGTTTAAGTTAAAACAAAAAGTCGCGGCCATGATTAAGGATCGTGGTTATCCTATGGTACTTAATGTTGTTATTCACAGGTACAACATTGACCATATTCAAGAAATTTTAGAGATGGCTGAAAAACTAGGCGCCGATTATGTCGAGCTTGCCAATACACAATATTATGGTTGGTCGTTACTCAATCGCAATCAATTAATGCCAACCAAAGAGCAGGTCGATAAAGCTGAAGAAGTCACCAATCGATTTAGAGATCGTGTGGGTAATAAAATGAAAGTCTTTTTTGTCGTACCTGATTATTTTGCAAATCGTCCTAAAAAATGTATGAATGGTTGGGGTGAGGTCTTTATGATTGTGACCGCTGATGGAGATATTTTACCTTGCCACTCTGCACGTGTTTTACCTAACATGAAGTTTCCTAACGTGAAAGATTCTGAGTTAGGTTTTGCATGGTATGAGTCACCAGCTTTTAATAAATATCGCGGTGATTCATGGATGAAAGAGCCATGTCGCACTTGTCCGGAAAAAGAAAATGATCTTGGCGGTTGTCGCTGCCAAGCATTTTTAATTTCTGGTGATGCTGAGGGCGCAGACCCAGTATGTGATAAATCTCCTGGCAGACCGCTCATTGAGAAAGCCATTGTTGATGCGCAAAAGGGTGAACTTCAAGCACAGCCTATTGTTTTCAGGACAGATAAAAATTCAAATCGTGTGATTGAAGGTGAAGAGAAAGAACGATTAGAAGACTTCCACGCACTCCCTTAATTACCCTATAATTAAGGGCACTATGAGTCTCTTTTTAAATCCCAAAGTTATCACTTTGGCAATGCTGGCAAGTCTCGCTCCGTTCGCCATTGATACTTATTTGCCTGCCTTTCACATCATTGCACAGGACTTGTACACAACTCCTGAACTCATTCAGCAAAGCCTTACATTCTATTTAGCACCATATACAATCATGACGCTTTTTCATGGAGCGATATCAGATTCCATTGGGCGGATTAAATCGATGCAATGGGGTTTAACTCTTTTCTTTTTTGCATCGATTGGATGCGCTCTATCAACAAGTGTTGAGATGTTATGGTTTTTCCGTGTGCTTCAAGGTATTGGTGGCGGTGCCGGTAATGTTGTGGCAAGGGCAATGGTCAGAGACCTTTATGAAGGAGCTGAGGCTCAACGTGTGATGGCAACGATTCAAATTATATTTGGAATTGCACCTGCTGTAGCACCCATGATAGGTGGCTTACTACTTGAAATTCATTGGCAAATTATTTTTATTTTTTTGGCTTTTTATGCAGGTTTATCCTGGTTTATGGCAAAAAAAATATTACCTGAAACGCTTAAGAATTCTGAATTATTGCCTTTTTCTGCCAATGCGGTACTAAAAAGATATACGAATTTATTGGCTAATAAAGATTTTATATTCCTAATTTTGGCTGTCTCAGCTAATTTCTCCGCTTTTTTTATTTACGTTCTCTCAAGCCCCATTTTTCTTATGGACCACCTAGGATTTAATTCTCAACAATTTGGCTATCTATTTATCCCTACAGTAAGTGGCATGATTCTTGGATCTTATCTTTCTAAAAAAGCTGCCGGCATTATTCCGGCTCATAAGTTATTGAGATATGGTTATTTTTGGATGTTATTTATGACCTCATGCAATTTAATTTTTTGTGCAAGCTTTGATAATTATGCGCCAATTAATATCGCATTTATTGCACTTTATAACATTGGTATGGCCTTAATCATGCCAGTTATCTCTTTAGCGGCCTTAGATTGTTTCCCTAAGATGAGGGGGACAGCAGCATCTGGACAAGCATTTTCGCAAATGCTCTTTTCAACACTTGTTGCTGGTATTGCTGTTCCATTTTTATGGTTTTCAACGCTAGGATTAGCGATAGGTTTTTTTGGAATTTTTTGTCTTGGGTTTATATTCATTATACAAACCCAAGTATGGAAAAAAATTTAGTTGCACATGTAAATATGATAAAGCGCTGATTGCGTTCCACGTCCAGCCTCATATTTTTCAATCATAATAACGGTATTACCACCTTGCTTAAAAGCTTCATTCTTAGCTAATTTATCTAAATCTTCATCAATATAACCTGGAAGACGCTCTGCATAGCCTGTGTGCCTTACCTTAACAGCAGCTTTGGGCTCACATTTATCTTGATCAATGGTTGTCACCACACTGACACCATCAGCACCCGGTTCACCATCCACAAAGGTTTCACCCCAGGCAAATGCCTTCAAACTAAAGAAAGTCGAGATTAGAATAATTAAATATTTCATTATTTATTCCTCAATTAAAAGTCCACGTTTATTTGTTTCACTGGCAAATTTATCTGCATCAGGAAGGGGGTCTTTTCGTTGTGAAATAATGGGCCAAACTTTTGCAAGCCTGGCATTGATCTCAATAAATTCTTGTTGATCCTCTGGCACATCGTCTTCAGCAAAGATTGCCTCTACGGGACACTCAGCAACACATAACGTGCAATCAATACATTCCTCAGGATCGATAGCAAGGAAATTAGGACCTTCAACAAAACAATCGACCGGACACACATCTACACAGTCGGTATATTTACATTGAATACAGTTTTCAGTTACCACATAAGTCATTATTTATTCCTTAAATATTTTTTATTATTCTAGATTAATTTTAATCATCATTCCATGCTTAAAATCATACCTGCCGCTACCGTATGATAGGTTGATTCGTCAACTAAAATAAAAGCACCAGTGCTTCGATTTTGTTCGTATTGATCAACAATCAAGGGTTGAGCTAATTTAAATGTGACTTCTGCTATATCATTCGTTTGAAGTTCATTTGCATCCTCGTGTGCGAGTGTATTGACATTAACCTTATGACAAATTTGGCTTATCTTAGCTTTAGAGGAGCGTGTAGTATGCATTATTAAATAAGCTCGTCCTGGATTCAGCGAAGTTTCTGACAACCAGCAAATCATTGATTTAAAACTTTTAACCGATTGTACCGTATCGTTATCATGAACAATCATATCTCCTCTAGAGATATCAATTTCATCATCCAGGGTGATGGTGATTGATTGCTCAGGAATAGCCTCATCAATTTTCATTTCACCGATTCGAATATCTTTGACGGATGATTGATGGCCTGAGGGTAATACTTTAATTTGGTCCCTTACTTTAAGCAACCCTGATTCAATCCGACCCATAAAACCTCTGAAATCATGAAGATCTTTATTTGAGGAGTCTTGTGGCCTACAAACATACTGAACCGGGAAACGAAGTGCTGAATGTTCATCAAGTTCGGTGACGTCAACCTTTTCTAAATATTCAAGCAGGGTAGGACCTTGATACCAATTAAGTTTATTGCCTCGATCAACAATCATATCGCCTACCAATGCTGACATGGGCAGGAAATCAATTTTTGCTTGATTATTATTCGCTTTAATAGCTTGGCTGAATTCTTTATAGTCATTGCATATCTTGGTGAATTGGCTTTCATCATAGTCAACCAAATCCATTTTATTTACTGCAACTAAGATATGTTTTATGCCTACCAATTTAGTTAAAAAAGTATGCCTCTTGGTTTGGGTTAGGATACCTTTACGAGCATCAATAAGAATAATAGCAACTTGAGCAGTTGAGGCAGCCGTGACCATATTTCTTGTGTACTGCTCATGTCCGGGTGCATCAGCGATAATGTATTTTCTAGTCCCTGTACTAAAATAACGGTAAGCCACATCAATCGTAATCCCTTGCTCACGTTCAGCTTGTAAGCCATCGGTAATCAGGGATAAATCTAATGCCGTCATACCTCTTTTTTGAGAGGTTTTTTCAATCTGACTAAGTGTATCTGTGAGAATGGTTTTAGTATCGAATAAAAGTCGTCCAATGAGCGTACTTTTGCCGTCATCGACACTACCGCAAGTCATAAATCTTAAAACTGAATTATTGTTTTTTTCTATCATTTTTAAAAATAACCTTCTTTTTTTCTTTGCTCCATTGACGCTTCCGACATTTGATCGTCTAAACGTGTCTCACCCCGTTCTGAAATAATGGTTGCTGCAGTTTCAAAAATAATTTTTTCTACTGTATCAGCGTCACTTAGTACAGGTGCTGTACAAGTAATATCCCCAACCGTTCTAAACCGTACAGTTAGATTTTCAACTTTTTCACCGGCCTTAGCAGGAGTAAATTCCGTGACAGGAACAATGGCACCACCTCTTTTAATCACATCACGATTATGGGCATAATAAATTTCTGGTAATTCAAGTTTTTCACGTTCAATGTACTGCCAGACATCCATTTCTGTCCAATTCGAGATGGGGAAGGCGCGAATGTTCTCACCCTTGTGTACGCGTGCGTTATATAAATCCCATAATTCTGGACGCTGATTTTTTGGATCCCATTGGCCAAATTCATCTCTGAAACTCATGATGCGCTCTTTAGCTCTTGCTTTTTCTTCATCACGTCTTGCACCACCAATACAGCAATCAAATTGATACTTTTCAATAGCTTCTAGCAAAGTTATTGATTGATATTTATTTCTGGGTTCATCCGGGGTTTTAAGCACCACAGTACCTCTTTGCATGGATTCTTCAACTGAGGCTACAATTAAACGTTCACCTAACTCATTTACCTTGCGATCTCTAAACTGTATAACCTCAGGATAATTATGGCCTGTATCAACATGCATAAGAGGAAAGGGGAAGCGACCAGGCCTAAACGCCTTTTCTGCAATACGAAGTAAGCATAGTGAGTCCTTACCACCTGAAAAAAGCAAAACGGGGTTGCTGCACTGACCGGCAACCTCCCTCATGATATGAATGGCCTCAGACTCCAACCAATCTAAATGTGTTAATGTTTTCGTTACCAATCTTTAATCCTTAATATGTAATCCACATTCTTTGTTTTCAGGGTTTTCCCACCACCAGCGACCTGCGCGAATATCTTCACCAGGAGAAATCGCTCGAGTGCAGGGAGCACAACCAATGCTTGGATAAAACTGATCATGAAGGCTATTGTAGGGAACATCATTTATTTTTATGTATGCCCAAACTTCACTTTCAGACCATTCGGCTAGGGGGTTAATTTTATCAATTTGGTGTGTATCATCAAACGCTTTAATTTCGAGAGTATCTCTAGTTTGTGATTGAGCCGATCGCAACCCTGTGATCCATGCATCTTTGCCTTTGAGAGCCCTTTTTAGTGGCTCAACTTTTCTGATTTTGCAGCAATCTTTTCTAAGCTCTAATGAATTGTAGAAAGCGTTGATGCCATTTTTTGTGACATAGTTTTCAATTAATTGCGCATCAGGAAAATAAATTTGTATGGATTGGGAGTATTTATTTCTCACTTTATCAATAAGCTCATAGGTTTGATTTGGAAGCCTACCTGTATCGAGTGAAAAAATATTAATTAACGCTTGAGATTGAAAAATTGCATGATGCAGCACCATATCCTCTGCACCAAGACTGCTAGCAAAAGCAATGTTTTTATATCCTTTAGCTGCATCTTGTAATAATGTGTAGAGCTCTTTCACTTTAATATTTAAGGCAACGGTGAGCTTTTCATTAATGGTAATTTGGTCAATCTTTTTACTCATAACGATTTCCTGTTTTTTCTTCGCCAAACAGGTTCTTGAATATCAAATGCTCCCTGATAAGGTTCACTAAAATCACTTAACGATTTGAGTGCCTGATTCGTATCCCTATCCGATCTTATAAGGTAACTTGTGTAGCCACAACGTTTTAGAAAATAAAGCTGATCCATAAGAATGTCGCCTAGCGCCCTAAGCTCATTTTTAAATTTAAAATTAATCCTTAATTGTGTGGCAATCGAGAATATTCTGCCATCAGCAAATTTATCAATATGCACCGCTATTAAGGGAAATTGATTAAGATCACCTAATTCATTGAGATGACTGCCAATTTCCTCATGCGATAACACCCAGATGGCTATTTCACCTTTATTTAATCGATCTTTTAATTCGTCTTTATGTAAAAGGTAAGCTTTTAATGGAAGTATGATTTTTCCTGAGGAAGGTATTTGAGTCTCTTTGATTTGATCTGGTGTTGGAAAATCATCCCCAGTTAGTTTAAATAAAACAACCTTACCAGCTTGTTTTTTTACCTCCATATCGATTTTGGGTAGATCAATTTTTACCCAATCATCATGAACAATTTTATCTTTAACTATTAATTGTGAATTCAATTTATACCTCTTGCACTTGATAGACATTTTTTTTAAAAGGCTCAAACCCTATGCGCTGAACACAGTCAATAAAGCGCTCATCCTCATGTCGCTCTTTAATGTAAACCTCAATGATACGTTTGATTACAATAGGCATTTCCTCTGAAGAAAAAGAAGGCCCAATTACTTTTCCAATGCTGGCAAAATTACCTTGGTTGCCACCTAGAGTGACTTGATACCATTCACTTCCATCTTTATCTACACCAAGAATGCCAATATGACCCACATGATGATGTCCACAAGCGTTCATGCATCCAGAAATATTAAGATTAATATCTCCAATCTCATGTAAATAATCCATATCATCAAAAACTTGTTGAATTGAGTCTGCTATGGGTATACTTTTGGCATTCGCAAGCGAGCAAAAATCTCCACCAGGGCAGCAGATGATATCTGTGAGTAAACCCACATTCGGTGTGGCTAAATTATGGGCCTTTAATTTTTCCCATAACTCAAAAAGATCATTTTCTTTTACATCTGCGAAAATTAGGTTTTGTTCATGTGAAACTCTAATCTCACCAAAACTAAATTGGTCAGACAAATCAGCAATGATGTTCATTTGATCGGAGGTGACGTCTCCGGGTGCAACATTATATGGTTTAAGTGAGAGGGTGACAGACCGATAACCCTCAATCTTATGTTCATGCGTGCACCTTAGAAGCCATTGAGTAAAAGGTTTATTATTTTGATGTTCTTCAAGTGTGTTTTTTAAGTTTGTTTGATAGCTAGGCTCAGTAAAGAATTGTTTGACTCGATCTAACTCATCTTCTGTGATCGTATTTGGTCCATTTTTTATATGTTGCCATTCATCCTCAACTAATGTTCTAAATTGGTCGATGCCTAGAGCTTTAACTAAAATCTTAATGCGTGCTTTGAAACTATTATCTCTTCGACCGTAGAGGTTATAAACACGAAGTATAGCCTCGCAGTAGGTCAGAACATGTTGCCATTCAAGCCTTTCATTAATCACAGTTCCGAGGATAGGCGTTCGCCCCAAGCCACCACCAACCCATATCTTGGCCACAATTTTTTGATGTTCATCGTAATAGAACTCAATACCGATATCATGCGCCTGAACCACAGCACGGTCTTTAGTTGATCCAGTGACAGCAATTTTGAATTTTCTTGGAAGTAGAGCAAATTCTGGATGAAAAGTGCTCCATTGCCTCATAATTTCTGCAATATGACGCGCATCAAGGATTTCGTCCGGTGTAACTCCAGCAAATTGATCTGTGGTGATATTTCGTACACAATTGCCTGAGGTTTGGATCGCATGCATCTGCACACTTGCTAGTTCAGCTAATATTTTAGGGGTATCCTCAAGTTTGGGCCAATTGAGTTGTAAGTTTTGACGTGTGCTAAAGTGCCCGTACCCACGATCATACTTATCGGCAATATCAGCAAGTTTTCTAAGTTGTTTTGAAGACAATAAACCATAGGGTATCGCTATTCGAAGCATAGGTGCATGACGCTGAATATATAACCCATTTTGAAGTCTTAACGGTCTAAATTCCTCTTCAGTTAATTCATTTTTTAGGAATCGATTAAGCTGATCAGTATATTGAGCAACACGCTCATTAACTATTTTTTGATCAATATCATCGTATATATACATTTGTTACCTTTAAAAATTAATAATTAACTTAATACCTATAAGAATCAAAATTATGACAAGAAAGTATCTTAATTTATTCTCATCAATTTTTGAGCTTAAAAAACTTCCTACCCAAATGCCTGGAATAGAGCCCAGCAGAAGTGTACCAAGTAAAATAAAATCGACATGACCTAAGTTATAGTGACCCAGACCCGCGATAAATGTAATGGGCACCGCATGGGCAATATCAGTTCCAATAATATTTTTTACAGACATTTTAGGATACAAAATAAGAAGCGCAGTGACACCTAGAGCGCCTGCACCCACAGATGTTACCGTTACCATGATACCTAAAAGGAGTCCCAATAAAATCGTTAAATGCCCAGTATTAGGATTATTTTTGATGGCTTTATTTTTGGATCGCTCAATAATGATAGGCTGGGTTAAAACTGCAATGGCTGTAAAAATAAGTGCTATACCCAAACACATTTCAATAATATGCATCGTATCAGGTGAGTCTAGATTCATTTGTTTGAGGAAGAAAGTTGTTAATATTGAAGCTGGGATACTGCCAAGCATTAGTTTATGCACAACATTCCATTGAATGTGGCCTAGCTTGCTATGAGAAATAACACCTGCAGATTTTGTGATAGACGCATAAAGTAAGTCAGTACCAATAGCGATAGCAGGATTAATTTTAAATAGCAATACGAGTAAGGGGGTCATTAATGATCCACCACCCACTCCAGTCAAGCCTACCAAAAGACCTACAATAAAACCTGATAATGTAAATTCCAAACCCATAATACGAATGCTTAAAATAGGGGTGAAATATATCAGTTTTTAATATATTATTCTAGTAATATTAAATTCTATTTATATAACTATAAGGTATATGAAATTACAACAATTAAGATGTATTTTTGAGGTTGTTCAAAATGATTTTAATATCTCCAAGGCCGCCAATTTCTTACATACTTCGCAACCTGGGGTAAGTAAGCAAATACAGCTTTTAGAGGATGAGGTAGGCGTTCAGATTTTTCAAAGAAATGGTAAAAGACTTACAGGCTTAACCGAACCAGGCCAGCAAGTATTTGATTCAATCGCAGAAATTATTCGAGAAGAAAAAAATATCAAACGGGTATCTGAGGAGTATGAAAAAAAGGACACGGGTAATTTTACAATTACGACAACACACACTCAGGCCAGATATAAACTACCCAATGTGGTTGAAGAATTTGTCAAAAAATATCCAAAAATCAACCTTAATATTCATCAAGGTAATCCATCTCAAGTAACCGAGCAAATCGTCAACGGCGATGCTGATGTTGGCATAGCGACTGAATCGATTGGCCTGCATGATAAAATCTTTTGTATACCTTGTTACTCATGGAATCGAATTATCGTCATGCCCAAATCTCATCCTTTGAATGAGGAGAAGATTATCACCCTAGAGCATTTAGCGACCTATCCCTTGATTACTTATGATTATGCCTTTACAGGCAGCACGATCGTTTCAAAGGTATTTAAAGAATCAAATTTAAAACCCAACATCATGCTGACTGCTATTGATGCTGATGTAATTAAAACCTACGTTAATCTCAACTTAGGGATTGGTCTTATTGCAGAGATGGCATTTGATTCATCCAAGGATATTGATTTAATTAGCCGTGATGTAAGTCATTTATTTCCCTTAAGTACAACTTACTTGGGTATCAGAAAAGATACATTTATCAGGGCCTCCACCTTTGATTTTATTAAAATGTTCACCCCTCAAATGAGCGAGCATGAATTACGACAATATTTACAAAATAGGCATGTTTAGTTAACCTTAATCTTTATATTAAGAGACTTATGCATGAAATCTGATATCGAAATTGCCCAAAGTATTCAATTAGAGCCAATTGAGGAAATTGCAAAAAAACTTAACATCTCTAGAGATGCTCTTATCAATTTCGGTCATCACATAGCTAAAGTTGATAAATCTAAAATAAATCTTAAAAAACGCTCATCAAAACTTATTTTAGTTACCGCAGTTAGTCCAACACCTGCGGGCGAGGGCAAAACAACTACCACGATTGGTCTTGCTGATGCTTTGTGTGCTGCGGGTGAAAATGCACTTGCGTGTGTTCGAGAACCTTCTTTAGGCCCTGTTTTTGGACTCAAGGGCGGTGCTACGGGTGGAGGCATGTCCCAAGCCTTGCCTATGGAGAATATCAATCTTCATTTTACGGGTGATTTTCATGCTATTACATCAGCTAACAATCTGCTAGCAGCATTAATAGATAATCATATTTATCACGGTAACGATCTAGGCATAGATCCTAATAAGATTACATTTAACCGATGCGTTGATATGAACGATCGATCACTAAGAAATATTGATATCAACTCTGATCGATATAAATACAAAAACCGTTTTAATATATCTGTTGCCAGCGAGATTATGGCTATCTTTTGTTTAGCTTCATCGCTAGAGGATCTGGAGTATCGTCTGGGCGAAATTGAGGTAGCAACGAATATTGATCCATCCAAGCCATCGATACTTGCGAAAGATTTAAAAGCTCAAGGCTCTATGGTTGCGCTTTTAAAAGATGCCTTTATGCCCAATCTTGTTCAAACCATCGCTCAAACGCCAACATTGATTCACGGCGGTCCGTTTGCGAATATCGCCCATGGTTGTAACTCGTTTGTTGCGACTGAATTAGGTCTAAGTCTAGCTGATTATGTTGTTACAGAGGCGGGCTTTGGTGCTGATTTGGGTGCTGAAAAATTTATTGATATCAAGTGTAGAGCAACGGGTTTAAACCCAGACATTATTGTGCTTGTCGCGACTATTCGCGCGCTTAAATATCATGGCGGGCTTGAGAAAAATGAGCTCAATGGAGAGAATTTAGTTGCCCTTGAAAAAGGTTTTGCTAATCTTAGTCGCCATATTAAAAACTGTAATGAGCATTATGGCAAAGTGGTGGTTGTGGCGCTCAATCATTTTGCATTAGATACGGATCAAGAGATTCAATTTGTGCAAGATGCGGTTAAGGACCTCGGAGCCAGTTGTTTCGTATGTAAGCACTGGGCGGATGGCCCTAAAGGAGCAATGGATTTAGCGAATGGCATCATTCAAATGCTTAAATTAGCTGACAAGAAGCCCTTAAAGTATGTTTACGATCTTGATGCGTCATTGTCAGAAAAAATAGAGACCATTGCGAAGAAAATATATCATGCAAAGGACGTGAAGTTTGAACCTGAGGCATCAAAGCAACTTGAAGATCTTTCAAAAAAATACAATGATTTTCCGGTATGTATAGCTAAGACACCTTACTCATTTTCAAGTGATCCAGCCCAAAGAGGAGCTGCATCAGGTCATACATTAGCTGTTAGGGAACTTAGGCTCTCAAGAGGGGCGGGCTTTATTGTGGCTGTATGCGGTGACTTAATGACCATGCCTGGATTACCTAAGATTCCAGCGAGTGAGCATATCTATGTCGACAAGTCAGGTTTTATTGTTGGTTTAAGTTAATATTTGAAAATACCTGTTAAAGAATCAGCATCAGAAGAGTACTTAATAAATAAATCTAAATTTATTGGTTTTGTTATTCCAGGCGACTTAAAAAAACTTTTTCTGGATCGAATTCATGACCTTCAAATGGATCATCACTCTGCAAATCACATAGCCTTTGCATACCGAATAAAAACTTCTAATGGTATTGATGATTATTTTAATGATGCAGGTGAACCTTCAGGGACTGCGGGCAGACCATTATTAAATATTTTACAAAATCAGAATTTAATTAATACTTGTCTAGCAGTGGTGCGCTACTATGGAGGTGTTAATTTGGGAACCGGTGGTCTAGCAAGGGCCTACTCAAAGGCAGCAATGATGGCAATTGATCAAGTCGACTTCAAAGACTTTATTAAATTAAATTATTATAAAATAATATTAGAATACAATGTATTAGATAATTTAATTGATAAATTACTTAAAGAAAAAACTGAGATTATTGAACGTAATTTTGAAGATAAAGTTGAGCTTATTGTTAAAATGAGTGATGAGGTTTCACAAAAAATTTGCCATGAATTCCCATCAATAATTGTCTCCTCAATAGATCAATAAGAAATGGATTTGTTACTATAGAACATAATAAATAGAAAGGATATTTTATGAAACTTGAAACGATTGCTCTTCATCATGGTTACAAATCAGAACAAACAACGAAGGCAGCCACCACACCCATATATCAGACAACCTCTTTTACATTTGATAATACACAGCATGGTGCTGATTTGTTTGACCTTAAGGTTGAAGGTAATATTTACAGTCGTATTATGAACCCAACGAATGCTGTTCTCGAGCAACGTGTTGCTGAAATGGAAGGTGGCATCGCTGGCTTAGCATTATCATCAGGTATGGCTGCTATTACTTATGCTATCCAATGCATAACTCGAGTGGGTGATAATATTGTAAGCACTAGCCAACTTTATGGCGGAACTTATAACCTGTTTGCACATACACTTCCTACCCAAGGTGTAGAGGTTAAAATGGTTGATGCCGCTGATTTTACTCAAATCGATAATGCCATAGATAATCATACGAAAGCATTATACTGTGAGACGATTGGTAACCCTTTAGGCAACGTGGTTGATATTGAATCACTTGCTAAAATTGCTCATAAAAATGGCATACCGTTAATCGTAGATAATACTGTAGCCACCCCTTTCTTGTGCAGACCTATTGATTTTGGGGCTGATATTGTTGTGCATTCCTTGACAAAATATATTGGCGGGCATGGTACCACTGTAGGGGGCATTATCGTCGATAGTGGTAAATTTGATTGGTCAAACAATAAGAAAAAATTTCCAATGCTCAATGAGCCAGACCCCTCTTATCATGGGGTAGTTTATACAGAAGCGCTTGGCGCAGCCGCATTCATTGGTCGTTGTCGAGTTGTTCCTCTTAGAAATACAGGGGCTGCACTCGCAGCTCATAGTGCATTTCAAATTATGCAAGGGTTGGAGACACTCGGATTAAGGATGGAGCGACATTGCTCTAATGCTCTTGCAGTAGCTAAATTTTTACAAGATCATAATAAAGTCAGCTGGGTAAATTATGCAGGGCTTAAGGGTGATAAATATCATGCCGTTTGCAAAAAAATAACTAAAGGCCATGCTGCTGGCATCATAAGTTTTGGTATTAAAGGAGGTAAGGTTGCTGGAGCAAAATTTATTGATGCCCTAGAAATGATTTTGCGCTTGGTAAATATTGGTGATGCTAAATCACTTGCATGCCATCCTGCGTCTACCACTCATAGGCAACTTAATGAGAACGAATTAAGTTTAGCCGGAGTTAGTGAGGATATGGTTAGAATTTCAGTTGGTATTGAGCATATCCATGACATTATTGGAGATATCAGTCAGGCCCTTGATGCCTCGAGTTAATTTATGATTTTAGAAGGCATATTACTTGTTATTCTCCTCATTATCATAGCGCTAACATGGAAGGTATTTTTTCAAAAAAATGATGACAGTCTTAATCAAAAATTAGAAGATAAGCATCGCCAAATGATTGTGGATATCAATGATGCTATGAACAAGCTTTCTGATCGACTTCATAGCACCCTGTCTGAACAAGAAAAGTCCCAAAGTGAAACCTTCTTAAATGTTGCAAAAACATTAGCCACGATTGATGAGGCTCAGAAGAAGATTGATGGAATGATGACGAATATGGTGAGCTTACAAGAAATCTTAGGTGATAAACGATCTCGAGGTGTTTATGGCGAAATTCAACTGGAAGGCCTAATAAAAAATATTCTGCCACCTGACGCTTTTGCTCTGCAGCATACCTTTTCTAATGGAGTTAGGGTTGATTGCGTTTTATATCTTCCTGAGCCGAGCGGAACCGTTTGCATTGACTCTAAATTTCCCATGGAAAACTACCATAAGATGTATGATCAATCGCTACCTGAGTTGGATAAAACCGCTGCCAAGAGACAATTTAAGTTGGATGTAAAAAAACATATCAATGATATATCGTCAAAATACATTATCCCAAATGAAACCTCAGATGGGGCTGTGATGTTTATTCCAGCAGAAGCAGTTTTCGCTGAGATACATGCTTATCATCCAGATCTCATTAAAGAAGCCATGAGTCGTCATGTTTGGTTGGTATCACCAACGACATTGATGGCAGTCTTAAATACTGCTAGGGCAGTTCTCAAGGATATTGAAACTCGTAAACAGGTGCATATAATAAAATCCGAACTAGGCAAGCTAGGACAAGAATTTGACCGCTTTGATATGAGAATGAAAAAATTAGCAGATAATATCAATCAAGCCAATGATAATGCACAGAAGATTCATATCACGAGCAAAAAAATATCCTCAAGATTCAAACAGATTGAAAGGGTCCAGCTCAATGAGGCTGGCGATGATCAGGTTGAATTTGATGAATCTGGTATAGATGAGGAAAAAGATGATTAAAATTCTTTTTTTTGCGAGTATTCGAGAGTTATTTAACCAAGAAAAGATTATGATTGATATTAATGCGTTATCAATTCAAAGCGCAGACGATTTAGTCAGCTTTTATTCACAAAAAGAGGGCGGGCCATGGTCCGAATTAAAGAAAAGAAAAGCCAAAACTAAGGTGGCAATTAATCAGGAGATGCGTGAATGGCATACTGCTATTAAAGACGGTGATGAGGTTGCATTTTTACCACCTATTACAGGTGGATAGCTTTAAGTTTTTTATTAAATTATTATTTTAAATTATTGATTATATTATGATTAATTCTATAGAAGTAGCAAATACAATTCAGTTATCAGTAGCCCCAGCTTTTTTACTTACCGGTGCTGGTGCAATCCTAGCGGTTATGGCTAATCGTTTATCAAGGATTGTTGATCGATTTAGAATCCTCAATGAGAGTGACATTAAAATTGAAGGTAAAGACAGTGAATTAAATTATCTTCTTTTAAGAGCTCGCTGGACGCATTGGGCAATCGCATTAACAACGACCTCTGCTTTATTATTGTGCGTTGTGATTGCTGCTATTTTTATTTCGACTGAAATTAGTTTTAGTTTGCATCGTTTTATGGATTTCTTTTTTTCAGCAGCGATGATTTCACTCATTGTTGGGCTTCTATGTTTTTTGCGCGAGGTTCATTTATCAAAAAATGTTATTAGATTAAATAAAAAATAATTTTTATATGAGTCATAAAGCAATAATAGTCAATACTGGGGGTGGTTATGACAATGTCACTATAGTTGATCGTAAGACGAGTGATCCTAGTGATTCTGAAGTTCAGGTCCGTATTCATGCGAATTCACTCAATTATCATGACTTTGCAGTGGTCAGTGGAATGTGGGGACCTACTGAAGAGCGTGTACCTATGGCGGATGGAGCAGGAGAGGTAATCAAAGTGGGCTCTAAAGTTAAAGACTTTAGCCCTGGTGATTATGTGGTGAGTACTTTTTTTCCTACCTGGATCGAAGGTCAACCTGAGGTTAATGGCTTTGAAACGGTGCCTGGAGATGGTGTCGATGGATTTGCGCAGGAATATGTCACCAGAGCAGAAACATCATTCACATTAGCTCCTAAAAACTGGAGCCATATCGAGTCATCAACACTCACTACTGCAGGCCTTACTGCGTGGCGTGCTCTCTTTTGCGATGATCATATTGAGGCAAAAGATACCATTTTAATCCAGGGAACAGGGGGGGTTTCGATTTTTGCTCTTCAATTTGCTAAGATGGTGGGCGCTAAAGTGGTTGCTACCTCATCGAGTGATGAAAAGATTAAAAAGCTCAAATCTTTAGGCGCTGATTACACGATTAATTACAGAAAAAATAGCCAATGGTCAGAGGAGGTCTTGGAGTTTACTCAAGGTAAGGGCGTGGATCATGTGGTTGAAGTAGGCGGGCCTCAAACATTAGAGCAGTCCATTATGGCATGTAAAATTGGCGGACATATCTCCTTAATTGGCATCCTAACGGGCCTTGAGGGCTCCTTTAATTTTATTAATGCCCTTATTAAACAAGTTACTGTTCAAGGTCTTATTGTGGGTTCTAGAAATCAGCAAATAGATATGGTGGCAAAGATTAATCAATCACAAATGAAACCCATTATTGATAAGGTTTTTCCTTTAAATAACATTGTTGAGGCATTTAAGTACCAAGAATCAAATCAGCATTTTGGTAAAATTTGTTTAGAAATTTAGATTTATGAAAAAAATCATTATTTTTGTTTTGCTGATTATCGCAACGGCTGCAGGAGGTTATCTCTATCTAAATGAGAATTTAGATAATATTGTCAGAGATCTAATTATTTCAGAGACCTCAAAATTAACTCAATCCAAAGTTGAGCTCAATAGTGTTGAGATTGATGTTAAGCAAGGTCGTGCTCAATTGATTAACTTTACACTACACAACCCAAAGCCTTTTAATTCAGCCTATGCCATCAAGATTGATGAGGCGATACTTGATATCGACCCAAAAACTATATTTGATGAGGTTGTGACGATTGAAGAAATAACGATTGATGAAATTGATTTAATTTATGAGCAGGGCGATAAAATTTCTAATTTTGATCAGCTTGTTAAGAATATCAAAAATCAACCGGAGGCTGCCGAAGCTAATCAGTCCACCAATGATGAGAGTCAATCTTCAACTAATCAAGAAACCTTAAAAACAAAGGTTGAAAAGAAATTTATTATTAAAAAATTAAATATTTTAGATCCTGAGGTTGAAATTGCCATGACAGTGTTGGGCGATAAACTTCTTGATTCGAACCTACCAGATATTCGTATGAACAATATTGGTGTCAAAGAGGGGGGTGTGAGTGCTGAAAAACTCTCAGAAATATTGCTTAAAAATATTGAGGAACAATTAAAACGCCAAATTAGCTTTTCTGACATCGAAAAAAAATTACAATCTATCGAATTAGATATTGATGATTTAGAGGACTTGGAGGATTTAAAAAATCAAATTGAAGATTTGGATGAATTAGAAGATGATGTTAAGTCCGTCATTGATCAGTTAGAGAAAATATTTTAATTTTGCAGGCTTATCAAAAAAAAGGTTTTTGGATTGGTATTGTCTTATTTCTAGGCATTTATTTTTTACCTGTACCTATCACTATTTCACATGAAGGCTGGATAACCCTCGCGATCACTGCCTTGATTGCATCGTGGTGGTCAACTGAGGCGATACCTCTCCCCGTAACAGCGCTTTTACCTTTAATATTGTTACCCCTATTGGGTGTAAGTAATTTTCAGCAAGCAGCCATACCTTATGCGAATCAGAACATTTTTTTATTCCTAGGTGGTTTTATGATGGCAATTGGTATTGAGGTTTCAGGTTTACACAAGCGTTTTGCCCTCATGATTCTCTCTCACGCCGGCATTAGTAGCGCATATCTCGTGGGATCTTTTATGTTGGTTTCAGCCTTAATAAGTATGTGGATTATTAATACAGCCACTACGTTAATGTTGCTACCCATTGTCATAGCTTTGGCAGATACGGTTACTAAATCTGTTTCATTTCAATCCATACAACATAAACAAAACTTTCAGATTACTCTTTTGCTGGGCGTAGCTTATGCAGCAACGATTGGTGGTATGGCTACACTAGTTGGAACAGCTCCTAACATTGTATTTGCTGGATTTATGCGTGAAATTTATCATATCGATGTATCTTTTCTAGAGTGGATGAAACTTGGCCTGCCAATCTCTATGGCATTATTATTTTTGTGTTGGCTCTTATTAACCAGATTTATTTATCCAGCTCCATTTAAATACAATGCCACTGTAAAAAATAAACTAAACAAAATGTATGTTGACCTGGGCCCAATGTCGAAAGATGAAAGAAAGGTATCAGCAATTTTTTTAGTTACCATTTTTGCTTGGGTTTTTAGAGGTTATATCAATGAATTTGAATTATTAAAAAACCTATCAGACGCCGGAATTGCTCTTATTTCAGCTTTAGCATTCTTTCTTATTCCCTCACAAAATAAGTCATCTGAATTGCTCACATGGGAGCAAGCAAAAAAACTTCCATGGGGACTACTTATTCTTTTTGGAGGAGGCTTGTCATTGGCGGCTGCTATCGTAGATTCTGGTTTAGCCATGTGGATAGGGCAAAATCTTGGCTTTCTCGATTCTTTTGCAACGCTTTTAGTCATTATTTTTATTGCACTGGTGATTGTTCTGTTAACTGAGATCACCTCTAATACAGCCACAACCATTACCTTTTTACCTATCGTTTCAGCATTAGGCATACTCATTGGCCTATCACCTGAAATACTTTCTTACGTTGTCGTGTTTGCGGCTAGTTGTGCCTTTATGTTGCCTGTAGCCACGCCTCCTAATGCAGTTATATTTGGATCGGGACGCATTACCATCAAGCAGATGATACGTGCAGGCATCTTAATGAACATCTTAGGTGTTTTAGTGATTTCATTAGCAGTCTATTTATTTGTCAATTAATTTTCTTGCGCAACTTAAGATAAAAAAACCACCCGAAGGTGGTTTTTTATTATTCCTCATCTCCAGAGTCTTCATCACCATCTTCTGTTTCGGTGGTCTCTGTATCTGCGTCAGCACCATCATCACCCTCATGATGTTCAGCGTAAAGATTAATTGAAAAAAGAAGTGCGAGGATTAATAAGAGTTTTTTAAACATATTTTTGTGTCCTAAAAAAAGAAATTAAAAATATGAATTTATCTATCTTCCTGGGAAGTTACATTCAATGTGAATTATTGATAAGTAATTCTTACGAATTTATTTAAATTCAAGAATAGAATATGCTTTTTTTTATAAAAAATGTAAAAAATTTATCAAATCTTAAACAGCTAGCTTAGTGCTTTAGCGATTCGACTCAGGGCATCTTTTAAATTTTCAATGGATGTTGCAAAAGAAATTCTAAAGTAACCCTCTGCACCAAATGCAGAGCCAGGAACGACAGCCACACCAACCTTATCAAGTAAGTATTCTGAAAAAGCAAGATCAGTTGGCTCGCTTATTTTTTTTTGCTCAAAAAGTTTTTGAATCGCCTCGCTTGCATCTGCAAATGAATAGAAGGCACCTTGGGTAGGAAGGCATTTGATGCCATCAATATTATTAAGCGCATCTAAGACAAACGTGTGCCTTTGCTTAAATGCTGCCAGCATCGGCTTGATGCAATTTTGATCACCATTGAGGGCAGCTTCGGCCGCGACTTGTGAAATCGACGTGGGATTTGAAGTCGATTGGGATTGGAGTTTTGCCATCGCAGCAATAATTTCTTGTGGGCCTGCAGCAAATCCTATACGCCAACCTGTCATCGAGTAAGCTTTGGATACGCCATTTAAAACAATGACGCGGTCTTTTAGCTTTGGTTCGACCATGACAATATTAAAGAAGGGCTCGTCGTTCAGGTTAATATGCTCATATATATCATCAGTACCTATTAGCACGTGAGGATGGGCTAATAAAACATCCGCTAATTGTCTAAGCTCAGCTTTGCTGTAAACAGCCCCGGTAGGATTGGAAGGGGAATTGATAATAAATAATTTTGTTTTACTACTAATTGCTTCAGATAACTGCTCAGCACTGATTTTAAAATTTTGTTCAATACCAGATTTTAAGACCACAGGCTTGGCCGCTGATATTTGAGCTATATCAGCATAGGATACCCAGTAGGGCGCAGGTATAATAACCTCATCCCCCACATTTAATAATGCTAGGCATAAATTAAAGATACATTGTTTACCACCCACACCGACAATGATTTCAGAGGTTTTATAAGCTAACCCATTGTCTCTTTCGAATTTTTTAACGATTGCCTCTTTAAGCGATTGTGTTCCTGATACAGCGGTATATTTGGTAAATCCATCTTGGATGGCTTTGATGGCAGCAGCTTTAATAAAGTCAGGTGTATCAAAATCAGGCTCGCCGGCAGCCAGACCAATTATATCTTTTCCCTCTGATTTGAGTTTGATGGCTTTAGCAGTGATGGCTAAGGTGGGCGATTCTTCGATACGATTAACGCACTGAGATAATACTGATTTTGACAAAATGACCCTAAGAATTAAAAAATAAAGATTGCCGTTATTTTACTTAAAAAAGAATTTTTCTTAAAGTGATCTTATTAAAGTTATCAATTCTTTTTGGCAATGAGTTCTTTAAGCTCATCTGCTCTAGCTGGATTCAGTTCTTCGAGTGTATGACAAATTTTTTCGGCTTCAGCATCATGCCCCTGAATGTTCTCAATTACACCAATCCTGAACAAGGCATCGGAGTTATTTTCGTCAAAATTAACTGCTTTTAGGTATGCGGATTTAGCATCCTCATAGTTTTTAAGCATCTCGTTAGCATAACCATGCTCATACCAAGCTTCGGTATCTGATGATTCCTCATTTACCCATTGTTGAGTTACCTGAATTAGTGAGTTCCAATTTTTTTTGACCTTGGGAATTGCAATTTTAAGGAAGAAAGGTTTGCTATCTTCATCCTCCTCCCAAAGTGCCTTTCCTTGAACAGGGAAGGTTGTAGTTAATGGAAGGGATCTCACATCATTAATCCACTCTGCAGGAACAGAATAGTACGATCCGTAACCTGTCGTTTTAAAAGTATTAATACCGACTAAATTTCCGTCCATATCAAAAAGTCCACTGCCGCTGGCACCTAATCGAAACTTTGCTGAGCTTAATATAATGCTGCCCCCTTTTTTCATGGGGTACGTTGATATCACATAGCCTCCTGTTGTCAAAGGAACGGGAGCGCCGTTAGAATGCCCAATGCCCACCAACTCTTGACCCTTAACGAGGTTACGACTATCACCAATGGGCACAGGCTTGCGATTGAGATTAAATACCTCTAATACACACAAATCTTTCCAATGATCGGCCTTGACGCCCGTGATTGAAAATGAATATTCACCCTGTGAGACCCATGGTTTTTTTGTTTTTCTAAGCACATGACAATTTGTAACAACCTCGTTATCACCAGTAATAACTCCTGAACCGTAAGCTAAAGAACCATCATCTGCATAGCCACGAATCATGACGTTTGCTACCCATGCATCCATTAGTTTAGCTCGGTCATAAGCGAATACTGAATGATAGAAAAAAGAAACAATCAGAAGATAAATTATTTTTTTCATCAGATATTATAAATTATTAATATTAATCCTGACCGAGTCAAATCATTAAAGTTCGATAGCTGATAAAATAATTCTTTTTTATTTAGAGTTTTTTTTGAATTTTACTTATCCTAATAGCCCATTTACCTTAGTATCTGATTTCAATCCTGCAGGCGATCAACCTCAAGCTATTGATTTATTAACGCAAGGTATTAATGAATCTGAAAAGTTTCAAACATTATTAGGTGTTACTGGCTCTGGAAAAACTTTTGCAATTGCAAATGTTATTGCACGCACGGGCAAATCCACGATTGTTATGGCACCCAATAAAACGCTGGCGGCCCAATTGTATTCGGAATTTAGAGAATTTTTTCCTCATAATGCGGTTGAATATTTCGTTTCTTATTATGATTATTATCAACCTGAGGCCTACGTTCCAGGCAGGGATGTATACATCGAAAAAGACTCGAGCATTAATGATCACATTGAACAGATGCGATTATCAGCCACCAAGGCCCTTCTTGAGAGGGATGATTCGATTATTGTAGCAACGGTATCAGCCATCTATGGTATTGGTGATCCCGTTGATTACCAGGGTATGGTACTTTACATGCAGGTTGGTGAAAAACTTTTACAAAGAAATATCATTCTTAGATTAGTTTCAATGCAGTATGAAAGAAATGATTTCGACTTCGCGAGAGGTACATTTAGGGTTAGGGGAGATGTGATTGATATTTTTCCTGCAGAGAACTCTGAAACGGCAGTTAGAGTCACGCTTTTTGATGACGTTATCGAGTCTTTGACTACCTTCGATCCATTAACAGGTCAAATCTTTGACAAAATAAAACGTTTCACCGTATATCCATCCAGTCATTATGTGACCCCAAGAGATACGACCTTAAAAGCGATAGAGCATATCAAGGTTGAACTCAATGAGAGAATTAAGTTTTTTGTGGATGAAAAAAAATTAATTGAGGCCCAAAGGATAGAGCAAAGAACTAAATTTGATTTGGAGATGCTCAATGAGATTGGTTTTTGCAAGGGCATTGAAAATTATTCAAGGCACCTATCTGGAAGAAAGCCTGGTGAGCCACCACCCACACTTTTAGATTATTTACCAAAGAATGCCTTGATGGTAATTGATGAGAGTCATGTAACCATACCCCAGATTGGAGGAATGTCGAAAGGTGATAGGGCGAGGAAGGATAATCTGGTCGATTATGGTTTTCGACTACCATCGGCCCACGATAATCGTCCTCTAACTTTTAATGAATTCGAGTCTATTTTACCCCAATGTATTTTTGTATCAGCAACTCCAGCCGATTATGAGAAATCCCATGCAAAAAGAGTTATCGAGCAAGTTGTGAGACCCACTGGTTTAGTGGATCCTGAGGTTGAAGTTAAAAAGGCCGATACCCAGGTGGATGATTTACTAGGTGAAATCAATCAATGTATCTATCGCGGTGAAAGGTGTCTTGTGACCACATTAACCAAAAGGATGGCTGAGGACCTAACGGATTATTTAACCGAGCACGCGATTAAAGTAAGGTATCTGCATTCTGATATCGATACGGTTGAGCGTGTTGAGATTATTCGTGATTTAAGGTTAGGAAAGTTTGATGTTGTCGTAGGCATTAATCTTTTAAGGGAAGGTTTGGATATCCCCGAGGTTTCATTAGTTGCAGTACTGGATGCCGATAAAGAAGGTTTCCTAAGGTCGGAGAGATCACTTATTCAAACAGCTGGTCGCGCAGCTAGAAATTTGAATGGAAGGGTGATTTTTTATGCTAATTCCATTACTCAAAGCATGCGAAGAGCTATGGATGAGATGGGACGCAGGCGAGAAAAACAAATAGCTTACAATAAAGAGCATGGTATTACGCCAGCGAGCATTGTTAAGAAAATAAAAGACATCATCGAGAGTGCTGAGGATACAGATGAATTTAAACGTCAACAGTCAGTTCGCAAAGAAAATCGCAAGTATGAGGATATGTCCGAACCTCAAATGATCAAAGAAATTAATAAACTAGATAAAGCCATGCACAAAGCAGCTAAAAACCTTGAATTTGAGGAGGCTGCAAAAATCAGAGATCAAATGAAATACCTTAAAGAGCAAGTTTATGGCGCCAATATTCAAGACAGAATATAGCGCCTAGAACATTGATTTATATTAAAAACTCATTATAATTACATTTTTTTTAAATCCTTGTCTCACAACATTAAGTTTGGAGACTATAACCATGAGGAGATTCTATGCGTAACTACGAAGTAGTTTTCGTTGTCCATCCTGATCAAAGTGAACAGGTTCCGGCAATGATCGAACGACTACAAACCCTTGTAAAAAATCATAAAGGAAAAATCCATCGTCTTGAGGACTGGGGTCGAAGACAATTGGCTTATCCTATTCAAAAAATTCACAAAGCTCATTATGTGTTAATGAATATTGAGGTCACCCTCGAGGCATTAGCTGAGTTAGAAGAGAGCTTTAAATTTAATGATGCAGTTATTCGTCATTTAGTATTTGGAACTAAAAAAGCAATCATAACCGCCTCACCGATGATGAAAGAAGAAAAGTCTAAATCTTTGATCGGTGATAAAAAAGAGGAAAAGGTTGCTGAGGAAGAAGAAGCTTAGTCATTGAACCAGTTTTCACTTTTAGGTGAGATCATTTTTGTTGGTGAGCTTCGTTTTACCCCTTCAGGTTTAGCTCTTTTGGAGTTTAAGGTAAGACATGACTCATCGCAGGACGAAGCAAATTTAACAAAAAAAGTTTATTTAGAAATTAATTGTAGGGTGGCAGGAAGGTTAGCAAATACAAGGCTAAACCTTGGAGATAAGAGAATTTTTAGAGGTTTTATGCAAAATAGGTCATTAAAGTCTCAACAAATTATCTTTCATGTCACTTCCATTGAATAGGAGAAAATAATGGCACGAGATATGTACAAAAGAAGAAAATATTGTCGTTTCTCAGCAGAGGGAATCGATCAAGTGGATTATAAGGATGTGGATCTTTTAAAAGATTTTATATCTGAAAATGGCAAAATTATTCCAGCCAGGATTACTGGCACTAAAGCGAGATATCAAAGGCAGCTTACGACCGCAGTAAAACGTGCTCGATTCTTGGCTTTATTACCATACACTGACAAACACTAAGAGGAGATTGATATGCAAGTAATTTTATTGGAAAAGGTATCAAATCTAGGTGATCTTGGTGATGTGGTTAATGTTAAAGATGGTTTTGGAAGAAATTTTCTTATTCCACAAGGTAAAGCTAAGCGCGCAACAGAAGCCAATAAAGCTGAATTTGAGGCTCGTAGGGCTGAACTAGAAAAACAACAGGCAGCCTTAATTAAGGCGGCTGAAAAAAAAGCCAAAGATCTGGAAGGATTTAAACTTGATGTTAAGCAAAAAGCAGGCATCGATGGTAAGTTGTTTGGCTCTGTAACTAACATTGACATCGCAGAAATTTTAACTGCCGCTAAACATGAAGTTGAAAAATCAGAGATTAGAATGCCTAATGGTCCAATTAAGACGATAGGTGATCATGAAATCACGATTGCATTACATCACGATATCACCGTGCAAATCATGGTTTCAGTAACCGCTGAAGAGGCATAAAAATTTTTTAATTTTTTAGGCTGCTATTTTAGGCAGCCTTTTTTTTATTCGCTATAATCATAGCTATGGCTGATGATCAAATTGATAATTTAAAAGTACCCCCGCATTCCGTTGAGGCAGAGCAGTCTTTGTTAGGTGGCTTACTCATTGATAATGAGGCTTTAGATAAAATAGCTGACCTTATTAATGCAGTTGATTTTTATCGCTATGACCATAAATTAATTTATCAGCATATTTTTAAGGTGATTGAGAGCAATCAACCTGCAGATATTGTCACAGTGGCAGAATCTCTTGAAAAGAGTTCTGAGCTTAATAATGTGGGCGGCCTTGCATACCTTGGATTGATTGCAGAAAACACACCCACATCAGCTAACATTCGTGGCTATGCTCAAATTGTACGTGAGAGATCAATTATGCGAAGCCTTGTTCAGGTCGGCTCAGATATCGCTGAAAGTGCTTATTCACCCCATGGCCGGGATGCGCAACAACTTCTCGATGAGTCTGAGGCAAAAATTTTCCAAATCGCAGAATCTGGGAAAAGAGATAACTTAGGTTTTTCTGACATTCAGTATCTTCTCCCACAAGTTGTAGAAAAAGTTGAAGAGAGAATGCAAAATGACAGTGATATCACAGGTATTGCAACCGGCTTTACTGACATTGATAAAATGACCTCTGGATTGCAGCAAGGCGATTTAATTATCATAGCTGGCCGCCCATCCATGGGTAAAACCTCTTTAGCCCTTAACATGGCAGAGCATGTTGCCATTGATTCAAAACTACCTGTTGCAGTGTTTTCTATGGAAATGGCCTCACTGCAACTCGCAACTAGACTTATTGGTTCTGTAGGTCGGGTAGACCAGCATAAAATGAGAACCGGTCAATTGGATGATAATGATTGGGAAAAGTTAACGGACTCTTTGGGTCAGCTTAATGAAGCACCAATTCATATTGATGAAGGTTCTGGGCTTAATACTTATGAAGTCAGAGCACGTGCTCGACGATTACAAAGACAAGTAGGTCAATTAGGTTTAATCATTATTGACTACATCCAACTGATGTCTGCCCCTATGGGAAAACAGGCTGAAAATCGTGCCACTGAAATTTCAGAGATATCAAGATCGCTCAAATCACTTGCAAAAGAACTCAAGGTTCCGATTGTAGCTCTTTCACAGCTTAATCGGAGCGTGGAACAAAGAGTTGATAAAAGGCCTGTGATGTCTGATTTAAGAGAGTCTGGTGCGATTGAGCAAGATGCTGACGTAATTATGTTTATATACAGGGATGAGGTCTATAACCCTGAAACAGCAGATAAAGGGTTGGCTGAAATTTTACTTGCAAAACAAAGAAATGGACCCACCGGGATGGTTAAATTAACCTTTATGGGTCAATTTACTCGTTTTGAAAACTATGCGAATCCTGGTTATGATCTTGGCTATTAAGATATGAGACCTTTATCAGTTAGTATTGATACTCAATCCTTAAAAAATAATCTCAATATCGTAAAAAAACTCTCACCCAATTCAAAAATTATGGCGGTGCTCAAGGCTAATGCCTATGGTCATGGTTTAATTGAATGCGCTAGAAATCTATATCCTATTGATGGTATTGCTGTTCTTAATTTATCTGAGGCCATTGATTTAAGGGAGCATGGATTTGAGCACAAAATACTTTTGCTTGAGGGCTTTTTTGATCAATCGGAGATTGGTATTGCCTCAAGAATGGGGATTGATAGTGTGGCCCATTGTCATGAGCAAATCGAAATGATTAATCAAGCAAAACCTAAGAAACCTTTAAACCTCCATTTAAAATTTAATACGGGTATGAATCGTCTGGGTTTTCCAGTTCATGACTCAGCAAATCTGATAAATTCTTTGATTCAAAATCCGCTTATCAATGAAATAACGCTGATGACACATTTTGCAAATGCTGATGAGGCTTCTGGCATCTCTGATCAATTAAATCAATTTCATCATATTCAAAATGAATTAAATTTAGAGAGATCGTTAGCTAATTCTGCTGCCATTATTAAATACCCTGAATCCCATTATGATTGGGTTAGACCAGGTATTATGCTTTATGGAGCCAGTCCTTTTTCGGGAACAAATGCTTCAGAATTTAAACTCCAACCTGTTATGTCTTTAACGTCAGAAATAATTGCAATTCAAGAGATTAATGCCGGAGAATCGGTTGGTTATGGATCTTCATTTATAGCCAAGAAAAAAACAAGAGTAGGGGTGGTGGCATGTGGCTATGCTGATGGGTATCCAAGGCAAGCAAATTCAAAATCACCAATTTTAGTAAATCATAAACAAACACATTTGTTAGGTCGTGTCTCTATGGATATGCTTTATGTCGATATTACTGATATTTTCGATGCGAAAATTGGGTCCTCAGTTGAGTTATGGGGAAAAAATATAAGTGTCGATGAGGTTGCAGAGTGCTCAGGGACTGTTGGCTACGAGCTTTTATGTGCCATCTCTGCATCAAAAAGAGTGCCTATGAGGTATGTTGATGGCAAAAAGTAAAGTAGCCTATCATTGTTCAGAATGTGGAGGTCAATCGACCAAATGGCAGGGTCAATGTCCGCATTGTTTTGCCTGGAACACTCTCGAAGAAGAAATTATAGAGACTAAATCTACCAATCGTTTCTCATCTATAACAAAATCATCTGGACTTCAAAAACTCAATGAAGTTGAGGCTGAAATTATTAATAAAACAAGTACGGGACTCAAGGAGTTTGATCGTGTTTTAGGTGGAGGGTTGGTTAACGGGGCAGTGATATTGTTGGGGGGTGATCCTGGCATTGGGAAATCTACTATTCTTCTTCAAGCGCTAGCAAAGCTGACGTCTCAAGCAGAGCCTGTTAACGTTCTTTATGTTAGCGGTGAAGAGTCTGCTCAGCAAATTGCACTAAGGTCAAGAAGGCTTGAGTTAGAGGTTTCTGATATAGCGATATTATCTGAAATTAACCTTGAAAAGATTATTGCTAGTATTGAAAAACATCATTCTAATGTTGTGGTTATTGATTCAATCCAAACGGTCTATTCCGAGGAATTAAGCTCCGCTCCAGGATCTGTCACTCAGGTAAGAGAGTGTGCGGCTCAACTGACACGTATTGCTAAGCAATCCAATATAACCTTACTTTTTGTAGGACATGTAACGAAGGAAGGAACATTGGCTGGCCCACGTGTTTTGGAGCATATTGTTGATACAGTCTTATATTTTGAGGGTGATCCGAATTCAAGTTTTAGGATGATAAGGGCTGCTAAAAATCGTTTTGGAGCAGTCAATGAATTAGGTGTTTTTGCTATGACTGAGAAGGGTTTAAAAGAGGTATCTAATCCTTCGGCCTTATTTTTATCACATCATCATGAAAATGTTAGCGGCTCATGTATTACTGTAACTCAAGAGGGAACTAGGCCTCTTCTCGTTGAGATCCAGGCGCTTGTCGATACGTCTCACAGTTCTTATGCAAAGCGTCTATCAGTTGGCTTAGAGGGCAATAGATTAACGCTTCTTTTGGCCACGTTGCATAAGCATTCAGGGATTGTTTGCTACGATCAAGATGTCTTTGTGAATGCCGTGGGTGGCGTAAAAATATCAGAGCCTGGTGCTGATTTGGCTGTCTTGTGCGCGATTGTATCCTCTTTAAAAAATAAACCTATTGATCAAAAAACCATCATTTTTGGAGAAGTGGGTCTGGCTGGCGAGGTAAGACCGATTCAAAGAGGGCAAGAGCGTTTAAAGGAGGCTGCAAAATTAGGTTTTACTCATGCCATTATCCCTAAGGGTAACAAACCTAAACAATTCATTGATAATATGAAAATTGATGCTATAGAGAGTCTCTCTCAGGCCTTAGATAAAGTTTTTTAACGAATAATTCTAATATTCATAATCGTCGCCAAGACAATAAAAAACTTTCTTAGGGGTGGAAGTAGAGTTTTTATGTTGAGAATATTTTCCGGTTGGTTATTACGAATTTCATGTAAAAGGCAATAATAGATATTCGCCATGACTATGCCTGGTTTTTGTTGCCTCTTATCTTCAAGCGGTAAATGATCAAAGGCTAATTTATAAAAATGTAAAGCCTGAGCAAATAAATGGTCAACCAATTCTTTCATTTTGTATGTTTTTTTATAGGACAAGAGCTCATTTTCAGTAATATTAAACTTTTTTAAAATATCCAAAGGAACATAAATGCGACCCATACGGGCATCCTCGCCTAGATCCCTGAGAATATTTGTTAATTGAAGGGCAATGCCTAAGTTGTGAGCGTATTTAATCGTTTTATTATTTTCAAAACCAAAAATTTTTGCTGATAAAATGCCAACAACAGATGCGACCCGATAGCAGTAAAGCTGTAATTCCTTAAAACTATCATAACGATTAAAATTTAAATCCATCTCCATACCATCAATGATCTCCAAAAAATATTCTTTATTAAGATTAAAAGTATCAATGTGAGGAAGTAAGGCATTTGTTACAGGGTGCTGAGGGTTATGGTTGTAAAGCCTTTCGATTTCAGCCTTCCACCAATCAAGTTTTGCTTTTCCGATTTCATATTCTTTGCATTCATCTGCTACATCATCAACTTCTCTGCAAAATGCATAGAGCGCATTAATAGCTAATCTCTTATTCGATGATAAAAGTAAAAAACTTACCGTAAAGTTTGAATGACTTGCTTTTACTTTCTCTAAACAGTATTGGTCATAATTCATATGATAATAATGCCCTGATTCCCAAGAGGCTCCAATCCAACTTTGAAAGGCGTGGCGCATTGATAAAAAGATTGTGTTTGTAACTTAATTTTTTGATGAGCAGATCACAAGCCAGGAGTAATAATTTAATTTGGAATTTGAATCGTCCATCTAAGTTTTTGATTAATGGTTTTCCTTTGTTTAAATAATTTTTAATTAATTCTAGCCATTCAATTTTGAATAACTCCCAATGATTATTAAAATTATGATATTTAATATCTTCTTCTTTTAAATTAAATTTTTTAAAATAATTTACAGGGATGTATACCCTGCCTTTTTTATAATCTTTTTGAATATCTTGCACCATTCCAATCATAGCTAGTGCAATGCAGATATTGTTTGATAGAGATATATTTCTTTTTGTATTTTTATTAAAAATTGTTAAGACCATTTCACCAGCTGGACATGCCAAAAGATGACAATATTGAATAATTTCATCAAAACTTTTATAACGAGTTTTAGATAAATCTTGATAAAATCCTCTCATAAAATTTTTAAATAAATTAATATTTAAATTGTATTTAATTGACACTTGCTGAAGATTAATAAAAAGTTTTGGTTTATCATTTTTAGTAAATAACTCTTTAATATTTTTTTGATATTCATCAAGTATTTTTTTTCTTTGATAAACTTTAAAATTTTCATTATCAGCAATATCATCACATTCTCGAGCAAACTGATAAAGTATTAAAATATCATTCCTCTCATTCTTTCTGAGAAATAGGGTGGCTACAGGAAAATTTTCATGATAACTTTTTTCTGTAAGTGATTTTTTGAGCATTGTATAATTCATAGCATCACAAGTATGACATAGGTAATTTTTTTTATGATAGGTCTAATTGGTGGAACTGGCATTGATAAAATCAAAGATGTAGAAATTTTACGTCAAAATGATATTAATACCCCTTATGGAAGGCCCTCTGAGAAGTTATCCTTTTTATCCTATGATAAGCATGAATTTATTTTTTTACCCCGTCATGGTGAATCCCACTCAATACCTCCACATAAGATTAATTATCGGGCTAATATTTGGGCGCTTAAAAAACTCGGCGTAGAACTAGTTTTTTCAATTGCAACTGTAGGCGCTATAGACAGAAAAGTTAAACCTGGTGATATAGTCATTCCAGATCAGATTATTGATTACACTTATGGTAGAGAGCACACTTTTTTTGATGGTGATCTAAAGCCTGTTGAACACATCGATTTTACTTATCCTTTTTCCGAAGAGCTTAGATTAAAAGTAATTAACTTTGCCAAAAAAAATAAAATTAGTCTTATAGAATCTGGTACCTATGCTGCTGTTCAAGGCCCAAGATTAGAATCAGCTGCAGAAATTGACCGTTACGAAAAAGATGGTGCCAGCATAGTTGGCATGACATGCATGCCTGAAGCGGCTTTAGCAAAAGAGCTTGGTTTAGAATATTTTGTTATATGTCCTGCAGTTAATTATGCAGCTGGGAGGGCGGACAGCAAAACAGAGCTATCTCATGAAACTATCGTTGCTAATTCAGAAAAAATTATGACTAAGGTATTTAATTTATTTATTAACTTTTTAAGAAACAATGGCGATTAAAGAAATTTTGAAAATGGGTGACCCTAGACTTTTAGAAAAGTCAAAACCCCTAAAAGATCTAAATGCTGTTGATTTAGATCAATTAATTCAAGATATGATCGATACAATGGAGGCAAATGATGGTGCTGGTCTTGCAGCACCCCAAATAGGAATAAATATTCAGTTAGTTATTTTTGGATTTAAAAAAAATGATCGTTACCCTGATGCTGAAGAAGTACCTTTTACCGTCTTAATAAATCCAAAAATTACACCCATAGGTGATCAAATAGAAGATGGCTGGGAAGGCTGTTTATCTGTTCCAGGTTTAAGAGGGGTTGTTCCGAGATATAAAAAAATTTCGTATCAGGGAATAGATCAGTATGGAAAAAAAATTGAAAGAAAAGTTGATGGTTTTCATGCAAGGGTTGTTCAACACGAATGCGATCATCTTTTCGGCATTCTCTATCCTATGCGTATTAAGGACTTTACTAAATTTGGTTTTCATGAGGTTTTATTTCCAGATTAAGCTTCAAGAAATATAGTCACTATGATAAAATTTCGATCACGGAAGAGTGGCAGAGCGGTTTAATGCACCGGTCTTGAAAACCGACGTGGGTTCGCGCCCACCGTGAGTTCGAATCTCACCTCTTCCGCCACAAAATTAATTAAAATTTAAACATCTGTCACCATTAATTTTTTTTATTGGAAATGTAACCTTAGAAATCTCATTTGATAAAATATCAATTAATTCAATATAATGCTGAGTAATTAAACCTTCACTATACTCTTGTAAATAAACTCGATTTTCATGACTGATTTTTAATTCATTATATTTTTTTGCACTCTCTGAATATAATCTTACCTTAATATCTGTATTTAAATTTTTTAAAAAAGGGTCATAAACTGTGACCGGATATAAATTGACAATAAAATCTGATTTTATTTCTGGCTGACACTTTTTATATATACCTTTCTTAGTTTCAAACGCATCTTCTAAAAGCTCCCCAGGATAATAATTAATAAGCTTTATTCCATTCATTAGATATGAGTGAGGGTTTTTGTAAAAAAAATCTGATAAAAAGTATTGAATTTCTATACAAAATAAATTTTTGCAGAAAAATAGAAAAAAAAGGATTATGTATTTAAGATTCATATTAATGTACAAACTTATTTTAATAACTCTATTACTATGTTACCAGTTATCATATTCAAATGAAAAAGGAATTGTTTCGAAAATTATAGATGGGGATACAATATATTTAAAAACTAATCAAAAAGAAATTAAAGTAAGGCTTCAGTTTATTGATGCGCCTGAATTAAATCAGTCTTTTGGAAAAGAATCTAAATTATTTCTTGAAAGTTTAATTTTAAATAGATTAGTTATTGTTAAAGGAAATAAGAAAGATAAATACAAAAGAATATTAGGGGTCATATCTCTAGATGAGGTGGATATAAATCTTGAAATGATTAAAGCAGGAGCGGCTTGGCATTTTAAAAAATATGCTGAATTTGATCAAACTGAGTATCAATATCAAATTTACGATGAATATGAACAGCAAGCTAAATTTAGAGAACTTGGTCTATGGAAAGAAAATGCCATCCCACCTTGGCTTTGGAGAAAAAATAAAAAATGAACATTATCCTAAAAATAAAGGTCATAAAATTATGAAAAAATTAATTTTAATATTCTTATTTTTTGTCCCCTTAATAGCTTGGTCTGCATGTGATGATCTCTATAATCACAAATTGACGACGTTACAAGGTGAAAATTTTAATTTATGTGAACATCATGAGAAGCCAATTATTTTTGTAAATACGGCAAGCAAGTGCGGTTTTACCTCTCAGTTTGAAGGTTTGGAAAAGCTTTACAGTCAAAATAAGGATAGACTTCTTGTTGTTGGTTTCCCCTCAAATGATTTTAATCAGGAACTGAAAACAGATAAGGAGATACAGGATTTTTGTAAACTTACCTATGCTGTTGAATTTCCTATGATGAGCAAGTCGAGTGTGGTAGGCAAAAAAGCAAATCCTATTTATAAAATTTTATTTGAAAGAACTGGTGAGGCTCCCATGTGGAATTTTTATAAGTTTCTAGTAGCTCCCGATGCAAAAAAAATCAATGTTTTTCCAAGCACGGTATCACCAGAGTCTGATGAATTCTTAGATACCCTAAAACCTTACTTAAATAATTAATTTTTCATGTGCTGAATGATAATTGCGGAGAGTTCTTCTACCGATCTTGATGTAGACTCAGCCATCGGAATACCTATTTTTTTCATTAATGTTTCAGCTTTTAGGATTTCTTCCCTACAATTTGCAAGAGATGCATAATGAGAATTAGGTCGTCTTTCACTTCGCAACGAATGTAATCTTTCTGGTCTGATTGTTAATCCAAAAATTTTATCCAAGTAGCCTTCAAGAATAGGCGGTAGAGAGCCTCTCTCAAAATCCTCTGGTATAAGGGGGTAATTCGCCGCTTTAATTCCAAATTGCATCGCTAGGTAGATGCTTGTAGGCGTTTTACCACTTCGAGAAACACCTATTAAAATAACTTGAGCTTGATTAAGCCCGGAATGAGTCATTCCATCGTCATGCCCCAACGCAAAATTAATAGCTTCCATTCTAGATCCATAATTAGCCCCTTTGATACTATGGGAAACTCCCGGCCTAGTAAGAGCAGTTTGATTAAGTTCTCTACCTAAAGGATGAATAAAAGATTCAAAAAGATCTACATAGTAAGCATCTACTTGTTTTAGCTCAGAAGCTAAGTTTGTATCACCAATAGACATAATAACAACAGGTCTTTGCCCCGTCGCAAGTTTTGCATTAACGATACGTTTTTGCGCATCTTCAATTTTAGAAATCGAATCGGTAAAAGGAATACGTATTTGTTCAAAATCAGTTTCGGGAAAATGTGCTAATAACCCGCCAAGAGAGCCTGCCGTAATTCCTGTGCCATCAGAAATAAAAAAAGCAGCTCTTTTAATTTTTTCAGTCATTATTTTGTGATCTGTTTCCAGGTATTAATGACTGTATCAGGATTTAAAGATAGGGAGCTAATACCTTGTTTAACTAACCAGTCTGCAAAATCTGGGTGATCTGAAGGCCCCTGACCACATATACCAATGTATTTCTTTGTCTTTTTCCCTGCAGCAATAGCCGCTTCTATCAATTTAATTACAGCCGGATCTCTTTCATCAAAACCCTCTGCAAGTATTCCGGAGTCCCTGTCAGTGCCAAGCGTTAATTGTGTCAGATCATTTGATCCAATTGAGAATCCATCAAAATGATTTAAAAACTCCTCAGCAATAACTGCATTTGATGGAACTTCACACATCATGATAATTTTTAAATTATTTTCACCACGTTTCAAACCATATTTTTGCATCAGATCAAGCACGGCTGTGGCTTCTGAAAGGGTTCTTACAAAAGGAATCATGAGCTGAACATTGGTTAGCCCAAGCTTATTTCTTACCTTCTTCATAGCCTCGCACTCGAGCGCAAAACATTCTTGAAACTCTCTAGATATATATCGTGCCGCACCCCTAAATCCAATCATAGGATTTTCCTCATCAGGCTCATAAATATCACCTGCAACAAGTTTTTTATATTCATTAGATTTGAAGTCTGATAGACGAACAATTACAGGGTTGGGGTAAAATGCTGCTGCAATGGTAGCAACACCTTCAGTGACTTTTTCAACATAAAAATCTTTTGGATCTTTATATCCTCGCGCTCGGTAATCGATCGCTTTTTGGATATCGGCTGGCATTGCTGAATAATTTATGATGGCTTTAGGATGAATTCCAATCATGTTGTTAATGACAAACTCAAGACGGGCCAATCCAACACCGTGATTGGGCGTCTGAGCAAATGTAAAAGCCATGTCAGGGTTTCCAACATTCATCATGATTTTAACCGGAGGTTCTTTTAAATCACCCTGGTTTTCTGTTTTAACATCATATTTAAGCTCACCTTGGTAAACAATACCTGTCTCTCCCTCAGAGCAGGCTACAGTCACTAAATCGCCATCATTAAGTAGTTCCGTAGCATTTACACTACCTACTATCGCAGGGATGCCAAGTTCACGAGCAATAATGGCTGCATGACAAGTTCGTCCACCACGGTTAGTAACAAGTGCAGAAGCTCTTTTCATAACAGGCTCCCAATTAGGGTCAGTCATATCAGCTACTAAAATGTCTCCAGGTTGAACGGTGTGCATTTCTGCCGGATCACTTACAACTCTAACTGGACCCACCCCAATTTTTTGTGTTACTGCACGACCAGCTACAATCGCTTTACCATTTTCGAGCAGCTTAAAGACCTCTGTACCACTTTTTGCTTGAGATTTAACGGTTTCAGGTCTCGCTTGTAGGATGTAAATTTTTCCATCAAGACCATTTTTTCCCCACTCAATATCCATCGGGCATTTGTAATGAGATTCAATGGTCATTGCATATTTTGCAAGCTCTAGGATATCCTCATCACTTATACAAAATTCATTAGCAAGTTTATCCTCAACGTCAATTGTTCTTGTGCTGAGTCCTGCTTTTGTATCTTCACTAAAAATCATTTTTATTTTTTTTGATCCAATCGACCGTCTAACGATTGCAGGCTTACCTTCAGCCAGCAGAGGTTTATGAACATAAAATTCATCAGGATTAACTGCACCTTGAACTACGGTTTCACCTAAGCCATAAGAGGCGGTAATGAAGACAACATCTTTAAAACCTGATTCTGTATCAATTGTAAACATAACGCCCGAGCAGCCAATATCACTTCTTACCATTTGCTGAACACCAGCAGAAATCGCTACTTCAGAATGAATAAAACCTTTATGAACCCTGTAGGAAATGGCTCTGTCGTTGTAAAGAGAGGCAAATACCTCTTTAATAGCATGTCGAATATTATCGAGACCTTGAATATTTAAAAAACTTTCTTGTTGGCCAGCGAATGATGCATCAGGTAAATCTTCTGCTGTTGCAGAGGAGCGAACTGCGTAGGTTGTTCCTTCAACAGATTTTGTTGTTAAAATTTCATAATTATTTTTGATAGAATCCTCTAAATCATCAGAGAAGGGAGTATCTAGGATCCATTTTCGAATTGTTTTACCTGTCTTAGCAAGTTCTGTCACATCATTAATATCTAAATTTTCAAGCTCTTTTTCAATTTTTTTACCAAGATCATTATGATTTAGAAATTCTTTAAAAGCTTCTGCAGTTGTAGCAAACCCAGTTGGAACACGGACATCTTTTTTATTTAATTGGGATATCATCTCGCCTAAAGAGGCGTTTTTCCCACCAACTTTTCCAACGTCAGTGTTTCTTAATTCTTCAAAGGGTATGACGTGTTGTGACATTAAATTTCCTTAAGACTGCCCTTAACTATAAGGCTTAATTATTAGAAAAACCGTAATTCTGCCAAAGATGTTGTTTTTTGTCATTAATCTAAGTATTTTTTTAATGAATTAAGGTATTCTAATCCCAAATAAAAAATTGCGATATCGACCTAAATATTGTTAAAATGATCATCTTTTAAAGTTTTTAATTAGTTTTACACGGAGATTTAAATGGCATCATTATTAGAACAACTCAAAGATATGACCACGATTGTTGCGGATACGGGTGAAGTAGACGCAATTAAAACACTCAAACCAGTTGACGCAACAACAAACCCATCTCTATTACTTAAAGCAAGTCAGCTTCCACAATGTGAGTCAATGATTGAAGATGCTATTGCCTATGCTAAATCTCAGGGTGGTTCCAAAGGAGAGCAAATTGCTAATGCCGCTGATAAATTAGCAGTCAATGTTGGTTTAGAAATTCTAAATCACATTCCTGGACGTATTTCTACTGAAGTAGATGCAAGTCTCTCATTTAATATTGATGCTATGGTGACAAAGGCTCGAAAAATTATGAAGCTTTATAATGATGCAGGAGTTTCAAATGATCGTGTGCTCATTAAGCTTGCTTCAACATGGGAAGGTATTAAAGCCGGAGAAATACTTGAAAAAGAGGGAATCAACTGTAACTTAACACTTTTATTTAGTTTTGCCCAAGCTAGAGCATGTGCTGAAGCCGGTGTTTTCTTAATTTCACCCTTTGTGGGCCGTATTTTAGATTGGTTTAAAGCCAAAAATGGAAAAGATTATCAAGGCGCTGAGGATCCTGGCGTTATATCTGTAACTACTATTTATAATTGGTATAAAGAACATGGATTTAAAACTGTTGTAATGGGTGCATCTTTTAGAAACATTAGTGAGATTACAGAGCTTGCTGGATGTGATCGTTTAACTATTGCCCCAACACTTTTAACCGAACTGGAAAATACCCAAGGTGATTTACCTAAAAAATTGGTTGATAACGGTGCAAAAACAGAAAAACCAGCAAGATTAACAGAATCACAATTCAGATTTGATCATAATGAAGATGCTATGGCGACTGAAAAACTCGCTGAAGGCATTAGAAATTTTGTGATTGATCAAAACAAATTAGAAAAAGCATTAGCTGAAAAACTCTAATTTGATTCAAGGCAGAATCATTGACATACAAAGCTTCTGCCTATATCATCGACGATCTGTGTAAGTAAAAGTGAAATGTTCACTATTCGGTACGTAGATTTTTTTAATACGATTTTTATGGGAGATTTACCATGGCATTAACTCAAATGGCATTAGATTCTTTAGACTTTGATGCAACCGTTGCTTTAGCTGAGAAGGTTGCACCTCACGTTGATATCCTTGAAATTGGTACACCATGTATCAAACACAATGGTATCAAATTACTTGAAACACTCCGCGCAAAGTTTCCAAATAACTTAATCCTAGTTGACTTAAAAACAATGGATGCAGGCGAATACGAAGCTGAACCTTTCTACAAGGCAGGTGGTGATATTTGTACAGTACTTGGCGCATCAGGCATCGCTACAATTAAAGGCGTTATTGCTGCTGCTAAAAAATATGGCAAGGAAGTTCAAGTTGATATGATCAACGTTGACGATAAAGTTGCATTAGCTAAGGAATGTGTTGCTGCAGGTGCTCAAATTATTGGTGTTCACACTGGTCTTGATGCCCAAGCTGCAGGACATACTCCATTTGCTGATTTAACTGCAATTTCTGCTGCTGTTGGTGGTTCAGCTAAAATTTCTGTTGCTGGAGGTATTAAGGCAAATACTACTCAACAAGTGAAAGATGCTGGCGCTGCAATTATTGTTGCGGGTGCTGCTATTTACGGTGCTGCTGATCCAGCTGCTGCTGCTGCTGAAATTACAGGTATTGCTCACTAATTCCTATTAGTTATGCAAAATTAAAACCCGGCTTATTTGTCGGGTTTTTTTTTGATATGATAATGTTTTAATAAGGATTACATCATGGATACACAAAAGTTAATATTAGATAGATTATCAGCGATTTTGTCAGTCACTGATAAGTCACAAGCTCAAAAATTAAAAGATTTATTGGATGATGCTGGCCGAATTTTTGTTGGCGGCGCTGGTCGTTCCGGACTAGTTTCAAGATTCTTTGCTATGCGTCTTGTACATAGCGGTTATAACGTCAATATGGTGGGTGAAATTGTTACACCGGCTGCAAAATCAGGTGATCTGCTTGTTGTTATTTCTGGTTCTGGCGGAACAAAAACTTTGCTACCAATTTTGGAGACTGCAAAATCTAAAGGTGCAAAAATTGCAGTGATCTCTCAAAAATTATCCTCTGCTATGGCTGATATGGCAGACCTTACAGTTCAAGTGGGTAATGATGATGCATTTCCGCTTACCAAGGGCATGCCCATGGGTTCTCAATTTGAATTGGCAACATTACTTTATCTAGAGGCAGTTGTTGGTGAGATTATCTTTGATAAAGATTTAACTGAAGAGGGCATGAGAGCTATCCATGCTAACTTAGAGTAATCATACAAAAAATATATTAAAAGCACCTTAGCGGTGCTTTTTTTATTTATACAATTTTTTTTAACCATCCTATAATGTTTGTATGGTTAGCTTAGATTTACCTTACATATCAAATTCTGCAATCTATTTTGAAAAAATAAGAACTTTTGATTGGCCAATATTCTTGGATAGCTGTTATCAAGAATCTTTAGAGCTGAATCCACTCTCGCGTTATGACATTATTACCGCAGCCCCCATCATAAAAATTTTAGACAATAATGGGTCCGTTAATGTAATTAAGAATGGAGAAGTAAAACAAAAAAATAATCATCCTTTGAATGTACTAGATGAAGAGATGGCGCCATTTAAAGCTAATAAAAGTAACTTACCTTTTGTTGGAGGTGCGCTAGGATACCTTTCATATGAGCTCAATGATATCTCAAGCAAGAAAAATTTAATTCCTAAATTTATGGTTGGTATCTATGACTGGGCAGTTGTTGTGGATCATCATAAAAAAACAACCTCTTTGGTATCTTGCTGCCATGATTCATCCACTAAAGATCTTATTGATCAATTGACTCATATTTTTTCTGATCTATCTCAGGTTGAGGACTTGTCTGAATTTCACATCCTTAATCCATTGTCATCTGATACAAGCTTTGAAGATTACAAGCAACAATTTCAAAAGGTACAAGAATATTTAAAGGCTGGGGATTGTTATCAAGTTAATTTATCGATTAAATATGAGTTAAATACTTTTGGTGATATTTGGCTGTTTTATAAAAAATTTAGATCAATTAATCAATCTCCTTTTATGTCCTTTATGAAGTTCGATGATTTTGAGATCTTATCTGGCTCACCGGAACAGTTTATTCATAGTGATGGCTATGATGTGACCGCAAGACCTATTAAGGGCACTCAAAGTAGGGGATTGAATTTAAAAGAGGACATTGATAAAAAAAATCTGCTTATTAACAGCAAAAAAGATCAAGCCGAGAACTTAATGATTGTTGATTTACTTCGCAATGATCTAGGTAAAAACTGCGAGATTGGGTCGATAGAGGCAAAAAAACTTTTTGAAGTTGAACAATATCCAAATGTCTTTCACCTTGTTAGCACAATCAAAGGAAAACTTAAAAAAAATTCAAATAACTATCAGCTTTTAAAGGATGCATATCCTGGTGGTTCTGTCACAGGAGCACCTAAAAAGCGGTCGATGGAGATTATTGATGAATTAGAAAATCATTCAAGAGATTTTTATTGTGGTAGCAATATTTTATTTAGTTTTGATTCGAGTTTAAATAGTAATATTGCCATCCGAAGCATGATTCATAAAGACCACAAATTATCAGTATATTCTGGTGGGGGACTTACTATCAGCTCTAATTTAGAGGATGAGTATAATGAGATATCTGATAAGTTAGGTAATATCAAAAGAACTATTAATTTTTTCGAGAAAAAACATGATTATTGATCAAAATAAACTTCTAGATGAATTGGCTAACCTTGATGGATGGACAATAGAAGGTAACACAATAACCAAAATAATTCCTATGCATAATTGGAAAGGTGTGATGATGTTAGCTAATGCTATTGCACATCTTGCTGAGCATGCTTGGCACCATCCAGATCTGCATTTAACATATTCATCAATCAAGGTAACACTTTCTTCTCATGATCTAGGGGGTGTGACAAATAGAGATTTAGCTTTAGCAAAGAAAATCAACGATTTAATTAACTGGAATCCTAAAGACGATAGTGAGGAATTAGAAGGTACTCCCTCACGCCCTGAATTTAGATATCTTAAAAAAAATGATTAGTTAAAAAATTAAAATTCTTTCTTAATAAATTTTCCGTAATTAAGAAGGATGGTTGGGAGAATCAGTAAGTTAAGCACTGTGGAAGTAAATAGGCCCCCAATAATAATGGTTGCCATGGGACCTTCGATTTCTTTGCCTGGTTGGTTTGATCCTAAGGCGATAGGGGTAAGCGCTAACCCCGCAACAAGGGCGGTCATAAGAATCGAAGGTAATCTTTCCTTAGCCCCTTGAATACAGGTCTCTAAATTCCATTGGCGATTTTCATTATCAATGAGATGCTGGTAATGGGATATCAACATAATTGAGTTTCTAAGAGTAATACCAAACAAGGTAACAAAGCCTACGAGAGATCCAATGGATATCCATCCTCCATAGAATAGAGCTGCAAGCACCCCTCCAATAAGGGCAAAGGGTAGATTAAGGACCGTTAAACCAAGATTCCTCAACGACCCAAAGGCGATGTAGAGCATCAGGAGTACCGCGACTCCAGCAAGTGATGAGTGAGTAATGAGCTCTTCTCTTGATTTTGCATTTTCTTGAGCTGAGCCTGTAATTTCATAATAAACTCCTGGGTTTAGTTGTAACTTTTCAAGTTTGTTTTTTAGCTCATCACTAAAACTATCTATATCCCTTTTTTCGATATTAGATGTAATGGTTTGCACACGTTTACCATCTTGATGGAGAATCTTTGATCGACCATTTTTTTGAGTAATGAAGGCTATATCTTTGAGAGAGTATTTTTGATTATCGGCACCGCGCACAGGAAGATTTTTTATATCAGTAATACTGTCTTTACTTATTTGATTTAGCGTCACAACAACAGGAGTTTTAATAACACCTTCATAAACAAAAGCAGCGGGATAACCCTCATAGGCAGACCTAATAGAATTTAGAACATCAATTTTATTAATGCCATACTTAGCTACCTTGATAGGGTCAATTTTAATTTCTACCTCTGGAGTCCCTGGAGGAGACTGCAGAGTGATATCTTTAGAGCCTCTAATATTCTCTAATAAAATAGCGATTTTTTGAGCATCTTGGTCTATGGAGTCGAGATCATTTCCAAAAATATTGATAACAACAGAGGCATTGTAGCCAGAAATAGTTTCCTCAATACGCTCTGTCAAAAAGGTATTGATGGCAAAGTTAACACCCACAAAACCATTTTTTTCTTTATTTTTACCATGAAGAATTTCATTCATTTGGTCTAAAATTTCATCTTGAGAGGGGCCATCCAAGGGCTCTAACTCAATTTCAAATTCACTGTAATGCGTGCCAAAAGTATCCGCACCCATGGGTGATCGTCCAACCCATTGGGCGATTGATTTAATACCATTAATTTGGCTTAATTTTTCTGTTACCAGATTACCTATACGAATCGATTCTTTTTCTGATGTACCAGGGTAGGCCGTCATATGCATAATAAAATGCCCTTCATGAAGTGGCGGTATAAATTGTGTTTTAAAGAAGGGAAGAAAAGATATCCCTATACTGATTAAAATTAAAGAAATAAAAATAATTACTTTTGATTTTTTTTCAATAACCCTAAGTGTTCTCTCATAATGTTTTTTAATAAAGCTAATCACGGGTGAGTCTTCACTCTCGATGTTTGAGTGTCCTAGCATTAAATAACATAGTGCAGGTGTTACCGTTAGTGCTACAAAAAGTGACGCAATGATTGATGTGATGTAAGCAATTCCTAAAGGACCAAATAATTTACCTGCCACACCAGATAAAGACAGTAATGGCAAAAAAACAAGGACGATAATAATGGTGGCAAAAACAACTGACTTTCTGACCTCCATCGATGAATTAAACACAACCTGATAAATAGGTAAGGGTTTAGTTTTTAATTTATTTTGTCGAAGCCTTCTAAAAATATTTTCAACATCAATAATGGCGTCATCCACAACCTCACCAAGCGCAATAGCTAATCCACTAAGCACCATTACGTTAAGTCCTAAGTTATAGAAACTCATCACGCATATTGCAGATAATAGGGAAATAGGGATCGCAATGGCAGAAATGAAGGCAGTTTTTAAATTAAAGAGGAAAAGGTAAAGCACAGAGATCACCATAATGGCACCCACAATAATATCAAAACGCAAACCTTTAATGGACGCATCAATGAAGTTGGCAGGTTTGAACAAATCCGGATAAAGTTTTATTGATTCTGAATCCAATAGAGGTTTAAGCTTATTTAGCGCTGTTTCTAGTTCACTGGTAAGTTTATAAGTATCAGAGCCTAATTGACCTTGAACGGATAGGTAAACACCTACCTGTTGATCGATAGAAACTGCGCTGATTGATGGAGCTTTACCATAGTTAACCTCGGCAACTTGATTGATGTAAATGATCTTACCATCAGTATTTACAATGGGTGTTGTCGCAAAATCATTTAAATTTTTAGATTGACCCTCAGCATTGATAATAATTCTTTGATTGTTGTTTTCAATAAATCCGCCACCAGAAATACCTGTTGATTTTTCAATGGCAGATATTACATCTGAGATTGAAATATTGTGTTTGATAAGTTTTTCTGGGTTAATTTGGATTTGAATTTCTCCTATAGACCCACCAAAGCGATTGACATCAGCAACACCTTGAACAGATAGCAGTTGAGGAATAATCACCGACTCAGCAAATCCTCTAAGCTCTATTTCATTTTTTTGTTCCGACACAATACCAATACCTAAAACAGTAGAGGCAGATGAGGTTAGGGGCGTAATGATGGGAACAATACCTGAAGGCATTGATGAACTTAGTGTGGCTAATTTCTCAGCAATGGATTGTCTGTTAAGGTAAATATCCGTATCTTCATCAAATATGACAGTGACTACCGACAAACCAGGTATGGATTGAGAGCGAATCTGTTTAATACCAATAGTTCCTCCAATAGCCTGTTCTATAGGCTGAGATACTAGTGTTTCAACGAGGTTGGATGAGAATCCAGGTGATTCAGTTTGAATAACGACTTGTGTTGGAGAGAACTCAGGGAAGACATTAAGGGGGCTTAGTTTAATTTGGTAGATACCGTAAACAATGATTAGTAAAGCAAGACCAATAACAACGCCTGGAAATCGAATTGAAAAACGAATTAGCGCACCCATCATAGGCGGTTAATCCTCATTTTCATTTTTAATTTGGTACTTAAATTCTTCAGAGAGCAAGAGTTGACTACCATCGATGACAATTAATTGACCTTCTTTAAAATCACCCTCATTAATGATAAATCCATTCTCAATTTCATGTGCATCAGATAGAGACTGCCTTATAAATTTTGGTTGATTTATTTCTCGAGTGTAGACCCAGGCCTTCCCATTACTCCATATAACAGCCTCATTAGGGATAAATAAATGATTTTCATCATCAACAGATTGATTAACGCTTGCTTTTATTTTTGTTCCCAACGCATATTTGATATTGTTAATCAGGTAAAAATAACTGTAACCCTGGATTGTTGGATCAGCGACTGGGGAATGACTAATGTATAGAGCCTCAGAATATTCTTCATTATTATTAAAGCTAGAAACAAAGATTTTTTTTAAATTTAAATCTTTATTTAAGAATGAATCAAAAGTGACTTTTGCTAACCTACAGGCATTTTGGAAAAGACATCTTAATTTATTGGAGTTTTGGTTTTTTAATAAAGATACGAACTCATTACCCCAATTCTGATTAATGTTATTGAAGAGCGCCTCAATTTGGTTTTGAGTTAATTGTCGATCAAATTTTAAATTTTTAATTTCTATCTCTTTTTCTTGTACCACTAAATCTGATACATTTTTATTATCCTGGTTAAGCTCAACCAGCATCTTATAGTGTTTTTCTGATTCATTAATTTTTTGATCCAATGCATTTTTTTTATTAGTTACATTTTTAAGCTCAGTTTTACTATTTAATAATTCTGCAGAGTCAATAACTAATCCATAGGCATAATTTATCTTTGCAAAACTGGTCTTTTGAAGTGGTTGGCTTACAATGTGACTATTCTTTTCAATGGCATCAGTCAGGACAACATAGGTCTGATCATTTTCAGTCTGGGTATAATCAGTTACAACTAAATCATCGTCTTGCTCTTCACCTTGGGTATAAACATCTTGGGATAGAAGAATCACAATCCAAATTAAGATGATGATCAGTAATGACTGAATCATGATGATGAAAAAGGATTTATTATTCATTTAAAAAGTTCACTCGCTGTATATTGGATATTGCATTATGGTTTCTGCGGTAAAACCATATTCAATTAAATTATATATGGCATCTTTATGATTTCGTTCATATTGAATTAAATCAAGTAGATTTTTTTCATACCCCATTCTGTCAATGAATCCTTTTTGAAATCGTTGCGTTAACTGTTTTTTATATTCTTCATTTTGCTCTATAAGTTCTTTTGAAAGTATTAACTGTTGATTAAGGTTCAAAAAATTTTCTTTAACGATGCTTAATTCATTGATAAGTTTAAATTGGGCTGCCTTTACAGCTGATAATTTATTCTCTCTGTCCAAGCTTTTCTTCTTGATCATTATATTATTTCTGTCCTCATCGTTTAAGATAAGACTGCTACCAATTTTCCAAACATTATTTCCAAATTCATAAACGTAGGCTGGAGAAAAGACAAGATCAGGATATTGTTTTGCTACTTCATATTTAAGTTCAGAATCAGCAATTGCATATTCGGATAAATTCATCCTTAAATCGATATTATTTTTAATGGCTTTGTCTTGCATGTTTACAATCTCATCTGAGGTAAAGGACTTTGTGATGATATTTAGTTTTTCCTCAATGGATTCTAATTGAAAGGGAATTAGATTTAATTTTTCATAGGTTACACCCACCAAGTTGGCTATATTTTTTAAGATGATTTGTCGATTTAATTGTAAAAAGTTAAGCTTGTTATTGAATTCGCTAAGGTTAATACTTAAAAAATCATAATCTGGCTTGGAAATAAATCCGACTTTTAGCCTTTTAAACTCCATATCAAGAATAGATTTTTTTAACTTGACCTCTTTGCGAGACAATTTAATCAAACTTTGATTTTTTGCAAGATTAATAATTTCTTTGATTAATAAACTTCGTTGTTCCCAAAAAATTAATTCTTGAGCAATTAATACTTTTTGACTTTCATTAAAAGCTAATTCATGTCGAATTAATTTCTTATTAGCGGTTTCAAATGTGAAGTTGAAACCACCTCCAAAAAGATTTTTTGAGATCTCTTCATTGCTGTCACCACGACCTATCTCAATACCCACCGATGAAGGGGGATTTAAAAGTGCTAATTCTTCATTTAGCTGGATGGATTGCCACGTTTTTTTTGCGATCTTGTAGTCATGGTTGAAATATTCTTGGGCTAATAATAATTCTCTAAGGCCCCACTCCTTAAAAGGGAATAAATCAGGGGGGTAGTTTTTTTCATCAATTAAAAATGATTTGAAATTATTGTTAAATATATCTTCGTTTTGAATTTCCAGATTGAGGGATTGGGTATCAACTGGTGCTTCTTCATAGGGCAAGTGGCTGCACCCTGTTAAAAAAAACAACAGAAGGAGGCAATAAAGGTTTTGTGACTTAAAAAATGTAATTTTGGTAAGGAAATTCAATCTTATAATTATTCTTATTTTTCACACCCAATTTTAAATTAATAAGGCTCTTTTGTGCGATTAAAATAGTGGGAATTATTATTCTTATCAACTGACTAAACTGATATAATCCTCGATTATTTAAAATTTATTGATTTTGCGAGAGTGGCGGAATTGGTAGACGCACTGGATTTAGGTTCCAGCGCCGCAAGGCGTGAGAGTTCGAGTCTCTCTTCTCGCACCATTATTTAGGGAAAAAGTATGGCAGAAGCAGTTGAAAAAATTAATGAAATTGAGCGCAGAGTAAAGGTTAAGGTGCCCATTGCTCCGCTTCAAAATGAAATTTCTGAACGATTTAAGCAGATTATGAAAACTGCTCGAGTTCAGGGGTTTAGACCGGGTAAAGTCCCCTTAAAAATTGTAGAGCAACAATATGGTGGTGATGTGAAGTCCGAAATATACTCCAAGGCTATCGAGCAGAAGTTTGGTGAGTTTGTTCAAAAGAACAATATTCGTGTTGCTGGCATGCCTGATATTCAACATGACCCGCTCGGATCCATAACCAAAGATTTTGAATTTACTGCTACATTTGAAGTTTTCCCTGAATTCAAATTAGCAGACGTTAAAACGATTAAAATCAGTAATCCTGAAGTTAAAGTTGAAAAAGCAAATATTGAAAAAACGATTGACGTTATTCGAAAACAACGCGCTACTTACTCCTCTGTAGATAGAGCTTGCAAGTTAGACGATAAGGTCAAAGTTCATTTAAATTCATTCATTGACGATAAAATTGCGGAGTCTACAGGTCAAGAGCCATTTGAGATTATTTTGGGTGACTCCACACGCATTAAAACATTTGATGAACAAATTGTTGGCTTGAAAAAAGAAGATGGAAAAGAATTTGAACTCAAATATCCTAAAGATTATCAAACAGAGCAGCTTGCAGATAAGACCGTTAAATATGTTGTAAAGATTTTAGATGTTCAAGAGGGAAAACTCCCAAACATTGATAGTGATTTTGCAAAATCTCTGGGTGTGGATGATGGTGATGTAAAAAAACTTAATGAAGAAATTAAAAAATCATTAGATCAAGAAATTAATCGTCGATCACGCCAATATGTTAAAGGACAAGTGTTTTCAGCTCTCATTGATACTCATAAATTTGATCTTCCAAAGTCGTTAATCAATGCTGAAATCAATCGTTTAGCTCAGTTGGCTTATCAAAATATGAAGCAGTCCGGAGTTGAAGATAAGGATATTAAAATTAGCCCTGAGATGTTCCAGGAAAGGGCGTTTGAGTTAAGTAAGACAAGAATTATTTTATCTAAACTAGTTGAGGCTAATAAGCTTGAAGCAACTGCAGATCAAGTTAAATCTAAGGTTGAGGAATTTGCCTCCAACTATGACGATACAGAAAATGCTGTTAAATGGTTCTACGAGGACCAAAAAAGATTAGAGGAACCAAGAGCATTAGCTACCGAAGACAATGTTGTTGATTGGGTTCTTAAAACATGTAAAGTGGAAACCAAAAAAGTAAATTTTGATGACGCATTGGCAGGAAAATTTTAATGGCTGAGATAAAGAGTCAAAGTCAGTTTAGCGCGAATAATCTTGGCTACGTTCCTATGGTTATTGAGCAAAGTGGAAGAGGTGAGCGTGCTTATGACATTTATTCTAGGTTACTCAAAGAGAGAGTTATTTTTCTTGTGGGCCCCATTGATGATATGACAGCTAACGTTGTCGTAGCTCAGATGTTGTTCCTTGAGGCTGAAAACCCTGATAAAGATATTTCTCTATACATCAATTCTCCAGGCGGCTCAGTAACTGCTGGTATGGCTATTTATGACACAATGCAGTTTATTAAGCCTGATGTTAGTACGCTTTGTATCGGACAAGCAGCCAGCATGGGAGCCTTGCTTTTAACTGCTGGTGCTAAGAATAAGAGGTTTTGTCTTCCAAATTCAAGAATTATGATTCATCAACCTTTGGGTGGATTTCAAGGGCAAGCTTCTGATATCGAGATCCATGCAAAAGAAATACTTTACCTCAAACAAAAACTGAACGAAATATTATCCAAACATACAGGGCAACCGCTTGAAAAAATTGCTATAGACACAGACAGAGATAACTTTATGAGTGCTGATTTGGCACTTGACTATGGCATGGTCGATCAGGTGATTGATAATCGTAAAGATGTTAAATAAATATTTCACTTATGGCTGATAAAGATAAAGAAAAGTCGCTGTTTTGTTCCTTTTGCGGCAAAAATCAATCAGAAGTCAAAAAACTGATTGCGGGTCCTTCTGTTTTTATTTGTGATGAATGCGTTGATCTTTGTAATGACATTATTACGGAAGAGTCAAAACAGATTGAGGAGAAAAACCTTGATTCGTCTATTAATTTACTATCCCCCAAACAGATTTTAGATAAATTAAGTGAGTATGTGATCGGTCAAGAAGAGGCTAAAAAAAGTCTTGCTGTAGCGGTCTATAATCACTACAAACGCTTGAGTAGCTCTGATATTGATACTGAATTTTCTGATGTAACCATTGCGAAGAGTAATATCCTCTTTATTGGCCCTACGGGTTCTGGTAAAACGCTACTTGCCCAAACCTTGGCAGAGTTATTACAAGTACCCTTTGTCATTGCTGATGCAACATCACTCACTGAGGCTGGTTATGTGGGCGAAGATGTTGAAAATATTATGCAAAAATTGCTGCAAAAGTGTGATTATGATGTTGAAAAAGCTCAAAAGGGAATTGTTTATATTGATGAGGTCGACAAGATCTCACGTAAGTCAGATAATCCCTCCATTACTAGAGATGTGTCAGGAGAGGGTGTTCAACAAGCTCTCCTCAAATTAATTGAGGGCACCACTGCCTCAGTACCTCCACAGGGCGGTAGAAAGCATCCTAACCAGGAATTTGTTCAGATAGATACGACAAATATTTTGTTTATTTGTGGTGGAGCTTTTGATGGATTAGAAAAAATAATTCAAACTAGGACAGAAAAAAGTAGTATTGGTTTTAGTGCTTCTGTCCTTAATAAGTCTAATTTTACCCAAGTCGATAGCTTGTTTAAATATGTCGAGCCTGAAGATTTAATGAAATTTGGGTTGATACCAGAGTTTCTTGGTAGATTACCTGTTATATCAACGCTGGAATCACTGGATAAAAAAGCTTTGATTTCTATATTAACTGAGCCAAAAAATGCACTCGTCAAACAATATAAAAAACTTTTTATGATGGAGTCTATAGAGCTTGATTTCAGAGATGATGCCTTGGATGCAATTGCTGAAAAAGCGCTTGCTCGAAAATCGGGTGCCCGTGGTCTAAGATCGATATTAGAAAATGCTCTTAAACAAATCATGTTTGATTTGCCTAGCTATGAAAATCTTCAGAGAGTCGTTATTGACAAGAGTGTTATAAATAACAATAAAGAACCTTACTTAATATTCGCTAAAACAGAAAGTAAAAAAACAAGTTAATAATTAACCTTGTTTTTTTAGAAATCGTAACCATAATATAAATATATAAACTTGTAAGTCCAAAATAATTATGAACTCATCAGACCATTTATTAATACCTATGCTTCCTCTAAGGGATGTTGTGGTTTACCCACAATTAGTGATTCCTTTATTTGTTGGTAGAGATAAATCTATTAATGCGATAGAAAAGGCAAATGGTTTAGACAAAAAAATCTTTCTCGTTGCGCAAAAATCTGCTGACAAGGATGAGCCTGAATTAACTGACCTCTATTCATCTGGAACCATTGCAAATATTTTACAGATGTTAAAACTTCCTGATGGCACAGTTAAAGTGCTTGTAGAGGGAACAGATAGGGCAGAGATTGCACATTTTGATGATCAAGGTGATCATTGGACTGCAAAGATAACAAAAATTAAATCTAATGAACGCAAAGACAAAAAAAGTCTAGCCCTTATGCGTTCTGTTTTTTCTCAGTTTGATCAGTATGTAAAGCTGAATAAAAAGATACCCCCTGAAATTCTTACCTCTTTAACCGGAATTAATGAACCTGGAAGGTTAGCTGATTCAATTGCTGCTAATTTGACCCTTAAGATTGATCAGAAACAAAAGATCCTTGAGACCTATGATGTGAGGGAAAGACTCGAGATTTTGATGAATATTTTAGAGTCTGAGATAGATATTCTGCAGGTTGAGAAGAAAATTCGCGGCAGGGTTAAACGTCAGATGGAAAAATCTCAACGAGAATATTACTTAAATGAACAAGTGAAAGCCATTCAAAAAGAACTCGGTGAATCGGATGAGGGCGCTGAACTTGATGACCTTGAGAGAAAAATAAAAGAAGCCAAAATGTCTGCAGAGGCTGAAGAGAAATGTTTTTCTGAACTACGAAAATTAAAAATGATGTCTCCTATGTCGGCCGAAGCCTCCGTGGTTCGCTCTTATATTGAAACTATCATTAATTTACCATGGAATAAAACGACCACAATTAATGAGAATCTTATTCAGGCCGAATCTAATTTAGAGGCTGATCATTTTGGCCTAGAAAAAGTTAAAGAGAGAATAGTTGAGTACTTAGCTGTGCAAAATCGTGTTGGTAAAATTAAAGCACCTATCTTATGTCTTGTTGGACCTCCGGGTGTGGGTAAAACTTCATTGGGTCAAAGCATTGCAAAAGCAGTCAATAGAAAATTTATTAGGATGGCTTTAGGTGGAGTTCGTGATGAAGCTGAAATCAGAGGTCATCGAAGAACTTACATTGGTTCAATGCCAGGCAAGATCCTCCAAAACTTAACAAAAGTAGGTGTCAACAACCCACTTTTTTTGCTTGATGAAATAGATAAGATGGGACAAGATTTCAGGGGAGACCCCTCCTCTGCCTTGTTAGAAGTTTTAGACCCAGAACAAAATCATACTTTTTCTGACCATTATGCTGAGATTGAATATGATCTATCAGATGTCATGTTTGTGGCGACAGCTAATTCAATGAATATACCTGAGCCCCTCCTTGATCGAATGGAAATCATTCGACTTGCTGGCTACACAGAACAGGAAAAGTTAAATATCGCTACGAAATATTTACTTCCGAAACAATTGAAAAATAATGGATTAAAATCAAGCGAACTGAAAGTTACCGACAGTGCGATTAAATCCATTATTCAATTTTATACTAGGGAAGCAGGTGTTCGAAAACTCGAACAAGAAATCGCAAAGATTTGTAGGAAAGCTGTTAGGACAATCTCATCATCTAAAAAAATTAAAAATATTTCTGTGACCGCTAAAAATATTGCAGAATTTATTGGCGTTAAAATTTTTGATATTGGCTTGGCTGCGAAAAAAAATCAAATTGGTCAGGTCACAGGTCTCGCATGGACTCAGGTGGGTGGTGAGCTTTTAACTATTGAAACTGTTTGTTTGTCAGGTAAGGGTAAAGCGATTCTCACAGGGAAACTGGGTGATGTGATGCAAGAGTCCATTCATGCTGCTTTAAGTGTTGTCAGAAGCCGTGCTAGAAAGTTTGGAATTGATGAAACATTTCATGAAAACAAAGATATCCATATTCATTTTCCAGAGGGTGCGACACCCAAAGATGGACCAAGTGCCGGTATAGGTATTACAACCTCAATTCTATCTTCCTTAACAGGAATACCTGTAAAAGCTGATGTAGCTATGACAGGTGAGATTACATTAAGGGGAGAAGTTCTTGCTATTGGAGGTTTGAAGGAAAAACTATTAGCTGCTCACCGTGGGAATATTAAGAAGGTTATTATTCCTGAGCAAAATGTAAAAGATTTGGTCGAAATATCTGATGAAATTAAGAAACAATTGGATATTATTCCGGTGAGGTGGATCGATGATGTTCTAGAGGTGGCATTAACGAGAAAACCTGAGCCAGTTAAAGCTCAGCCTAAATCTAAGCAAACTAAAAAACAAGAAAATATCCTCAGAGTAAATAAGTCTGTAAGGCATTAGTAAATTCCTAATAATTACTAGCATTGATTCGAACATTATTGTAGAATTTCGTGTTTATTTAAGCATTTGGGTGCTTAGCTCAGTTGGTAGAGCGTCGCCCTTACAAGGCGAATGTCGGCGGTTCGACCCCGTCAGCACCCACCATGTATAGGGAGTGGTAGTTCAGTTGGTTAGAATACCGGCCTGTCACGCCGGGGGTCGCGGGTTCGAGTCCCGTCCACTCCGCCATTCTTAGGCGAATACGTTATTCGCCTTTTTTTTAATGAGAACCAAAGCCTATAAAAAGGGTCTTTTATAAAAGTTAGTTAAGTTTTTATTATGCTTGAAAAAATAAGAAATTCTAAAGATTCTAAATTAGCCAAGGTTATCCTTGTCATTATCATTATCCCTTTTGCACTTTTTGGTATTGATTCATACCTAAGTTCAATCACCACCAATAATTATGTGGCAAAAGTAAATGGCCAAGAACTCTCGCTCCAGCAGTATCAAAGAACAGAGGATATCATTCGCCAACAAATGACTGATGCCAATACCGATCCGGCTCTCTTTGAGAGTAATCAGTTTAGACAGGCGGTTGTTGATAATATGGTCTCAACAGAGTTAATAAGCCAAGCCATTAATGATTATGGCTTTAGTATCAGTGACGAGCAGTTAAGGGATTACATTGTTGGCATGCCAGACTTTCAGGTGAATGGTAAGTTCTCTCAAGATAAATACGATGAGATTGTGCGCTACAACAATATCTCTCCCAAGCAGCTCGAAGAAAAAATTCGTAATGACTTAGCAGGTCAACAAATAAGAGATTCTCTTAATAATTTAATTTACACACCAGATGAAATTATTCAGCCATTAGTGAATTTAGCTTACCAAAAAAGGGATATTAGTCTCTACGAAATTTACCTTGATGATTACAAGGATAAGATTAAACCCACTGATGATCAAATGAAAAAATTTTATGAGGATAACAAAACCTCTTTTACAAGACCTGATCAGGTAAAAATAGAATTCATTATTTATTCAGTAGCAGGTCTTGTACCAAAGACTGTGATTACTGATGAAGAAGTCAAAGAGTTTTATGCTGCCAATAAAGATTCATTTCAATCAAATCAAGAGCGTAAAGCTAAGCATATCCTCTTTGCGTTTAAATCGGACATGTCAGAATCTGATAAAGCAAATCTTAAACAACAGGCTCAAAAAACATTAGAGGCAGTCAAAAAAGATCCCAAAACGTTTGAAGCTAAGGCAAAAGAATTATCACAAGACCCTGAGTCAGCTAAGAGAGGTGGGGACCTTGGTTTTTTTGCTCGCGGCGTCATGGTCAAACCATTTGAGGATACTGTGTTTAACATGAATAAAGGAGACATCTCAGATATCGTCGAAACAGACTTTGGGTATCACATCATCATGTTGTCTGATATCCGTGGTGAAGAGGTAACTTTTGATTCATTAAAAGCTCAGATTAAAGGGCAAATGCTCTATGGTAAAGCTTTAGAAACGTATGCATCCAATGTAGATAGTTTTAGTAATGATGTGTATGAAAACTCTGATAATTTATCTTTTGCTGCCAAGAAATATGATTTAGAAATTCAGACCAGTGAATGGTTGTCTATTGATGATGCCAAAAGATTTTTTAATAACGATGCCTTTGCGAAATCAATTTTTAGCCCTAAGTCATTAGAATCTAAGCGAAATATCCCTGCGCTTGAGGTTTCAACTAACAATCTAGTTTCAGCGCGTGTGATTGAGTTCAGAGCCTCTGACCAAGAACCTTTTGCTGATGTTAAGAATAAAATTAATGATTTTTTAAAAAACCGTGACAGCCAAGAATTAATTATTAAGGATGGAAATCAATTGGTTGAAGATCTAAAAGCGGGCACTAAAAAAGTAAAGTGGCTTGATAACTTAACCATTGACAGAATCGACAAGCAAGGATTATCAGACAACCTGATTAATAAAATCTTTCAAATCAGCGCGGATTCATCGCCTTCCTATGCAGGTTTGTATGACCTTAAAGGAGAGTACTACGTTATCAGATTAAATAAAGTCATTAATGATAAAGTTGATGATGAATTATCAGTGGATTTGTATCGCGAGGAATACGAAAAAGCTCTGAAAGCATCTGTGCAAGCAGCCTATATTGATGATCTTAAATCTTCTGCCGATATTGAAATTAATCAAATGTTATTCAATTAATCAATTGATCCTGCGGCAGTAATATTCATTCCGCCATCAACATACATAATTTCACCAGTAATACCTGAAGCTAAATCACTGCATAAAAAGGCAGCAGCATTACCAACCTCTTCAATCGTAACATTTCTTTTTAAGGCAGCATGTTTTTCATTAAAGGTATACATCTTATCAAAGTTAGCAATACCTGACGCCGCAAGTGTTTTGATTGGACCGGCTGATACAGCATTTACTCGGAGACCTTTGGGCCCTAGGCTATGCGACATGTATCTTACATTGGCCTCTAAACTCGCCTTAGCTAAACCCATCACATTGTAATTGGGCATGGTACGTTCTGCACCCAAATAACTAACGGTAAGCAAAGCACCATTCTCTTTTAGGTAAGGCAATGCTGCCTTGGCAAGCGCTGTAAAACTATAAGAGCTTATGTCATGAGCAATTTTAAAGTGTTCTCGACTTGTATTTTCAACAAAGTCACCATCAAGCGCATCTTTGGGTACGAAAGCAATGGAATGAATAAGAATATCGAATTTTGGCCAATGATTAGCTAAGTGCTTAAAAACATCATTGATCTGATTATCATCTGCGACATCACAGGGAAGCACAATAGTTGAGTCAAAGTCTGATGCAAGCTTTTCAACGCGACCTTGATGTTTTTCCATTTGGAAGGTGAAGGCTAATTCAGCTCCCTGATTCTTCATTGATTGTGCAATACCGTAGGCAATTGAACGATCGCTTAAAAGTCCTAGAATAAGAACTTTTTTATTTTCAAGAAATCCCATGATAACTCTTTCTTATTTATTTTTATTTTTAGGATCCAAGATGTCTCTTAATCCCTCCCCAAGCAAATTATAACCTAATACGGTAAATAAAATGGCAAGGCCTGGAAAAAGAGAGAGCCACCAGGCAAACTGTATATACTCTTTGCCATCCGTCAAAATATTTCCCCATGAAGCCGTAGGAGCTTGTACCCCCAAACCTAAAAAGCTTAATCCAGATTCAACTAATACCGCACTCGCAATGCCTAACACTGAGCTTACAATGACCGGGGTTAAGCTGTTAGGTAACAGATGGTGAAAAATAATTTTAAAGTCTGAAGCACCCATGGTTTCTGCTGCTAAAACAAATTCTCTTTGTCTTAAGCTGAAAAATTCTGCCCTTACTAAACGCGTGACACCCATCCATGAAGTTAATCCAATGACAATCATAATGTTCCATATGGAGGGTGTTAAAAATGCGATTACAGCTAAAATAAGAAAGAAAGTTGGAATGGATAGCATGATATCAACGAGCCTCATAATTAAAGAGTCTACCCAGCCACGATAAAACCCTGCAACAGAGCCTAAAATAATACCTATTAAGGTTGCTATTCCCACAGCGACAAATCCTACTAAAAGTGAAATTCTTGCACCATAGAGCATTCTTGAAAAAACATCACGACCGAGCCCATCAGTGCCCATAAGATGAGCAGGTGAGGGTTCAACCAAGATAGATTGAATATCAATATAATTTGGATCATAGGGAGCGAGTATGGGTGCAAAGAGCGCTAAAAAAAAGATTAATAAGATAATAATTAGGCCCGATAGAGCTAAAGGGTTTTTTAGGATTGCATTCATTGAATTAATCCTTTTCTGACCCTCGGATCTGCCCATGCGTAGCCTAGATCAGCTAAAAGATTACCAATAAGGGTCAAAAAAGAACCAATGGTAAGGATGCCCATGATAACGGGGAAATCTCTCATAAGCACGGCATCGTAAAATAGTTTCCCCATACCAGGGATTGCAAATATAGATTCTGCGATGACAGAACCCCCAATAAGCCCAGGAATGGAAAGGCCAACAATAGTAATGAGGGGTAAGATGGCATTTTTCAATGCATGAACAAAGACCACTCTTTTTTCATTGATACCTTTGGCCCTCGCTGTAGTAATAAAATCTTGGTTTAATACCTCAAGCATTCCATTTCTAACATAAAGTGAAATTCCAGCAAGGCCGCTTAGAGAGGAGATAAATACAGGCAGCGCTAGATGCTTTAGAAGATCTAAAAATTGTGCCGTAGCGCTTAAATTAAGATAACCTGGGCTATGAAGCCCTGAAATAGGAAGCCATTGGTTAACAACCCCCGTCCAATACATTAAAAGCAGAGCGAGCCAGAATCCTGGAATGGCAAAACCAATAAATACAAATAAAGTAATCGATCGATCCACCCAGGTGTTTTGTCTAACAGATGCAAGTGTCCCTAGTACGATAGAGATACTAAAAATAATTAAAATCCCAAGCAGATTAATCATGAGCGTTATGGGTAATGCTTCTTGAATCAGACCTTTGGTGATATTCCCATTTTTATCTTTTTCCTGCCATAAAACAGGTCTTTGATGGGATGAAAAGGAATTACCAAAATCAAGCTTACTAATCCTTTGTAACCATAATCCATACTGGACTATAACGGGTTTATCCAGGTTATATATCTCGCGTAACTTTTGCCTAGACTCCTCGGATGCTCTTGGATTGAAAGACGCCTCATTGGAAGTAATATCGCCAGGTGCAAGGTGCATGATAAAAAAAGATATGAGGCTAATTCCAATGAGCATTGGAATCATCCATAAAATTCTCTTTAGTAAATACTTAAACATTTTAGTATGCTATCTCATTTCGCCTTAAAGACTTGGGTATAAACCATTCTTGGGTATTTTCATAGATCCCCGCTGGTGGTGCGGGAGACTTGATCCCTTGGACACGCTTATTAATGGCTGATAAACCATAACCTGCAAAAAGGTATACAACCGGCGAGTCCTCGAGAAGAATTTTTGAGAATTCATGATAGATTTTCTCTCTCTTATCCAAATCTAACTCCCGACGCCCATTCTCAAGTAATTTATCCACTTCGTTATTTTTATACCCAATAAAATTAAATTGCCCCGGCCCTTGCTGAGAAGAATGCCAAATATTGTATTGATCAGGGTCAAGTGAGAGGCTCCATCCAAGCACGACAACACCAAATTCACCTGTTTTAATAAATCGATTAATAAAACTAGCCCATTCAATAACCCGGATATTGACATCAATACCAATCTCTTTAAGCCTTCTTTGAACTAATACGGCCGTCATCTCTCTTTGTTTGTTTTGGTTGGTGAGGATTTCAAATTCGAACTTTTTACCATGACGCTCTAAAAAACCATCTTTATTTTTAGTAAAACCCGCTTCATTTAACAATCGAAGAGCTTTTTCAGTATCGTAAGGGTATGGCTTCAAACTTTGATTATTCCATCGCGTGCCAGGCTTATAGGGGCTCGCTACAGGCTCACCAAGCCCTAAAAGCACTCCTTGGATAATTTCATCTTTATCGATCGCATAATTAATTGCTTGCCTTACACGGATATCATTAAAGGGTTCTTTATTTAAATTAAACCCAAGATAGGTGTAACCGTTACCTAACTCTTTGTAGAGCGCAATTTTTTTCTTCAGGTCTTCTCGTGCTGGAAAAACACGTTGGTATTGAATAGGATTAATATTCATCAAATCAATATTGTCGGCAATGAGCTCTAAAAACTGAGAGGAGGTATCGGGAATAATTCTTGATGTTAAGCGATTAATATTTGCCTCACCCTGGGTGCTCAAAGGATTTTTTTTAAGGCTAACTTGTTGACCACTGACCCACTGATCAAGTTGATAAAAGCTAGATCCTGTTGGCTTTCTCGAAAAAAAAGTATTATTGATATCTTCATTTTCTAACAAATGTTTAGGCAAAATCTGTAGAGATGCCCATGTATCTAAAGCTGGAGCGTAATTTTCTTCGTATCTTACCGAAAAGGTTTGATCATCAATAACTCTTGCTTCTTTAACTAATAAATAATCTGACGAGTAGGGTGTGCGTGTATTAGGGTCCGTTACCAACTTCCAGGTAAAGTAAATATCATGACTAGTTAAAGGTTGACCATCAGCCCATTTAAGATCGGGTTTAAGAGAAAATATAATTGTTTTTTGGTCATCGGATATTGACCATGATTGAGCTAATTCAGGCTCTAATTCTAAATTTTCATCATATTTAATGAGTGTATTGAAAATATTTCCTGCAATAGCAGAGGAGGCTGAATCACCAGCGATCATGGCAATGAGATTGCTAGGTTCACCAATCATGGCATTAATGATTTCACCACCTAATTCTTTTTCATAAGATTTTTTATAATCAATATCTTGAGAAGAATTATTAGAGCAGCTTATTAAAAAAAATAAGGTTAAAAATGCAGCAAAATTTCTTAAAAACATTTTATTTTGGAATATCGATAATATCGCCAGCACGAATTCGGTCAGAGCGTAACTCATTGAATTCCATGATCTCCTTAACAGTTACGCCATATTGACTGGCAATTTCACCCAAGGTTTCACCTTTTTCAATATGGTGCGTTTCAATGGTTGTGTAGTCAATCAAGCCCCCTGATGAGGTTGGGAATCTAGTCGCTGCATCCTCGTGCTTAGGGATAATCATAATACTTTTACTAGACATCCTCTCATTACCACTTATCTGATTAACTCTAGCTAATACCCTCCAATCAACTCCGAATTTTTTCGCTATTAATTTCACGCGCTCGCCTTTAGTGGGTTTATAAACAGTCCAGTTGGTTAGCGGTTCTTTCTTCTCAAACAAATTTAGATTAAATTTCTCTACGGAATAGGTGGGCAACAAAACCACTTGGCTGTCACCATGCATGGATTTGATGGTAGGGCGCTTATGTTCAGCATTAAGCAATTGGAACTCCTCAAGCGGTATATCTGCAAAGCGTGTGACCACCTCAATATCTATTTGATCGGGGACTTCAACCTCTGCAAAGTAGGGCTGATCATAAATATCTTGTAAATTTAATCCATATTTAGTTGGGTCTTGAATGATATTTTTTATCGCAAGCAGCTTTGGAACATAATTTCTGGTTTCTAAGGGTACGTTGAGGTTATAAAAATCAGCGGGGCGCCCACGGCTTTTATTTTTTTTAATTTGCCTACTTACACACCCTTCACCACAATTGTAACCGGCTAAGGCTAATTCCCAACTTCCAAATTCGCCGTATAGTTTTTCTAAATAATCTAAGGCAGCATCGGTTGAGTCAAGAACACTTTGCCTCTCATCTCGCCACCAATCTTGTTCAAGGCCATATAGTTTTCCTGTTGAGGAGATAAATTGCCAAAGACCAACTGCTCTTGATCTGGATTTGGCAAGGGGGTTAAAAGCACTTTCGATCATGGGTAAAAGTGCAATTTCCATGGGCATGTTTCTTTTTTCAACTTCATTAACAATGTGGTAGAGATATTTTTCAGAGCGATGGATCATCCTTGCGAAGTATTCAGGATGAGATGCGTACCATTGCTCATGCCGATTGAGTCTTTTTAAAGCTTTCTTACTCGGTTCTTGGGTGATCTTGTAGCCGTTATTAATTCTTAACCATAAGCTTTTTGCAGGCTCGAATGAATGTGTAGCGGTCAGGTCAACCTCTTCCTCTAAAGATGCGGGTAGGGGGGAATTATTAGGCTCGTCTTTAAGGATAATAATTTCTTCACCCTTCACGTTAGTTAATGCAAATGCACTGCTTGATAGTGTGAAAATGCTTATGAGGCTTAAAATTATTATGAAAAACTTTTCGTTAAAATACATCTTTTTGTTGTCTAATCTCTTTAAATTGGTTTATATCTTTTGCCAGCAAAAAAGGATTTGTTTCAAATTCTTCTTTGAGACTGGATGGTAACGTTATCTCTTGATATAAACATGATTTTAGGCGATTCAATAGCTTTTTATTTGTTGGATTTAATGATAGGGCAAACTCAATATTTTTAACCGTGTATTCATGAGCACAAAAGACCTTCATTGTGGCATCAAGTTTTTTGAATTTTTGTAAAGACTCAAACATTTGATTATAAGTGCCCTCAAAAATTCTCCCGCAACCGCATGCAAAAAGCGTATCACCACAAAATAAATTTGATTCGTTAATATAGACTATGTGGTCTAGGGTATGTCCAGGTGTTTCTAAAACCTTAAAATTCATTGAGGTACCATTTATTTTGAATTCTCCACCCTCACCAACGGCTTTGTATGGAAATGAAAAATTCGAATCTCTTGGGGCATAAATCTCAATGTTAGGATAGTTTGCATATAGTTTATCAACGCCGCCCATATGATCTAAATGTTTATGTGTAATGAGTATGGATAGTAAATTTAGCTTTGAATGACTAATGAACTCCAGAACAGGTTTAGCATCACCGGGGTCAACAATGATTAGATTTTGATCTTCAATCATGGCCCATATGTAGTTATCTTGGAAAGCCTTAATCGGAGTAATTTGTGGTTTATTTGATGATTGATGTCTTATAATCATAAGCGTACAAGTTTACTATGTTTTCATGATATTTTTATATTTATGAGTTGGTTCAATTCAGTTTCTGGCAGTAATCTTTTGGATATTGAAAAGAAGGTTATTTTAAAGGCCTTAGAGGAAAAGTTTGGCTACTTCGCCGTGCAATTAGATTTTAGTGAGTTTGATTTTTTAAGCACCTCGAGAATAACGCTGCATCTATCCAATGAGGGTAAGTTCGAAAACATTAAATTTTTAAATGATGCGTTACCTTTTGATCAAGATTCCATTGACCTTATATTATGCCCACACACATTAGAAAAAGTGAGTAACTATCGAAGCTTTTTGGAGGGCTGCTATCGGGCTATTATTCCCAATGGTTATTTAATCATCATGTCATTTAACCCCTATAGCTTTGCCGGATTGAGAAGTGTCTTAGGTTTTGAGAATGTATTTCCCTGGAATACAAACTTTGTCTCGCTCAATCGCTGTCAGTTGATGATAAAAGAGGTTGGTTTTACCATCGATGAAGCCAAGTTATTTAGCTATCAACCTTTATTTAACGACCAAAAAGTTTCATTTATATCATTATTTGAGAGTGTAGGCGATCGTTGGCTACCTTTCTTTGGAAATATTTATTGTATAGTAGCAAAAAAAGATGTGCCCGGCATGACGCCTCTAAAACCAAAGTGGAAAACCACTAGGAAAGCTCGCGTAGCGATAGATAAAACATGATAAAAATATATACAGATGGTGCGTGTAAAGGTAATCCAGGGATTGGTGGTTGGGGCGCCTTGCTTGTTCACAATGAGCAATCGATAGAGATTTTTGATGGAGAGCTTGAGACAACGAATAATCGAATGGAGCTCAAGGCGGTGATTAAGGCGCTAAATCATGCTACATCTATGAACGATGACGTTCAAATCTATACAGACTCCTCATACGTGCAAAAGGGTATTAAGGAATGGATCCATAACTGGAAAAAGAATGGTTGGCGCTCGAGTAATAAGAAGCCAGTAAAAAATCAAGATTTATGGCAAAAGCTTGATACATTAAACTCTAGTTTAAATGTTGAGTGGTTTTGGGTGAAGGGTCATGCAGGTCATCCTGGGAATGAGAGGGCAGACTTTTTGGCAAATGAGGGCGTGAAAAAAATTCAACAGGGCATGCTATGAGACAAGTTTTTCTAGATACAGAAACCACAGGATTAGATCCTAGTCAGGGTCATCGAATTATTGAAATTGCTGCCGTTGAATTTATCAATCGCCAATCAACGAATAAAAAATATCATTCATACATCAATCCTGAGCGCGAGATTGATGCAGCAGCAGAAGAGGTGCATGGGCTGTCCCTGGAATTTCTTCAAGATAAACCACTCTTTCAAGATATCGCCAAAGATTTTCTAAATTTTATCCAGGGTGCCGAATTAATTATTCATAACGCACCTTTCGATGTTGGGTTTATCAATGCTGAATTAGGTCGGCTAGGCTTATCAAAGCTTGAGGACAATGAAGTCCACATTACCGACTCATTGCAGTTTGCTAAAGATTTAAGGCCAGGACAGAGAAATAGTCTAGATGCACTTTGTCGAGCTTATGATATTGATAATGCTGAGCGCACACTTCATGGAGCACTTCTCGACGCACAACTTTTAGGTGAAGTTTTTATCGCTATGACGAGGGGCCAAGAAGCCATCTCGATGGACTTTGTTGAAGAAAACAGTACTCTTACAAAAAAAGATATTGATTTTTTTAAATTAAAAGTCATCAAAGCAACTACGTCTGAACTGCAAGCACATGAGTCGTATTTACAAAGAATTCAGCTAACCGATTAATAAGTATCAGCCCAATTATTTGGAGTTTCGTAAAGTCTAACCTTGACGGGTGTAATTTGTTCCCCATATTTTTTTTGAAAACTATCTTTCAGTAATTGCATGGCGATCAAAGCCATATTTTCAGCGGTAGGCACTTTTTTTAAAATTACTGTTTTATGATCATCAAGGGTATTTAAAAAATTAATGACCTCAAGATCTTGCTCAAAAACAATAAAAGCATGATCCCATGGCTCAACAATCGTTTTGCGTATTAGTTCTTTCGCATCCTTGAAATCCATCACCATACCATAATCAGACTCATTTTCTTGGTCGATAATATCCCCCTTAAGGGTGACCTCAATAGCGTAACGATGGCCGTGAAGATTTTTACAGCTGCTTTTATGATTTGGGATGCGATGTCCTGAATCAAACTCCATACGTGTTGTGATCTCCATGAACTAGAGCCTATCAATCGCCTGAATTCTAAGAAGCGCAGGCGGGTGGGAATCATAGAAGCTTGAATGTAATGGGTCGGGCGTTAGGGTTGAGGCATTGTCCCTGTAGAGCTTAACAAGTGATTGTTTAAGATCTTGTGCCTTTGCGAACTTACATGCATATTCATCCGCTTCAAATTCATTGAGCCTTGAATAGTAAGCCATCACGGGTCTAATAAAGAAGACAAAGAGGGGTGAAACCAATAAAAAGAGTAAGAGGGCATTGGCATCCGTCATGGTTGACACGCCCAAACCTTCATAAAACCAAGCACTTTCTTTAAGAAGACCTAGGATATATAAGCCAATAAAGCTCACCATGAACATCAGGATAATTCTTTTCTTGACATGATTATGATGAAAGTGGCCAAGTTCATGTGCGAGCACGGCCTCAATTTCTTTGCCGGATAATTTTTCAAGGAGGGTATCAAAGAAAACAATACGTTTTGACTTACCAAAGCCTGTGAAATAAGCGTTACCGTGATTACTTCGTAAAGAGCCATTCATAACAAAAAGACCGCTTGATTCAAAACCACATTTATTTAACAGCTTCTCAATTTGATTAGCCAAGGTTTTATTTTTCATAGGCTCAAACTTGTTAAAGAGAGGCGCAATGAAAAGAGGGTAGACGGCAAGCATGATAAAGTTAAAGGCGCTGATAAACACCCATAGCCAGAGCCACCATAAATCACCTAAGTTACCGATAATCCAAAGTGAAAAATACAAAACAGGTAAACCGATGATCAGTCCTAAAATGGATTGTTTAATAAGGTCTGATATAAAAATACCAAAGGTCATGCGGTTAAAACCATATTTTTCATCAATCACAAAGGTTTTATAGAGACCCATTGGCATTTCAACGATCGATGAGATTACCATTACGGCAATGATTAGCATGGCTCCTAGGGTAATCTCAGAAAATGAATACTGAGCTAGGTATTGGTTGATCCATTCAATACCGCCACCAATGGTAATGAAATAAAGAAAAATAGCCTCAACTGCCAGACCTAGGATGTTGAGTTTTGATTTATCGACGGTGTAGTCAGCAGCCTTTTGATGGTCATTTATTTTTATAATATCCTTGAATGGTACAGGGACCTTTTTTCGATGTTGTGAAACAAAACCAATGTGACGTCTTGAGAGCCAAATTTGTGATAGGGCAGTGATTGCGATGAGAACAATAATTAAATTTGTAAAGGTTGATGCCATAGTAAATTTTAATTTTTTAAAAAAGATGTATTTTGAAGCAAAATATCATTTAAAGTAAGACCTTGTAAGCTAATAAATAGAAAGATAATGGAAATCATGACAGAGAAGAGTGACAATAATTTAATATGGATCGACATGGAGATGAGTGGGCTCAATGTTGAGGAGGATAAAATTTTAGAGGTTGCTGTGATTGTCACCGACCCTGATCTCAAGGTGATTGCTGAGGGCCCTGTCTTGGTGGTCCATCAAGAAGATAATATATTAGATAAGATGGATGCATGGAATACCGCTACGCACAATAAATCAGGCCTGGTTGATAAGGTCAAACAGTCCAAACTCAATGAATCTATGGTTGAAAACCAGGTTATTGATTTCTTAAAAAAATACGTTAATAAGAATACGTCTCCCATGTGCGGTAATTCGATTTGTCAGGATAGGCGCTTTATGGCAAAACATATGCCTAATCTAGAGAATTTCTTTCATTACAGGAACCTGGATGTAAGTGTATTCAAAGAGCTTGCTAAGCGTTGGAAGCCAGAATTAATTGAGGGATTTAAAAAAGCTGGCAAACATGAGGCTCTTGCAGATATTATGGAATCGATTGAGGAGCTCAAATATTACCGTGAGCACTTTATGAAATTATGAGCATGAATCCGATCAACTTCTTTCTCATTGGCCTAGCAGCTGCTTGTGGGGCTTGGGTTAGGCTCTTTACCGGCTTGTTTATGAGTAGTCTTTTTCCTGGCCTACCGTTGGGCACATTGGTGGTTAACTTAGTGGGGGGTTTATTGATGGGTATCTCATTAGCTGCTTTCCATCAAATAACATTTTTGTCAGAGGAATTAAAACTCATTCTTAATGTCGGTTTTTTGGGAGGTCTTACGACCTACTCAGCATACACGGCCGATATCTTTAATTTGATTCAAAGGGGTGAAATAGGTTTTGCTATCGCATTTATCCTAGCCCACATCATCGGTGCGCTAGGATTATGCTTTATCGGATACCAGCTTATTAACCTTCTGTGCCGGTCTTTTTAGTTCCTGGTTTTCTTGGCTTCGCAGTTTTTTTTGATTTAGTCTCGACTAGCTCAATTTTTTCTTCTTTGACAGCCTCAGGTTTTTTTTGCCATTGAGCTTTTTTACGAGCCTTGGGTTTACCTTCGGTTTTTTCAAGTACCTTTTCAGGTTTTGTTTTCTTAGTTTCAACCAGCTCGATACCTGCTTTATCTAGGTCAGGCTTAGGCATCTTTGCAGCCCTTCTTCGCGTCAGTTTTTTCTTAGGTTCAACGGGTTTTTCTGGTTCAGCTGTGACCTCATTTTGTGAGGGCGCTTCTACCTTAACGGATTCCACTGCCTCATCATTCCCAGCGTTTTCATCTCTATGATGGTAACGTCCTCCTCGCTTTCTAAAGTTTGAACGACGATGGCGTCCCCGATTATTCCTACGTGGTCTGTCCTCAATATCGGTTGAATCTGATGAGACGTCTTGATTTACCTCTTCATTCGATTCAACTTGATCCTCAACTTCATCAATTGGGGCAATCAAATTTTTAAAGAACCCAAAGATAGATTTGTTTGACTTTGAGCGTTTACCTTTCGGAGGCACAACCGCTTTCACGGCAGGTTCGAGTCTTTCTTGAACATTATTTTCATTAAGATCATCCATAACGTCTTCCTTGGGTGGCTCTATAACGTTATAGCTCACAGGACCAGCTTTGCGTGATGATCGATCAAGCGAGTACTTAGGAATTTCATAATAGCGATTAGGGATAATAACTATCTCACAATCAAACTTGTTTTCAATATCTGCAAGGTTTGAGCGCTTCTCATTTAAGAGGAGTGTAGCAACTTCAACCGGTACTTGAATTGAGATAACATTGCCCGATTCTTTGGATGCCTCCTCTTGAATTAGCCTTAGAATAAAAAGCGCAGTGGACTGAATGTCTCTAACTCGACCTGTGCCATTACAACGTGGGCACACTCCATTGATAGACTCACCCAAGCTTGGTCTTAATCTTTGTCTTGAGAGTTCGAGCAGACCAAATCTAGAAATTCGTCCAACCTGAATCCTTGCTTTATCATTCTTAATTGCATCTCGAAGTTGATTTTCAACCTCTCTTTGATTTTTTTGACTTTCCATATCAATAAAGTCAATCACGACCAAGCCGCCGATATCTCTAAGTCTAAGTTGCTTTGCAAACTCATGAGCGGCCTCAATATTGGTATTAAGGGCCGTGTTTTCAATATCGCGACCTTTAGTAGACCTGCTTGAGTTAACATCAACCGAAACAAGTGCTTCAGTGTGATCAATCACAATGGATCCACCTGAGGGTAGTTGAACTTCTCTTAAGAATGCTGATTCAATTTGGTTTTCGATGTTGAATTTAGAAAAGAGGGAAGTATCATCATCATACAATTTAATACGTTTTGCATAGTCAGGCATTACATGACTCATGAATTGGTGTGCTTGATCGTAGATCTCTTGTTTATCGATCAAAATTTCTTCAATGTCAGATTGAAAATAATCTCTGATAGCACGAACCACTAAATTACTTTCCTGGTAAATTAAGAAAGGACCCTCTTGGCCTTTGGCAGCCTCCTCAATAGCATCCCAAAGTTGAGTTAGGTAATCAAGATCCCATTGAATTTGTTCAACTGAAGCACCAATGCCTGCTGTACGGCCAATCACGCTCATGCCTTTTTTAACTTTAAGTTGGCTTAATACCTCTTTGAACTGAACTCTTTCATCACCCTCAATTCTGCGTGAAATTCCACCACCATCATTATTATTGGGCATAAGGACAATGTACCTACCAGCGAGGGATAGATAACTTGTTAGTGCAGCACCTTTGTTACCTCTCTCATCCTTGGCAACCTGAACGATAATTTCTTGACCCTCTTTGATCACATCCTTGATAGAGATATCTTTTTTACGACTCTTCTTTGAATAGTACTCAGGCGCTATTTCTTTAAAAGGGAGAAATCCATGCCTATCAACACCATAGTTAACAAAGGCTGCTTCAAGGGAGGGTTCGATGCGAGTGACAACCGCTTTATAGATATTACTTTTTCTTTGTTCACGATTGCCACGCTCAAAATCTAGATCTTCTAGCTTATTTTCATTAACAATCGCAACACGCAACTCTTCTGATTGAGTTGCATTAAACAACATTCTCTTCATTACCTTATCTCCAAATAAATGAAGATTTCGATAAAGAATTAAATTAACTGATTTTTGATACAGGATGGATATTAAGAAATTGTCTTAATAAATCATGTTCTGCATCTCAATTAATTAACAAAACTCTTTTATAAAAATCTTTTTTCAAAACTACTTCTTTCAATTGGCGAGTAGTTCTAGCCACGAATTCTTTAAATTGCTTATGTATAATTCAGAATTAATATTCTCTTTGTCTACAAACCAAAGATATCTGAATAGATTAAGTATAGGATATAACTGACTAAAAGAAAACAAAAAAATGTTAATTAAAGAAAAAAAGGGAGTGCAATATATATCAATTGACGAGGCCAGTGATGGCCAAAGAGTTGATAATTTTTTAATTAAAATTTTAAAAAAAGTACCCAAAAGCCATATCTATAAAATTTTAAGAAGTGGTGAGGTCAGGGTTAATAAAAAACGTGTTAAAAGTGATTTTAAATTAACTTTAGATGATGAGGTAAGAGTTCCCCCTCTAGCGATGGATGAAAGTAGGCGAAGTGATTCTTCTCTTGCTAAACACAATATTCAAGACTCAATCATATTCGAGGATGATGTTTTGATTGCTCTTAATAAGCCCGCAGGGATTGCTGTTCATGGAGGTACTGGTATTCAACATGGGGTCATTGAATTATTGCGTCATGAGAGACCTAACGATTCTTTTCTAGAGCTTGTTCATCGAATTGATAAGGAAACCTCTGGCATTCTTTTGATTGCAAAAAAAAGGAGTGCTTTGCTGCATCTCCATAAGCAAATTAGAGATAAAAAAATTCATAAAAAATACCTTGCGGTGGTTTTTGGGAAGTGGCAAAAAAAACAACTTAATATAGATTTAGACCTTTCGATAAAAAACGATGGAGACCATGGAAAAAAAGTTAAAGTCATATCATCTAAAAACACTAATATAAAATCTAAAGAATCACGTTCTGTATTCTTTTTAAGGCAGGTTATTAACGATGTCAGTTTTTTAGATATAAAGCTGATAACGGGTCGAATGCATCAAATTAGGGTACACCTTTCCTTCTTAGGCTTTCCCATTGTGGGTGATGATAAGTACGGAAACTTTGATCTTAACAAAGACTTTATCAAAAAGGGAATGAAGCGAATGTGTCTGCATGCCATTGAGTTAGGCTTCCAACATCCCTTAACGAACCAAGCTCAATTAATAAAAGCACCAGAACCAAAGGAGTTTAGTTTTTTTAAAAATTATGCCTAAAGATACAAATTATGATCTGATTATCTTTGATTGGGATGGCACCCTCTCTGACTCTGCCGGAGCCATTATTAATTCAATTAAAGATGCATCCATCAAGAATAATATTGAGATTCCCCCAGAGAGGTCTATGAGGGCCATTATAGGGCTAGGGCTAGATGAGGCTTTTGAGAAATTATTTCCTGATCAGTTAAACCATCATCTTGATGACCTTAAAAATGACTTTAGAGAATTTTATTTGAATTACGTCGATGATATTGCAATGTTTGATGGTGTTGATGTAGGAATTAAGATGCTTTTTAATCAAGGTTTTAAATTAGCTGTCGCTACCGGTAAGAGCCGTAGAGGATTGAACAACGCATTAAATAAAACCAACTTAAACACTTTCTTTTCTTTTACAAGAACGATGGATGAATGTTTTTCAAAGCCCCACCCGCAGATGATTAATGAGATTTTAGAAAATTTATTTATTGAACCAGAGAGGGCAATCATGGTGGGAGACTCCATCTACGATCTTGAGATGGCACGAAATGCGAGCATTGATTCAATAGCCGTCACCTATGGTTCACAGACCCATGACGAGTTGAATCATTATCCCACCAAGGCATTAATTGATAACCCACATGATTTATTTGATTGGCTAAGGGTTCATGGCTAAACAGATCGTTATCGAGAAAACTAAGATAGGTGATCATCCATCCACTTACAGGTTTACGTTTGATGAAGATGGCATACAAAAAAGCGGCTTTGTCATTTTTTTTGATAATGCATATTATGTTTATAGAAATGAGTGTCAACATCTCCCAGTAGAACTAGATTGGCAAGAAAATGAATTTCTAGATGACGAAAACAATTTTATCGTCTGCGCCACACATGGAGCTATTTATGAACCATCTACAGGACATTGTGTTAATGGCCCTTGCCAGGGGAGTTTTTTGAAAAAAATTGAATTTATTGAGGATCTAGATAAAATTGTAATCAACATTTAGGAAAAGTCATGGCGATTTTAAAAAAAGATAATTCAGACGAGAAGGTTATAAGTAAATTTGCAGAAGCTGCATTGGCAGAGCAAAAAAGAAGTAGGCGCTGGGGAATTTTCTTTAAGTTGCTAACCTTTGGTTACCTTATAGCACTTCTTTTCATGTTTGGTCAAAGTAGCTCCCACTCACCAGCTCATTCAGGAAATTTCACAGCCTTTATAAGCCTTAACGGTATTATCGGTGATCAAATGGAGGTTAATGCTAAAGATTTTAAATCAAGCATGAAGAAGGCTTATGATGACCCAGGCACTAAGGGCGTTATTTTAGCTATCAATAGCCCGGGTGGAAGCCCAGTTCAATCAGGCATCATTAATGATGAAATTAAAAAGTATCGCCAACTTCGTCCGGACATTCCAGTTTATGCTGTGGTCGAGGATATATGTGCATCGGGCGCTTATTATATTGCCGTGGCTGCAGACCAAATTTTTGTTGATAAGGCGAGTATTGTCGGCTCTATTGGGGTAAGACTAGACCAGTTTGGCCTTGATAAAGCCATTAAGCACTTAAATATTGAGCGAAGACTTATAACTGCTGGAGAGAATAAAGCAATACTTGACCCCTTTTTACCCTTTAAGCCTGAGCATAAAAAACATCTAGAGAATTTACTCGCCGAGGTTCATAGGCAGTTTATTGATGTTGTTAAAGAGGGAAGGGCTGGAAAGTTAAGCAATAATAATGACATCTTTTCAGGCCTCTTTTGGAATGGAGAAGGAGCTATTCATCTTGGCTTGGCTGATCAGTTGGGTAATATAGACTATGTTGCCAAAGAAGTTGTTGGCTTTGAAGAACTTGTTGATTTTACGACCTATGAATCGTTCGCAGATCGATTTGCTAAGCAGCTAGGTGTAGGCATTGGTGCTGCATTTGAAAATACTATTTTAAAAACAATTAATAATAATTATCAATTAAATTAATATCTTATTTATTTTTTTTAAAGTTATTAATTAAATTATTAGTTGATGAATCAAAGATGGTAGTAGCATGACTGGCATTCAACTCAGGCAAAACAAGCTTTGCAATTTGCTTGCCATATTCAACACCCCATTGATCAAAAGAATTAATATTCCAAATCACCCCTTGAACAAATATTTTATGTTCATACATAGCAATCAGCTGACCTAGTGTTTTTGGATTTAGTTCTTCAAAAAGAATTGATGTTGAAGGTCGATTACCCTCAAATGACTTATGTTTGATTAGATGTTCTAAATCACCGTAATCCTCATTAGTAGGAAACATTTCTCCCCGAACCTGACCTTCAGTTTTACCCAACATTAAGGCGCGTGTCTGTGAAACAAAGTTGGAGAAGAGAATTTTATGATGTTCGTCTTGTTTTGAGCCAACTTTGTATTGTGACTTTAATGGCATCATAAAATCAGTTGGAATAATGTCTTGGCCCTGATGGATAAGCTGATAGAAAGCATGCTGTCCATTGGTTCCTGATTCTCCCCAGACGATTGGACCTGTGTGCATACAAACATATTCGTCATCACGACCAATAAATTTACCATTACTTTCCATATCGGCCTGCTGCAAGTAAGAGGGTAATAATGATAATCCCTGGTCGTAGGGTAAGACGGCGTGAGTATTAAAGCCAAAGAAATTTATGTACCAGACGCCAAGAACGGCCAAGATAAGTGGAATATTTTCTTCAAGCGGAGTGTTTAAGAAATGTTGGTCCATCTCATATGCGCCCGCAAGCAGCTTATTAAAGTTATCCATACCGAGATAGATTGCAATAGATAAACCAATGGATGACCACAATGAGTAACGACCACCTACCCAATCCCAAAATTCAAACATGTTGTCAGGGGATATACCAAAATCAGTCACAGCCTTAGCGTTGGTTGAAACCGCAACAAAATGTAAAGCGATCGCCTTTTCGTCATTTACTTTATCTAAAAACCATTCTCTAGCAGAAAATGCATTGGTCATTGTCTCTTGGGTTGTAAATGTCTTTGATGCAACAATAAAAAGCGTTGTTTCAGGATCGCACTGCTCTAGGGCTTGAGAGATATCGGCGCCATCTACATTAGATACAAAAATGGGATCAATATCAGGATGACCAAAGGCTTTTAATGCTTTACACACCATGGCAGGCCCAAGGTCTGAGCCACCAATACCAATATTTACAATAGTTTGTATTTTTTTACCAGAAAAGCCCTTCCACGAACCATTTCTAACCGACTCAGAAAAGCGTTGCATTTTGTCTAGCACGTTTTTAACATCTGGCATGACGTCATGACCATCAACTAAAATAGCTTGATTTGATGAGTTTCTTAATGCTGTATGTAAGACGGCTCTTTGCTCGGTAAAGTTAATTTTTTCACCAGAAAATAATTTTTCTCGCCACGCCTCAATGTTGGCCTCACGAGCAAGATTTAATAAAAGAGGAATGGTTTCATCTGTTACTCTGTGCTTGGAAAAATCAATTAGGGTTGTGTCAAAGTTGATATGAAATTTATCGAAACGATCCGGATCATTTTCAAAAAGATCCTTCATATGAATTTTTTGAATTTTTTTATAATGGTCTTCTAATTTTTTCCAGGAGGCGCTTTGGGTAATCGATGTCATGCAAATATTTATATTCTTTTTTTAAGTACGCTATTGTATCAAAATATTAAACTAATTGTGTTGTTCGATAGCCCATAATATGTGCTCTTTTAGTAAGTCAGAGGCACTTTCCAATCTTGATTTTAAGACATTTATTACGTGCTCTGATTTAGGTGCATTTCCAAGGGCTACAGCCACATTTCTAAGCCATTGTTCATGACCGATTCGGTAAATTGCACTCCCTTGAAATAATGATTTAAATTGCTCCTCATTAAGTTCAAAGCAATCGATTAATGATATTTGGTCAAGATTATTTTTTACATGAAAATCTTTTTCGCGAGCCAGTTTTGCGTATTTATTCCATGGACAAATAATTTGGCAATCATCACATCCATAAATTCTGTTGCCTATTTTTTTTCTGTACTCAACAGGAATTGAAGTTTTATGTTCAATAGTCAGGTATGAAATACATTTTCTAGCATCAAGTTTATAGGGACCCAAGATTGCACCAGTGGGGCAAATATCTATACATGCACTGCAGGTTCCGCAGTGATCAGAATCTTGTTTATCTTCGTGTAATTTTTGATTGATATAAATTTCACCTAGAAAAAACCATGACCCATGATCCTTGTTAAGAAGCAGGGTGTGTTTACCACGCCAACCAAGGCCTGATTTTTTGGCAGCCTCAACTTCTAAAACAGGTGCGCTGTCAGTAAAAACCCTTGCTTTAATTTCTCGAGGTTGGAGTTCAGATTCGAGTTTCTTAACAAATTGCTTGAGTTTGTTTCTAAGCACCTTATGGTAATCTCTACCAAGCGTATAGCGTGCGATGTAGGCTCGATCCTTTTGTTTAATGGCATCCAGTGTATTTTTTTCCAAAGGCAGGTAATCTAATCTGACGGAAATGATACTTTGGGCTCCATCAAGCAGTTTTTTTGGGTCAAATTTGATATTTTTATGACGCTCAAGGTACTGCATTTCACCTTGGTAGCCTTGGGATAACCAATCTTGATAAAGATCCTTTTGGTGGTCAAAATCAATATTAGATATACCAACAGCATCAAATCCAAGGTCTAGTCCCCATTGTTTGATATTTTCTGCTAAATTCTTATTGTTTAAATTATCATTCATGCTTGAAAAATAATAAACTAATTAGATGTCAAAAGAAAAAAGCTTTAAGCTAAAAAATGCCGATGAAACCCTAGATATCGGCTTTCGTTTCTCTAAGATTATTGATGAAAACTTGCTTATTTTCCTTAAAGGCAATTTAGGTGCAGGTAAGACAACTTTTGTCAGGGGCCTTATCCATGGCCTAGGATTTCAGGGTCGAGTCAAAAGTCCCTCTTACAGCTTATTTGAGCAGTATTTATTAAAGTTTACGGTCAATCATTTTGACTTGTATCGTTTTAAGTCATCTGATGAGTGGATCGATGCTGGTTTCAATGAATTTATAAATGGCCATGATGTCAACCTTATAGAATGGCCTGAAATGGCTGAGAATGTATTACCTAAGGCAGATATTATTTTAAATTTTGAGCATACTGAAAATGATTCTCGAGAGCTTATTCTCATCCCATTATCAGACAAAGGAAATGAATGTTTAAGTCGGTTAAGCTAATTATTTTTTTATTTTCCATTATTTTTAATATAACGTGCTTTGCAAAAGATAATGTTATTGCCACTCGTATATGGCCCTCTGCAGAATACACTCGAGTTACTATTGAATCTGACAAGCCCATTCAAAATGATCAGATGATTCTTCAAAATCCTGAACGTATCGTCATTGATCTTAAGGATACTCAGCTTGAATCAACCATTGAGGCATTAACCTCTCAGCTTGATGATACCGACCCCTCCATTAAAAGCATTCGTGTGGGTCAATTTAATCCAAAGGTCACAAGGATTGTGATTGACCTTAAAAGATCTGCAAAGGTTAAAATTTTTACACTCAAACCTATTGACCCCTACAAACATCGTCTTGTCATAGATGTGTATCCTGATGATTTTGATAGCCTTGCAGCACTCCTTCAGCAGCTTGACTCAGAAACCTATAAACCATCAAAAGACAATGAAATTAACGATGTAAAAGATGCTATCGATGAAGCTATCAAGAAGCCCGTGATTGATCCCATTATTGTTGCCATTGATGCAGGGCATGGCGGTGAAGATCCGGGTGCCAGGGGAAAGCGGGGCACTAAAGAAAAGGTAATCACTTTACAAATTGCACAAAAACTAAAAAAAATGATTGATGCAGAAAAAGATATGAAAGCAATCTTGATTAGGGATGGTGATTACTTTGTTCCTCTTGCGACAAGAGTTAAGAAGGCTCGAAATGCAAAGGCTGACTTTTTTGTTTCTATTCATGCGGATGCTTTTAAAAAAAGAAGCGTCAGCGGTTCAGGTGTTTATGCATTATCTGAAAGAGGCGCATCCAGTGCCTTTGCAAAGTTTTTGGCTAACCAAGAAAATGAAGCGGATCTTGTTGGTGGCGTGAGTATTGATGATAAAGACCCTCTATTGGCCAAAACTTTACTAGATTTATCTCAAGAGGCAACGATCAATGATAGCTTGAAGTTTGGAAATCATGTCCTTAAAGAAATTAAGAAGGTTAATAATTTGCATAAAAAATATGTAGAACAGGCTGGTTTTGCAGTTTTAAAGGCACCGGACATTCCTTCGATCTTGGTTGAAACAGCCTTTATCAGTAACCCAGAGGAAGAAAAAAACTTAAGGTCAGAAGCTTTCCAAAATAAGATGGCTCAAAGTATCTTAAGCGGTATACAAAGTTACCTGAAAACAAAACCATCGATTGCCTTTTATCTAGAGAAGCGTTAATTTGAATCAAAAAAAAATATTTTTACTTGGCCCCACAGCCTCAGGTAAAACTGATCTCACAAAATCATGTTATGACATATTCCCTATAGAGATTATTAGCGTTGATTCAGCACAAATATACAAAGATCTTAATATTGGTACAGCCAAGCCGAGTGAACAAGAGCTTAAAAGTTACCCGCATCATTTAATTAATATCATCACCCCCGATCAGTCCTATTCAGTCGCTGAATTTCAAAGTGACTCAGACTTTTTGTGCAGACAAATCTGGAGGGAGAAAAAATCACCCTTTTTTTCAGGGGGTACGATGATGTATTTCAATGCGCTTGAAAATCCACTGGATCAAATTCCTCCATCCACAGCTGAATCAAGAGCTTATATGGATCAAAGACTTGAGGAGGAGGGCTTAGAAAGTTTGTACCAAGCTCTTAAAACAATTGATCCTGACTCATGTATGAAAATTAAATCAACAGATACCCAAAGAATTTTAAGAGCTCTTGAGGTCTATCATTTATCCAATAAACCCTTATCGGTTTTTCATTCAAACCATCAAAAATACAATGATAGGGATGTTTTAAAAATTGGTCTTTTTCCACAAGATAGACATCTACTTCATGAAAGAATTGAAATGAGGGTGGATAAGATGATTTCAGATGGTCTTTTGGACGAGGTTAAAGCATTAAAAGATTCATACAATATTAGTAAGGCTTCAAATTCAATGAGAACTGTTGGATATCGACAAACCTTGATGTATCTTGATGGGCAAATCAATCATAAAGATCTAAGGGATCAAATTATTTTTGCAACAAGACAGTTAGCCAAAAGGCAATTAACCTGGATGAGAAAGATGGAGAATCTTCATGTGTTTGATCCCTTCGATGCAAAGTTAGAAGGTAATGTTAAACAATTGATCAAGGACTATTTGGGCTAAGTAATGGGACACACCCGCGGTGTTTTAGCACTATTGTTTGGCACTTTATCCTGGGGCTTGTTATGGTACCCCTACAGGATTCTTGACTCCTTAAATCTTTCCGGTGTTCATGCAAGCCTGCTTAGCTTTTTAGTGACTTTTCTAATTGCCCTGACTTTTTATAGACTAAAAAACTTTAATGTCTTTAAAACTAGCCACTTTTGGTTTTATGCACTTATAGGTGGGATCACTAATATATGCTACGTGCTAGCCGTCATAAATGGCGAGGTTGTTAGAGTCATGTTGCTTTTCTTTTTATCACCGGTCTGGACTTTGCCTTTGTCACTATGGCTGTTAAAGGAAAAGATTCAGGTAAAAAACATTTGGGCAGCACTATTGAGCCTCCTGGGTGGATTTATCGTTTTATGGCACCCTCAACTTTTCAATGAAAGTTTGGGCCTGAGTGATTTATATGCCCTTATTGCGGGATTAGCATTTGCGCTTACTAATGTCATGGCTCGATATTATTCGCATATGTCCTTCCATGACAAATCCTATGCAATATGGTTTGGGGTCATCATCTTCGCGGCAATCGTTTCCTTAATTTTTGACCTTAAGGCGCCGAGCGATATTTTTAATGGCTACCTTATTTTTATCGTCATGATTATAGGACTCACGTTATTTATAACCACACTAGTTGTTCAGTTTGGCTTGACTCAAGTTAATGCTGTAACAGCCAGCCCAATATTTCTTTTTGAAATTATTGTTGCGGGTATCTCAGCATATTTTCTTGCTAATGAGGTGGTGCATGTGAAGGATTTCTTTGGGGGACTGTTAATTGTTTTAGGTGTTTTGATCTCAACTCGAGAGTAATTTTTTATAGATAGTCTCTAGGTGTTTGGTAAATAATTTAGGCTTAAATAGATTTGATGTTTTTTTGGTTTGATGAATTTTATCTTTGATTAATTTTAATTGTTTTTTATCACCCATTAGGTTAATAATTTTTTCAACATAATCTTCCTCATTAAAGGTTATTAAATCCTCGAGGCCAATGGATTTTAAGATACTTCCTGCCACTCTGCTTGGAAAGGTGCTTCCAGATTGCGTCACGATTGGGATCCCGGCCCATAATGCATCACTTGCTGATGTGTGAGCATTATAGGGAAATGTGTCCAAGAAAATATCAATGATTTGGTGTCTATTAATGTGCTCATCAAAACTTACTTTAGGGGCAAACTTGATACGATTTGAATCTAATTGATGATTCGCAGCCACTCGCCATAGATTTTCTTTCGCCTCCTCATTGCAGTCCAATAGCCATAAATAGGCATTATCAAATTGTTTAAGAATGGTTAACCATGACGTATACCTCTCAGGGGTGATCTTAATCGTTTGACCAAAGGATGCCAGTATGATGTGATCATCCTGAAACCCATAATCTTTTTTTAAAACCTTGTTTAATTGACCACGATCAGCAATATTAGGTTGGTAACAATGAGGTAAATAAATAACTTCCTCTGAATAGTATTTTTGATGATCTTTCGGAATAATAAATTGATCAGCCAGCAAATATTGGCAAAGTGAGTTTTGTTTTCTTGATCCGAGCGATCCAGCAAAACCGAGCCAATTAATGTGAATTTGGGCCGGCTTGAGTGCAGATATCATTGAGCGACTCGATTGAGTGAATCCTGAAAGATCAACAAGAATATCAACACCTTCATCATTTATTTTCTTTGCGAGCTCAATATCACTTAAATTTTTTATTTCAATAAAAGGATAACCAAGCCCCTGATAACTTTTTTGCTCATTAGTATTTTCTCGTTGGCCTGAGTAAAAAAGCTTTATATCAAATGTTTTTAAATCATGGTATTTGAGTACATCGTAAATTAGGAAGTAGAGGGGGTGTAATCTAAAGTCACTTGAGAGATAACCAATCGTTATTTTTTGATTTGTTGTTTTTTTTCTTTCAAACGAAGGTAGTTGATAGTTTTCACACCAATTGGAACTCACTTGCAGCAAATCTTGTGGATTCATGTTAGTCATTGATAAAGCTGTAAAGGGTGATATCCGAGTACCCTTAATATCTAATGCATTTTTGATGGCTTCTTGAAGCTCATTTAAACCATCCCAATCGCATAGTGATTGTTTAAGGTGTGCTAATTCAACTTTGGTATGAATCATTTTATCGGGGTTAGCATCGATGGCTAAAATATAATGCTCCTTGGCTTTATTAAACTGACCAAGCTGTCTATAGGTATTGCCAAGATTATTATGAGTATCTGCAGATTTTTGCAATGAGATAGCTTTTTGATAGAGAGGCAATGCTTTTTTGTAATCATTCATTGCGTAGAATGCATTGCCACAGTTATATAAAAGATCAGCGTTTTGCGGTTGATAGGCAATAGCCTCTTCAAATGCAGCGACCGCTAAATCAAATTTTTTGTAGCTTTGATACTCATTGCCAATTGCATGTAAACAAAAGACCAAGCCTTCCTTAATACCCTCGTTATCAGGAAAATAACGATGCGATCGCCTAAAATAACCACAAGCTTCTTCTAACTTATTCTGCATTGCAAGCAGGTTGCCAATTTCAATTTGGATGAAGTAATTTTTGGGGTTGACCTGAAAAGCTTTTTTATACTCCTCAATGGCCTCATCTAAATTACCTGCCGATTCTAATTCTTTCGCTTTATTAATATGGTCAACCAATCTTATTTGCCCTGTAGTTTGGTTTTACAAAATGGATATGTAGATCATTGATGGCACGTTCTTTAAATCCTCCCTCACAATAGCAAAGGTAAAAAATCCACATTCTAATAAATTGCTCATCAAAACCTAATCGCTTAATTGGTATGATATTTTTCTTAAAATTTTCACGCCAATGTTTCAGGGTCTTTGCATAATCCATAGTTATATCTGTGATATTTACAACGTTCATATCTGTCTCATTATGAATCGTTTCTTGAATAATTTGCAGTGACGGTATGCAACTTCCTGGAAAAATATACTTTTGAATAAAGTCGACTGAATTGAGGGCTTGTTCGTATCGTTGATCTTTGATGGTAATTGCTTGAATCAGTGCTTCACCATCATTCTTTAAAAGTCGCGCGATTGTCTTAAAGTAGCTTTTATAAAAATGATGCCCGACTGCCTCGATCATTTCAATGGAGACAAGTTTATTAAATTGACCTTTTAATTGACGGTAATCTTTCTTTAGCAGCGAAACTCTATGATCTAATTTTTCTTGCTTGATGAGATTCTTAACATAGTTGTATTGTTGGTTAGAGATTGTGGTTGTTGTCACTTTGCAGCCATAATTTTTGGCTGCATAAACAGCAAAGCCACCCCAGCCAGTCCCAATCTCCACCACATGATCTTTTTTTGTTAATTTAAGCCGATCGCAGATCGTTTTAAGCTTTAGTTTTGCTGCCTCATTGAGAGTCTTTGCTTGCTTAGAATAGACAGCCGATGAGTACATCATCAACGGGTCAAGAAAATACGCAAAAAATTCATTGGATAAATCATAATGGTGGGCAATATTTTTCTTGCTTCCATATAAGGTATTTTTGTTTAACCAATGAATAAGCCTAAAGAAGGGCCTCAAGATAAAGTTGAAAATACCTTCCATGCCATCCATCACATTCGAATTTACAGACATCAATCTAATCACATCGGTTAGATTTTTAGATGTCCATGTTCCTTGAATATAAGATTCTGCCGAACCAATGGAGCCTCCAAATAATAATTCTGAGTAAAAAGCTATATTTTTAATTTTTATCTCGGCTGTAATCTGATCTTTTTTACCAAAGATATATTTCTTGTTTGGTTCGATTAAAATAAGTTGACCATGACGGAGTTTGGTTAAATGTCTATGAATAATTTTTTTAGATAGCTGATGGATTGATGTATTTAATATCATGGGTGCGGATAAAATGTTACACGCTTTATAAAGAGCATAAAGGCATTCCAGTAAATTAAAAAAATTGCTTTAAACGACATGGGAAACGTTAGAAAAAGAATTTTATTCAACTCCCATGAATTCCAGGCTCTTTTTTTTAGCTTCAGGGTTGCGTTAAACATTAAATCATCCTTTTCAAAGTTATCCATGGATACATAAAGAAAATCTTTTGGCTCAGTAAAAATCCAATTGTATCTAATGTCCATGGGCATGAAAGGGGAGACATGAAATTGTTTGTTGAATTCAATCCCTTTAGAGTGAATCTTTTTATTTCGGCAATCATGGACGTAGGCATGTCGCTCGTTCCATGGTGTGTTTGTGATATGAGAGACAATCGCGGTAAGTTTATTTTTACTGTTATAGCAATAGTAAAAGCTAACGGGATTAAAACAAAAGCCAAACAAGCGAATCGTTGTTAAGAGAAATATTTTACCGCTTAATTTAATTGATAAATTTTTCTCAACAAGTTTCTTAATAGAATATTCAATTGACTCATTATCTGGTCCATAGTAATCTTTTCGATAAAATGAAGCTAAATTAGGCCGATTTAAACTCCAGAAAAAAAGTTTTGAAAAAGCATTATTTATTTCTGATAAATCAATAAATAGCATACTGACATCATATTTGAACTGATGTTTTTTAGGCTTTATTCGGTGGTGGCTTAAGGTACCTTTGTAAATCGAATGCATATTAGCTTACTAAACTATTAAATAAATCTAGGGCCTCATAGGCGCTTTTAACACCATCCTCATGGAAGCCGTTATGCCAATAAGCGCCAACGAAAAATGAACGATTTTTTCCATTAATTAATTTTTTCTGAGCCTGTGCTTTTTGTGATTGAATTGAAAAGTAGGGATGACTGTAATTAAATTTTTTTAAGATTTTAGTTTGATTAATGAGATGGCCCGAATTTAGACTTACTAGCAACGGTGTTTTTAATGGAAGGCTTTGTAAGATATTCATGTTGTATGTAAGGTAAATAGGTTCATCAACATCGTTATCAATATTATAGTTCCAGGCCGCCCATGCTCTTTTTGATTTCGGTAATACGTTTTCATCTGTATGCAGAGTAATTTCATTTTGGGTAAAGGGTATTGCGCCTAAAATATTTTTTTCTATTTGAGTTGGATTAGCCATCAGTTTGAGAGCTTCATCGCTGTGGCATGCAAAAAAAACATAATCATAGGTTTCATTGCCGTGATTGCTCTTTACCTCCACCTTATCTTTTTTTCTATGAATAGCCTTAATTTGGCTATTTGTTCTAATTTTATCTTTAAATTTTTCGGTCAGCTTTGCAACATAATTTTTACTACCCCCCTTGATGGTAAGCCACTGAGGTCGTTCATTGATAGATAACATTCCATGATTCTCAAAGAATTGGATAAAAAAATGAGCTGGAAAATTCATAATGGCATTAATGTCTGATGACCATATCGCTGAACCCATCGGAAAAATATAGTTTTGTTGAAAATAGCTTGATAGACCTAATTGGTTCAGCAATTCATGCATGGTTAAGTTTTCTGTTTGATTAAGTATTTTTTTGGCATGCTTGTTAAATTTAAAAATTTCATAAATCATCATAAGAAAACGAGGGTTGAGTAGATTTTTTCTTTGGGCAAACAAACCATTTAAATTAGTACCGTTGTATTCAAAATTATTTTTCTTTGAATGCACGCTAAAACTCATATGACTGTTAATGTAATCAACATTCAAATCATCTAGCAACCTTGTAAATAGTGGGTAGGTTTTTTTGTTAAATACAATAAAACCTGTATCAACACTCACGATCTTATTTTCAATGCTGACTTCGTGTGTGTGTGAGTGACCACCGATTCTGTCTTCTTTTTCAAATAAGGTTATTTCATGCGTATCGCAAAGCAGGTACGCGGTCGTATTTCCCGCAATTCCGGATCCAATGATTGCTACTTTCATAAATGATTAGGCTTTATTTGATTCACGAACTGTAGGAGATACAGTCCTGAGATCCCAAATAAGGCCAATATACGACATGAGTTTGAGGATATAGTATGTGATATCAATTTCCCACCAGTAGAATCCTTGACGTGCGGAGCCAGGGTAATGATGATGATTGTTATGCCAACCTTCGCCAAAGGTAAGCAAAGCCAAGATAAAATTATTTTTACTTCCATCCTTGGTTTTGTAGCGTCTTTTACCCCAAAGGTGCGATGCAGAATTAATTAAGAAGGTTGAGTGATATAAAATGACGGTAGAGAGCACAAAACCCCAGCTAACAAGTTGCCAACCGCTGGTTGCAAGCTCTGGATAGAAGTTGCCTAATAGCTCACCCATGATAAACAATCCAACACAAAAAATGATTGGCACAATAAGGTCGAAACGATCTATGAGTTTTAATTCGGGAAATCTTGCAAGCTCTTTGACCCATTTAATTTCAGTAAGAAAATTTTCCTTCGTTAGGAACCAGCCTGTATGGCTCCAAAAAAAGGATTTGGTCATAGGGGAGTGATGATCATGCTCGGTGTCTGAATGAACATGATGTTTTCTATGATGTGCAGCCCACCATAGAGGGCCTCTTTGTACAGCAGATGCTCCAAGAACCGCAAAAATAAATTGCATTGGTCTTGAGGTTCTAAAAGATTTGTGGGAAAAATAGCGATGGTAAAAGCCGGTAATGGCAAACATTCGCAGCGCATAAAGAATAATAAAAACAATCAGCGCGGTATGACTGTAGCCGACAAAAAATAAAGAGATAATCGCGATGTGAAGGCCTATGTATGGAATCACTCTGAGCCAATCAATGTCTTGAGTATTTATTTTTTTGCTTTGGTACTCCCTTTCTTTTATTCGATTATCAAACCAGCTAAAAAAGAAATTGAGTAGCTTCACTGTTGCGGCACCAGTCTTAAATTGTCTGTGTTGTAACCCATGGCCTTGATCATTTCAGTAAATTTCACAATATCCTCATGGGGTAATTCTTTATTTCTTGACATAAGCCAAACATAATCTAGTGCATCTCTTGCAACTATGGTATGTGAGTAGTTTTTATCCAAATAGCTAATTTTGTACTGAGCTTTGATTGGCCATACAAATTGCATGCCCCATTCAGCATTATTGGTGCCCTCGACAATAAATCCTTTAGGATTATATTGTTTTTTTGGACCATCGAAGGAGCCTTCATTGAAAGTGAAGGTGGTAGCAATGGTTCCATCCTTATTCTTCTTATAAGATTCAATGGCGTTATAGGCATTTTTTTCAATAAAGGCAGGGATGTGTGCAATAACGTACCAATCACCCATAAATGCATCAATATCAACATGACTTACTATCGGTACCTTGGTTTCATTCATTGAGCAACCCGTAAAAAAAAAAGTAAAAATTAAAATCTTAATAAAATCAATCATTTATTTAATAATCTAAATGTAAAATATATGTATAAAAACTAAGTTTTTTAAAAAAAATTTTCAACTTAAATTTATCCTAACACAATTTATTTCTTTGGTGGCCATGGTATGAATTTGGAGGTTTTATTAATGTAATCTTTATAACCAACCCTTCTAGAAATAATGGTAGATTCCATCAAGTCTGCCCCTGAGAATTTAACTAAAAGGTAGGTCATGATGAGTGGCGATATGACGGTGTACCATAACCCTGAGGGTATAGAGACGATGTAAAATCCCCACCAAATTAAACATTCACCAAAATAATTCGGGTGACGACTATATTTCCAAAACCCATGATTCATAACAGCCCGTTTAGCATCTTTTTTTAAAAATTGCCTTAGCTGGTAATCACTGACAGCCTCAATTAAAAAACCAACCATAAACAATCCAAGACCAATTTTTGTGAAAACGTTATATTCAAATACCTTAAAGGTTGCAATGATAGGTAGGCTGATAACCAGGGCTAATGCACCTTGGAATAAAAATATGATGTAAAAGCTTTTATACCTAAATCCAGGTTCATTATTAAGTCGTATGGCTTGATAACGACTGTCCTCACCTTTATTCCAATTTCTAATGGTTAAATACCCACTCAATCGTATTGACCAGATCAGAACAGCTAAGCTGAGTGCTTGCTGTGGATAAGATACAGGTGCAAAGGTGCAAAAGAGAGTAGCGGTCGTGATAAGAAAGAAAAGGCTCCACATACTATCAACGTGGGTAACTCGATTCGAATACAGACTATAAATCCAACCTAAAAAAGCAAATATTAAGATGTTAATCGTTACGGGTATATACAAATCAATCATGTACGCTCCGAATACTTCATTAAAAGAGGGGTGATCATAGCCCAGCTTATAGCTAAAATAACAAGAGTGAGGTCAGATGTGATCTCAACAGCCCCTAATTTTTCACCCGCAACGTAGGCTAAAGGCCCGCCAAGAGCACCAAATAAAAAAGATAAAACATACCTTCTCTTTAGCCAACTTAGGCTGTGGTTTAGGGTCATCGCAAAGAGTAGCCACATAACAATAATCCATAAAGGTGTTAAAGGAAAAGGCCAGCCTGGATTAAAGTAAATAATGAAGTTAAAAAATTGCATCAAACCATCAAAAATAAAGCCAATGACAGCAGTAAAAGCGTAAAGTTTAAATTCAGGCCGATCAGCTTTGGTAAGTTTTATGTGGATGATTAAAATAATTAATGCTGAGAAGATACCGGGATAAACATAACCATGGGCGGCCCCTAATATCGCAGCAAACCATCCGATTTGAAACAAGCTAAAATTGATGATGTTCGCTTTCATTTGGTAAAGGTATAGTGACCTACCAGCCACTCATCTCCATCATTAAAGCCCCAAAGCTCAGCGCATGCCATAAAAAAGATTCGCCAACGCTGAAGCCATAACTTGGCAGAATTCTTGCCATAGATTTTTGTAAGTACTTCTAAAGATTGTTGCTTGTTAGCATCTAGATTGTTAAGCCATGCATTCGCTGTTTTTTCATAATGACGACCAGGCCATACCCATTGATCCTTGAGCTTAATTGAATCTTGAAAATGATGAGGTAAGTCTAGGCTTGGCATCATACCGCCCGAGAAAAAATATTGACTCATCCAGTCATCCTCATCAATCACTTCAAATAGGTAAGGTTGCGATTTATGGACAAAGATATGCATAAAAAATAACCCTGTCGGCTTTAACCATGTGGCTATGAGATTAAATAACTTTCGATGGTTTCGCATATGCTCAATCATTTCAACCGACACAATTCGGTCGAATTGTTGATCTAATCTTAAATGATTCATATCACAAGTAATGATTGTGATATTGGTTAAGCCTCTATCATTAGCTTGGTCTAGAATGTATTTCCTTTGAGAAGCAGAGTTGGACACAGCTGTAATATGTGAATTAGGATAATGTTGAGCCATCCATAGTGTGAGAGACCCCCAACCACATCCAAGCTCTAAGATGGTCAATCCATCTTGAATGTCTGCCCTTGAGCACGTTATTTCAAGTGCTTCTTTTTCAGCATGATTTAAATCAGTGGTATCGCTATCCCAAAAGCATGAGCTGTATTTCTTATGCAGTCCTAGACATAGATCATAAAAATCACTGGTAATTTCATAGTGTTGTTGATTAGCCAGTTCCGGCACCTCAGCAATCTTAGCTTGATCCATCATCTCAATAAATTTAATCTTATTTTGTTTGTTGGTTTCTTGATTTGGATCGATCAGCGATGTGAGTCTTTTCCTTAGAAGATGTCGGATGCCAAACCTTAAAAGAAAATCAGGTAAAAGGTTTTTTTCTGCTAACTGAATTAAAAAATTGATCATGAGTAAATATCTTTTATAGTCATTATAGAAAATAAAAGGGCGACATAGTTCTTATGATTTACTTTAAAATGCTTTTTTTTTATTTTTTTAAATATGCTGAAATACATCATCCTAATTTTATTCGTTCCAAATTGTATATTAGCTGAAACATGGCGGTGTGAGATATCTTTAAGCAATAATGGTCGTGGCAATATCAACGAGCAAAAAATTTACACAAAGCATCATAATTATTACCTTAAATCATCACAGTTTGGAGATAAAAAATTACAAACCCTCGAGGATAATGATGAGGTAGTTATTATTAGTTCAGAATCTACAAATGTTACTTTATCAGTCACTCTTGATAAAAGACATAAGACTTTTATTGAAAAAGAGATAGATAAAAGTGGGCTTGAAATAAATAAGGTGGAGGGCATTTGTAATGTCTCTCAATAACTATGGCTTTATTTAAATTGACCAAATCTTGTTGAATCTCATTTATTCCTATATATTGTTCTTATTGACTGTCCTTATTAATATAACCCATTGTTAATAGCAGTTAATTACTTAATGTAAACCTTGACCAAAAGTCTTCTTAAAAATCACGACCACAAGTCTTACTTTTTTAAAAATTAGTATTTAATCATCGCTTAAAAAGGAGGAGATTATGAGCGTATTAGAAAATTTTAAAAAGTTAAAAGCTGATGGAACGAAAATTGTCGTCGTTACTTCCTATGATTATTGGAGCGCAAAGATTCTTAATGAAACCGATGTTAGTGGTATTTTAATTGGTGATTGTTCATCGATGGTAATGCATGGTCATGAGAATACCCTAAGCTCTGATGTAGAAACTATTGCAATGCACATTAGAGCGGTTAAAAAAGGAGCAAAAGATAAGTTCCTCATCGCTGCCATGCCTTTTATGAGCAATCGAAAGAATATGATTGATACCATGGATAATGTCGAAACTTTAATGAAGGCTGGAGCCAATGCACTTAAAATTGAAGGTGTCGATGGAAACGAAGAGCTCTATGCGCATCTAACAGAATCTGGTATCCCAACCATAGGCCATATTGGCTTGACACCATCGCACCATAATGCAATTGGTGGATTTAAAGCTCAAGGCAAAACGAAAGAAAGTGAATTAAAACTTATTTCAGAAGCTAAAAAATTAGAAGAACTTGGATGCATTGCGGTGGTATTAGAGGCGGTTCCACAGCATGTCGGTGCAGCAGTAAGGGAGGCTGTTTCAATTCCAGTGGTAGGTGTTGGGGCTGGTTTGGATGTGGATGGACAAGCATTAGTTCTTCAGGACATGTTAGGCTTTTCAACTGACTTTAAACCAAAGTTTGTAAGAACATATTTAAATGGGGCGGATCTAATTAAAGATGCGGTCAATCAATTTGCAAAAGATGTTCATTCAGGAGCGTTCCCTGGAGAAGCAGAAACTTATGCAGCATCGAAGGAACAATTGCAGAAATAAATTGTTAGCTTAGTTTCCTCCAATAAAATGTTTATTTTTGAAAAGTATAGGTTTTGTTGGGGGTAACACAGTGCATTAAAGGTATATCGTGCTCATTGATATCCTCTATATTTTCACAAGACTCGAATAGGCTAATTCCAATTCTTTTGACTTTTTTGTTTAAAGAAGCGAAAAAACGATCGTAAAATCCTTTACCAAAACCTACTCGATATCCTTGACCATCGAATGCTAAAAGAGGGGTAATTACCATATCAATCGTCTCGCTATTAATCCAAACCGGATTCATAGGTTCAGTTATGTTGTATTTTGCTTGCTTTGTTTTAGTATCAGTTTTGAATTCAGCATTTTTCAGTGTGCCATCCTCAAAGTTGCTGACTGGCACAACCACAACAATATTGTTTTCCCAGCAATGCTGAATGATTGGCATTGTGTCAATTTCATTTTTTGAGTGAATGGGTAAAAAGCAATGAATACAACTTGGTTGATATTTATTTATAAACCTAATCGAATTTTTAATAAGCAGGGATGATTCCTCTTCAAAAATAGATAAAGGTAACTCTTCACGCTTTTTTAAATAGATTTTTCTAATCTGATCTTTTTTCATATCAACCTAAAACAAAATAATCGAACGATATAATGCTTTTATTCTAAGCGATTTCAAATGAGATGGCGTCCCCAAGGGGCTAGTAAAAAAAACTAGGATTTTGATTTTTTGATTAGATAAATACTTAAAACTAAAAGTATAGAAATAATGATCTCAATGATTATTCCTCTTACAAAATAATCTGCTCCATGAACCAAGCCGGCATAAATTCTGAAAACTGCAGCAGATCCCAACAAGCTCAATGTTGAATAAAGCCAAACATACTCGTTTCTATATGACCCAATACAAGCCATTAATCCTGCGGTAAAAAAGAAAGCTGTAAAATCACCGATTTGCGTATTCATACCCATTGTAGAGTCTCCGGGCCCATCAACCAATACCATACCCAACCCAGCAGCAGCAGTTGAAGGGTCTAAAATCCATCTAAAGGCTGAGCTAAGCATAAACAAGCCAATTAATCCAGATATCACTCTTGCAATCATAAATTTTCCTAACAAAATTTATTTTCTTCTTGTGAGATTAACATTAATAAAATAGAAATCAATATGAAACAAAAAAATCATAAATTATTTAATTAATTTATTTTTTTTTCTGTTCCAATTTCATACATTTCTCTTGTGGTGCCAGAGAATCCAACAGTGGGATTGGAAAGATTTAGTTGGCGTCCCCAAGGGGATTCGAACCCCTGTTGCCGCCGTGAAAGGGCAGTGTCCTAGGCCTCTAGACGATGGGGACAATCTAGAAGGCGTAATTCTACTATAAATAGCTTTAGATTTAAAAAAATTTTTATCAAATTCAGAATTTTTTAAGCTATTAATATTTACACTAAAAGCATTATTTTAAAATTAGCTTTAGAATAAGCCCATGGTAATTTCAAAAGATCAAAAAACAAAGCTCATAGATAATGCGGCAAATTATTCAGATTTTCTAAGGAACCTACTGATCTCTAATAATGAGCTAAAAAAGATTCTAGAAAGCTACATCGACAAACCTTTTAATAGCTCAGAGTTACAAAAGAATCTAACAAGCAAAAAAATTAACTCTGAACAAACTTTAAATTTGACATTAAGACAAGCAAGACAGCTCTTTTATTCTTTAGGTATTGTTAGGGATTTAAATGGAATGGCATCTTTGGAGGAAATCTTCGATCTTAATTGTTCTCTAGCAGAAACTTTTCTTCGTTATACACATGATTTTTACCTAAAAGAACTCACCAAAGTATATGGTTCACCACAGGATGAGAAAGGAAAAAAATCTAATCTTATTATAGTTGGCATGGGTAAATTGGGCGGTTATGAACTTAATTCATCCTCAGATATTGATATTATTTTTTTGTATGACAGTGAGGGTCAAACCTCAGGTAAAAAAAGAATATCCAATGAGCAGTTTTTTACTCTTTTATCCAAAAAAATAATTAATACCTTCACTGACTATTCTGAGGAGGGCATACTCTTTAGGGTTGATACTAGGCTCAGACCTTTTGGTTCCGAAGGCTTATTAACGTTATCCATAAATGCATTAGAAAGTTATTTAGAGTCACATGGATTAGATTGGGAGAGATATGCTTGGCTTAAATCAAGGGTATTAATTGGACCTAGCGAGCAACTTAATAAAATCGTTAAACCCTTCGTGTACAGGCAATACCTTGATTTTAATGTTTTTGAATCCCTACGAAAGGTTAAAAATAAAATAAATACCGATATGGTTAAAAGAATTAATGATGGTGATATCAAGGTTGGGCACGGAGGAATACGTACTTGTGAATTTATTGTTCAAGCCTATCAAATTGTCTATGGAGGAAAAGTTAAAGAACTTCAATGCACAAAATTTCATGAGGCATTATCAAAGATTCAAGAAAAAAATTTAATTAATACAAAAGAAGGTAAGAGCATTCATGAAGCATATGATTTTTTGAGAAAGCTTGAACATCGACTTCAATACAAAGATGATCAGCAAACACACAAATTACCTGATCATGATGAGGATAAGTTACTTTTAGCTTTGTCTATGGGTTTTAAGAATTGGCAAGACCTTTACTCATCTCTGGTTAGGCACCAAACAAAAGTTGGCAAGATATTCGATGATTTGTTATTGATAACAAGCAACGATGAGCAAGATACGTCCACCAATAAATTATGGTTATTTGATAGTGTTGACGAATCATTGATCCAACAACTGCAAGAGTTAGGTTTTAATGAAAGCGAAGATATCGCAAAATTTATTGTTAATTTTAAGAAAAGTAGTAGCTACCTCGCTCTTGCTGCAATAGCCAAAGATCGGTTAGATAAGCTTGCGCCAATAATCATTGAAAAGTGCGCCCATATTCCAGAGCAAACTCGAACACTAGTTAGTTTTTTTAATTTCATTGATAAGCTTTCAAAACGCTCAAGCTACCTTTCTCTGCTAAGAGAAAATCCGGATGTTTTAGATTTATTGCTTAAGATCACTAGCTTTGATCCAGAAATGATTGAAAGCATCATCCAATCACCAACGATGATAGATGATCTGATGAGCCCTAGTTCTTTTTTAAATAAATTTGATTTAAAGCAAGCTCAAAAGCTATGCATGATCAAGCTTAACAACAAAGAGGGTGATGTTGAGGCAATTATTAATGAATTGAGGAACTTTAAAAATTCAACCATCTTTAAAATTGCTGTTCAGGAGATGATGGGTATTTATCCTGTTGAGGATGTTGCAGACACGCTATCTGATGTTGCAGATTTTATTATTGACCAATTATTAAAGTCTGCATGGAGAAATATTTATCCTAAGAAAAAATATCCCCCTTTAGCTGTAATTTCCTATGGAAAACTAGGTGGTAAAGAGATGAGTTATTTGTCTGATCTAGATTTGGTTTTTATCTATGAAGAAAGTAATAATTATACTAATGATGAATACATTCGGCTCATACAGAGAGTGAATAGCTGGGCAACTACTTACACAGGGTCAGGTATTTTATATGAAATTGACCTGAGATTAAGGCCTGACGGTGGTTCTGGGCTCATGGTGTCATCATGGTCAGCCTTTGAAGAATATCAATTAAAAAGATCTCTAAGTTGGGAACATCAGGCGCTTTGTAAAGCCCGTTTTTCATCAGGATATGAAAAAATTAAGCCTAAATTTGATCGCTTAAGAAAAAAAATCTTGTCAGCCAAGCGTGATATTAAAGCAATCAAGTCCGACATATTAATGATGCGAGAGAGGATTTATGAGAACAAAAAGCCTGGTTCAGAATTGTTTGATTTAAAACATAGTTATGGCGGCATGGTTGAAATTGAATTCATGACGCAATTTTATGTTCTTGCATATAGCCATCTACATAAAGGGCTTCTTGAAAATAGCGGAAATATTGCGCTATTAGAGACTTGTAGTCAACTTGGATTAATTGTTAAAAAAGATAGTGAAATCTTAATTAATGCTTATCGCCAATTTCGTTCTTTACAGCATAGGCAGGGCTTAACCCCTGAAAATCCAAGGCGAGTATCTTATGAGCAAGTCAAAGTGATTGCTCTGGCTGTTCACAAAATTTGGGATAAATTTAAAAATTAAATTACAAAGGTATAGTTGATAACTTAGTATCAGAAAAGATTTTCAAATTAGCTTAAGGTTGCTTAAAAGCACATTCCTTTTTAACTATTCGACATATTGGGCACTTTAGGTTCATTCCATTTGGACTTTGGATGATCTCACAGCGTCCGGAATACATCTAACTATGCTTCAATTTTAAGTGTTTTAAGCAACCTTAAAACAACTTAACTTTTAATCTACTCCTTAATATTATAAAAATCAAATGTGTTAATTGATTCGACAGAAACCCTCTGTTTTTATTTCATGATGCTTATCTGCATAAAAACCAACTTTATGGAAATTGCTTATAAGTTTTTTTTGATCAATTACAAGATTCCATGAGTATTCAAAATGATCATCACTTTCAAGACGTTTGCAATGAATGATTTCATTTTGTTTTTGACAATCAAGTAAGGTGCCTGCGATATCAATTGTTTGAGAATTTGTATTGTAATGATAAGTCTCTGTTACTTTGGATTGCTGATTTTCAGCGAAAGCTAAATAGATACCCTCTGCATGAACAATAAATTCCATACAGGTAAACGATAGGGTGTTAGCAAATAAAGGGGGTGCAAAAAATAGAATTATAAATATAGGGCGCCACATTAATGTTTTAGAGGGACAACATGAAAGCTTGATTTCACTTGTTCATGAAGATTTTTTAAAAACTCTAAAGTATCAGCAGGGAAGTCTATTGACTCATAATAAGTCGTTGCAATGGTATTAATTGGATTATTTTCACTGCAATTTGAGTGATTTTCATCGACGTTAGTCACCTGGTTGTCATCATTAACCTCAAAGTTATTTTGCTGTGACCATAACTGGTTGTCCTTGCTCTTAACATCGAAGCCAATAAATGTGGTTTGATCTTCAAGCGCATAAGCTGTAGCGCGACCTACCGCATCAGAACCATATTGATCAGCCAAATAATTAATGAAGTAGGTTTCAAGCTCGCCACTAATACCCTGACCACCATTCACATCAGGGAACATCCCTGTAAAGAGGAGATACATATTATCCTTATCGCAAAAAGATAAGACCTTATTCACAGCTTTATGCTGCAAAACAATATCTCGATAGATTTTGGGGAAGTCTTGTTTTAAAAATTTAAAGTGATCAGCCATGATTAAAATTTCGTAAAAGATCTATTCTACAAAATAAACCATAATTTCAATCAAAAAAATTAAAAAAATCTTAAATTTTTTGAATTTTTGGTATATATTTTGCTTCTAAAGTATTGTTACTTAACATTTTTTACGGAGTATATTTTGGAACTTAATAACGATACGTTTACATGGCTACTTTTTGTCATTCTTGTTTTATTGATTCGATGGGAGCTCATGAGGCTCGATAGACGTCTTGAAGCTAGAATTGAACGATTAGAGCGATTGAAACGCGATTAATATTGATTTTAATTAATCATTGCTTACAGATTAAAATTTGAATAATCTGGCATAGGATGAGTAATTATAATTTTGATGAATTATTTGATAGAAAGAACACAGATTCTATTCGATGGAACAAATATGAGCAGTCAGTGATCCCTCTATGGGTCGCTGACATGGACTTTAAGAGTCCACCATGCGTTGTTGACGCATTAAAAAAGAGAATTGACCATGGAATATTTGGTTACTCTAAAGAGCCTGACAATTTCACTTCAAAAATATCACAATATCTAAAACAACAATATGATTGGGATGTTGATCCATCATGGATAGTCATCATTCCAAGCGTTGTGTCTGCGCTTTATGCTACTGCCAATAATTGTATAAAAGCTAATGAGCATATTCTTGTACCAAGACCGGTATACCATCATCTTCGCGTGGCTGCAGAAAAGTCCAATAGGCTTTTTACTGAGGTTGGTTTAGAAATTCTTCATGACCGCCTTACGTTAACGCAAAATTCACTCATTAACGGCCTTAAAAACAATTCAAGGCTGCTTTTCTTCTGCAATCCACATAATCCTGGCGGCACAGTCTATACGAGAGATGAATTAGAAGAAATTGTAAATATTGCCCATAAAAACGATTTTATTATTTGCTCGGATGAAATACATGCAGGTATGGTGTTTAAAGGAAAAAAACATATACCCATTGCCAGCATCTCAAATGAGGCTGCAGATAGAACCATCACCTTAATGTCCCTTAATAAAACCTTCAATTTTCCTGGTGCAGGTCTCGCATGGATGATTTGCAAGGATAATAAATTAAGACATCAAGTCACAAAAGATATAGGAACACTGATTCCTGAAACTCAAATTTTTGGGTACATAAGCACACTTAAAGCCATAGAGGAGGGCGACGACTGGAGGAGGGCATTGATAAACTACCTTGAGTCAAACAAAGCCCTTTTGCAAGAAGAAATTGATCAGATGAGTGGGCTTAAACTTTATGATATCGAGGCCAGCTATTTAGGGTGGATTAATTGTGAAAGCTTACCTACCAAAGATCCACATAAGCTTTTTTTAGAGCATGGCGTAGCTTTGCAGCCAGGCTATATGTTTAATCAGGATAAACACCTTCGTATCAATTTTGGCGTACCTAAAAAATTACTTATGGAGGCCTTAAATAGGATGAGAGAGGCTGTAAATGATGTTTAAACGAGTTGCCGTCATCGGTGGATCAGGCGCAATCGCCTCGGCTCTAATACAACAATTATCTGAGGACTCCAATGCAAAAATTTATGTTTTCTCTCAACACGATATTTTATTTGAATCAAAAAATATTGAAGTACATAAAATCAATTACTTGGAAGAAAAGTCTATATCGAATTCTGCAGATTTAGCATCAGAAGATGGAGATTTAGATCTAGTGATAATTACAAATGGGATCCTTCATAACGAAAAAGTACAACCTGAAAAGTCACTCAAAGATCTATCAATCTCTAAATTTAATGAAGTTTTTCTTGTAAATACAATTATTCCATCACTAATTGCCAAATACTTTTTGCCCAAACTGAATAAATCATCAAGATCTGTTATGAGTTTTTTATCTGCCAGGGTTGGCAGTATTAGTGATAATAGGCTTGGTGGTTGGTACTCCTACCGGTCATCTAAGGCTGCATTGAATATGATTATTAAAAATTTATCCATTGAGTTAGCTAGATTAAATGGTGAGGGTATTGTCGTTGGTCTCCATCCTGGAACGGTAGAGAGCCATTTGTCCAGTCCTTTTAGTTCGAATGTACCAAAGGACAAGCTATTTAGCCCCAGCTTTGCTGCAATGAAACTTATGGAAGTATTATCAAATCTAGATAAAGCCTCAACTGGCAAGGTTTATGGCTGGGATGGTAAAGAAATTACCCCCTAATTGCACTTAAGACTTCAAGTGATACATGATTCGTGTCTAAAAATTCATCAGCCTTATTACACCCTAGGTAAATAAAGGGTTTGATTTTAATTCATGACTTATCCACAAAGTAGTCCACAGAAATTGTGGAAAATAATTGTATAAAATTACATTATTAAATGTATAAATGAATATTAATAAACAAAACTAATCACTCAATATGATACTTATATAACTTATTGTTTTTAAATGTTTTTTTAATAATGCCTCTTAACTTGTATATAAATAAGTTATTGTTTTTTTTATATATTTTTTTTCGGAATACAAATGGATTAAAAAGTTATATATAGTTAATTATCGCCAAGTTACCCACAACCCATGTTGGTAACAATTTATTCTTTCTTTTCAATATAATTAGCTTAATTTCCATACTGAGGTTTCACAAATGCTGTGTAAAAGAGTAAAGTGAGTTATTAAAAATAAATAAATTAATTAAGATCAAATGCAACGACAAATAAACATATTAAGGTCCATATCTTGGTTTTTCTTCATTTTCTTTATAAATTTTTCTCTTGCATGGGGCGCTGAGTTTGAAGAATTTTGTGTAACCAGCCTATCTGAAGGAAATTTCAATAAAACTGATTGTTCAATCAAACAAGAATTTGATGGTAAAACTTACTGTTTTGGTAATAAAACTGCTAAAGAAATGTTCCTTAAAAATTCATCATCCATAGTTAGTCAAGCAGAAATATTTTATAAAAAAGCCTTCAATGATGAGCGGAAAAAAATATCACAAACAGAAGCTGACAATTTACTAGAGGATCCTGATTGTGACTTTTCTAATTTAGATTTAGGTTATTTAAACTTTAGTGGCAAAGATTTGACTCATTGTAAAATGACCAATGTGAGCTTTTTTGGCGCTGATTTAAGAGATGCTAATTTATCTGGTACTAATATGCAAAGAGCTTATTTAAATCTTGCAAGGCTTGAAAAGGCAAATTTTTCAGGGGCAAATCTTTCTATGGCTACAATTTTTCAACCCATTTTTGGGGAAACTAAATTTCGAAACACAATTTTAAGAGGGGTAAGGCTTATTGGGACCTTAGGTAATGTTGATATGTCTGGTGCGAATGTCTCCAACGCTGATTTAGGACTAGATGTCGGTAATCAGCCAATGGGACAAATGAAGTTTGACTCTACAGGCGGCAATTTTGAAAATACTAATTTTGAAAATACTAACCTCAATATAGCAAGCTTCAAATATGCTAATTTAAAAGGAGCTAACCTTAAAAATACGAATCTTAACAGAGCTGAATTAATTCAAGCTGATTTAACAGGTGCTGATTTAACAGGTGCTGATTTAACCGACGCTGAAATTGATGGAGCCCGGTTTAACGATATTATCGGATTTGAAAAAATTAAAAACTGGGACAAAACAGTTGGAAAATGCAGAGTCTGTCCATAAATAACTGAACTACCTATTAGCTATTATTTAAAGTTATTTTTTTGAAGCCTGGAGCGCCTGCTCAACATCCTCAATAATATCGTCTATATGCTCAATACCAACCGAGATTCGAATCATATCCTCACCAACCCCGGCTAAGGCCAGCTGCTTAGCATTTAATTGTCTGTGTAATGTGGATGCAGGATGGCATGCTAATGATTTTGCATCGCCCATGCTAAGCACTCTTAAAATCATTTGGAGAGAGTCAATAAATTTTGTAGCAGCGCTCATTCCGCCCTTGATTCCGAAGCTTATAATGCCTGAGGCCTTTCCACCAGTTATTTTTTTACAAACTGAGTTGTATTTATCTGAGGGCAGGGCCGCATAATTTACCCATTCCACGCACTCATGCTTTTCTAAATACTCTGCTAATTTAAGCGCATTGTCACAGTGCCTTTCCATCCTAACGCCTAGCGATTCTAATCCTAATAATATTAAAAAAGCACTATGAGGAGAAAGGCAAGCACCTGTTTCCCTTAATGGCACAACTCGACAACATGCAATAAAGGCTGCAGGGCCAAATTTTTCTGTGTAAACAACCCCATGATAAGATGGATCAGGTTCATTAAGCATGGGGAATCTTTTTGCTTCCTTAGCCCAATTAAATTTACCAGAATCAACAATGATGCCACCAATGGTTGATCCATGACCATCAATGTATTTTGTTAATGAATGGATAACAATTGTTGCACCAAAGTCAATTGGCCTACATAAATAGGGCGTGGCAACCGTATTATCTACAATGAGCGGGATACCATATTTGTTTGCAATTGAAGCAAATCTCTCAAGATCAATGATGATTCCTGATGGATTACCAATAGACTCACAATATAAGGCTTTAGTTTTTTCATCAATTGCTTCCTCAATGGCTTTAAAATCGGCTCCATCAACCATTTTTACTTTAATGCCTTGCTTTGGGAAGCTATGAGTAAAGCAGTTGTAGGTTCCACCATAGAGTTGATTGGTACTAATAATATTATCACCAGCTGCAGCAATACACTGAATTGCATAAGTGATCGCAGACATGCCAGAGGCAAGTGATAAGGCAGCTATACCTCCCTCCATAGCTGCAACCCTTTCCTCAAGCACAGCATTCGTAGGGTTACCTATTCGGGAATAAATATTACCCTCTACCTTGAGGTCAAATAGATCAGCACCATGTTGAGTGTCATCAATCGTGAAACCTGAAGTTTGATAAATCGGGGTATTTGCAGCCTTTGTAGTTTGTTCGGGCTCGTAACCGTGATGAAGGGCTATTGATTCAAGTTTCATATATCTGCTCGCTTAATTTAATTTATTGAAATTCTAATGCTCCGTCGTTAATCTTAGTCCACTTAAAAGCCATATACTCCATAAGGTAATTTGAGTTATTAAATTTATAAGATCTACTAGGAAATTTATCCATGGCTCTTAAAACATAGTTAGCTTCTATTGCAGGCTTTGAGACTTTGCCCATAAACTTAGGCGTACATGTTTTTAAGTTTTTCTTGTTCATGTACATAATTGTTTTACAAATTCGCTCGCTAACAATTTCGCAACGGGCAGTCCAACTGAAGTTAATATATCCAGTATGAGCAAAGAAATTAGGTATTCCACTGAACATCATGCCTCTATACCAACTGGTATCATTGATGTTAATTTTTTTATTATCAACCATGACATCAATACCACCTAAAAGTTGAGCATTAAGTCCAGTCGCCATAATTGCCAATTCACAATCAACTACTTTTCCATTTTTTAACTTAATGCCATTTTTTTCCCAACTGCTTATTTCTTGATGCTCAATAGAAACTTTGTCAGATTTGATAGATGTAAAGTAATCGTGATCTAAGCTACAAGCGGGACGTTGATTCCAATAATCATAAGCAGGAATATTGCCTTCGTTATAGTAGGGGTATTTAGCAATCACTTTCTTTTTGTATGATTTTTTGAAAATCCTACTGTGGAAATAATCAATCAAAACCTCAAATGTTTTATAAAGTCGCGATGACTTCTCTTGGCTATCTACATTGACTATCCATGCTGGACTACGTTGAATTAAAGTAACTGATTTTGCTTCTTTGACAATGGCAGGGGTCATCGTCACTGCCGTACAACCGCTTCCTACTATAGCAATTTTTTTGCCTTTATATTCTGTATCACCCCAAGTTTGTGTGTGTACAATTTTGCCTGCAAAATTTTCTTCCCCATCGAACTTTGGAAAATTAGGAGCTTTATAATCTCGAGACCCAGTACAGCATATTACATAATCACTGCAATAACTTTTATCACTCGTTTCTGTAATCCACTGATTATCTATCCAAGAAAAAGAACTAACCTGGGTATTAAAAAGAATATTTTCTCTTATATTATATTTTTGAGCTGTTTCATTAAGGTAATTTTTAATATCTTTACCTTGTCCAATTATTGGTCCTTGCCAAGGATTAAAACTAAATCCATATGTATACATGTCGCTATCTGATCGAACCCCAGGAAATATCATCTGATCCCATGTCCCACCAAGATCACTTCTAGATTCAATTATTTTGTAAGAGATATTTGGAAAAAATTTTTGAAGGTAATAGCCTGTAGTAATACCAGCTATTCCTGCTCCAACAATGATGACATCGTACTTATTCATGATATAGATATTAGCATAATTGAGTAAATTATTATTTTAAAAGAATGTTATAGAAGAACCTTAGAGATAAGGATTGCTTTAACAATACTTACTTAAATATTTACTAAATAAACAAATTTAAAAACTGAAATTTAAATTAGCAAATAGATTTTGATAAATTTTCTCAGAGGCACTGTAGGCTGATTCGTAGTAAGCATTAGCATAAAAATTATTATTAAATTTGAGATTGGTCCCTACTTTATAATTTCCGTAATTAACATTTTTGACCGGCATATAAATATCATAATTTTGATTGTAGTCCGTAGAGGAAGTAATTGCGGCTGTAATTTTATTTTCAACATCATCAAATTCATGTCTAATAGAAGCTATTACAAAGGGTTGAAAGACGCCCGTATCGGCTTGAATTTGATAACCTACTTCGCCTTCAAATGAGCTTATGTCATAGTCGTTAAATGATAAAGCAAGGACCGCTACGTCGGATGTTTCAGTAAAACCATCTTGATATATTTTCTGATAAGTCAGGCCAGCTATTGGTCCATGATTAACACTAAAATCAGAAAATTTATGCTCAATGTTGTAGCCTGTAGAAATATGAGCAGAGAAATTCTTTGAATTTGTATCGCCCTTAGTGCTTTGTGTGGTAATTCCTAAC
>JAURKY010000002.1 GCA_030831475.1 Burkholderiales bacterium
GAAGATCCCCTGCTTTCACCCGTAGGTCGTATGCGGTATTAGCCATCCTTTCGGATGGTTGTTCCCCACTACTAGGCACGTTCCGATATATTACTCACCCGTTCGCCACTCGCCATCAGAGAGCAAGCTCTCCATGCTGCCGTTCGACTTGCATGTGTAAAGCATTCCGCCAGCGTTCAATCTGAGCCAGGATCAAACTCTTCAGTTTAATCTCTAACTTTATATATAGCTTTTAAAAGCTATTTAATCGCTTGTGCTTTATTACTCAAATTCATTTCAAGGTTAATTAGTTATTACTAATGTGGTCTTGTCACAAATGTTGCGTAAGCACTTAATTTTTGAGTCATAAGTCATACGACTTATTTTGATCTCGTCCATAAGTACTCACACTTATCAGTTATCTTATTGTTAAAGAACATTATCGATATTGGTTGCGGGGACAGGATTTGAACCTGTGACCTTCGGGTTATGAGCCCGACGAGCTGCCAGACTGCTCCACCCCGCGATCGATTTCACGGCTTAAAAAAAACCGTTTTGCGTACTTGACGCAAAGAGGTGAGATTCTAGCATCTTTTGAATTTTTGTGTCAATTTAATTTATTGTTTTTTAGAGTAAAAAACATAAAAAAATGACTATTCAGAACCACTCAATATCAGTCTATTTTTTGCGCATTACGCAAAAGACGCGAGACTATAACAAGGGGTTTTGGCAATGTCAAACAAAAATTTCACTTTTTACACTTTTGTTACTTTATTAACAATTGATTGATGCGTTTAACGTAAGAAACAGGGTCTTCAAGCTGCCCGCCCTCAGCTAAAATCGCTTGATCAAAAATCACCGATGCGTATTCATCAAAGTCGCTAGACTCTTTAAAGCCATCGAGCTTTTGAATTAGTGCATGCTTAGGGTTAATTTCAAGTGTGGGCTTATTTTCAGGGGTCTGCTGACCTGCCGCCTTTAAGATACGCTCTAAATTACCTGAGATATCATGCTCGCCAACCACCAAGCATGAGGGTGAATCGGTTAAACGATGCGTGACTTTAACCTCTTTCACACGATCACCCAGGGAGGATTTGATTTTTTCAACGAGCGTCTTCGCATCCGCTTCGACCTTTTTCTTCTCCTCTTTTTCTTTTTCCTCCTCAAGTTTGCCTAAATCAAGGTCACCCTTGGCAATGGATTGGAGTTTTTTACCGTTAAATTCACTCAAGTTCGCAACAAGCCACTCGTCCACACGATCACCGAGCAGAAGCACCTCAATTTTTTTCTTCTTAAAGATCTCCAAATGCGGGCTATTTTTTGCCGCCACATAAGAATCGGCGGTGATGAAATAAATCGCCTCCTGTTCAGGCTTCATACGATCAATATAATCTTGCAAGGACACAATCTGATCTTCCGATTCATCATAGGTTGATGAGAATCTTAAAAGTGAGGCTATTTTTTCTTTATTAACAAAGTCCTCGGCAGGGCCTTCCTTTAAGACGCGACCAAATTGACTCCAGAATTTTTTATAGTCCTCAGGTTTTTTCTTCGCCAAATCCTCTAACGAACTTAATATACGTTTTACTGAGCCTGAACGAATGGTCTCTACCTGCTTTGAGTCTTGAAGTATTTCGCGTGACACGTTTAAGGGTAAATCACTGCTATCGATGACACCTTTAATAAATCTTAAGTACTGGGGCATCAGTTTTTCATTGGCCTCCATGATAAAGATTCGTTTAACGTACAACTTAACGTTATGTTGACGCTCACGGTCATAAAGATCAAATGGTGCCTTAGACGGGATGTAAAAAAGCGTCGTGTATTCTTGTGTACCCTCGACTCGATTATGAAAATAAGCCAACGGGTCGTCTGAGTCATAAGAGATATTTTTATAGAACTCTTTATATTCTTTATCTTTGATGTCTTTCTTGTTTCGCGTCCAGATCGCTGATGCATCATTAACGGTCTCATCCTCATCCGTTTTAATCGATTCACCATCTTTAAAATCCGTCTTCTTCATGGTGATCGGCAAGGTGATATGGTCAGAATATTTTTTGATGATTTCACGAAGTCGCCAATCATCAAGGAACTCATCCTCATCTTTTTTAAGGTGTAAGGTCACAGTCGTACCACGTGTTTTTTTCTCAATGGACTCCAGGGTAAACTCACCATCCCCTTTAGATTGCCATCTAAAAGCATCATTTTCACCGGCTTTTCTTGTTTCTAATGTCACCTCGTCAGCAACGATAAAGGCAGAGTAAAAACCCACACCAAACTGGCCAATCAAATGAGCATCTTTAGCCTGGTCACCACTTAATTTGGTGAGGAACTCTTTGGTGCCCGAACGCGCGATGGTGCCAATATTCTCGACAATATCGTCACGACTCATACCAATGCCATTATCTGAGATACTGATGATGCGATTTTTTTTGTCATAATCAACAGAAATCTTAAGCTCTGACTCACCTTCATAGAGCTTGTTGTCATTCAGTGCTTCAAATCTTAATTTATCCGCTGCATCGCTCGCATTCGATATAAGTTCACGAATCGCTATCTCTTTATTGCTATAAAGCGAATGGATCATGAGATGGAGTAATTGTTTGACTTCCGTTTGAAAGTTAAGAGTTTCTTTTTTTGTTGCCATAGTTATTCCGAAATAATTAAAAATTTATTTTTATATGGGGGTAAAAAAATGAATTTCAAGGTTGATTTATAGGTTGTTCATCGCATAAGCGGCGGCAAAAAAACCAAAGGTAGCCGTGACATTCATGCTCGATCCATAACCCTCACAGCCTAGGCCATGAATTTGCGAAGAATCGCATACTTCGGGCTTCTTTAAGACCTCAGGCGAAAATACAACGGGAATCTTTTTTTTGGCTTTCATTTTATTAAAATGCTGCCTGACTTTAGCAATTAATTTATCCCCGTGCGTACTCTTAAGATCGGCTATCATGATTTTCTGAGGATCTACCCGCCCTCCAGCACCCCCGGTGGTTACAAATCGAATTTTATTGTTTAAGCAAAATTCAATAAGGGCAATTTTTACTTGGGCCTGATCGATCGCATCAATCACAAAGTCATAGACGGGTAAAATTAAGCTCGATAAATTATCGATGGTGATAAAATCATCGATGCAGTTGACCTTCACATTAGGATTAATTGATAAGGCTCTACTTTTCATAACCTCAATTTTAGATGCACCCAGAGTCTCGTTTATGGCATGAATCTGTCGATTCATGTTTGACTCAGCAATGTGATCCATATCAATAAGCGTTAATTCGCCCACACCATGCCTGACTAAAGACTCAACAGCCCATGACCCAACACCTCCAATGCCTATCACACAAAAATGACTTTGATTTAAGCGTTGCGCATAATCATGACCGTAAAGCCTTGAAGTTCCGCCAAAGCGTCTAGAGAGATCCATTAGCCTTGCTCAAGAATGACAAAAGCGACTGCAATATTCTTTTCATCAGAAATCGAAAGGTGGCTAAATTTAATATTGAGCTTCTCCATTTTTTTTTCTAATTCAACATTGAACTTCAAAAAAGGTTTACCCAGGTCATCATGATCAATTTCAATAGCTTGTAAATTCACCTCCCCTCTCAAACCATGGCCCATCGCCTTAGCAAATGCCTCTTTAGCAGCAAAGCGTTTGGCTAAAAAATTCTCTTTAATTTTTGAATCATTAAACATTTGCATCTCATTGGGCGTTAATATTTTTTTAGCCAACGATTCCCCGTACTTACTATGGGACTCTCGCATTCGAGAAACCTCAACCACATCTGTGCCAATGCCAAAGATCATGATGAGGCACTCTCTAGAATAATTTTTTTCATACGCTTGACAGCAATATCCCAGCCTACAAAGATGGCCTCCGCCACAATGGCATGGCCAATATTTAGCTCATCAAGTATTTGAATCTGGGCTATCTTTTGAACATTGGTGTAATGAAGACCATGGCCTGCATTGACAATCAAACCTCGCTCATGAGCATAAAAAGCAGCTTGTTTAATTTTATTGAGTTCCTGATCTTGTAAATCCCCATCCATAAGATCTGCAAAATGCCCCGTATGTAATTCGATCACAGGGGCTTTCAGTTTGATGGCAGCATCGATTTGATGGATATCAGGGGCAATAAACAGTGATACCCGAATACCCGCTTCGGCTAATTTTTTAGTGACCTTAGCCACTTGATCATAGTGACTTATGACATCCAAGCCACCCTCGGTGGTTCGCTCTTCACGTCTTTCGGGAACCAAACACACATCTTCAGGCTTGACATCAAGTGCGATGGATAACATCTCATCGGTTGCAGCCATCTCAAGATTCATTTTAGTTTTTAGTAAGGGTTTGAGTTCATATAGATCCCTATCTTGCATATGACGACGATCTTCGCGTAAGTGCAATGTGATGCTGTCCGCACCCGCTTTTTCTGCCAATACTGCGGCATCAACAATGCTTGGGTAATTTGTACCGCGGGCTTGTCTAATGGTTGCAATATGATCAATGTTGACACCTAATTTCATTTTAATGCTTATGCATCTCCTAATTGTGAAAACAATTTTTTTGAATTAAGGGATTTATCGCCCAAATAAAAAGCTATAAGGTAGCGCATCAATTGTTTACTCTGTTTTTGTGTTTCACTTCTTGTAAAATCATTTTGAGCCATATCATACAACGTTTGCCCTGAAACCATTTGGGCATAACCATTTTTTTTGTTTAATGTGGGTCCCGAACCTGCTTCATAAGCGTACATTTGATTCAGTTGAATCGGCTTAGACTCATTATCCTGACTTAACATCACCTCATAACCTAATTCTTTTAAAAGCCTTAATTCGAACTGTCTAAGTGTGATATCTAATGACTCTAACTGTGCCAATTTTCTAATGGTTTCATCATAATAATTAAAGAGTTCCTCGTGAGGATCCTCTTTAGGCAGCAATCTTAATAAAAGCTCATTAATGTAAAAGCCGCAGACTAAAGCATCGCCCTTGAGCGTATTTAATGGGCTACTCCATTCAATTGAATTTAGGGTTTTAAGCTCCTGGCTTCCTGACCAGTTTGCCTCAAGACGCTGAAATGATTGAAGCATACCCCGTAATGATGAATGAGGCCTTCTAGCCCCCTTAGCAACCGCAGAAATACGACCATAATTTTTCGAAAAAATATCAACGATCAGGCTAGATTCTTTAAAGGGATAACTATGCAAAATATAGATATCTTGATTTTCAAACCTTAATGTTTTTACCATGATCTACAAACCCAATGATTTCAAAGCCCTTTGATCATCCGCCCATCCTTTTTGGACTTTAACCCACACCTCAAGCCATACTTTTGCCCCAAAAAGAGCCTCCATATCCTTCCTTGATTTTGAGGATATATCTTTGAGTCGGTCACCCTTCTTGCCAATAATCATGGGTTTGTGTGATTCCCGATCAACAATGATGGCAGCATAAATTCGCCTTAAACCCTCGGGGGTTTCTTCAAACTTTTCAATCTCAACAGCGACCGAGTATGGCAGCTCTTGTCCGGTTAACCTAAAGACCTTTTCTCGTATAATTTCTGCAGCTAAAAAACGTTCATTTTTATCGGTCAATTCATCATCTTCATAGATAAAGTCTTGTTCAGGTAAAAAATCCCGGATGAGATTTTGTAGCTCCGTCAGGCTCAACTTTTTTTTAACGCTAATGGGCACAATATGTTGAAAACGTTTATACGAATCGTAGTCCTCGATCATTTTTAATAACTTTGATTTATCTTTAATCAGGTCAATTTTATTGATTGCAAGTATTGCTTGACTGTCCTTAGGAATCATTTCAATCAGTTTTTTTTCAATGTCATTTGATCGATTCGACTCGGTTAGAAATAAAATAACATCCACATCTTTTAAGGCTTGAACAACGGTTTTATTCATATTCTTATTCATCTGATTTTGATACTTTTGTTGATAACCGGGTGTGTCCACAAAAATAAATTGAGCATTTTCAGAGGTATGAATACCAATTAATTGGTAACGCGTTGTTTGAGATTTGTTTGACGTGATGCTAAGTTTGGATCCAACAAAATGATTAAGCAAGGATGATTTACCAACATTAGGCTGGCCAATTATGGCAACAGTGCCGCATTTTTTCATCTGGACACTCATGATGCCTTTCTTTTAAAAAGTTTAATGGCGCTGGATGCTGCCATTTGTTCAGCGACTTTTCGACTCGAGCCCTTACCTTGAGTCGATATATCAAGCTTATCAATCCTGCAAGTAACCTCGAAATGTTGGGCATGAGCCTCGCCTGAAATATTAATAACCTCATAGCTTGGTCTATCAATTTTTTGAGCCTGCAGAAGCTCTTGTAAAATCGACTTTGGATCTTTTTCAATTTTTTTAGGATCAATATTTTTAATAAGATCATGAAACCAGAGCTTGATCATTGACCTTGAAGCATCCAGTCCACTATCTAAGAAAATTGCAGCAAGAATGGCTTCCATACAATCAGCTAGGATAGAGGGTCGTCTCCAGCCTGCACTTTTTAACTCGCCTTCACCGAGCTTGATATATTCACCAAGATCCAACTTTAATGCAATATCACTGAGTGTTTTTGATTTAACCAAATCCGATCGTAATCGACTCAAGTCACCCTCAGGTAAATTAGGAAATTTATGAAAAAGGCTCTCAGCGATTAAAAAATTAAGGATGCTGTCGCCAAGAAATTCAAGGCGCTCATTATTTTTGCCTTTAAAACTCCTGTGGGTAAGGGCATGCTCTAATAACGTGATGTCTTGAAACTGATAATTGATCTTCTTTTGCAGTTGATTTAATTTTAAATCCATAACTACTTGATAAGATTTCCAATCCTTGAAGGTTCGCCAAAATTAAGCCAAATAACCCAAGCCTTACCGACCAAATATTCTTCAGGCACAAAACCCCAGACTCGACTATCCGATGAATTATCTCGATTATCACCCATCGCTAAATAATGACCCTCGGGTACTTTAAAATGAAAATCCCGATCCGGTAAATCATGCAGTAAAATTGAATGCTCTGTATCGTTATGCTTTACCAAGTATTCATCCGCGGTAGCAATTTGGTAATCATTGATGTTGTATAGGTACTGTCCCACAGAAAATTGTTCGATCTTCTCCCCATTAATCGTGAGTTGCTTATTTTCATAACGAATATCATCACCTGGCAGGCCAATAACACGCTTGATGTAATCAATGCTTGGATCAACTGGGTAATGAAAAACAAAAACTTCGCCTCTTTGAGGCAGGCCAACAGGCACTAACTGAATATTAAAGACAGGCAATCTTAATCCATAACTAAATTTATTCACCGCAATAAAATCACCTGCAATTAATGTCGGCATCATAGAGCCAGAAGGGATTTTAAAGGGTTCTACGATGAAAGTACGAATCACGAAAACAAGCAAAAGGATTGGGAAAAAACTTTTCGAATACTCAATGATGACATTCTGTTTTTTACCTGGGTTTTTTTTACCCCAAACAAGCTTATCTAGAGTCCAAATCAGTCCTGTAAAGAAAGTGGCTGCCATTAAAATTGCCGCAAAAATCATTTATTCATCTACCTGTAAAATTGCCAAAAAGGCTTCTTGAGGGATCTCAACATTACCTACCTGCTTCATGCGTTTTTTACCCTCTTTTTGTTTTTCTAAAAGTTTACGTTTCCTTGTTACATCACCACCATAACATTTAGCCAAAACATTTTTTCGCATCGCCTTGACCGTTTCTCTTGCAATGATATTAGCACCAATTGCAGCCTGAATTGCAACATCAAACATCTGCCTTGGAATTAATGATCTCATTTTGGCTGCCAATTCTCGAGCCCTATACTGACTGCTTGCGCGATGGACAATTAAAGATAAGGCGTCTACCCTGTCTCCATTAACCATAATATCGAGCTTCACAAGGTCAGCGCACCTAAATTCAATAAATTCATAGTCCATCGACGCATACCCCCTCGAAACTGATTTTAAGCGATCAAAAAAATCCAAAACCACTTCGTTTAAAGGAATCTCATAGGTCAACATGACTTGACGCCCCATGTACTGCATATTCTTTTGCACACCTCTCTTGCCATTGGTTAGGGTCATCACGGGGCCCACATACTCATTCGGTAAGAGAATCTTGAGCTGAATGATAGGCTCACGTATTTCCTCAATTTTTGATAAATCAGGTAATCTTGATGGGTTCTCGATAAATTGGCTTTCACCACTCTTTAGTAACAACTCATAAACAACGGTTGGAGCTGTCGTAATAAGATCCATCTCGTACTCTCGTTCAAGACGCTCTTGAACGATATCCATATGGAGTAATCCTAAGAAGCCACACCTAAAGCCAAAGCCCAAGGCTGTTGAGTTCTCTGCCTCAAAGGAGAGTGAGGAGTCATTGAGCTGTAATTTTTCGAGTGCTGTTCTTAAATTATCAAACTGATTAGACTCAACCGGATAAAGGCCAGCAAACACCTGAGGTTTAATCTCTTTAAACCCTGGCAAAGCTTTATCTGCCTTGTTTCTAGCCAAAGTGATGGTATCACCCACTTTTGCGCTAGATAGCTCTTTGATGCCTGCTACCACAAACCCAACCTCACCTGCCGATAAGGATTCTATAAGAACTGACTTGGGCGTGAATACACCAATTTGTTCACATAAATACTCATCCTTGGTCGCCATGAGCTGAATTCTATCTTTTGGTTTGAGCTCTCCATCCACCACTCTCACCAACATCACCACACCCACATAATTATCAAACCATGCATCAATGACCAATGCCTTTAAGGGATTACTAAGATTACCCTTGGGTGGTGGTATTTTTTTAACGACGGTCTCTAGAATATCTTCAATGCCTTGCCCTGTTTTTGCAGAGCAAGGGATCGCATCATGGGCATCAATACCAATCACATCCTCGATTTCTTGTTTGACTCTGTCAGGCTCAGCAGATGCGAGGTCAATTTTATTTAAAACAGGAAACACCTCCACATTTTGATCAAGGGCTGTATAACAATTAGCAACGGTTTGAGCCTCAACACCCTGCGAGGCGTCCACCACAAGAATACCCCCCTCGCAAGCCGCAAGCGATCGACTGACCTCGTAAGTAAAATCAACATGGCCAGGTGTATCAATCAAATTAAAGGTGTAGATGGATTGGTCCTTAGCCTTGTACTTTAGGGTGACTGTTTGAGCCTTAATGGTAATGCCACGCTCACGCTCAAGGTCCATCGAGTCTAGCACCTGCTCTTCCATCTCTCGCTCAGTCAATCCACCGCAATGCTGAATAATGCGGTCAGCTAGCGTCGATTTACCATGATCAATATGAGCAATGATTGAAAAATTTCTTATTAATTCCATAGGTTAAGTCAAAAATTAAGAAAGGCGCCTCGTGCGCCTTTCAAGTGCGTAATTTTACAGCAAAGTGATTTATTTAAACAAAGATTAATTCGAAATCTTAATCGGAATGTACAGCGTGTCCCCGTTTCGATAAATAAGAAGGGCAACCGTTTTACCCTTGGGAATTTTTCTCAGGTCATTATTGAATGACTGAACTGACTTGACGGCTGAGTTATTAAGCGCAAGTACCACATCTCCCGTGCGAATGCCCGCTGATACAGCATTGCCTTTGACACCAACAATCATTAAGCCATTTCTTCCGTCAATCTTTTTCCGATCTTCATCACTCAACTCTTTGAGCGATAAACCTAATCGATTATAGGATGGTTCGCTGCCTTTCTTGGAGGCCACTTTGACCTCTTGATTGGGCATCTCACCTATTTTTACTGGAAGGATAACTTTTTTTCCTTTCCTTAAAACTTCAATATTGACGGTGGTATTCGGTTTTGTGCTGCTGACATACTTAGGCAGATCAGAGGATAATTTGATAAGTTTATTATCAAATTTTAAAATAATATCCCCAGCCAAAAGACCGCCTTGTTCAGCGGGAGAACCATTACCTACACCGGCAATGAGAGCGCCATTGGTATCTTTTAAACCAAAAGATTCAGATAGATCTTCTGTAATCTGTTGAATATTGATCCCTAGCCACCCACGAATGACGCGCCCATTTTCTTTGAGCTGATCCGCAACATTAATGGCTACATCGATAGGAATGGCAAAGGATAGACCCATGTATCCGCCGGTACGACTGTAAATTTGCGAGTTAATGCCAATCACCTCTCCATCGGTATTAAATAACGGGCCCCCTGAATTGCCAGGGTTGATCGCTACATCGGTTTGTATAAAGGGTACAAAATCTTCCTGAGGTAATGCCCTTTTTTTAGCACTCACCACGCCAACAGTTACGGTGTTCTCTAGACCAAAAGGAGAGCCTATGGCAGCCACCCAAGCACCCACTTTCACCTTGTCAGGGTCGCCATATTTAACCTTGGGAAGGCCATTTGCCTCAATCTTCAAGAGAGCAACATCCGTCCTGCGATCAATACCTAAAATTTCAGCCTTAAATTCTCGATCATCCGTGAGCTTAACCATGACCGTATCTGCCTGAGCTACTACATGAGCGTTCGTAATAATGTACCCATCAGATTCGATAATAAAGCCTGAACCGGTGCCATTGACACGCTCTTGCGGTTGTTGCTCTTGCTCTGCGTTCGGATTGCCTGGCATGCCTGGCAGTGGTATGCCAAAACGTCTAAAAAATTCTTCCATCCTTTCATCATAAAAAGGGGCCATTTGCTGCCTAGGGTTTTGCTCAACGATCGATGTAATATTGACGACCTTGTCACTTTGCTCCTCAGCTAAAACTGTAAAGTCTGGAAGCTCAACGGCACCTAAAAAATTAACAAAGGTTAAGCAAACAAAGATTAAAGATAAGAAAATACGTTTCATTTTTGTCCTTTTAATGATGAGACCCAGCGACCAGATTGGCATCTTGGTAGAGTCTGTCATGATTTTTAACAGTAATATATTTCACCAGTACGACACCTAAAGTAAAACCGATCAGGCCTCCAACTAAGCTATAAAAATCGTTATTGGAAGATAAATAAGCTTGCGACAATAGCATACCTAAAAATAATGACAACAGCGGAATACCATATAAAAGTAACGATGCTTTTAATAAATAGTTTTCCTCAATGGCCAAAAAAACATGATCGCCTTCTTTTGCGTTGATTGAGTTCTTAATCATTAAAGAACCTTTTTTAGGCGAGAAAATTTTACCCCAAATGCTATTGCCACAGCCTTGAGTTTGACCGCATAGTCCACAAGGTTTAGATCGAATAATCTCAACCTCAGCCATGTTGCCATAAACACTTTTGATTAAAGCCTCTTCTTGAATCATCGTTAGTTAAAATTAACAGCGTTGCTAAAAGTCTCAACGGTTTTGATGGGCACTGAGCCCACCGCCATGATTTGATAGCCATTCTCATACCTAGCAGAAACATTGGTAACCCCCATGGTTGCATTGCCCACCCTAGGTTTTTGTCCCTTCGTTAATGGCTGAATAAAGAGCGATATATAGGCCAAACCATCTGAGAATACCATGTGATGGTTGAGGATATTTGGGCCGCCTATTCTGCTAACCTTGGAGCTGACCTCTTTAAAACCTTTTGGAATTTGTTTGATCTCCCAAAATCTAGGCAGGTTGGATGGAATACTCTCCTCCTCCTTCATGACATATTTTTTAGAAAGATCAATGTTTGGTTTAAACCATGCGAGATCAGTTTTTTCTAAAATTTTAACTTTAGTGAATGATGTTTGTTCAACCACTTGATTGTTATGATCGCTAACGATCATTTTCAAGGGGATTGATGTTTGTTTATCTAACCAAAAATGATAGAAAAAACGGTAATCATCGTTAGGCATGAGTACCACAATCTGTGCTTTTCTATCCGCAACACGATCAACTTTTCCAAAATTTAACTGATAAACCTGTTTTAGCTGCTCTGTACTGTTAGGTAAGATGGCTGGAAATAAATGATTGGCATCCCTCTTTTGAATTACCACATTGTCATCGGTGGAGCCATAGACAATGGTACTTTTACCTTTGGTTAAAATTTCACTGGGCTCACCATCTAAGAGGTTGATTCTGGTGTAGGTCTCATCACCGTACTTAGCATGGGTGATCTCCATGGACTTTACGTCTTTTAAATGTTGGGCCTGAAGGACGCCCTGATAATTTAGATTATGGGATGCATCATAGGCCTGCATTAAAGCCTGCCACGGATCGTCTTGAGCATGAGCTAATGAACACAACAGGAATAATGATAAGAAAAATGTTCTTAACATTTAAAATTATTCATTAAATCCAGTTTGAACAAAATAATTAGCGGTCGATGCGGTATGCGCATAGTGAGCACTAAGAATTTCAGAAGGAATGTCATCCTGAACTAAAAGCACAGGAGCCGTTTCGGTTTGGATATTCACATTCATAAACGTAAAAAGCATACCTAGTACAACGACAAATCCAAAGAGATGTGGCCAGTAATTAAACTGTGATTTAAGAGTCGCATTAGAATTCATCGACGAAGAAAAACCTCCTAACTGAGTAGGTTCAGCATCAATCGCATCCATGATCTTATCTTTTAATTTTGTAGAGGAAACGAAATCGCCGCGCATGACATCGCGCGTGATTTGATAGTACATCCAGTTTTTTTGATTTTCCTGTTTCTTGGTGACGTCATTAATCAGCGAATCAAGCTCTCGTTCACTGATTTCGTTATCAAACAAAGAGGATATTTTTTCTTTCATTTTTTTTCCTTACCAACGCTTATTAGTTGTTTCAATTAATGGTTTTAATTTTTCCGCAATCGCCTCACGCGCCCTAAAAATTCTTGAACGGACCGTACCGATCGGACATTGCATCAATTCAGCTATTTCTTCATAGCTTAGACCATCCATTTCTCTTAGTGAGATGGCCTCTTTAAGTTCGTCTGGAAGTCCTTCTATGGTGTCATTCACTGTCGCCACGATCTCTTTGGTCATCATCGTATTTTCGGGCGTTTCAATACTTCTTAATTCATCACCATCTTCAAAATTCTCAACATCTTCAATTTCTACCTCGTTCATCGCCTTGGGTCTTCGGCCAAGGGATACTAAGTGATTTTTTGCAGTATTAATACCGATACGATAGAGCCAAGTATAAAAAGCGCTATCACCTCTAAAATTATTGATCGCTCGATAAGCTTTTACGAATGAGTCCTGAACAATATCCTCAATCTCAGATTGATCACGCACCATGCGAGCTAAAAGTCGTGTTAATTTTTTGTGGTACTTTTCAACCAAGATACCAAATGCACGCTTATCACCGCGCTGCGCTTTTTCAACTAATTTTTGATCAACAAGCCGTTCTGGGTTGACAGGTTTTGGGTCCATATTGGGTGATGGATGATTCATTAGGGGTTTATTGTATCCTGTTTGAACTTGATTCACGACTTTAAGATGATTCATAAATTAAACTTCCTTGTTTTTATGTATTAATGACATAAAATAGTCACCTTAAGTTCCTAAAAAAATGAAATGTTAAATTTTGATGTAACAATTATTGGTAGTGGCCTAGCTGGACTATCGACAGCCTTAAAAATTGCTGAAACGAAAAAGGTTGCCATCATCAGTAAGCGCCAATTAATTGATAGCTCCAGCCAATGGGCTCAGGGCGGGATTGCCTCTGCTATACCTGAGGGGTCATTGGAAGGTCATGTGCATGACACCCTCATCTCTGGGGCTGGTCTTTGTGATGAGGATGTGGTTCGTTTCGTCTCAGAAAAAAGTGCTAAAACCATTGAGTGGTTAATCTCCATGGGTGTTGATTTTACAAAAAATGAACAAAACAACGATCTCCACTTTACCAAGGAGGGTGGGCACTCGATCAGGCGAATTGCCCATGTTGCAGATTCAACAGGCCGTGCTGTGCAATCCACCCTCATTCAAAAGGTAAGCACGCATCCTAATATCACCATTTTTGAAGATCATATTGCAGTGGATCTCATTACCTCTGAAAAGCTCAATGCAAAACAATTTAAAAACAATACCTGCTTAGGCTTATATGTTCTAAATAACACTACCGGCAAGGTTGACACCATTAAAAGTGACACCACCATCCTCGCTTCAGGCGGGGCCAGCAAGGTCTACCTATACACCACCAATCCTGATGTGAGTACCGGCGATGGTATTGCCATGGCATGGCGAGCTGGTTGCAAGGTCGCTAACTTAGAGTTTGTTCAGTTCCATCCAACCTGCTTGTATCATCCCCAAGAAAAATCCTTTCTAATTTCAGAAGCGCTGCGTGGTGAGGGGGCTGTCCTAAAACTTCCTAACAACAAACCTTTTATGCATATGCATGATGCACGAGGAGACCTTGCACCTAGGGATGTGGTGGCCAGAGCCATCGATTATGAAATGAAAAAAAGAGGGATTGAATGTGTTTACCTAGACATTACCCATAGGTCAAAGAACTTTATCATTGAGCACTTCCCCACCATCTACGAGCGCTGCTTAAAGCTTAATATCGATATCACTAAAGAGCAGATCCCCGTGGTTCCTGCGGCACACTATACCTGTGGTGGTGTCATGGCCAACATGCAAGGTCAAACCAATATTGAAAATCTTTTTGCCATCGGTGAGGTTGCATACACTGGGCTTCACGGAGCAAATCGCCTTGCAAGTAATTCACTTTTAGAGTGTTTAGTTTTCTCGGAAGTGGTGGCGAGCCAAATATCAAAGAACAATCCATCTCACCTAATTCAATTACCAAACTGGGACGAAAGCCGTGTCACCGATGCTGATGAGGAGGTTTTGATAACACACACATGGAATGAGTTAAGGCGATTTATGTGGAATTATGTCGGTATTGTAAGAACCAATAAAAGACTTCTAAGGGCGATGCATCGGATTCATATGCTCAAAAAAGAAGTGCATGACTTCTACCGCAACTTTAAAATCTCAAATAACCTCATTGAGCTTAGGAATCTTTTACAGGTCGCAGAACTTATTATTTATTCCGCATTAGAGCGAAAAGAAAGTCGCGGCTTACATTTTAGTAAAGATTATCCTCAATTAGATGAAAAACCGATGGTCACAATTTTAGACCCAACTAATTTAGATATTAACCAATACAATCAAGAAAAAGGCCAAAAATATGCAAGTTAAAATGAACACCGTTGTCACGATAATTTATGAATTAAAAGATACTGATGGAAATACGTTAGAAAAAATGAACGATCCAATCGCTTACCTGCATGGGGGTCACGATAATATATTTCCAAAAGTTGAAGAGGCAATTCATGGAAAAAATGTTGGGGACTCCATCGAGATCACGCTAGACCCGGCTGACGCATTTGGCGACTATGATGAAGGTCTTGTTCAAATTGAACCTTTGAGTGCTTTTCCAGAAAAAAACATCAAAGAGGGAATGCAATTTGAGGGTGAGGACGAATCAGGTGAGGTGATTATTTATACGGTGACCAATATTGCAGATGGAAAAGTGGTCGTGGATGGTAATCACCCGTGGGCAGGCCAACGCGTCTTATTCATGGCAACCATCAAGGATGTTCGTGATGCAAATCAAGAGGAAATTGAACACAAACACGTGCACGGACCGGGCGGGCATCATCACCACTAATCTTTTAAATCGTCAGTAAGATGTTTTTGAATTAGCTTAATAAAAGGTTCATATATTTTTGCATTCGAGCACAGAATATTGCCGGATTCAAGCCAATTATCTTTTTCCACAAAGTCGCTCACAATACCGCCGGCCTCTTTAACAAGGAGTCCTCCAGCCGCAATATCCCACTTGGAAAGGCCGATCTCCCAAAAACCATCATACCAACCTGCAGCAACGTATGCTAAATCAAGCGCAGCAGATCCTGGGCGCCTTACTCCAGAGGTATTTAATACAACATCCTCGAGCATCTTTAGGTAGGTTGGCAGGTGCTTGAATTCCCTAAAGGGCAAACCGGTTCCAATCAATGATTCTTTAAGTTTAGCCCTTTTAGAAACCCTGATTCTTCTATCATTAAGGAATGCACCCACGCCCTTAGAGGCGGTAAAAAGATCATTTTTATTAGGGTCATAAACTAAGCCGTGGGTAATCTCCCCTCTTTGTTGTAATGCAATGGAGATACAGTACTGGGGGTAACCATGAATAAAGTTAGTGGTGCCATCAAGAGGGTCAATGATCCAAATATTTTCGGACTCATTGGATAAACCCGTCTCCTCTCCCAAAAAACCATGGTTGGGATAGGCTTCCTTGAGCGTGCTGATAATCATCTCTTCAGAGGCTAGGTCAACCTCGGTAACAAAATCATTGACTGACTTTTTATTGATAGTTAGCAAATGAATATCTTCAGAGGCCCTTAAAATTAAAGAGCTTGCTTTTCTAGCAGCTTTAATTGCCGTATTTAACATTGGATTCATAAAGGACCTAAATTTGCTTAACTTTTAAAGAGTTAGCATGTTATTTTATTGAAAAAAATAATGCAAACGGTTTCTATGAATTTTGAAAAAATAACCATCATCTTATGCAGGACCTCTCACCCAGGGAATATAGGCTCAGCAGCAAGGGCTATGCTCACCATGGGATTTAAAAACTTGAAATTGGTGAGTCCTAACACCTTTCCATCGAGTGAGGCGGTTGCTCTGGCCTCGGGTGCGGAGGAGGTTTTAAATCAGGCAAAATTATATACGTCCATTGAAGAAGCAATTGCCGAGCACCAATGTGTGATTGGGTTTAGTGCGCGCCAGAGGGAGCTCACCCAGCCGCACATTAACTTAACCTCGCTCGCATATACGCTCAATGAAAACTATTCAGATCAAGCTATTGCTATCCTTTTTGGTAACGAGACCAATGGGTTATCAAACGATGAAATCAAGCATTGTCACCTGTTATGCTTTATCGACAGCAATCCGACTTATGCCTCGTTGAATTTAGCCCAGGCTGTGCAGTTATGTTGTTATGAGCTAAGAATGGCCTCAAACAAAAGTGAAGGCCTACTGATTAATAAGAAGCAAAAGGATTTTGTGAGTGCCGATCGCATGAATGGCTTTTTTGATCATTTAGAAGAAACGCTGGATCAAATAGGGTTTCTTAAAAAGGTCCAAGGAGAGCGTTTAATGCACCGCCTACGTTTACTCTTTAATAGAACCCAACTCGATGAGGAGGAGGTCAATATCCTTCGCGGCATCCTTAAAGAGACACAAAAAAAAATCAAATAATATTACTTGAGTAGATTAGTCAAGTTATAATAATTGAAAATTATTTATTAAAGGCGCTATGTTTTCGAAAATTAAATCAGATTTATCCATCGTGTTTGACCGTGATCCGGCTGCAAGATCCTACTTTGAGATTATTACGACCTACCCTGGCGTGCATGCCATCCTCTTTCATAGGCTAGCTCATCGCCTGTGGAAGATGAAGCTCTACTGGTTCGGTCGGGCGATATCTCACATAGCACGTTTTTTTACAGGCATTGAAATTCATCCAGGCGCTGTTATTGGGCAAAGATTTTTCATTGATCACGGCATGGGCGTGGTCATCGGTGAGACGGCAATCATTGGCGATGATTGTACGCTCTATCATGGCGTCACGCTTGGCGGCACCTCATGGAAGCAAGGTAAAAGACATCCCACACTCGAAAATAAGGTGGTGGTCGGTGCAGGGGCTAAAATATTGGGGCCGATCACAATAGGTGTAGGTGCCAAGATTGGCTCGAATGCAGTGGTTACGAAAGATGTCCCAGCCAACATGACAGCCACCGGTATTCCTGCCCGGGTCATTGATGGTGATAAGAAAAAAACGACCAGCTTTAGTCCCTACGCTGTCAATAAGGATGATAATGACCCAATGGCTCAATCGTTACAAAAATTGATTGAAAAAGTCGAGGCACAAGAAAAAGAAATTGAAAGGTTAGCAAAAAAAAATAAAAGCTCGTCCACAAAATAATAAATACTTGACTAAAATACTCAGGTTTTATTATAATGTGCATCTTAAATTTAAACATTAAACAAAAATGAAATTAACCACCAAGGGACGTTTTGCAGTGACTGCGATGCTCGATTTGGCTCTAAATGAGTCCAATCGGCCTGTGACGCTATCTGAAATATCAGAGCGGCAATCCATTTCACTGTCCTACCTTGAGCAGCTCTTTAACCGAATGAGAAAACATGACTTGGTAAAAAGCGTTAAGGGGCCTGGCGGTGGCTACCTGTTAGCCAAAAGCCATGAAGATATTACCATCAAATCCATCATTACGGCCGTTGATGAAAAAATTGACGCCACCCAATGTGGGGGTCATGAAAATTGCCATGATGGGGGTCGTTGCCTTACCCACGACCTATGGATTAATTTAAACACGAAGATTCTAGACTACTTAGACAGCTTAACGATTGCTGACCTAATCACCAGTCAAGATCAAAAACCGATCACCTTTGATGTGAAACGCAATGATTTAGGCAGAGGATTAAATACAGCCTGATGATTTACCTTGACCACAATGCGACCACTAAAATTGAACCCTCAGTACTAGAGGCAATGATGCCCTACCTTGAGGATCATTACGGTAACCCTGCCTCGAATCATCGATTTGGTCGACGAGCTCATACGGCAATTGAAGCTGCAAGAGAACAAGTTGCTTCTTCAGTCAATGCGCACCCATCCCAAGTTATTTTTACCTCAAGCGGCTCTGAATCAAATAATTTGATTATTCAGGGGCTCGCGTCAAGCAACGAGCAGATGCATTTTGCTTACAGCGCGATTGAACACCCTTGCATCTCAAGACCTATTGAGCACCTTAAATTGAGAGACTATGGTGCGACAAAAATCAATGTAACTTCAGACGGCATGGTTGATCTTGAGGGTATGGATCAAGACACGATCGATCAGATTAATTTACTCACATGCATGATGGTCAACAACGAGACGGGTGTGATTCAAGATATGTCAAAAATTGTTGATTTTGCTCATAAAAACAATATGTTAGTCCATAGTGATGCGGTACAAGCTTTGGGTAAATTGGATGTTGATTTTGAAAATCTAGGACTCGATGCGATGACTATCTCGAGCCATAAGATATATGGCCCTCAAGGTGTGGCTGCACTTATTATCAATAAAAAAATTGATCTTAATCCGCTCATTTATGGTGGAGGTCAAGAAAAAGGTTTGCGCAGCGGTACTGAGAACCTAGCTGCTATTGTGGGATTTGGAAAAGCTTGTGAACAAAGTCAAGATACCCAGGTCCATATCAATACAAAAATTAAACCCATGCAAAAATTCCTTGAAGGTGAACTTGAAAAGATGGGGGCGACTATATTCGCAAAAAATAGTCAGCGTGTGGCTAATACAACCTTCTTCGCCATTAATGGCATTGATGGGGTTACCCTGCTCACAGCGATGGATAAGCAGGGTTTTGCCATGGCTTCTGGCGCAGCGTGTTCCAGTAACAATAATGAACCCAGCCATGTGTTACGAGCGATGGGGGTGGAAGAGGATTTAGCGCAGGCAGCGATCCGAATTAGCCTAGGGCTTCATAACACGATGGATGAAATTAAAGAATTAGTGATGGCACTTAAAAAAGAAGTGGAGAGATTAAAACAATTGACTGCCATGGCAGCTTAATTGAGAGGAGATTATGAGTAATACAATATCAAAATTACCAATTTATTTAGACTATTCAGCAACCACCCCTGTCGATCCTAGGGTAGCTGAAAAGATGATCCCTTACATTACCGAAGACTTTGGTAATCCGGCATCAAGAAGTCATGCCTATGGTTGGTCTGCTGAAAAAGCCGTTGAAAACGCTAGGCGTGAGGTTGCGATGCTTGTTAACGCGGATCCTCGAGAAATTGTTTGGACATCGGGTGCAACTGAATCTAATAATTTAGCTATTAAGGGAGCTGGTAATTTTTACTCAACCAAGGGTAAACACATCATTACCTCAGCGACTGAACATAAAGCCGTCATTGATGCGGTCAGAGAAATGGAAAGACTTGGATTTGAGGCGACTTATCTAGAGCCCGAACCCAACGGTTTAATTAATTTAGAAAAATTTAAGGCGGCTATCCGTCCTGACACGGTTTTAACCTCCATCATGTTGGTGAACAATGAAATTGGTGTGGTTCAAGATATCGAATCCATTGGTAATATTTGTCGTGAAAATAACATTATCTTCCATGTCGATGCCGCGCAAGCGACCGGGAAGGTCAAAATTGATCTGGCCACATTACCTGTAGACTTAATGAGTTTCTCGGCTCATAAAACCTATGGTCCTAAAGGTATTGGCGCACTTTATGTCCGTCGTAAACCACGTATTCGTATTGAGGCACAAATGCATGGAGGTGGTCATGAGCGTGGAATGCGGTCAGGTACCTTAGCCACACACCAAATTGTGGGCATGGGTGAAGCATTTAGAATTGCGCGTGAAGAGATGGACGAGGAAAACAAACGTATTAGAGGTTTACATCAAAGACTGGTGAAAGGTTTGACCGCGATTGAAGAGACTTACGTTAATGGAGATTTAACCTCCCGCGTGCCTCATAACATTAATATCAGCTTTAATTTTGTCGAAGGTGAGTCACTGATTATGGCGATCAAGGATATCGCGGTATCGAGTGGCTCAGCATGTACCTCCGCGAGTTTGGAGCCAAGCTACGTGTTACGCGCCCTAGGTCGTTCGGATGAATTAGCGCACAGCTCCATTCGATTCTCAATCGGACGCTTTACCAAAGAGTCGGACGTTGATTTTACGATTGACCTTATCAAACAAAAAATTGGTAAGTTAAGAGAGCTCTCACCTTTATGGGAAATGTATCAAGACGGCGTGGATTTAGAAAAAGTTGAGTGGGCAGAACACTAAAGAATTTAGGAGAAAAAAATGGCATACAGCGATAAAGTTTTAGATCATTATGAAAATCCAAGGAACGTTGGATCCATGGATAAGAATGATCCTAACGTAGGTACCGGCATGGTTGGCGCTCCAGCCTGTGGTGATGTGATGAAGTTACAAATTAAGGTATCCGATCAAGGCATCATTGAGGACGCTAAATTTAAAACCTACGGTTGTGGTTCAGCGATTGCTTCCAGCTCACTCGTGACCGAGTGGCTTAAGGGCAAGTCACTAGATCAAGCTGCTGAAATTAAAAACTCAGCCATTGCTGAAGAGCTTGAACTCCCACCAGTTAAGATTCACTGTTCGGTCCTAGCTGAGGATGCCATCAAAGCCGCTGTGGCAGATTTAAAAGCGAAGAAAAAATAAAATGGCGATTACCCTAACAGAAAAAGCAGCACATCGCGTGGAGAAATACCTTCAATCGAGAGGTAAGGGTGTGGGCTTAAAGTTGGCAGTCAAGACATCAGGCTGCTCAGGGATGGCCTATGTGCTTGAATTCGCTGATCAAATTGACCCTCAAGACGAGGTGTTTGAAAGCCATGGAATTAAAATTTTAGTTGATCCTAAGAGCCTCATCTACATCGATGGTACGGAATTGGACTTCACTAAAGAGGGGATAAACGAGGGTTTTAAATTCAATAATCCAAACGTCAAGGACAGTTGTGGGTGCGGGGAAAGTTTTACGGTTTGACGCAAAATTACTTTGAAATCTTTAACCTCACAGCCAAATATAACCTAAACCTAACGCAACTTGAGGAAGGCTACAAAGCCATTTTAAAGAGCATCCATCCTGATCGATTTATCAATGCCTCGGACAATGAAAAAAATCTAGCCATGATCAAATCAACCCAGGTCAATGATGCCTACCAGACACTCAAAAATCCAATCAAAAGAGCCCAATACATCCTTGACCTCAATCAAATTAAGCCAGATCAAGGTTTAGGCAATGATTTTTTAATGCAGCAGATGGAATACGAAGAAACCTTAGAGGACCTCAATGACAAAAATGGGTTAGATGCATTCAAACTAGAGATTGATGAAAAGTTATCGAGTGAGCTAGCTTGTATTGAAAATAACATTGATCACAAATCTGATCTAATCGAGGCATCTTATCACCTCCTGAAAGCGACCTTCTTGGCCAAGCTCGCTGAAAAAATAAAACTTAAAAGTTTACATTTGGAGTAATTTAGTGGCGCTCCTTCAAATTTCAGAACCTGGCAAAAGTACCCTTCCACATGAACACAGAAATGCGATTGGTATTGATCTAGGCACCACACATTCATTAGTTGCAGCCGTGCTAAGCGGTGAAGCCAAAATCCTCCAAGATGAAAAAAATGCAAGGCTCATACCGTCGATCGTGCATTATCAAAAGGAAGCTATATTAGTAGGTAATGAAGCGGCCAAGCAGTTAGCGAATGACCCAACCAACACCATCACCTCCGCAAAAAGATTGATCGGAAAAAAATTGTCAGATATTCAGCCTGACACGACACCGCTTAAATTAGTTAACCAGGATCAACTGATTGGGATTAAGACGAACCAAGGTGTCAAAACACCCATTGAAGTCTCCTCTGAGATTTTAAAAAAATTAAGCGCCATTGCGCAAAACCATATTCAAGATGAAATCTGTGGGGCCGTCATCTCCGTGCCTGCCTACTTTGATGATGCTCAACGACAAGCGACAAAAGATGCTGCAAGGTTAGCAGGCTTACATGTACTTAGGCTCATTAATGAACCCACAGCGGCAGCCCTAGCGTACGGGCTAGATAAAAAAGTTGAGGGGCGGTTTGTCATTTATGACCTGGGTGGAGGTACCTTTGATATCTCCATATTACAGCTTAGCCATGGGCTCTTTGAGGTTATTGCCACCCAAGGTGACACAGGGCTCGGTGGTGATGATTATGATTTGGCACTTTTCAATTGGCTCATCAGTGATTTAGATATTAAAGTTGAGGATCCAAAAATCAAGCAGGCCTTAATCTCCTTATCGAAAAAAATAAAAGAGGATCTTAGCCAAGAGTATAAGATTGAAATTAATGAAAGATTGAGTAATGAAATCTTAATTAAAAAAATAATCACGCAAGCTGAGTTTAGTCAGTTGACAGATAACCTAACGCAAAGAACACTGAAAGCCATCAAGGCTGCCTTGCATGATGCCAATTCAACCATTGATGATATCGATGGTATCGTCATGGTCGGTGGCTCAACCCGCATGCCCGTGATTCAAAAAGCTGTTCAAGATTTCTTTAAAAAGGATCTTCTTAATGACATTAACCCTGATGAGGTTGTGGCTCTGGGTGCAGCTCAACAGGCCAATATTCTTGCAGGTAACACCAATGAGAATTTATTGTTACTGGATGTCACGCCTTTATCTTTAGGCATTGAAACCATGGGTGAGATTGTTGAAAAAATTATCCCAAGAAATTCAACCCTACCCATTGCCATGGCCCAAGAATTTACCACCTACAAGGATGGGCAGACTGCCATGATGATCCATGTGGTTCAAGGCGAGAGAGAGATGGTCAAGGACTGCAGGTCACTGGCCAAGTTTAGCCTTAAGGGCATTCCGCCCATGGTCGCCGGCGCTGCAAAGATTAGGGTAACCTTTCAGGTAGATACGGATGGCTTGTTATCAGTCACCGCTAAAGAACTATCAACAAACACGCAAGCATCGATTGAGGTCAAACCTTCTTACGGCTTAGACGATGAACAAATCCGCTCCATGCTGGAAGACTCATTCATATCTGCCAATGAGGATCTTGAGCATCGCGCCCTTGCTGAAGAGAAAATGGGTGGCCGCCAATTACTAGAGATGCTAAAAAATGCATTGTCTGAAGATCAAAAACTCATCGACAAGGATGAAATTAAACTCATTGATGAGGCCGTTAAAGGTCTTGAGATGGCACTGCAAGGTGATGATCGTCATCAAATTCATGAGAAAATAGAGCGTTTAAATGATGTGACTCAAAATTTTGCTCAAGCCAGGATGGATCATTCGATTCAAAAGGCATTGAGCGGAAAAACGTTGAAAGATATGGAGCTCTAATGCCAAAAATTATTGTCCTGCCCCACCCTGAACTTTGTCCTGAGGGTGATGTGATTGAAGCGAAACAAGGTGAGAGCATTTGTAACACTTTGCTAAAAAATCATATCGATATTGAACACGCCTGCGATCAGGTATGCGCGTGTACAACCTGTCATGTGATTGTGAAAGAAGGTTTTAATTCGCTCAATCCTTCTGAAGAAAATGAAGATGACATGCTCGATAAGGCTTGGGGGCTCACCCCACAATCGCGACTTTCCTGTCAAGCAGTGGTTCAAGATCAAGATCTCACCATAGAGCTTCCCAAATACACCATCAACCTTGCCAAGGAAGGATAAAAAAAGCCCGTATAAAACGGGCTTTTTAAATTTAGGAGGTTAAATCTTCTTAGAAATCAAATTGAGTTCTAATGTTGATGGCTTGTTCATCTAACGGGCCAGTGTATGATGAGGTATTACCAGTTACATCATAATCAGTGTCAACATAGCTCAGCATAATGCGGGTGTTAGGATCGAGGATCCATTTTAAGCCGGCACGCCAAGTTTTAGCCTCGTTTGCCATAGCGGCAGTGATATCGTAACCTGCGCTTGATTCGGTAATATCGGATGCATCAAATTTAGAGTAGCCTAATGCAACCTCCCAGGCGCCGATACCTTTACCATTCTCTGGATTAAAGTTGCTGTTAGGTTTAATGCGATCAAACTTACCACCCATCGATTTTGATTTATAGGAGTCAGAATAATTTTCACCGGTAATCAACCAGGCAGCCTCCACATAATAAGCCTTAACATCTTGATCATCTAAATTAGAGTCAAAATTAGTGGTTGCATATTCCCCTTGAACTTTCCATGGGCCATTAGCGAAGGCTAATTCACCGCCAAACGTTCTCAAATCAGTCTCTGTTACACCGCTATTTGCCGATGCAGCATAAAACTTATAGCCTTTACCAATTGAAGATTGCTCCATCTTAACTGTGCTCATGTAGTTACTCACATCGATATCTTGCATTTTTGCACTCGCACCGATGTGGAAAACCTTGCCCTCCCACTTGTTCATGGTGGCCAAATCAACATCCACGTGACCAATATAAGCTAAGCTATCATCAGAGGAATCTGATGTTCCATTGTTTTGTCCGTAACCATTCACAACGGCTAGGGAGTAGTTGAAGCCCTTGGTTGGGGAACCATGCAAAGCAACACCTGTATCTTTACCTTCAGTAATGCCTGCGTTATTAACGTACGATCTTTCAGTAAAGTTTAGGAATCTGGAACTGGTTCTTTCTTCCAAGCTCATCGAGGTCTTAAACTGGCCGAAAGTAAACTGGGCTGGTTCGAAATATTCTAAGTTAAGGTAAGCTTCATCAAGAATAGTTGATCCGCTAAAAGAGCCAGTAAGTTTATAGCCAATGTATTCGTTATATTTACCTTCCACACCTAAATAAGCTCTTCGGATATTAAATTCAGATTCTTCCTCGGTAGACTGAGGGTCTGCATCAAAATATCGATAGTCTAACTGCACACGTCCACCAACCTTCATAGTGCTCTTACCGTCAGGGCTCACGAGTTCTAATTTATTAGATACGGTACCCTCAGATTTTTTTTCAGAGGCTCTACCCTTGCCTAAAAGTGCGCCTTCGTCTTCAGTTAGAACACCTTTAGTTACCAGTGCATCAATTAGATCTTGCGTTGCATCAGCATAAACCGCGGGTATTTGCGCTGCAAAAATCGAAGCCACCAATGCTGGAATTAATTTATATTTCACTGTATTTCTCCTAAATTTTTAAAACACAGTGATATTTTCTTATTCAAATATGACAATTAGATGACATAAATTAAATTAGCTGAGTTATAGGTATATTTTTCAAATACAGGTTGCACAAAAACAACAATGTTTTTTGAAAGAATTGCGGGGGTAAGAATGAGTTATGAACATTAATAAACTATTAGAATAAAATTGTGCTATGGTTGAGCAGAATTAATATTGCTCTAAATTAAATTCTAAAAATATGTTAAAGATAGTCTTTGGTTTTTTATTTTTTTTATGGCTTGGTGTTCACTACAACATCGTTGTAGGCATTTACAATGGATTATCTGGATCATCGAATGAGACAGTGCTTGAAGAGGGAGAGCTTGATTATGAAAACATGTCTCCTGAAGAGCTCCAAAAAGCTTTCGAGGAACTACAGAAAAAACAGCAAGAGAAATTTGGAAATTAAATTATTTTTTTAAAATACTATTATCAACATCAAAAATAACTTTGCCGCTGGCTAAATCATAAACCCCACCCACTAAACCAACCTTACCTTCCTGAACTTGGTTTTTAATAATTCGGCTGTACCTAAGAATTCTTTTAATTTGCTCCTGAACATTTAAGAAGCATACTTTTTCAACGAAATCATTATTCGATGAATTCCTTTGATCTTTTTGGGTAATGGTCGTCTCCTCCTCCACGGCAGGAGATATAAGGTGAACAATTTCGCCAATGTTGCCGCCATGAAAATTATCGCAAGCCGCCTTAACTGCGCCGCAATTAGAGTGTCCCATGACAACAATGATTTTTGAGCCCAAATATTCTGTTGAAAACTCTAAACTTCCAATAGCCTTCCTAGAGGCAATATTGCCAGCTAAACGGACACTAAAAATATCACCTAAATTTTGGTCAAAAATAAGCTCAACGGTAGTCCTTGAATCAGAGCAGCCTAGCACAGATGCAAAAGGATGCTGCTTATCTTTAATCTCATCCCTGACGTTTAACATGTCATGCTGAACACGAACATTGTTAATAAAACGCTCATTACCCTCGATAAGAATATCTAATGCCTGCTTAGGAGTAATTAAATCTCGATCAAGGTTAGGGTGCTTATACATCACTCAGGCCTCATGTGTGGGAAGAAGATAACGTCACGTATACTAGGTTTGTCAGTTACCAGCATAACTAAACGGTCAATGCCAATACCGCAACCACCAGTAGGAGGCATACCATACTCTAGTGCTCGAATAAAATCGGCATCATAATACATCGCCTCTTCATCACCAGCCTCCTTGGCGGCAACTTGAGCTTTGAATCTTTGCGCCTGATCCTCAGCATCATTCAGCTCTGAAAAACCATTCGCAATTTCACGACCCGCAATAAATAATTCAAAGCGCTCAGTAATTTCTTTATTATCTGAAGACGCCCTAGCTAACGGTGATACCTCAACAGGATAGTCCACAATGTAGGTTGGGTTCCAAAGATGCTCCTCTGCTACCATTTCAAAAAGCATTAATTGGCTCGCACCCAAACCGGCATGCTCAACAACCTCGCCACCTAATTTCTTAATGGCTGACTTAACAGAAGCTAGATCCTCTAACTCATCTTTTTTATACTTATCTGAATACTTTAGGATAGCTTCAACAAGGGTAAGGCGATCAAAAGGTTTAGAAAAGTCTATCAGCTTAGCTTGGTAGGTGACCTTAAGATCACCCGTAGCATCGATCGCAACCTTTTTAATGCATTCTTCAGTAAAATCCATAAGCCACTGGTAATCGGTATAGGCTGCATAAAATTCCATCATGGTAAATTCAGGATTATGCCTCACACTTAAACCCTCATTCCTAAAGTTACGATTAATCTCAAAGACTCGATCAAACCCTCCTACCACAAGACGCTTTAAATAAAGCTCAGGAGCAATCCTCAAAAACATATCCATATCCAGTGCGTTGTGATGCGTCATAAAGGGTCTTGCGCTAGCCCCACCTGGAATCGGATGCAGCATCGGCGTTTCGACTTCGAGGAATTCATACTCCCTCATAAAATCACGTATGCCTGAAATAATTTTGCTGCGTTTTAAAAAGGTCTCCCTCGTATCCTCACTGACTATTAGATCAACATAACGCTGTCTGTATTTGATTTCTTGATCAGATAATCCATGAAATTTTTCAGGCAAAGGGCGAAGAGATTTAGTCAGAAGAATAATTTCGCTCACCTCAATCGTAAGCTCACCTGTATTCGTCTTAAAAAGTTTACCCTTAGCTCCAAGAATGTCGCCTAAGTCCCATTTTTTAAACTGGGAGTAGAGCTCAGGATTTTTGTCAGAATTAATATTATCTCGCGCAACATAGAGCTGAATGCGGCCGCTTTTATCTTGAATGGTAGCAAAGCTTGCCTTTCCCATGACACGCTTGAGCATCATTCGACCGGCAACTACCACATGAATATTTTTTTGCTCTAAATCAGCTTTTTCATCATTTTCATAGAGTGCGTGTAATTTTTTAGCAAAATCTTCGGGGGTAAAATTATTGGGAAAAGCATGGCCCAGCGATCTTATTTCAGCTAGTTTAGATCGTCGTTCAGCTATGATCGAATTTTCATCTTGCACATTCATTTCTTCTTTATCTGTCAACTCAAACCCCTTGTCTTAAACTTTCTAAAATAAATTGATCTAAATTCCCATCGAGCACACCTTGCGTATTTCCCACCTCAACATGCGTTCTCAAATCTTTGATTCTCGATTGATCCAGCACGTAACTCCTTATCTGGTGACCCCAGCCAATATCAGTTTTAGCATCCTCTAAGGCTTGTTTTTCCTCATTACGCTTATTAAGTTCAAGCGCGTAGAGTTGAGCCTTTAACATATTCATGGCCTCTGCCTTATTTCGATGCTGTGAGCGATCATTTTGACATTGAACAACAGTATTTGTTGGAATATGTGTAATTCTAACAGCAGAATCCGTCTTATTGATATGTTGGCCGCCAGCACCAGAGGCTCGATAGGTATCAATCCTTAAATCAGCTGGATTAATGTCAATCTCAATGGAATCATCAATTTCAGGGTAGACATTCACCCCCGCAAAGGATGTATGCCGCCTGTTTCCTGAATCAAAGGGCGATTTTCGAACCAACCTATGAATACCTGTTTCTGTTCTAAAATAACCGTAAGCAAAGTCGCCTGAGATTTTAATGGTGGCACCTTTAATGCCAGCAACCTCGCCCTCCGAATATTCAAGAATCTCAACCTTAAATTCTTTACTCTCAGCATACCTGACATACATTCTAAACAGCATGTTAGCCCAGTCTTGAGCTTCGGTACCACCACTGCCTGACTGAAAATCAATAAAGCAATTATTCGAGTCCATGGGATTAGAAAACATGCGTTTAAAGTCAATATCATTCACGATGTCATCAAGCCTTGAGATTTCTTGATCAAGGGCTTGGAGGGTGACATCATCATTTTCTACGGATGCTAATTCAAACAGCTCAGCATTATCAGTAATTTGAGACTCTAAATACTCTGCCTGATCTACAACAGATTCAAGTAGTTTCTTTTCCTTACCAATCTTCTGTGTTAGCGCATGATCTTCCCAGGTTTTAGGGTCTTGCTGCTGATCTGTTAAGTCCTTGATTTTTTGCTTTTTTTCATCAAGGTCAAAGATACCCCCGTAGTTTGGAGAATTTATCTTTAACGTCATTGATTTTTTGCGCTAGTAGGCTTATTTCTTCGGTATTCATAATTCATCAACTGTATTTATTTGGTCGATATTATACCTATGTTTTGCCATAGTATTATTTGTCATTAAACTGTCATATTAGTCGAATAGAATTTACCTACTTTGAAAAATTTATCTACAGGAGCTCATAAATGAAATATTCTAAGTTTACCGCATGGGGTTTGGGTGCCACCCTCGCGACAGCCTTTACTTTTACAGCACCAGCACAGGCTGCGGTTGATATCATTGAAATTGATGGATCGTCAACGGTTTATCCAATTACCGAAGCGATCGCTGAAGAATTCCAAAAAGAAACTGGTATTAAGGTAACGGTAGGGGTTTCTGGTACCGGTGGTGGTTTTAAGAAATTCTGTCGTGGTGACACGGTCATCTCTGATGCATCTAGGCCTATTAAGGCGAAAGAAATCCAAAAGTGTGAAGAGGCTGGTATTTCATTCATTGAAATTCCTGTGGCATTCGATGCATTAACCGTTGTGGTCAACCCATCCAATGACTGGGCGAAAGAGTTATCTCCTGAAGAGCTCAAAAAAATGTGGGAGCCCGCTGCACAAGGAAAAATCACTAACTGGAATCAAGTTCGCCCCGGCTTTCCTGATGTTCCACTAAAGCTCTACGGTCCTGGTGCGGACTCCGGTACCTTTGACTACTTCACCGAGGCTATCATTGAGGAATCTAAAGCCATTAGAGGTGATTTCACTGCTTCCGAGGATGACAATATCTTAGTTCAGGGGGTTGCAGGTGATAAGGGTGGTATTGGCTACTTTGGTCTTGCCTACTATGAAGAAAATAAAGATAAATTAACCGGCGTTAAAATTAAAAATGCTCAAGGTGAATTTATTGCCCCATCTCTTGAAAACGCTGCTAACGGTAAATATAATCCTCTTTCTAGGCCATTATTTATCTACCTTAATGCCACAAAGGCAGCCTTTGATCCCAAGATTAAAAAGTTTGTAGAATTTTACTTAAAGCATGCTGGCAAAATGTCTGCTGAGGTTGGTTACGTTCCATTTTCAGATAAAGAATATGCTGCAATTTTAAATCACTACAAGACACTTAAAACAGGGACGGCATTTAAAAAACCAGCGATTGGCCTATCAGTTCATGAAATTTTAAGCCTATCAGCTGCCAACTAAAAAATCTAGAAAATTTTTTAACCAAGGGCAACAATAGTTGCCCTTTTTTTGTTTATAAAAACGTTTTATTTGTTATGATTGAGGTCTCAGATTAATGGCTACCAAGGTTATGCAAGATTTAGTTATAAGTCCAGAACTTGCTAAAAATTTTAGAAGAAACTTCACAGAAAAAATCATTGAATTTGGTCTGCTATTTTCTGCAGTATTTGCCGTTTTTATTACCACTGCAATTGTTTACGTTTTAGTTTCAGAAGCCATTCCCTTTTTTCAACACGTATCGATCTATGAATTCCTAACTGACACAGTTTGGACGCCAAATTATTCCATCAAACGTTACGGAATCTTGGCGCTTATTTCTGGCACCTTAACAACAACGTTTATTGCTCTATTAGTTGCTGTGCCATTAGGGACCATCACGGCTATTTACCTCTCTGAATTTGCATCTCACAAAGTACGAGAGACAATTAAGCCTATCTTAGAATTACTGGTTGGTGTTCCCACGGTTGTCTTTGGCTACTTTGCGCTCATGCTTGTAACCCCGCTATTACAAAAAATTTATCCAGATTTAACAACGTTTAACATGTTAGGGCCAGGTATCGTGATGGGTATCATGATTGTGCCCTACATAGCATCAGTCTCAGAAGACGCAATGCGAGCAGTACCCATGGCGATGCGGGAGGGAGCTTACGCAATGGGTGCAACGCGTTTTCAAACCGCCATTAAAGTGATCGCACCAGCTGCCACCTCAGGCATCGTAGCATCCTATATACTTGCTATCAGCCGAGCAGTGGGTGAAACCATGATTGTGGCTGTTGCAGCAGGTCAACAGCCCAACTTTACGTTTAACCCCGTCGAATCAGCAGCAACAATCACAGCCTACATCGTTTCAGTAGCCTTAGGTGACTTAGAGCATGGAGGTATTGGGTATCAAAGTATTTTTGCGGCAGGCCTGACACTACTGGTCATGACGCTGATGCTCAATATTCTTGGTCACTGGGTCCGTAAAAAATATGCAGAGAGGTATTAGATGGCTGTAAATCAAGCCAAACCAATTAAAGACCTCGGCGAGGTGCGCAAGCTTATCAAAGAGCATAAGCGTAATGATTTTATCTTTGCGGCTGTGGGTATGTTTGTGATCGCATCATTAACGATAACCTTAGTCATTTTATTCTTAGATTTATTTTTTGATGGTTACCCAAGGTTTGGTATAGATTTCTTTACCTCCTACCCATCTAGAAAGGCTATTCAGGCCGGTATTTTGTCAGCCTGGGTAGGCTCGTCATTGGTCCTATTGGTAACATTTTTAGTGGCTGTCCCACTTGGTATTGCTGCAGGTGTCTACCTCGAGGAATATGCCAAGAAAAACTGGCTATCTGATCTTATTGAAATAAATGTATCCAATCTCGCAGGAGTGCCTTCCATTATTTATGGTCTACTAGCTCTAGGTTTATTTGTTTATAGCTTTGATTTAGGTCAAAGTATTTTAACCGCAGGTTTAACTCTCGCACTTCTCATGCTCCCCATCGTCATTGTCTCTACACGAGAAGCAATTCGTGCCATACCCGTTCATATTCGAGAAGCAGCTTTTGCTGTTGGGGCAACAAAATGGCAAGTTGTTTTAAACCATGTGATACCTTACTCATACGGTGGAATTTTAACCGGCGTCATTATTGGCATGGCACGCGCAATTGGAGAAACGGCTCCAGTGATAACCATTGGCGCACTCACCTTTATTGCTTTTCTCCCTCCCTCCCCCGTGGGTGCGGAGATTCCATTTGTTAATTTTGATTGGCTTGAATCGGGCTTCACTGTGTTACCCATTCAAATGTTTAACTGGATTTCAAGGCCGCAGTATGAGTTTCATGTTAATGCCGCTGCCGTTGGTGCAGTCATCATTATATTGACTGCAATTATGAATGGATTTGCAATAAAATTAAGATACAACGTTAGGAAAAAAATTAAATGGTAGCAAGAAAAAAACATAACGAAATTATTAAGGCTGAATCAAAAAATCTTAACTTTTTCTATGCCGATGGAACTCAAGCCTTAAAGGGTATTAACCTTCCAGTATATGAGAACAAAATTACCGCGCTTATTGGTCCCTCAGGTTGCGGCAAGTCTACCTACCTAAGATCATTTAATAGAATGCATGATTTATACCCTGGTAATCGCTATGAGGGTGAGATTATTTTATACCCCGATAATACAAACATCTTAGAAAAAAAAGTGGATCCCATTGAGGTTAGGATGAGGATCAGTATGGTGTTCCAAAAACCGAATCCTTTTCCAAAATCTATCTATGAGAACGTTGCCTACGGTCTTAGGGTTAGAGGTGAGAGAAATAAACGAGTGCTTGACGATAAGGTTGAAGAGGCCCTTAAAGGAGCTTCACTTTGGGGTGAGGTGAGTGAACGATTGCATGACTTGGCATTTAATTTATCTGGCGGTCAGCAACAGCGCTTATGTATTGCCAGGGCATTGGCGACAGAACCTGAAATCATGCTGTTTGATGAGCCTACATCAGCACTAGATCCCATCGCAACCGTCAACATTGAAGAGCTCATGTCGGAACTCAAGAAAAAACTTTCAATACTGATTGTAACGCACAACATGCAACAAGCAGCTCGTATTTCCGATTACACCGCCTACATGTATTTAGGTGAGCTCATTGAGCATGATCTAACCGATAAAATTTTTACCAACCCCTCCAAAAAAGAGACGGAAGATTACATCACCGGTAAGTTTGGTTAAATTATTTTAGATTATCTTTTAAGAATTGAACGGACTGTTCAACTAATCCAGCATCAGGTCCTTCCGTCATGATTCTTAATAAAGGTTGAGTGCCTGACGGGCGAATAAGAACGCGACCTTCACCCTTCATGATTTCATGTGCCTGCTTGATTAAATTTTGATTTTGCGATGAATTAAGATCCATCTTTTCCTTGATCGGCACATTAATAAGTTTTTGCGGGTATAAACTAAAACCTTGAAGTGATTCTTGCAAGGATTGATTTTCAGCCGCCAACGCACAAAGAAGTTGCAGAGCAGAGATAATGCCATCGCCAGTCGAATGGAAATTTAGCATGACAATGTGGCCAGAATTCTCGCCGCCTAGTTGCCATTTTTTCTGCCTTAGAGCCTCAGAGACATAGCGGTCCCCCACATTGGCACGTTCGAATGGAATATCCCATGATTTACATTTCTCCTCCAACGCCAAGTTGGTCATAAGCGTCCCCACGAGGCCACCCGAAAGCATTTTTTGCTTTTGAAAGTAATTGAGAATGAGGTACAAAATTTCATCGCCATCAATGATCCTGCCAGTCGAATCAACAGCAATAAGTCGGTCGCCATCGCCATCAAAAGCAAGGCCTAGGTCAGCCTTTTGCTCAACTACAGCTTTTTCTAAAAGCTCAGGATGGGTTGACCCTGCATTAAGATTAATATTTAAACCATCAGGCTGGTTATTAATCACGACCGTTTGAATGCCCAGGGCTTTAAATACTTTTGGGGCCACCTGGTAAGTTGCACCGTGTGCACAATCTATGACTATTTTAAATTTTTTAAAGTTATAAGTCTTAGGTACTGTATTCAAGCAAAACCTGATATACCGCTCTTGTGCCTCATCAAGCCTCCTCGCCTTTCCAAGCTGATCTGGGCTCACGGATTGAATACCCTCATCCATTAAGGCCTCAATTTTTTCTTCCATGGCCTCCGATATCTTCTCGCCGTTCTTGGTAAAAAATTTCACACCATTATCATCAAACGGGTTATGCGAGGCTGTGATGGATACCCCTATCTCACTCTCTAATTCTTGAGTTAAATAGGCAATGCCTGGCGTAGGCAGCGGTCCAGTCAAATAGGTATCAACACCAGCTGCGGAAAAACCAGCCTCCAGGGCCGATTCGAACATATAGCCTGAGATTCGAGTGTCTTTGCCTATCACCACGGATGGATTGACTTTGGATTTATGGTTTTCGGTTAGAACTTTGCCGGCAGCAAAGCCTAGCTTCACAAAAAAATCCGGGGTAATAGGATGCTGTCCTGTCTTACCTCGAATACCATCGGTACCAAAAAAACGTCTTTTCATGATCTATCAACTAAAATAATTAAGCGCTTTTTGGGTTTCTTTAACATCGTGAACCCTTAAAATAGAGGCCCCACGCTGGGCAGCTAAGGCAGCCATAAAAGCACTAAGCTGAATGATATCATCTTCATTGTCCCCGATGATTGTTCTCATCATGGATTTTCTTGAAATACCAATCAACATTGGACTTTTTAAGTCCTGAAACTGAGCAATGGAATTAAAAACATTAAGATTGTCATCGAAGGTTTTGCCAAAACCAAAGCCAGGATCAATCACGATACGGTCTTGATGTATGTCATTTTTAAGGCAAGCATTGATTCTATCGGACAGAAAACTTTTAACCTCATTCACCACATCGTTGTATTGAGGGTTTGCTTGCATGGTTTGAGGCTTGCCTTGCATGTGCATCAGACAAACATCACAGGTTGATTTAGCAATCACATCCATGGCACCTTCATTTCTTAAGGCATACACGTCGTTGATCATACTCACTCCCAGATCAAGTCCCAGCTCCATCACCTTAGCCTTATTAGTATCAAGGGAGAGGTAGAGGTTTGTTTCATTTTTTAATGCTTCAAGTACCGGTTTAATACGTGCCATTTCCTCATCAATTGAGACCGGCAAAGCTCCAGGCTTGGTTGACTCACCCCCTATATCAATCATATCGGCGCCCTCATCAAGCATCTGATAAGCATGATCAATGGCTTTTTTAGATGAGAAAAAATGACCGCCATCCGAGAAAGAATCGGGTGTGACGTTAAGAATACCCATGATTAAAGGGCTCTTATTAGTTTTGATCATGTGATTAATGGTGGGCATAAAAAAAGGGATGTTGACCATCCCTTAAAAAATTATTTTTTAGCTGTAGGCTGAGTACTCACCGTATCAGTGCTGCCTTGTGAACCGCCGCCTGAGGTTGGTTTCTTGGAGTCATAATCCTTTGTTGGCTTCGGTGGCCTTACTTTTTTACCAGCCATCAAATCATCAATTTGATCGCTATCAATGGTCTCATACTCAAGCAGCGCTTTAGCCATGGATTCAACCTTCTTCTTATTTTTTTCGATCAGTTTACGCGCAACCATATATTGCTCATCAAGGATACGTTTAATCTCAGCATCTACTTTTTGTTGGGTTGCCTCAGAAATAGACTTGGATGACATGGACATAAACCCATCATTATCATTGTCAGCGTAAACCATGGTGCCAAGCTTATCGGACATGCCGAACTTGGTAACCATATCACGCGCTAACTTAGTCGCCCTTTCAAAGTCATTAGATGCGCCGGTTGACATCTGCTTCATGAACACCTCCTCAGCAATTCGACCCCCAAACAGGATGGATATCTCTTCCAACATCTTTTCCTTGAAGTTGCTGTAACGGTCAAATTCAGGGAGCTGCCATGTTAAGCCTAAGGCCCAACCACGAGGCATGATGGTCACCTTGTGAACAGGATCTGCATTAGGCAAAAGTTTAGCCACCACCGCATGACCCGATTCATGGTAGGCCGTGTTCCTTCGCTCCTCCTCACGCATCACCATGGACTTTCTTTCAGGACCCATGTAAAGCTTATCTTTAGCGTCCTCAAAGTCTTGCATATCAACACTGCGCTTGTTGCGTCTAGCAGCAAATAAGGCGGCCTCGTTCACCAAGTTGGCTAGATCAGCACCTGAAAACCCTGGGGTTCCTCGCGCCAAGATATCTGCCTTGACATCACCATCAATCGGAATCTTACGCATGTGCACATGTAGAATCTCTTCACGACCTTTAATATCGGGCAATGACACCGCCACTTGTCGGTCAAATCGACCAGGTCTCAAGAGCGCTTTATCAAGCACATCAGCTCGGTTAGTAGCGGCAATGACAATCACGCCTGAGTTAGGATCAAAGCCATCCATCTCAACCAGAAGTTGGTTTAAGGTTTGCTCACGCTCATCGTTACCACCACCCATACCAGCACCACGATGACGGCCCACAGCATCAATCTCATCAATGAAGATAATGCAAGGCGAATTTTTTTTAGCCTGCTCAAACATGTCTCTAACCCTGGCTGCACCTACACCAACAAACATCTCTACAAAGTCCGATCCGGAAATCGTAAAGAAGGGTACCTTGGCCTCACCAGCAATGGCTCGAGCAAGGAGAGTTTTACCTGTTCCTGGAGGGCCCACCATCAAAACACCGCGTGGGATACGACCACCTAGTTTATGAAATTTAGATGGGTCTTTAAGAAAATCAACCAGCTCATGGACCTCTTCTTTTGCCTCATCACAGCCAGCCACATCAGCAAACGTTGTTTTATTGTTGGTTTGATCTAATTGTCTAGCTTTACTTTTACCAAATGAGAACGGGCCACCACCCTTACCGCCACCTTGCATCTGTCTCATAAAGAAGATCCAGACAGCGACCAGAAGAATCATGGGGAACCATGAGATGAAAATACTCATAAGCAGTGATTGCTGCTCTTTGGGCTTAGCATCAACAACAATATTATTTTTGAGTAAGTCGGAGACTAACCATGGGTCTGACGGCGCATTGGTAGTGAATCGCTTACCATCAATGGTCACACCTGTGATCATTTTTTGTTCATCATCAATCTCAACTTTTGCAATGTTGCCGGCTTTCACTTCCGCCATGAATTGAGAATAGACAAGCTTATTCTCAAAACGTGAAGAGCCTGAGAATTGGTTGAAGATGGTCATCATGATTAAACCAATCAAGATCCACAATGCGATACTTTTAAATGTATTATTATTCAATGACTTATATACCTTTAATAATTTATATAACTATTCTAAACTAGTTTACAAACAAAATCAGTTATCGAGCTTATATTGCCCTAAAACAAATACCTCGGAACTTCGATCCCGAGATGATTTAGGCTTAAAGGTTAGTACCTTTTTAAAATCAAGTCTGACCTCTTTGACAAAATCATCAAACTGGGCGCCTATAAAACTCTTGACAAAGAAATGGCCATTCGGTTTCAACCATTTTCTTGCAAAATCTAACGCCAGCTCATTTAAATGAATGATGCCCGACTGATCTTTTGCCTTAATACCACTAATATTGGGTGCCATATCCGAAATTACAAGGTCTAGAGGCTGATTAGCTAATTTTGTCTCGAGCTCTAAAAGAACGCTGTCCTCCCTAAAGTCACCTTGAATGAAATCAACATTAGCAATTGGGGCCATATCCAAAAGGTCTAGAGCGATAATTTTTCCCTCTTTAGCTAATGACTTTGATAATACCTCAGACCAGCTCCCAGGCGCAGAGCCCAGATCTACGACTGATATGTGAGGTTTAATGAGCTGATATTTATCATTAGCCTCCAGCAACTTAAATGCTGCCCTGGACCTGTAACCTAGGCGTTGAGCCTCGTGAACATAATGATCTTCAATATGCTCATTCATCCATTTTTTGCTGGTTTTAGATCTTTTCATCTGCTATGATTCGCGCACCATGTTAACTTCAAAACAAATTGCTTTCCTAAAAGCACTATCTCATCATAAAAATCCGATTGTAACAATTGGCGCCAAGGGCTTGACTGATTCAGTCATCAAAGAAATCAATTTGGCTTTAACTGCGCATGAGCTAATCAAGATTCAAGTTCAAGGAGCAGACCGTGAGGTAAGAGCTAAACTAATGCATGATATATGCGCCGAGACTAACGCTGAATCTGTCAATCTCATAGGAAAACTTCTGGTGATCTTTAGGCCGAGTGACAAAAAAATAATTGAATTACCGAAATAGCTAGCGAATTTTAATAAGCAATACCAAGCCTAACAGACACTGAATCAAATAACCAATGCTCGCAATGCCATGCCATGTACTGAATCGGTCTGCAAAAACACTTTCCATAACCTCTTTTGGCAAAGCCTCAACTTTAATGGCGTCAATGATGGGCTGAATGCCAAAGTAATTAATCATGATTAAAATAAGCATGACGAGAATCACCCATAAAACAGAGCTTTTCAAAAAACCAATGCCTAGTGCCTTAAACTGAATAAATAGGATCAATAACCCAGCTCCAAATCCAAAATAATCTAAAAACTGAAACATGTCGCCTGCAAGATTACCGGCAATGTAAACGCTAGGAATCTTATTAAAAAGAACCGTGGTGACCATAAACATTGACCACATGCCACCCACCCATAAAGAAGCTATGATGATATTAAGTTTGGCTAGAAACTGATTCATAATTAAATGTAAGCAACCTTTAACACCTCATAAGACTTGATACCACCAGGTGTTTCAAATTCGATCACGTCCCCCTCCTCACGACCAATTAAAGCTTTTGCAAGCGGCGAATTAATTGATATTTTGTTATCCTTCACGCTTGACTCATCATCACCCACAATTTGGTAAGTCGACTGTTTTTCCAGATCTAAATCCTCGACCTCAACAGTCGCACCAAATACACATCGCCCTCCTGCATTGAGTGTTGCAGGATCTATCACCTCGGCTTGTGATATTTTAGATTCAATTTCAGCAATGCGGCCCTCGATAAAGCCTTGCCTCTCTTTGGCTGATTCATATTCGGCATTCTCTGATAAATCACCTTGAGCACGCGCCTCAGCAATCGCCTCAATAATTTTTGGTCTTTCGACGCTCTTTAAGTTTTGCAGCTCCACTTTTAGGGCTTCTAAACCATTGCGCGTCATGGGTATTTTTGCCATTAAGGATTCCTATTGATTATTTTTATTCTGAGCGCAGTTTATTTTATGATTTAGCTTTATGCAAGGTTTGAATAGACTCGACATGAAATTCATCGACGTAATTCATACCAAGACATGCAGCTCGAGCCCCTGCTAATGTTGTGTAGTACGTCACCTTATTTTGAAGCGCATTTCTTCTGATCGTGTAAGAGTCTGCAATGGCTCGCTTATCCTCGGTGACATTAACAATAAAATCAATTTCATCATTTTTAATCATGTCTACTATATGGGGTCTGCCTTCAGCAACTTTGTTAACCGCATCAACCTTAAGCCCAGCTTCTTTTATAGCCCTTGCCGTACCCTTCGTTGCAACCAAACTAAAGCCTAAGTCTGATAAAGATTTTGCAATATCAATACAATGATAGTGGTCTTCGTTTCGCACACTTAAAAAAGCCTTTCCACCTTTGGGTAGAATCATCGATGCTGCAAGTTGAGATTTAATAAATGCTTCGGCAAAGGTGTGCCCCACGCCCATAACCTCACCTGTTGATTTCATCTCTGGGCCTAAAATAGTATCGACACCAGGAAATTTAATGAAGGGGAATACTGCCTCTTTAACAGAATAAAAGGAAGGTTTAACTTCCTTGGTAAATTTTTGAGAATCCAAAGTTGCGCCTGCCATACAATTAGCTGCAATTTTAGCTAGCGGCCTGCCAATAGCTTTTGAAACAAAGGGCACGGTTCGCGATGCCCTTGGGTTAACTTCCAGCACATAGATATCTTGACCCTGAATTGCAAATTGAACATTCATGAGACCAATCACATTCAACGCTTTAGCCAACTGCTTCGTCTGAACAATAATTTCATCTTGAGTTTTTTTATCTAAACTGTAAGGTGGTAGTGAGCATGCAGAGTCTCCAGAGTGAACCCCGGCCTGCTCAATATGCTCCATGATACCGCCGACAACGATATCTTTACCATCCGAAATGGCATCAACATCGACCTCAAGCGCATCATTTAAAAAACGATCTAATAAAACAGGCGACTCATGAGAAACCTTAACAGCCTCCCTCATATATCGCTCAAGATCATTTTGCTCATGGACAATTTCCATGGCACGACCACCCAGAACGTAACTTGGACGCACCACTAAAGGGTAACCAATTTCATCAGCCAGCCTAATGGCCTCATCAGGGGTTCGTGCAGTTCTATTAGGTGGCTGTTTTAATTTCAAATCATTGAGAATCTTTTGAAAACGTTCACGGTCCTCGGCTGCATCTATATCTTCAGGCAAAGTACCAATAATAGGAACACCCTCAGCAAATAAGGCCTTGGCTAATTTTAACGGGGTCTGCCCCCCATATTGAACAATCACACCCTGAGGATTCTCTTTATGCACAATTTCTAAAACATCCTCCAAGGTCACTGGCTCAAAATAAAGACGATTGGATATGTCATAGTCGGTAGAGACCGTTTCTGGATTACAGTTAATCATGATCGTCTCGTACCCGCTCTCGCGTAAAGCTAAAGAAGCATGCACACAACAATAATCAAACTCAATTCCTTGTCCAATTCGATTAGGGCCGCCGCCAATAATAATTATTTTTTTATTTGTAGTGGTTTCAGATTCACAGTACTGCTCATAGCTCGAATACATATAAGCTGTTTTAGTTTCGAATTCTGCAGCACAGGTATCAACCCTTTTAAAAACAGGCCTTAAATTTAATTGGTGTCTTTTATCGCGAACATTTTTCTCATTAACTCCATTTAAAAATCCAATGCGACTATCTGAAAAACCCATACGCTTAATATCCAACAAAGTACTTTCGCTTATTTTTTTTAAATCAACTTTGGCAATTTCATTCTCCGTGTCGACGATATGTTTTATCTGATTCAAAAACCAGGGATCGATCTTAGAATGCTGATGAATCACCTCTAAATCCAGTCCAATTCTCATAGCATCAGCAACATACCAAACACGACTCGGTCCAGGCTCTCTGAGCTCTTTAATAATTTCATCCTCATCTTCTGAGTGACTTACTAACCCATCAACACCAATTTCCAGACCCCGAAGGGCTTTTTGAAAGGATTCTTGAAAAGTTCTACCAATGGCCATAACTTCCCCAACAGATTTCATCTGGGTGGTTAAACGTGTATCTGCCTGAGGAAATTTTTCAAACGCAAAGCGAGGTACTTTGGTTACAACATAGTCAATCGTAGGTTCAAACGAGGCAGGTGTAAGGCCACCTGTAATATCATTTTTTAGCTCGTCTAAAGTAAAGCCAACTGCTAATTTAGCAGCAATTTTTGCTATTGGAAATCCCGTTGCTTTTGAAGCAAGAGCTGACGATCTCGACACTCTAGGATTCATTTCAATAATAACCATACGTCCATCAGCCGGATTAATGGCAAATTGAACATTAGAGCCACCGGTATCAACACCAATTTCTCTTAAAACGTTAATGGATGCATTTCTCATGATCTGATACTCTTTATCCGTCAAGGTTTGTGCCGGGGCAACAGTAATTGAATCACCTGTATGAACGCCCATAGGATCTAAATTCTCAATTGAGCAGATAATAATACAATTATCATTTGAATCTCTTACAACCTCCATCTCGTACTCTTTCCAACCAAGAAGAGATTCCTCAATCAAAAGTTCATTGGTCGGCGATGCATCCAAACCACGTTCACAAATTTCAATAAATTCATCTTTGTTATAGGCTATGCCGCCCCCGCTGCCCCCCATCGTAAAGGAAGGGCGAATAATAGTAGGGAAGCCAATCGTAGCTTGAACCTGTAACGCTTCCTCCATACTGTGTGCCATCGCAGATTTAGCAGATGCCAAACCAATTTTTGTCATCGCCTCTTTAAAGAGCTGTCTATCCTCAGCCTTATCTATGGCCTCTTTAGATGCGCCAATGAGTTCAACATTGAATTCTTTTAAGACGCCTTCGCGATAAAGATCGAGGGCACAATTAAGTGCTGTCTGCCCACCCATGGTAGGTAACAAGGCATCAGGTTTTTCCTTTTCAATAATCTTTTTAACGATCTGCCATTGAATAGGTTCAATGTAGGTTGCATCTGCCATATTTGGATCGGTCATAATGGTTGCAGGATTTGAATTTACCAGAATGACACGGTAGCCCTCTTCTTTAAGAGCCTTACAAGCTTGCGCGCCGGAGTAATCAAATTCACAAGCCTGGCCGATCACAATTGGGCCAGCGCCAATGATTAAAATAGATTGAATGTCGTTACGTTTAGCCAATCAAGATTCCTTTTTCCCTCTCATTGAATCAATGAACCCATCAAATAGGTAACTCATTTCCTGTGGCCCAGGGCTTGCCTCAGGGTGACCTTGAAAGCTGAAGGCTGGAGCATTTTTTAATCGAATACCTTGGATGGTGTTATCAAAAAGTGATCGGTGAGTAATTTCTATAGAATCAGGAACATCCTCATCTACAGCAAAGCCGTGATTTTGACTTGTAATAAAAACTTTTTTTGAATTTAAATCTTGGACAGGATGATTTGCACCATGATGACCAAACTTCATTTTAAGGGTCTTAGCACCTAATGCTAAAGCAAGTAATTGATGTCCAAGACAAATTCCAAAAAGCGGTATTTTTTCTTGCACAAATTTTCTAATGCTCTCAATAGCATAGAAACATGGCTCTGGGTCTCCAGGGCCATTAGACAAAAAAATGCCGTCGGGATTTAATTTCATAACATCCTCTGCCTTGGTCTCAGCAGGAACCACGGTCACCTTACAACCCCTAGATACAAGCATTCTTAAAATATTTTTTTTCACCCCAAAGTCAAAGGCGACAACATTAAATTCAGAGGTTTTTTCTTTTTCAAAACCTGTTCCAAGATGCCATTCACCCTCATCAAAGGTATATGTTTTTTTTGTCGAAACAACCTTGGCTAAATCCATGCCAGAGAGTCCTGGGAATGCCTGGGCCTCACTGAGTGCTTTCGCCTCATTACCGTCCGTTGAAATGGTACCAGCTTGAGCGCCATGCATTCGAATATGTTTGGTAAGCTGTCTGGTATCAATATCGCTAATGGCAACAATATTGTTTTCTTTGAGGAAAGACGCGAGGTCTTGTTCGCTCCTAAAATTTGAATCGATGAGTGACAAATCTCGAATAATTAAACTTTTTGCATAGACTTGTTGTGACTCCATGTCCTCAACATTGATGCCCACGTTACCAATATGAGAGTAGGTTAAACAGACTATCTGGTTTGTGTATGAAGGGTCGGTAAGAATTTCTTGGTAGCCGGTCATGGAGGTATTAAAGACCACCTCACCTATAGCGCTACCCTCTGCACCAATTGATTTTCCTCGAAACTTAGTTCCGTCCGCAAGCACCAAGATGGCCGGCTTTGAATGCGACAAAAAAAACTCCCAAGGTAATTATTTCTTGATAAAACAAACGGGTGGATTTCTCCGCCCGTTGGCCTAAATTATAAATCATTGATGACTATTCATCAATTTTGTACAGACATTTTTTTAAATTTTTAAGACATCCCTCATGTCAAACAGTCCAGTTTCATGATCAGCAAGAAATTTTGCGGCTCTAAGAGCGCCTTTAGCAAAAGTCGAGCGGCTGCTGGCTTTATGGGTCAACTCTATTCGCTCTCCATCCGCAGCAAAAAGAACGGTATGATCTCCCACAATATCTCCCCCACGAATGACTGAAAAGCCAATGTCTGATGACTTTCTTGCAATATCATTACCATGCCTCTCAAAAACACCATGCTGATCCAAACTTCTATTAGTTGATTTTGCAGCAGCCTCGCCTAAACGTAATGCAGTACCTGAAGGTGAATCGACCTTGTGACGATGATGCGACTCAATAATTTCAATATCAAAATCATGGCCTAAAACTTGAGAGGTTTTTTCAACAAGTGAGATCAATAAATTCACACCAACACTCATGTTAGGCGCAAAGCAAATGGCAATTTCATTTGCAGCTGATTTGATAACTCGTTTTTCTTGATCCGAAAAACCTGTGGTACCCAATACGTATTTAATTTTATTTTTTTTACATAAATCCAAATAACCCAAGCTTGCCTCAGGTCTTGTGAAATCAATCATGATATCTGCTTTAAGATCAGCATTTAAGTCTGAGGAAATCATGACATTCGTTTTTAATCCTAATCTTTCACCAGCATCATGATTCATTAATGGGCAATTTTCTTGGTCTAATGCTGCAGTAAGTTCAAGGCCGCTGTCATTAGATATTTCTTGAATAAGTGTTTGACCCATCTTGCCAGAGGCGCCCACTACAATAATATTAAGTTTTTGGCTCATCATTAAAATCCAATTTTTTCTAACATCAAATCAAAGTAGTCTTGGTCACCATTTGATTTTTCTTCTATTATAGCTTCATTCACAGGTTCGTTATTTTTTACATCCTCAATTTTTTCAATATCGTCCATTGATAGATCTTCCTGAATATTTTTATTGATTGACTCAGACGAATCAATTTCAAGCATTTCATCCACATAGTCTTTTTGAGTTTCAACGGGTGCTTTCTCAACCTCGATTTCTTCAACTTTTTGAGGCATTACTTTCTCTGTTGAAATTTCATCCACTTCTTTTGATTTAATTGGATTGGTTTTTGCAGGACTTATTTCCTCATCATCCTCCCAAAATTTTAAGCTATCTAACCAACTACCTTCGTCCTCACCTTTAGGTTCTTCTGTTAGTTTTTTTTCAATCTTAGGTTCATCCACTTTTTTCTCAACCGACTCAAGCTTAGGCTCAGTTATTGTTTTACTCTCAACAGGCTGAGTTTTTTTATTTTCCTCAATGACAGGTTCATCATCCTCCCAAAACTTAAGGCTGTCAGTCCAACTCTCATCCTCATCAGTTTTTTGCTTATCAGGTGTCACCTCATATGTTTTAGGAGCCTCTTGAAGTTCACTCGAACTTCCTTGGCTTGGAATAACCTCGCCCGTAATGCTTTTAAGCAAGTCTTTATCAAAGTTTAAGATAATGTGGCGTCTTTCAACCTCTCTTCCCTCTTGTCTTAGAACAAAAATATAATCCCAACGATCCTTATGAAAACTATCCTGTATTAAGGGTGTGCCAAGAACAAATTTAACCTGCGCTTTGGTCATATCAGGCTTTAGTTTTAAGAGCATCTTGGTATCAATCTCATTACCTTGTTGAACCTCATGCTTATAAATTAATGATGAATCTTGAACCTGTGCGCATCCGACAAGAATGAAAAAAAGGATGATAAAAGGATAAATACGCATGGCTATTAATTATTCGATAACAGCGTTAATATAACATGTGAATCATAAAGAATTTTATTTAAGGTTTAAATATGGAAGAACATATCGAGCTAAAAAAAACAGGTTTGAAAGCAACCTTACCTAGGCTTAAAGTTTTAAATATTTTCGAAAATAATCGTGAAGGTCATTTGTCGGCAGAAGATATCTATAAAATTATGCTTAACGCTGGTGAAGAGGTGGGTTTAGCGACGATTTATCGAGTTCTGACTCAATTTGAACAGGCAGGACTATTACTGAGGCACCATTTTGAGAGTGGTAAGGCCGTTTATGAACTCAATGAACAGTCACATCATGACCATATTGTTTGCCTCCAGTGCGGGCATGTTGAAGAATTTTTCGATGAAGAAATAGAAAAAAGACAAAAAATGGTTGCCCAAGAGAAAGGATTTCAGATTATTGAACACTCTCTCTATATTTATGCAGACTGCAAGAAAAAACCTTGTCCGCATAAAAAAAATTAATTAAGTAATTCTCTCGCATGGGCAAGTGTTTTTTCAGAAATCTCAATACCTCCAATCATCCTTGCAATCTCTTTAATCCTCATATCACTATCGAGCAAATCAATTGAGCTGGTTGTATCAGACGCATTCGATACTTTAGACACCTTATAATGATTGGATGATTGAGCGGCTACCTGGGCAAGATGGGTAATGACAAAAGCTTGCTTATTATTTTCCTCGCCCAATGTTTTTAATAAAAGCCCAACCGTTTCAGCAACACTTCCACCGATACCAACATCCACCTCATCAAATATCATCGTTGGAACCTCAATCGCATCTATGGAGGAGACTCGAATAGCTAAACTTATCCTCGATAACTCGCCCCCTGAAGCTACTTTACCGAGAGGTCTTAGGTCTGCGCCCTTAAAGGTTGCAATATTAAACTCAATCCTTTCGTTGCCATGAATATTAGGCTCACACGGAACTAATGCAATTGAGAAAGAAGCGTCTTTAAAAGATAAATGATTAAGCCTTTGTGTTATCTCATCACTTAATAGTTTTGCAGCATCCAATCTTTGTTGGGTAAGCTGGCCTGCAGCCCGATCAAAATTTTGTCTTGCTCGGTCTAACTCAGATTTAATATCTTGTTCTTGGGTCAAGGTTGTTAAAACGTCTAAACGCTGTTCCCACTCTTGAGCCAAATCTTCTAAGCCCTCAGGGCTAAGTCGATGTTTTCTCAAAAAATCAAAAGTCGCTTTAATTTTTTCTTCAATCATTTTTTGCTCATTTGAATCGATAAGCTCATGACTTAAATAATGGTTAAGTTCTCGATCAAACTCTTTTAAATCCAAAAAGACGGAATCTAAGGTGTCAATCTTAGATAAATTTCCATCAATCTTAGTTAGATTTGAAAAGGTGCTTTTCAAGCCCTTTAATTGGTTCAAAAGTGCAAATTGATCGTCATTAGAAATTTGATTTATGCATGCCTGCATCCCCTCAATTAATTCCTGGCTATTGGCCATTTTTTTTTGTTTATCTTGTAGCTCTTGCCAGTCATTATTGGAAAAATCGAGTACTTTAAATTCCTTAATTTTTTCCACGAGCTCAACGCGCTCATGCTCGTAAGCTTCTTTATTTTTTAAATAATTGTCGTAATCCATACTTAAGGTATGCCATTTTTGATAGGCATCCTTAACTTGAGAAAGTAATGCTTGCAACTTTCCAAAGCCGTCTAAAATTTCTCTTTGCACAGAGGGTTTAAGCAAGGAGTAATGAAAATTTTGCCCATAAATATCAATTAAATATTCACTTAAATCTTTTAAGTCATTGATGTTAACTGGATTCCCATTGATGTAGCCTTTTGATTTACCGTCTTTTGATAAAGTACGTCTTAGTATAAGTTGATTGCCATCCTCTAAATCATGCTGATTTAACCAATCTTGAGCATAACGATTAGACTCAATATTGAAGGTAGCGGTAATATCTGCTTTATCTTGATTTTTTCTAATCGAATTAAAATCACTTCTTTGCCCAAGGCATAAAGATAAGGCATCAATCAAAATGGATTTGCCTGCCCCGGTCTCTCCGGTTAAAACCGAAAACCCTTTCTCAAAACTTATCTCAAGCTCATCAACAATGACAAAATTTTTAATAAATAATGACTCGAGCATTTTTTAAAAGGTTATCCCCAATGTAATTTATTTCTCAACATTTCAAAATAACAGTAGTCCTTTGGGTGCAAAATCGAAACTGTTTGTTTTGATTTTTGAATCTTAATGACATCTCGTAAATCAAGAGGAAACTTAATTTGCCCATCTATGCTGACATAGGCATCATCCAAATGAATAATTTTAATTTCAATGCTGCTATTTCCATTCACTGCGATAGGTCGATTACTCAAAGTGTGAGGGTTAATCGGTACGATCGAAATCGCATCTAAACTAGGATGTAAGATAGGGCCACCTGCAGATAATGCATAAGCAGTAGCGCCGGTAGGAGTGCTGGTAATAATTCCATCCGACCTTTGGCGATGAACAAATTTGTTATTAATGTAAACTTCAAGCTCAATTAAACGTAAACTACTTTTTACAACGACGTCATTGAGCGCAAAAGAATCATATATTTTGGCTTTGCTCCGAATTATATCGGCCTGCAAAAGAATTCTTTTATCCTCTAAAAAATCACCTTTTAAAATTAACTCAACATTTTTTAACATCGAATCAATATTTAAATCTGCAAGAAAACCAAATCGTCCCTGATTAATGCCAACCAAAGGTATATTGGCGTCAACAACAGATCGAGCTACACCAAGCATGGTGCCATCCCCGCCAATAACAATCACTAAATCAGCATGCTGAGTCAAGTCATTGAGAGCTATGGATTCTACGCCTTCTAATTTTGCTTGTTGCTGCGTTTTTGATTCAATAAAGATCTGATGATTATTTTTTTTTAAATAATCAACCAATACGTTTAATTGATCGTGAATATGCTTGGCATCCTCTAATGAAGGATACTTTCCAACCAATGCAATATTTTTAAATTGACCCATATATCCTGAATTAAGTGGCTATAATTAGCTCGAGTAAGTAAAATATAAATTATATTTTAAAGCATACATAACAAACAAAATAATTATTTGATGCATCATTTAGATCAACGCGCTCAATCTCTCTTAAAGACACTTGTTAAACTTCATATTAACGATGGTAATCCTGTGGGTTCTAATACACTCCTTTCGACTTCAGGTTTGGATGTAAGCTCAGCAACCATTCGAAATATCATGAAAGATTTAGAGGAGGCAGGTTTCATTATCAGCCCTCATACCTCAGCAGGAAGAATTCCAACACATAAAGGTTATCGTTTTTTTGTTGACAGCTTAGCCACGGTCCAATCATTAAATCCTAATGAAATTAATGATTTAAAAAATCATTTTGTATTATCAGATAACAAACACCTTATTAGCTCCGTCGCAAACACACTTTCAGATCTAACAAAATTTGCCGGCGTTGTGATGTTGCCAAAAGCCAAAAAAGTAAAGTTTAAACATATTGAATTTTTGAATTTATCCGAAAAGAAGGTTCTACTTATCATTGTGACTGATGATGGTAGTGTTCAGAACCGAGTACTTTACACGAATAAAAATTACTCTAAATCGATGCTTATTGAAGCATCTAATTACTTTAATGATCATTTTGGTGGCTGCTCAGTTGTTGACGCAAAAGAAAAGCTGGTCAAGGAAATCAAATCTTTAAAAGAGGAAATGATTAATTTGATGTCCTATGCTATTGATACCTCATCAGAGGAGTCAGACAAAGATAACCTCTTTATTTCAGGTCAAACACGATTGCTTGAAACGAGTGAACTCAGTCAAAGTGTGACGAGTATTAAAAAAATTATAGAGGTCTTTGAACAACGCTCAGCTTTATTAAATCTGCTAGAACAAAGTCACGATGCAGATGGTATCAAAATTTTTATTGGAGAAGAGTCTGGTTATCATGCCCTGGATGAATGCAGTGTTGTTACTGCCCCTTATCATGCAGATGGAGAACTTATTGGTATGATAGGTGTTATTGGCCCAACACGAATGGCTTATGAGAGAGTCATTCCTATTGTTGATATCACTGCAAAAATTTTAGGGAATTCATTAAAATAAATATGAGTTACTACCGTCCCGAACCCAATTATCAGCATGGGGATCCCGAGAGGATTGGCATTATTGTTGCTAATTTAGGCACACCTGATGCCCCACGGGCCAAAGAACTGCGGCGCTACCTTGGACAATTTTTAATGGATCGCAGGGTGGTTGAGATTCCAAGATTCATATGGTGCTGGATTTTACATTTTATTATTCTTGTTTTTAGGCCGGCTGCCTCAGCAAAAAAATATCAACTGGTATGGACCAATGAGGGTTCACCACTGATGGTTTATGCAAAAAAACAAACCAAACTGATTAAAGAAAGTTTAAATAAAACGTATAAACAACCCATTGAAGTTGAGTTAGGAATGAGTTATGGCAATCCCTCCATGAGGTCAGCCATAGAAAAATTAAGGGCTAAAAACTGTACTAAAATTCTTTTGTTTCCTCTTTACCCTCAGTATGCTGGCTCATCAACCGCATCAGCAATGGACAGTGTTTTTAGAACTCTTATAAAAACAAGAAATGTACCTGAGTTAAGGACAATCAAACATTATCACGATCACCCAGACTACATTGCTGCACTAAAAAAAAGCGTTGAAAGATTTTGGAAAAAAAATGGGCGTCCCTCAAAATTAGTTATGAGTTTTCATGGAGTGCCAAAAAAATCATTGATGCAAGGAGACCCCTATCACTGTGAGTGTCATAAAACAGGTCGTCTGTTAGCTGAGAGCTTGAAGTTGAAAGATCAAGATTATGAAGTATGTTTTCAATCACGATTTGGTAAAGCTGAGTGGCTAAAACCCTACTTCGCGGAAGTCATTGCCAAGCTAGGTAAATCAAAAGAAAAAAAAGTACATGTGATTTGTCCAGGATTCTCAAGCGATTGCCTTGAAACCTTAGAAGAAATTAATATGGAAGGCAGGCATATATTTACCGAAAATGGTGGTGGCGAGTATGACTATATACCTGCCTTAAATGATGATCCTGAATGGATCAAGGCGATGCAAAACATACTGAAACAGCATCTTGCTGGATGGCTTGATCCGCAATGGTCATTGCAAAAACAAAAAAAATTATCAGAACAAACGATGCGTCAATTTAAAAAGTTAAAGCAAAAACTATGATCATAATTACCGGCGGCGCAGGCATGATTGGTAGCATGATTGCCTGGCATTTAGACACCATCATGCATGAAGATCAGCTTATCATCGTCGATGATTACGAGGATCCATCCAGAGAAAAAAATTTCTCTAAAAGAAAATATTCTGAATTTATTCACAAAAAAAAATTATTTGATTTTCTAAAAGATGCAAAAAAAATCCGAGCAGTCATCCATATGGGTGCGATTAGTGCGACGGTTGAGAAGAATTTCAATAACCTATTAAATTCAAATATTCGCTACAGTCAAAAATTATGGTCATGGTGTGCAAGCCACAATGTTCCTTTCATTTACGCAAGTTCTGCTGCAACCTATGGAGATGGTAGGCAAGGATATGATGATGACACCCGACTGAATCTCCTAAACCCTCTTAATGCGTATGGATACTCCAAACACTTTTTTGATCAATGGGCTGAATTACAGGTTAAATCTAATCAACCTGCTCCACCCCAGTGGGTAGGACTTAAATTTTTTAATGTATATGGTCCCAATGAATACCATAAGGGCAGAATGGCTAGTGTGGTTTATCATGCTTTCAACCAAATGAATGACCATAAAGAAATTAAGTTGTTTAAAAGTGATCGACATGACTATGATGATGGTATGCAGATGCGAGACTTTATCTACGTCAAAGATGCAGTGAAGTGTGTTATGTTTTTTTTACAAAATAATTCAATTTCAGGGCTTTATAATGTAGGTACCGGAAAAGCTCAGTCATTCAAAAAACTAGCTACAGCGGTTGCTCAAAACATGAAAGCGAATGAAGATGTTATAAAATACATCGATATGCCAGATGATTTAAAAAATAAATACCAGTACTTTACCGAAGCAAAAATGAATAAATTAAGAGAAATTGGTTATGAGGAAAGCTTCTTTGATTTAAATCTTGGAGTTCAAGACTATATTGAAAATTATTTATCTACAAAAGATATGTACGCATAAATCCAATGAATTTAGATAAACTAAAAGCCGTTAAAAAACATATCAACCCCAAGCATTGGTGTCTTGTCGTAGGTGATGTCATGTTGGATTGTTATATCACAGGCGAAATTAAACGTATTTCTCCTGAAGCACCTGTGCCTGTAGTTCACAAAACAAGTGATGATCAAAGGCTGGGAGGCGCGGGTAACGTTGCGCTTAATTTATCCGGCCTGGGTCTCAAATCAACTATCCTAGGTACGATCGGTCATGATGATCATGGTGAAAAAATTACTGCTTTATTAAGGCATCATAAAATTTCAACTCAAGGTGTCATCAAAACCAACAATCCTACAACATCCAAAACCAGGATCTTAAGTGGTCATCAACAACTTTTACGTATAGATAATGAGGTTATTGATGATTCTTATACAAAATTAATCAAAAATAAATTTGATACTCTTTTGAAAAAAAATCCTTCAATTATTCTTTTATCCGACTATGCTAAAGGAGTACTTTCAACTGATCTTTGTCAGTACATCATTAAAAAAGCAAGAACTAAAAAAATTCCTGTGCTGGCAGATCCTAAAGGTAATGATATTAAAAAATATCAAGGTGTAACCATACTCACGCCCAATAAAAAAGAAGCTTATGAACTGGTTGGGTCTAATCAAATTAATGATGATGATCTTGAAAAAAAATTAAAATTTTTATGTAGGCGATATAGCATTGATGCCATTGCAATGACCCAGGGCAATCAAGGTATCAAGCTTATACAATCCAAAAAATCTGCTGTGATACCAGCTGCAAAAGTAAAATTTATCTATGATGTCTCAGGCGCGGGTGATACCGTCATTGCGTCAATTGCCTTTGGGTTAATTGCGCAATTTAACCTTCATGATGTATTTATATTTGCCAATCAGGCTGCTGGTATTGTCATTAGCAAGGTAGGAACATCACCTATTAAGCTGAATGAAGTCATTGATAGCTATAAGTCAGATGAGCTTGAACAAGAAAATAAAATTGTAACTATCTATCAGCTAGAAAAAAAAATTCTTAGTGAAAAAAAGAAAAAAACTAAAATTGGTTTTACCAATGGCTGCTTTGATATTCTTCATGCAGGACATGTTATGTATCTTGAAAAAGCTAAAAATAAAGTTGACTACTTAATCCTTGGCCTTAATAGTGACGCTTCCGTTAAAAAACTCAAAGGTCATTCAAGACCTGTCATTGGTGAAAAGGATCGTGCCCGTGTGTTATCTGCGCTTGAAGCAATTGATGCAATAATCATATTTAATGAAACTACTCCTCTCAATTTAATTAAAAAAATAAAGCCCGATGTGTTAATTAAGGGTGATGATTACAAAATGAATCAAGTGGTTGGTGCAAAAGAAGTTTTAAGCTGGGGTGGTCATGTTGAGCTCGTTCCTATCATGCAAGGTCAAAGTTCGAGCAACATCATTAAAAAAATCAGCTAGCCAACTCAGACAAATAATTAATCGTTGTTAATTTTTTATTCTGGCAAATAGCCTGCCACTCATCCAAGTCAGTCCAACCTGAAACAAAAATAAAATCTAAATTAAATTTTTCAGCTGTTTCGATATCATATTTAGAGTCGCCTAAAAAAAGTACGGGAAATGAGGAGGCTTTAATCTCTTGTTTTATGATGTCATGTTTTGATCTTGGGCTTCCAAAAATACCTTGGTCAAAAAATTGATCAATCTTTTTTTGCCTAAAAAGATAGCGCAATTCTTCCTGATCACCACCTGAGGCTACCATCCATTTTTGATCAGAATATCGTTCGCGTAATTGACCCAAACCCTGGGCAATTTCGCAATTAGCAAGTAGATTTATCACCTCATCATTAAGCGTCTTTACAAGAAAATTTTTCTTTTCTTCCGTGACATCGGTTTTAATGATCTCTTTTAAAAAATAATCAAACTTCACGTAACGTGAAATACCCGTAAGCGAGACATGGTGATCAACAAGCGCTTGGGCTTGATCCTGAGTTGCACCATATTTTAGTGCCGTATTACGATACGCTTCGATTTTTTGAAAATTTGAATTTAAAACAACACCATCACAATCAAAAATAATTGTTTGGTATTGGTTTAGATCTATCATTATTTAGACTTTGATTGAGCTTGCCTCTTTTGCAAGTTTCGTAATTTCACCCCAATTTTTTTGCACTACATGCTCCTTAGGGGTTAACCAGGTTCCGCCACACACAGGCACATTAGGAAGGCTTAAAAAGTCAGGGGCGGTTTGAATAGATATTCCGCCTGTTGGGCAAAATTTAATATCAGCAAAAGGTCCGGAGAATCCTTTTAAGAGATTAATGCCTCCCACAGCAACTGCAGGAAATAATTTAAGAAAATTAAAACCATCATCATTAGCCATCATCACCTCACTGCCTGTTGAGACACCTGGTAAAAGTGGTAAATCAATTTCTTTACAAACATTTCCCATAGAGGTCGTGTAGCCTGGACTTACGGCAAATTGACTCCCTGCAATCTTTGCATTGGTTGCATCCGCTTTAGTTCTTAAAGTGCCCGCGCCCACAATTGCTTCGGGTACATTTTTTGCAATAGCTTCAATGGCTTGCAAAGCGCAGGATGTTCTTAACGTTACTTCCAGCACCCTAATACCGCCTTCAAGCAATGCTTCTGCCATAGGCACTGCATCCTCAGTTTTTTCAATAACAATCACCGGTATGACGGGACCATAATTTGCTAAATCAAGTGTATTCATAAATTCCTTAAATTAAGATGTCCAAGTTATCGCGCCCTCTTCGGCAGAGAGTACATTTTTCCTCATGTTGCCAAATAGCTCTCGTCCAATACCATGAGAGTTATTAGTTTTTGCAGATTCACTTAAAACTGCTGGACGTCTTTCAGTCCATGTATCTTCATCAATCAAGACATTCATCGACCCTACCACGGCATTAATACGAATTACATCGCCCTCCTTGATTTTACCTATAGCCCCTCCAGCAGCAGCCTCTGGACTGACATGAATAGCAGCCGGTACTTTGCCTGAAGCCCCACTCATTCTTCCATCAGTAACAATCGCAACCTTAAAGCCTTTATTCTGAATCACTGACAAAGGAGGTGTTAATTTATGTAATTCAGGCATGCCATTAGCCATTGGGCCTTGGAATCTAACTACTGCAATAAAATCTTTTTCTAAGAGCCCATCATCAAAAGCTTTTAAAAGTTCTTCTTGGCTATCAAAAATCATGGCAGGCGCTTCAATAATATGTCGATCCTCAGGAACAGCAGATACTTTAATAACGGAACGGCCAATATTACCTTTGAGTAATTTTAAGCCTCCCGACTCACTGAATGGATTATCACCTTTTCTAATAATTGTTTCATCACTGCTCTCTTTTGGCGCAGGACTCCATGAAAGTTGATCTTTTTTGACGTTTGGTATTTGTGTGTAAGATGAAATTCCATCCTTAACCACGGTTGTAACATCTGGATACATACAGCCTAAATCTAAAAGTTCTCTAATGACAAATGCTGGCCCACCAACATTCTGAAATTCATTAACATCCGCTTTACCATTCGGATAAACGCTAGCAAGCAATGGGACTGCTTTTGCTAAATCATGAAAATCTGACCAATCAATAATAATTCCAGCTGCTCGCGCTATGGCAACCCAATGAATTAAATGATTAGTTGATCCTCCCGTGGCTAGCAAAGCGGCCATGGCGTTGACAATAACTTCCTCATTGACCAACTCACCCACAGGGACTGTATTTTTATCTTCAATATTTTCTATTATTTGTTTTACAGCCTCCTCAGTTAAAAGCTTTCGAATATCATCGTGAGGGTGAATAAAGGCTGAACCTGGAATATGCAGGCCCATTGCCTCCATCAACATCTGATTACTGTTAGCAGTGCCATAAAAGGTGCAGGTTCCTTCACCATGATAAGCGGATGATTCAGATTCTAATAATTCCTTACGGCCCACTTGGCCTTGTGCGTACTGTTCACGTACTTTTGATTTAGTCGTGTTATCAATACCGGTGGCCATCGGTCCTGCAGGAACAAAGATGGCTGGCAGGTGACCAAAATGAAGGGCACCGATGAGGAGTCCTGGAACAATCTTGTCACAAATACCCAACATGAGCATGCCATCAAAAACATCATGAGATAACCCAATAGCAGCGCCCATGGCGATCGTGTCGCGAGAAAAAAGACTTAATTCCATACCAGCCTCGCCTTGGGTGATGCCATCACACATCGCAGGCACACCTCCAGCAACTTGTGCTGTGGCACCTAATTTAAGTGCAGCCTGTCTAATAATATCTGGGTATTTTTCATAAGGCTTATGCGCTGAGAGCATGTCGTTATATGCAGTGACAATGGCTATATTCGGAGCCTTCTTTTCAACAATTCTTAATTTATCATCTTTAGGAAGAGCTGCAATAGCATGAGCCACGTTGGCACAACCCAGCCTATCTGCACCCCGAAGGCGAGATTGCATTTGCCTAATTCTATTTAAATAGGCAGTTCTTGTAGGTCGACTGTTTTCCTTAATTCTTTGAGTGATTTCAATAACAGATTGTTTCATGAAGGTTTTTGTATAATTATTTTTAGCCCTAAATTATGGTTGAAAATCAGTACCAAAGTCAAATTTAAAAAAAAGGAAAAATGTTCTTGAAAATTGCCAATTCATCCCCATATCAATCCCATATTAATTAATTAAGAATGTTTTTATGGCTAAAAAAGACACTACAAAAAAAGTATCACCTAAAAAAGATGAGGATCTAACAAAGAGAATAGAGGAATTAGAGAGCCGTATCCAGGAGTTGGAGCAAGCGGTTTTGTATGCCAAGGCTGAATCAGAAAATATTCGAAAACGCTCTCTAGAGGATATCGATAAGGCTCGTAAGTTTTCTATTGAAAAATTTAGTCAAGAGGTATTGTCTGTGAAAGATAGCCTAGATGCTGCCTTGTCAGTTGATAATGCCACAGTTGAAAATTATAAAGATGGGGTTGAGCTTACCCTAAAACAACTTTTGAATATTTTTGAGAAATTTAATATTGAAACGGTTGATCCCGAGGGAGAACAGTTTGACCCTAATTTTCATCAAGCGATGACGATGGTTGAGTCAGAGGGTGATCCAAACAAGGTTATTTCAGTTTTACAAAAGGGCTACAAACTCAATGATCGTGTCTTAAGGCCTGCTTTAGTTGCTGTTTCAAAAGAAAAAGATAAATAGGTCTTGAAAAATAACGTTTTAACCCCATTTAATTGTTAACAAATTTTAATTAAGGATTTAAAAAGATGTCAAAGATAATTGGTATTGATTTAGGAACGACGAACTCATGTGTTGCCGTTATGGAAGGTGGCAAAGCCAAGGTTATTGAAAATGCTGAAGGCACAAGAACCACGCCATCGGTAATTGCTTACCAAGACGAAGGTGAAACATTAGTAGGTGCGCCAGCAAAGAGACAAGCGGTGACCAATCCTAAAAACACACTTTACGCCGTTAAACGACTCATTGGCAGAAAGTTTGAGGAAGATGAAGTACAAAAAGATATTGATTTAATGCCTTACACCATCGCCAAAGCTGATAACGGAGATGCTTGGGTTGAAGTGAAAGGTGAAAAGATGGCACCACCTCAAATCTCTGCAGAAATTCTTAGAAAAATGAAAAAAACGGCTGAAGATTACCTGGGCGAAAATGTTACTGAAGCTGTGATTACTGTCCCAGCTTATTTTAATGACAGCCAAAGACAGGCGACCAAAGATGCAGGAAGAATCGCAGGTCTTGAAGTTAAACGAATCATTAATGAGCCCACTGCCGCGGCTTTAGCTTTTGGTTTAGATAAAAAAGAAGGTGATAGAAAAATTGCTGTTTATGACCTAGGTGGAGGAACCTTTGATATATCCATCATCGAAATCAGCTCGGTTGATGGAGAGCATCAGTTTGAGGTTCTCTCAACGAATGGTGACACTTTCTTGGGTGGTGAAGACTTTGATAATCGTATTATTGATTTTCTAGCTGAAGAATTTAACAAAGAAAATGGCGTAGACTTAACTAAAGATATGCTTGCTAAACAACGTTTAAAAGAAGCGGCGGAAAAAGCAAAAATTGAATTATCTAGTAGCTCACAAACTGAGATCAATTTACCTTACATTACAGCTGATGCCTCTGGTCCTAAACACCTGGTTGTTAAATTAACGCGAGCAAAATTAGAATCTCTGGTTGGTGATTTAATTGATCGAACAGTTTCACCATGCCAAACAGCGCTTAAAGACTCAGGACTTTCATCCTCTGAGATTTCTGATGTTATCTTAGTGGGCGGTCAAACTAGAATGCCTAAAGTGCAAGAAAAGGTAAAAGAAATATTTGGTGTTGAGGCACGAAAAGACATCAATCCAGACGAGGCAGTTGCCATTGGCGCTGCGGTGCAAGGTGGTGTGCTCCAAGGTGACGTTAAAGATGTCCTATTGCTTGATGTCACACCATTAAGCCTTGGTATTGAAACTTTGGGTGGTGTTATGACCAAATTAATTAACAAGAATACCACTATCCCAACCAAGGCCTCACAAGTATTTTCGACTGCCGAGGATAACCAAAGTGCGGTGACCATTCACGTACTGCAAGGGGAAAGAGAAATGGCGTCTGGCAATAAAAGCTTAGGCCAGTTCAACCTGACTGATATTCCTTCAGCACCTAGAGGAACACCTCAAATTGAAGTTTCTTTCGATATCGATGCTAACGGTATCCTTCACGTGAATGCAAAAGATAAAGCTACGGGTAAAGAAAATAAAATTACCATCAAAGCGAATGGTGGTTTGAGCGAAGAAGAAATTAAAAAAATGGAAGAAGATGCTGAAAAGCATGCAGAGGAAGATAAAAAACTGAAAGAATTAGTTGATACCAAAAATATGGCTGAGGCGATGATTCATTCAGTTGAAAAATCAATGAAGGATCATGGTGATGCTTTATCTAAAGAAGAAAAAGATAAAATCGACTCTTCAATTAAAGATCTACAAGAAGCATTAAAAACAGACAACAAGGATGAAATCGAAGCTAAAAATAAAGCCCTTGCTGAAGCTTCTCAAAAACTTGGTGAAAAGGTTTATGCTGAACAACAAGCAAAACAACAAGCCCAAGGCGCACCTCAGGGAGGTAATGAAGAGAAAACAGTTGATGCAGACGTTGTTGATGCTGAGTTCGAAGAAGTCAAAGACGAAAAAAAAGAGCGCAAGTCTGATAAATAATTAATTTCACGAGACCCTAAGGTTTCGTGCATACCCTATGGCAACTAATAGAGACTACTATGAAATTTTAGGCCTTGGCAGAGATTCAAGTCCCGAGGATATAAAAAAAGCTTTTAAAAAGCTTGCAATGAAATATCACCCAGACCGCAACCCTGACAACCCAAAAGCAGAGGAACAGTTCAAGGAAGTCAAGGAGGCGTATGAAATTCTATCCGATCAGCAAAAAAGAGCCGCCTACGACCAGTTCGGTCATGCTGGTGTAAATCAGAATATGGGTGGTGGGCAAGGTTTTGGTGATTTTGCAGATTTTGGCGATGCCTTTGGAGATATCTTTGGCGATATCTTTGGTGGTGGTCGAGCAAATAAAAAATCTAATGTCTATCGAGGCGCCGATCTTCGATACAACATGGAAATTTCTCTTGATCAAGCTTACAAAGGTTTTGAAACAAAAATAAAGATTCCAGTAATGACCACGTGTCATTCATGCTCAGGCAAGGGTGCAAAAAAAGGTACGGAGCCGTCCACCTGTGGTAGCTGTCAAGGCCATGGTCAAGTCAGAATGCAGCAGGGATTCTTTTCTGTTCAACAAACATGTCCTAACTGTCATGGGTCTGGCAAAGTCATTAAAGATCCTTGCCATGATTGCAGTGGATCAGGCCGTGTGAAAGAATCTAAAACACTCTCTGTCAAAATTCCTGCAGGTGTAGATAACGATGATCGTATTCGTTTGACGGGTGAAGGTGAAGCAGGTCTAAATGGTGGGCCGTCAGGTGATCTCTATGTGGTTATTGCGCTTAAAAGGCATGAAATTTTTGAAAGAGATGGTGGTAACCTCCATTGCGAAATGCCAATCAGTATTTCAACCGCTGCCTTAGGCGGGGAGATTCATGTGCCAACACTTGATGGAAGTGCAAAAATTAAAATTCCAGCGGGCACGCAAACAGGTGCTGTGTTTCGCCTCAGAGGAAAAGGAATTAAGCCGGTGCGAGAAAACTCACATGGCGATTTACACTGCCACGTTGTTGTTGAAACCCCAGTCAATTTAAATGAAGAACAAAAAAAATTATTTGAATCAATTGAACAGTTAAATCAAAAAAATCAAGAAAAACATAGCCCTCGATCAACTGGATGGCTAGATAAAGTTAAAGAATTTTTTGACTAAAAAGTACCCTTTTGAATCAATTCAATTTTATAGCCATTCGGATCTTCAACGAAAGCTAACACCGTTGTTCCATGCATCATCGGTCCAGCCTCACGAATAACCTTCCCGCCTTTTGACTTAATATCCTCACATGACTTATAAGCATCATCAACTTCAATTGCAATATGCCCATAGGCATTTCCATGATCATAGTGACTTGTTTCCCAATTATGAGTCAACTCAATGACTGTATTCGTATCCTCGCCCCCATAACCAATAAAAGCCAACGAAAACTTACCATCAGGGTAGTCTGCTTTTCTAAGTACCTTCATCCCAAATAAATCTTGATAAAACTTGATAGACTCGTCAAGATCATTCACTCTAATCATTGTATGTAAAATTCTCATCGTTACTCCTTTAATTCTGGCTAACTATTTTTTTATATTTCTGCATAAGCTGATCCTGTGTTTCCATAAATTCTGGGTTAACTGGAATACAATCCACAGGACAAACTTCAACACACTGTGGCGTGTCAAAATGTCCAACACACTCGGTACATAAATCAGGATTGATTTCATAGATCTCTACCCCCTGATAAATGGCTTTATTAGGGCACTCAGGTTCACAGACATCGCAATTTATACATTCATCGGTAATATGTAAAGCCATTATTTAGATAAATACTGAATAACATTAGGAGATACAAAGGCATCTATCTTACCCCCTAATTGATGGATCTGCCTCACTAAAGTTGAGGAAATAAATTGATAATCATTCGATGGTGCAATAAAGATAGTTTCAATGCTAGAAGCAATTGCCTGATTCATTTTCGCCAACTGTAATTCGCTTTCAAAATCTATTGTATTTCTAATCGAACGTAAAATAATGTTTGCATCTTTCGTTTGTGCAAATTTAACAGTCAATCCCGAAAAAGATACTGTCTCAACTTTTGGATTATCTTGGTAAATTTCTGATACCAATTCAAGTCTCTGCTCAAGAGTTAATAATGAGTTTTTATTATTATCTTCAGCTACAGCAACAATTACTTTATCGAAAATCTTCGTGGCACGATTGATAACATCTTCATGCCCTAGGGTGATTGGGTCAAAAGAACCTGGAAACAATACTTGCATAGGAAAATTATTTTTTTAAAAGATAAAAGTATACCTGACCTGCGCGCGACTCTTTTATAATTTTAAAGTCTTCATCAGCATAAGGTCTTGAAGATTCATAATAAATCAAACCTTCTTCATTCAAGTAATTTTTAAGCGATGGCAGAAGTAAGGAAAATTCTGGCCTACCAAAAGGTGGATCAAAAAAAATAATATCAAACTGATCCGTATTCTTCTTTAAATAATTTTCTGCAGTATTGAGTTGAATATCACAATTGGTAAAACCTAAGGATTCTTTATTGATAACTAAATTTTGATATGCCTCGTTGTTGGCCTCAATAAGTTGGCAAAATTTGGCATCCCTTGAAAGCGCTTCAAAAGACAAGGCGCCACTACCAGCAAAAAGATCAAGGCATGTATGATGGTTAAGGTCTTGGCCGAGCCAATTAAAGAGCGTTTCTCTTATCCTTCCTAATGTGGGTCTAAGTCCATCAACCTCGGAGAATAAAATATTTTTTCTTTTAAAGTTACCGCCAATTATCTTTACAGAACTTTTTTTAATCTAACTCGCCCCAACAATCACGTATGAAAACTCATCCATTTTAACTCTTCTTTGAAATGCTTCCATAATATCTTCTCGCGTGACTGCGTTAACTTTGTCAGAGAATGTTTCAAGGTAATCTAACGGGTAGTCATAGAACGCCATCATCGATAAATACGATAATATTTTCTTATTCGAATCAATTCTCATTGGAAAGCCACCAATCATATTATCCTTGGCCGCCTTGAGTTCTTTTTCTGTCGGTCCATGAGTAATAAAATCTTTGACTGTTTTTTTAACTAAATCAAAGGCTGGTCCAATTTGTTCTTTTTTGGTCTGAAGGCCTATTTGGAAGGGGCCAGATTCTTGCATGGGCATAAAGTAACTGTAGACGGAGTAGACGTATCCTTTCTTTTCTCTCACCTCACCCGTAAGTCTTGAAACAAAACCTCCTCCACCTAAAATGTAATTACCTACGTAGAGGGGGAAAAAATCATTGTCACTTCTTTTTATGGATGGGAATCCATAAAAAAGATGAGCTTGTGAAGATGGATGAGGGATGGTTAACTCTGTGACTTTAGGCTTGTTAACTTTGGGGAGCTGAGAATTTTTACCATTGGATGGTAAACCCTGACTGATCTCACTTGAGAATTTCATAGCATCTTCTTTTGATATATCTCCCACCATGACCATTGATGAACCATTTGCTGAATAAAAATCATTGTAGAAATTTTTCAGCATAGTGTTCTCAATTAAGGCAATTGATTCAACATCACCGTCATTCGGTAAGCCGTAAGGATGGTCACTATAGAGGGCCTTCATAAATGCTTTACTGCCAATAGAATCAGGCTGAGTATCCGACTGTTTTAAACTTGAGATATATCTCTGCTTTTCACGCTCAAGTATCTCTTGATCAAAATTGGGTTTATGAATGACTGTTTTAAATAATTTAAAGGCCTCGTCTTTTTTTTCACTCAAAGTCCTTAAGCTAAACGAGCTTTTATCACTATCAAAATCCGAGCCAGTCTCTGCCCCTAATATTGCAAACTGATTCACAATTTCTTCTTCAGTAATACCATCTGAACCAAGAAAGAGCATGTGATTGGTCATCGATGCAAGGCCTGAACTCGAAGATTGATCATAAGCACTTCCGGCTCTAAAATTAACTTCTAAATCTAGCATGGGTAGGTCATGATTTTCAACAAAGAAAACCTTCATGCCCTCCTTAGTGGTCCAAGAGTCAATCTTTAAGGCTGCGAAGCTTAAATTTACAAAAAATAAACTTACACAAATAAAAAATTTAATGAACATGCGGTTTTCCTTTAGGCTTACTATTAGGATCTACTGGTTGAGGGTCAAGCGTCACGACGGTTAATCGCTCATCGACAAAATATTTGCTCGCAACAGCTTGAATTTGAGCTGAAGTTACTTTTTTAACATTTTCAACATAGCTATCCATTAATGTGTAGGGATAACCAATGGTTTCTAACTGTCCAATTTGCATGGCTTGGTAAAAGACAGAGTCTTGCTGATAAACCTTGCTTGCGATAACGCTTGTTTTAATTCGATTAAGCTCATCATCAGTCACCCCTGATTGAATAATTTTTTCAACTTCTTTTTTAATGGCATCTTCAACATCAATCACGGATGCACCCTCAGATGGAGTAGCGTAAAATTCAAACAGACTCATTCCGCCTCGAGTGATCATGGCATAACTCGCGCCTGCGCCTAAGGCCAATCCCTGATCATTAACAAGACTTTGATTTAATCTTGAAGCACTCGTATTAGATAAAATCCCTGCAAGGACCTCAAGGGCATAAACATCAGTGCTATTTTTTGTTAGATCTTTATCAAGTGCCGGAACTTTATATGCCATCTGCAAATAACTTAACTTACTTGGAGCTTTAACTTCGGCTCTTCTTACGCCCATCTGTTCTGCTTCGATTTGAGGTTTTCTTTCCTTGATTGTCTTTGAAGGAATTGGGCCATAATATTTTTCTGCTAATGCAAAAATCTCTTCAGGTTTAACATCCCCTGCGACAACTAAAATAGCATTATTGGGTGAATACCAATTTTCGTACCACTCAAGCGCATCCTCATGCGACATGTTTTCTAGGTCATTCATCCAGCCGACAATAGGTCTTCCATACGGATGAGAGACAAATGCCAAGGATTGCATTAATTCATTTACCTGGGATGTAGGCTTATCATCAGTACGCCATCTTCGCTCCTCCATCACAACATTAATCTCTTTTGCAAACTCTTCTTTTTTAATAAGAAGATTTTGCATACGGTCTGATTCCATCTTCATAGCAATCGGTAACTTACTTTTTTCCAACGTTTGAAAGTATGCGGTGTAATCAGCGCCCGTGAAGGCATTTTCACGACCCCCTGCAGCGGCAATCACTTCTGAAAACTGCCCTGGCTTGGTGGTTTTTGTTCCCTTGAACATCATATGCTCTAGAACGTGGGCGACGCCTGTTTTACCATTGACTTCATCAATACTTCCAGCCCTGTACCAAACCTGCGAAACGACTACTGGGGAGCGATGATCCTCTTTAACAAAAATCTTTAGACCGTTATCTAAGGTTTTTTGATGAACCTGAGCAAAGAGTAAAGTTGGAAGAAAAAATAAAAAATAAATTAACTTTCTAAAAAACACTATCATTCCTTGTTTTCAATAATTGTATAATGGTGAGTAAATCTTGACCGAAAATAATGAATTAAGTTCTGTAATCAATAATTATGTTTGAATTTTTAAAAAAACTTATAAAAAAAGATAAAAAACCGAAAGCACCTGCGAAACCGAAAGCACCTGCGAAACCGAAAGCACCTGCGAAACCGAAAGCACCTGCGAAACCGAAAGCACCTGCTAAACCGAAAGCACCTGCGAAACCGAAAGCAC